>CAZTHL010000042.1:0-32554 GCA_964613585.1 uncultured Mycobacteriaceae bacterium | reverse complement strand
AGTAGCGCTGGTGGTAGATGGCGAAGCGCGAGACGAAGCGCTCGTCGAGCAGGTCCGGATAGAACGCGGTCAGCTGCTCGGCCAGGAACATGCCCTTGTAGACGAGCGAGCGGCAGCTGAGCGAACAGATGTAGAACTCGTTGATGCCCTCGGCCTTGGCCGCCTTCTCGATGCGCCGGCGGATGACATAGAGATCGCGCTCGAACTGGTCCTCCGGCACGCCGGAGGCGTTCGCGATCATGATCTGCTCGATCTCCGGCCGGGTGGCGTTCGCCTTCTCGCCGATCACGTCGACATTGATCGGCACCTGGCGCCAGCCATAGATGTAGTAGCCGAAATTGAGGATCTCGGACTCGACGATGCATCGGCAGCGCTCCATCGCCTCGTAGTCGGTGCGCGGCAGGAACACCATGCCGACGGCCATCTGGCCGTGCTCGGTCTTGTGGCCGGTGCCTTCCACGTGCTCGCGGAAATAGGCCTGCGGGATCTCGACATGGATGCCGGCGCCGTCGCCGGTCTTGCCGTCGGCGTCGACCGCGCCGCGGTGCCACACCGCCTTGAGCGCGTCGATGGCCGCCTGCACGACGTCGCGCCGCGGCGTGCCGTCGATCGAGGCGATGAAGCCGACGCCGCAGGCATCGTGCTCGTCCGTCGGGTCGTAGGCGTGGGCCTGCTCGAGCCGGGCACGCTCGGCCCGCTGCTCGGCCGCGAAACGGAGGCCAGGATCGATCGTGTCGGTCATGGTGTCACCCCTTCCCGGTGGTGGCCTGAGGTCGCCGCGCGCCGAGCCGGCGCGACGGCCTGTCTGTCGAGCATGGCGCGCGGTATCCGCGCTGTCCATGCCACGTCTCCACAGGATTGAAGGCCGGGTCCGCGCCGCCTCGGTCGGCCGTCGGCCACCCGCCCGGGGCCCGACCGCTCGCCCGGTCCGGCCGGCCGCCGCCGCTACTCCGCGGCGACGGCCGGCGCGTCCTGGCGCGCCCGCTGCTGCAGATACTGGTGGATCGAGGCCGCCGCGTCGCGCCCGTCGCGGATCGCCCAGACGACCAGCGAGGCGCCGCGGATGATGTCGCCCGCCGCGAACACGCCGTCGAGATTGGTCATCATGGTCTTGAAGCTGACGGTGATGGTGCCCCAGCGGCTCACCTTCAGCTCCGGCTCGCCGAACAGGGTCGGCAGGTCCTCCGGATCGAAGCCCAGGGCCTTGATCACCAGATCGGCCTCGAGCGTGTAGTTCGAGCCCTCGATCACCTGCGGCGTCTGTCGGCCGGTGGCGTCGGGCACGCCGAGATGCATCTTGAGGGCGCGCACCTCGCGCACCGTATCCTCGCCGACGAACGCCTCGGGCGCGGCCTGCCATTCGAACACGACGCCCTCCTCCTCGGCGTTCCTCACCTCGCGCTGGGAGCCGGGCATGTTGGCCCGGTTGCGCCGGTAGAGGCAGCGGACCGAGCGGGCGCCCTGGCGCACCGCCGTGCGCACGCAGTCCATGGCGGTGTCGCCGCCGCCGATGACCACGACGTTCTTGTCGCGGGCATCGAGGCGGCCGTCGGCGATTTCCGGCACCGTGTCGCCCAGGCCTTGGCGGTTGGAGGCGATCAGATAGTCGAGCGCCGGGACGATGTTGCCGAGGCCGACGCCGGGCGCCATCAGGTCGCGCGCCTTGTACACACCCGTGGCGATCAGCACGGCGTCGTGGCGGGCGCGGAGCTCGCGCAGGGTGGCATCGGCACCGCTGCCGCGCGGGCCGACGGTGAAGTTCTCGTGCAGATGGATCCCGCTGTCGGCGAGCCGCCGGGTGCGCCGCTCGACCACGTGCTTCTCGAGCTTGAAGTTCGGAATGCCGTAGATGAGCAGCCCGCCCATCCGGTCGTAGCGGTCGTAGACATGGACATGGTAGCCGCGCCTGCGCAGTTCCTCGGCCGCCGCCAGGCCGCCCGGGCCGCCGCCGATGACGCCGATGGACTCCGGTCGCTCGCGGCGCACCTCGATGGGCTTGACCCAGCCCTGCTCCCAGGCGGTGTCGGTGATGTGCTTCTCGATGGCGCCGATCGTGACGGTGCCATGGCCGGCCTGCTCGATGACGCAGTTGCCCTCGCACAGCCGGTCCTGCGGGCAGATCCGACCGCACACCTCCGGCATGTTGTTGGTGGCCGACGACACCTCGTAGGCCTCCTCGAGACGGCCCTCGGCCGTCAGCATCAGCCAGTCCGGGATGTTGTTGTGCAGCGGGCAGTGCACCTGGCAGAACGGCACGCCGCATTGCGAGCAGCGGGCGGATTGCTCCTCGGCCTTGGCCCGGGCATACTCGCCATAGACCTCCTGCCAGTCGCGCCGGCGCTGGTCCGCCGACCGCTTCTCCGGCATCTCGTAGCCCGTGCTGGTGAACTTCAGCATCCGTTGCGGCATGGCGATGGTCCCCGACTGTCCCCGTTCTACGCTGCCGCGCCGCGCATGGCGGCGGCTTCGGGTGGCTGGACGCAGCAGCGCTTGGACCGCTCGCGGCGCGACCGGCCAGTCCCGGACCATTTAGACAATCCCGCGGCGGATTGCGAGCGTGAATTAACCGATAGGTCAGCATCATTGAACCTTCATGGTTCCGACCTTGCGACACCAACCGATGAATACAAAGCTACGCGGCAGCGGCGGGCGGTTTGATACCGTTCTGAGACGATCGGCTGGACAAGCAACGAACGGAGGCAGTGGCCGGAGGCCGTGCCGGCTGCTATAAGCCGGTTGTTCCCGTCGCCGGACTCTTTCGCCTTGCTGCTCCTGCACCACATCGTCGTCCTGGCCCTGGTCCAGGGCATCACCGAATTTCTGCCGGTCAGCTCCAGCGCTCACCTGATCCTCGTGCCTCTGGTGACCGGGTGGCCGGACCAGGGTCTGATCGTCGACATCGCCGTGCATGTCGGCACCCTGTTCGCCGTCCTCCTCTATTTCCGGCGCGACGTCGCCGGCATCGCCGCGGGCGGGCTCAGCCTGCTGACCGGGCGTGTCGAGCCCGGTGGCCGGCTTGCTCTCCAGGTCGCCCTGGCCTCGGTGCCGATCTTCGCGGCGGGCTTCCTGATCAAGGACCTCGCCTTCGGCGCCGAGCGCGACCTCGAGCTGCTGGTGACGGTGCTGGCCGCGACGTCCATCGGCTTCGGGCTGCTCCTCTACGTGGCCGACCGGGTCGGCGCCGTCGCCGGGACGGTGGAGCGCATGAGCTACCGCGACGCGCTGGTCGTCGGCCTGTTCCAGGCGCTGGCGCTGATCCCGGGCACCAGCCGGTCGGGCGCCTGCATGACCGCCGGCCGGTTCCTCGGCATGGGCCGCAGCGAGGCCGCCCGCTTCGCGCTGCTGCTGTCGATCCCGGCGATCCTCGGCGCCGGGGCGCTGACGGCGCTCGAGCTGGCGCGGATCGGCGACGTCGCGCTGACCCGGGACGCCCTGGTCGCCGCGGCGCTGGCCTTCGTCTCCGCCCTGGCGGCCATCGCGCTGATGATGCGCTGGCTGAAGCACGCCGACTTCACACCGTTCGTTGTCTATCGCGTCGGGCTCGGCATCGTCCTACTCTTCCTGCTCCACGCCGACGTCTTTCAACGGTAGAAGCCATGCGCCGGAAACGGGACGCCGCCCACGGCACCGTGCACAGCCTGGTCGTCGACAGCCAGGTGCTCAGGACCAACCTGCTCGGCGACCACACCGACCGGGACGTGGCGGTCTACATGCCGGCCGGCCACGACGGCACCGGGCTGCCGCTGCTCGTGCTGCTGGCCGGCTTCGGCTCGGGCGGCCCGGCCGCGACCAACTGGCGAGCGTTCGGCGAGAACCTGCCGGAGCGGCTCGACCGGCTGATCGCCACCGGCGCGATGCCGCCGGTCGCGGTCGCCTGCCCCGACTGCTTCACCCGCCTCGGCGGCAACCAGTACATCAACAGCCCGGCCATGGGCCGCTGGGAGGACTTCCTGGTGGACGAGGTGCTGCCGGCCGTCGAGGGTCGCTTCGGCTGCGGCGATGCCAGCGGCGACGGAGGCCGACGCGGCGTGCTCGGCTTCTCCTCGGGCGGCTACGGCGCGATCGTCCAGGCCATGCGCCGGCCCGAGGTGTGGGCGGCGGCGGCCTGCCAATCCGGCGACATGGGCTTCGAATGGTGCTACCTGCCCGACATGCCGGCGCTGCTGCGCGCCCTCGCCCGGCACGACGGCTCGATCGAGGCCTATGTCCGCCATGTCGAGGGCAAGCTGAAGCACGACCGCAGGGACGGTCAGAACGTGATGCTCCTGGCGATGGCCGCCAGCTACGATCCCGACATCACCCGCTTCTGGGGCCTGCGCCTGCCGGTCGACCCGCGGACCGCCGCCCTGGTCGAGGAGCGCTGGGCCCGCTGGCTGGCCTGGGATCCGGCGCGCATGGCCGAGCGTACCGACCTGCCCTGGGCCGACAACCTGCGCCGGCTCAAGGCGCTGTTCATCGATTGCGGCACCGAGGACGAGTACAACATGCTCTACGGCGCCCGGCGCCTGCACGACGCACTGCATCGGCAGGGCATCGTCCATCACTACGAGGAATACGCCGACGGCCACTCCGGCATCGACTACCGGCTCGACGTCAGCCTGCCCTGGCTGGCCCGGGCGCTGGCGGGGTAGCGCCGTCGCGCCACCCGACCCTCGGGCTCTCCGGGCCAGGCCCGTCCTTGTCCTCGTCAACCAGGGCCCCGTCGACCAGGGCCCCCGTCGAGCCGGCCAAGCGACGTCCCGCCCTTGCCGGCTCACATCCTTGGGGTGGCGCCCCGCCGGCGGGACCGGCGGGGCCTGACGGTGCCGAACGCGCTCAGGCCGACGCCATGCCGGCCACGGAGCCGCGGCGGCTGTCCTCGATGCCGAGCGTCCTGAGCGCGGTCTCGACAATGTCCACGGCGGTCAGGTGGGCGGTCTGGTACTGCCGCTCCGGCTTGTCCTGGTCGAGGAAGCGGTCCGGCAGGATCATCGTGCGCACCTTGGCGGACCCGTAGCCGGTGCCGTCGAGCAGGCCGCGCCCGGCCATGTTCTGCAGCACGAAGGCGCCGAACCCGCCGCAGGCGCCCTCCTCGATGGTGATCAGCACCTCGTGGTGGGCCGCCAGCTGGCCGATCAGGTCGCTGTCGAGCGGCTTGGCGAAGCGCGCGTCGGCCACCGTGGTGCTGAGGCCACGCGCCGCCAGGTCCTCCGCCGCCTTCAGGCATTCGCCCAGCCGGGTGCCGTAGCTGAGCAGCGCGATCGAGGCGCCCTCGCGCAGGATCCGCCCACGGCCGAGCTCGAGCACCTGGGGCTGCTCGGGGATGTCGACGCCGAGCCCCTCGCCGCGCGGGTAGCGGAACGCGCTCGGCCGGTCGTCGATGGCCACCGCGGTGGCGACCATGTGCATGAGCTCCGCCTCGTCCGCCGCGGCCATCAGCACGATGCCGGGCACGCAGCCGAGATAGGCCGGATCGAAGCTGCCCGCGTGGGTCTGCCCGTCGGCGCCGACCAGGCCGGCGCGATCGATGGCGAAGCGCACCGGCAGCGACTGCAGGCAGACGTCGTGGACCACCTGGTCGTAGGCCCGCTGCAGGAAGGTCGAGTAGATCGCCGCGAACGGCTTGAAACCCTCGGCGGCGAGGCCCGCGGCGAAGGTCACCGCGTGCTGCTCGGCGATGCCGACATCGAAGCACCGCCCCGGAAAGCGCTCGGCGAACAGGTTGAGCCCGGTGCCCGACGGCATCGCCGCGGTGATCGCCACGATCCGGTCGTCCTGCTCGGCCGCGCGGATCAGGCTCTGCGCAAATACGTTCGTATAGCTGGGGGCGTTCGGCTTGCTCTTGGCCTGGGCCCCGGTGACCACGTCGAACTTGCTGACGGCGTGCAGTTTGTCGGCCGAGTTCTCCGCCGGCGCGTAGCCCTTGCCCTTCTGGGTCACGCAGTGGACCAGGATCGGCCCCTCCTGGATGTCCCGCACATTGGCCAGCACGGGCAGCAGATGGTCCAGGTTGTGGCCGTCGATCGGCCCGACATAGAAGAAGCCGAGCTCCTCGAACAGGGTACCGCCGGTCACCAGGCCGCGCGCGTATTCCTCGGCGCGCATCGCCGCCGTCTTCAGCGGGCGCGGGAACTTGTGCGACATGTCCTTCATGAGCTGGCGCAGCGAGCGGTACGACTTCGACGAGATCAGCCGCGACAGGTAGGCGCTCATGGCGCCCACCGGCGGGGCGATCGACATGTCGTTGTCGTTGAGCACGACGATCAGCCGGCCGTCGCGCGATCCGGCGTTGTTCATGGCCTCGTAGGCCATGCCGGCGCTCATGGCGCCGTCCCCGATCACGCAGATCACGTTGTTGTCGCGCCCCGCCAGGTCCCGCGCCACCGCCATGCCGAGCCCGGCCGAGATTGAGGTCGAGCTGTGCGCCGCGCCGAACGGGTCATAGGGGCTTTCCGACCGCTTGGTGAAGCCGGACAGGCCGCCGCCCTGGCGCAGGGTGCGGATGCGGTCGCGCCGGCCGGTCAGGATCTTGTGCGGGTAGCACTGGTGGCCGACATCCCAGATCAGCCGGTCGTTCGGCGTGTCGAAGACGTAATGCAGGGCGATCGACAGCTCGACCACGCCAAGCCCGGCGCCGAGATGCCCGCCGGTGACGGAGCCCGCGTCGATCGTCTCGGCGCGCAGTTCCTCGGCCAGCTGGTGCAGGTCCTCCGGCGCCAGCGCGCGCAGATCGTCCGGTGTGCGCACGCGATCGAGCATCGGTGTGGCGGGCGGCATGGCGGGTTCCCCTTGGCTTTCTTCGGCTACGGCCCCGGTGATCGGCATTGGCCCCGGCGCGGGCGCGGCGGGTGTCGGTGTCTCAAGAGCGGCGGTCGACGACGAAGCGCGCCACCGCGCGAAGCGGCTCGGCGCGCTCCTCGAACGGGTCGAGATGGCGGATCGCTTGGTCGGCCAGGATGCGCGCCTGATCGCGCGCCCGGCCGACGCCCAGAATGGACACGAAGGTCGCCTTTCCAGCCATCTGATCCTTCTTGACCGCCTTGCCGGTCTCCTCTGCGCGTCCCTCGACATCCAGCAGGTCGTCGGCGATCTGGAAGGCGAGCCCCATATCATGGGCAAAGTTATGCAAAGCTTGCCGTCGCGCGGAATCGGCCCGGCCGAGCAGCGCGCCCGACACGCAGGCGAAGGCGAACAGCTCGCCGGTCTTGAGCCGCTGCAGCCGGGTCACCTCGCCGATGTCGAAGGTCTCACGCTCCGCCAGCATGTCGAGGGCCTGCCCGCCCACCATCCCGGCACCGCCCGCCGCCCTGGCGAGCGCGCCCACGAGGTTGCTGCGCACCAGCGGATCGGCATGGGTGTCGGGATCCGCCAGGATCTCGAACGCCAGGGTGAGCAGGGCGTCGCCGACCAGGATGGCGGTCGCCTCGTTGAAGCGCCGGTGCACGGTCGGCCGGCCGCGCCGGACATCGTCGTCGTCCATCGCCGGCAGGTCGTCGTGCACCAGCGAATAGCAATGGACACATTCCACCGCCGCGGCGACCCGCCGCGCGCAGCTCTCGGCGACGCCGAACAGGCGCGCGCTCGACAGCACCAGGAACGGACGGAGACGCTTGCCGCCGCCCAGGGTGGCGTAGCGCATGGCCTCGAACAGGTCGGTGCGGTCGTCCGGCGGGTGGGGCAGCAGCCGATCCAGCGAGGCTTCCACCAGGTCGGCCGCTTCGGCCATCGCTGCCTGCAGGTCGGTCAACGCGCTCCTCTCACTCGATACCGGACGGCTGGGCGGTGATCGTGCCGTCGGCCGCCCGGGCGATCGATTCGACCCGCGCCTGCGCGTCGCGCAGCTTGCCCTCGCAGTGAGCCTTCAGGCGCGAGCCGCGGTCATAGGCCTCGATCGCGTCCTCGAGCGTGCCTTGCCCGGACTCCAGCTCGCGCACGATCCGCTCGAGCTCGGCAAGCGCGTTCTCGAAGCTCATCGCCGCGATCTCGGGACCGGCGGCCGAATCGGGTTCCGATGGCTGATCGGACATGAAGCCTTTCCAGGATTGCGTGCCGCACTCTAGGATCGCGCGCGCGGCCCTGCAAGACGGGCGGCGACCACGCCGGACCGCCGCCTCAGATCACCATGAGCTCGTGGACATGGGCGGCAACGCTGCCGGCCAGGGCGCGCAGGTCGTAGCCCCCCTCAAGAACCGAGACGAGACGCCCCTCGCAATGGCGAACGGCCACCTCCCCAAGCTTCGTCGTCGCCCAGACATAATCGGCCTCGGTGAAGTCGAGGCTGGCCAACGGGTCGAGCGTGTGCGCGTCGAAACCCGCCGAAATCACGAGAAGTTCCGGACGGAACGCCTCGAGCGCCGGCACGATGACATGGCCGACCGCCTGCCGGAACTCAGGCGACCCGGCCATGGGCGGCAGCGGCACGTTGAGGATGTTCTCGGCCACGCCGCGCTCGCGCATCGAGCCGGTCCCCGGATACAGCGGCGACTGGTGGGTCGAGGCGTAGAACAGCTCCGGGTCGCCCCAGAAGATGTCCTGGGTGCCGTTGCCGTGGTGCACGTCGAAGTCGACCACGGCGACCCGTCGGATGCCGTGGACGGCGCGGGCGTGGGCGGCGCCGACGGCGACATTGTTGAACAGGCAGAAGCCCATGGACCGGTTTGCCTCGGCATGGTGCCCGGGCGGGCGAATGGCGCAGAAGGCATTGCGCGCCTCGCCGCCGAACACGACATCGATCGCCGCGCAGACCGCGCCGGCCGCGCGCAGCGCGGCCTCGCCGGAGCCGGGCGACACCGTGGTGTCGGCGTCGATGTCCATGTAGCCTTGCGCGGGAATCGCCGCCAGGATGCGGTCCACGTAGCTGCGCGGGTGAGCGCGCGCGAGTTGCTCGATGGTCGCCCGCGGCGCCTCGCGACGATCAAGGAACATGAACGCCTCACCCTCCAGGGCGGCGTTGATGGCCCTTAGACGGTCGGGGCATTCCGGGTGGCCGAAGCCGGGGTCGTGGCCGGCGCAGGCGGGATGGGTGAAATAGACGGTGCGCATCTCTTCTTCGGTTGAGCCCCCCCAACGCCGACGGCGCGGCCCGGCGGGGCCGGAGCCTGCGTTGTCGGTCGACTCTGCCTCTAAACCCATGGTTTCGACCATGAAAGTTCGGGTTGCCCTGGCAACGGGGCGGGTCGCCTCGTTGACGCCTCGCTTGCCGCACCGATGTTAGGGACACGGATCAACGGCGCGCGACGCGAAACAGTAGTACGGCACGACATGACGGCCTTGTCCAGATGGCGCACCCGGCGAGCCGCACTCTTCTTCGTCGCCGTGTTGTTGCTGGCCATGCCGGCCGGGCCGGCGCGCGCCCAGCCGGCCGCCATGGTGCAGGTCGACCCGGTGATCGTCGAGCCGCTGATGCGCACCGCCCCGGTGCTCGGGCGCGTGGTCGCGCGGGATGCGGTCCTGGCGACCCAGGTCTCCGGCACCGTCGAGGTGGTCCACCGCATCATCGGTGACCATGTCGAGAAGGGCGAGCTGATCGCCGAGCTCGATTCGGCGCGGCTGGAGGCCGAGGTGGACCTCGCCCGCGCCGAGCGCGACGCCGCCGTGGCCGACATCGAGGCGGCCGAGGCGGCGCTGGCGCTGGCGCGGACCGCGCTCGAGCGAACCCGTGGGCTGCGCGGCAGCGCCGCCTTCTCGCAGCAGCGCCTGGACGAGACGGAGCAGGAGCTGCGGCGGCAGCAAGCGCTGCGCGAGGCCGCCCAGGCGCGGCTGCTGCGCGCGGAGTCGAGCCTGGCCCTGGCCGAGATCGACCTCGCCGACGCCCGTTTGCATGCGCCCTTCGCCGGCACCATCATCGAGCGCGACGCCCATGTCGGGGAGTATCTGCAGATCGGTGATCCGGTAGTCACCGTCGTCAACGATCATGACCTCGAGATCGAGGCGGCCGTGCCGACCGAGAGGGTCGCCGGCCTCCGGCCGGGCGTCCGGGTCGAGTTCCGGCTCGACGACGGCAGCCGGCACGAGGCGGAGGTCCGGGCGGTCCTGCCGCTGGAGAATCCGCGCAGCCGCACCCGGGCCGTCCGCTTCGAGCCCTTCTTCGGCGAAACCACGAAGCCGATCGCCGGGGAGCAGAGCTTGACGGTGCGGGTGCCCGTGGGCCAGCCGCGCGACATCGTCACGGTGCACAAGGACGCGCTGCTCAGCCGGCCCGACGGCACCTCCGTGTTCGTCGTCGAGGACGGGATGGCCACCCCGCGGCCGGTGACAGTGGGCGAGGCCGTCGGCAACCGCTTCGAGGTGGTCGACGGCCTCGCGCCCGGCGAGCGTGTGGTGATACGCGGCAACGAGCGCCTGCGCCCCGGCCAGGCCGTGGAAACCGACGGAAGCGCCTGAGTCCATGAACCTGATCCAACTGGCGATTACCCGGCCCATCGCCGTGATGGCCGGAGTGCTGATGGTGCTGATGTTCGGCTACGTCGCGCTCCAGACGATCCCGATCCAGCTCGCCCCCGACGTGAACCGGCCGGTCATCCAGATCGAGACGAGCTGGCCCGGCGCCGCCCCGGCCGAGGTCGAGCGCGAGATCGTCAACCGCCAGGAGGAGGTGCTGCGCGGCCTCGAGGGCCTGGAGGAGATGGTCTCCTCGTCCAACAACGGCTCGGGCGAGATCACCCTCACCTTCGGCGTCGCGACCGATATGAACCGGGCCCTGCTGCTCGTGGCCAACCGGCTCGACCGGGTCACCGGCTATCCCGAGGAGGCCGACGAGCCGACCATCGACACGGCCGACGCCAACGACAACGCCATCGCCTGGTTCACCCTGCGCCGGGCGCCAGGCAATGACGCCGATATCCACACCTACGGCCAGTTCATCGAGGACGTTGTCCAGGACCGGCTGGAGCGGGTGCCGGGCGTGGCGCGGGTCGGCGTGTTCGGCGGCAGCGAGCCGGAGATGCAGGTGGTGATCGACCCCTCCCTGCTGGCCCGCTACCAGCTGTCGGTGACCGAGCTGCTGGGCGCCCTGCGCGCCGCCAACGTCTCGGTCTCGGCGGGCGACGTCGAGGAGGGCAAGCGCCGCTACGTGGTGCGCGTCGACGGCGACTTCGTTGCCCTCGACCAGGTTCGCTCCGTACTGGTGCGCAGCGCGGTCGACCCCGACAGCGGCTCGATCACCCGCGTCACCCTCGAGGACATCGCCGAGGTTCGGTTCGGCTACAAGGAGCCGCAGGCGCGCATCCGCTATCTCGGCGAGCCGGCGATTGCGCTCAACGCGCAGCGCGAGAGCGGCGCCAACGTCATCGAGGTGATGGAGGGGATCCGGGACGCGGTGGCGGAGCTGACCGCCGAGGCCGGGCCGATCCCGCGGGCCGACCTGACCCTGAAGCAGGTGTACGACGAGACCGACTACATCGAATCCTCGATCCGCCTGGTGCAGACCAACATCCTGATCGGCGGCGCCCTTGCCGCCGCCATGCTGCTCTTGTTCCTGCGCTCGGGCCGGGCCACCCTGGTCGTCTCGCTGGCGATCCCGGTTTCCGTGGTCGGCTCGTTTGTCGCCATGGCGGCGCTCGGGCGCTCGCTCAACGTCATCTCGCTGGCCGGCATCGCCTTCGCCGTCGGCATGGTCGTGGACGCCGCCATCGTCGTGCTGGAGAACATCTTCCGGCTGCGCCAGCGCGGGCTGAGCGCGGCCGAGGCCGCCTATGAAGGCACCCGGCAGGTCTGGGGCGCGGTGCTCGTCTCGGCGCTGACCACGGTCATGGTGTTCATCCCGATCCTGGTCATGGAGCTCGAGGTCGGCCAGCTGTTCCGCGACATCGCGGTGGCCATCTCGGTGTCGGTGCTGCTGTCGCTGCTGGTGGCCGTCACCGTGATCCCGGCCCTGTCCTCCCGCCTGCTCGGCAGCCCGGGCGTCGGCCAGAGCGCAACACGGCTCACCTTGCCGGTGGTGGACCGCGCCGCCACCGGCTTCATGGCCGGGCTGACCCGCTTCACCCGCCTCGTGGTGGCCCGCAAGGCGGTCGCCCTGGGGGTGGTCGCCGTGGTCGCCGGCGCCGCCCTCATGACCACCTGGGCGCTCCTGCCGAAGCTCGAGTACCTGCCGGACGGCAATCGAAACTTCATCTTCGGCGTCATCCTGCCGCCGCCCGGCTACAATCTCGACACCAGCACCGGGATCGCCGAGCGGCTGGAGACGGCCACGCGCCATCTGTGGGCGTCGGAGACCGGCCCGGAGGCCGAGCCGGGTGGGCCGCCCAAGATCGACAACTTCTTCTTCGTTTCGCGGCCGGGCAACAGTTTCGTCGGCGCCAGCGCCGTCAACCATGAGGAGGCGCGCGAGCTGATCCCGCTCCTGCGCGGTCCGATCTTCCGGGAGCCGGGCACCTTCGGCTTCATGCGCCAAGCCTCCCTGTTCGGCCGCGGCATCGGTGGCTCGCGCTCGATCGAGCTCGACGTGTCCGGCCCGGATCTGGAGACCATCCTTGACGTCGCCGTGCGCGCGACAGGGCCGCTGCTCGCCGCCCTGCCGGAGGACCAGGGCAACCAGTTCCGCCCGATCCCCGGCCTGGAGCTGGGGGCGCCCGAGGTGCGCGTGGTGCCGGATCCGGTCCGGCTCGCCGACAACGGCGTCGCGGCCTCCGAGCTGGCGGCGACGCTCGACACCTACAACGACGGGCTGCGCATCGACGAGATCACCGTGGGCAGCAAGCGCCTCGACCTGACCCTGATGGGGCCGACCGACAATGTCGTCGAGACCCAGGGCATCGGCGAAATCCCGGTGGTTACCGCCGACGGCATGATCGTCCCGGCCGCCTCGCTCGCCTCGGTGCAGGTCACCTCCGGCCCCACCGAGATCCGCCATCGCGAACGGGTGCGCACGGTGACGCTCGAGGTGGTGCCGGCGCCGACCATGGCGCTCGAGGAGGCCATGGACATCGTGCGGGAGCAGGTCATCGCGCCGCTGCGGGACGAGGGGCTGCCGGCCGGCGTGACGCTGAACCTCTCCGGCACGGCCAACAAGCTCGATCAGACCTGGAGCGCCATGCAGCTGGACCTGCTGATGGCGCTGGCCATCGTCTACCTGGTCATGGCCGTGCTGTTCGAGAGCTTCTGGTATCCGCTGATCATCCTGATCTCGGTGCCGGTGGCCGCGGCCGGCGGCGTTGGCGGGCTGGCCGTCCTCAACCTGTTCGTCAACCAGCCGCTCGACATGCTGACGCTGCTCGGCTTCGTCATCCTGATCGGCATCGTGGTCAACAACGCCATCCTCCTGGTGCACCAGAGCCTGCACCACACGCGGTCGGACGGCATGACCCCGGGAGACGCCATTGTCGAGGCGACACGCAACCGGGTGCGGCCGATCTTCATGTCCACGCTGACCAGCATCTTCGGCATGCTGCCGCTGGTCGCCGTGCCCGGCGCCGGCTCGGAGCTGTACCGCGGCCTGGGGTCGGTGGTGGTCGGCGGGCTCAGCCTCTCGGCGATGCTCACGTTGCTGACGATCCCGCCGCTCCTGTCCGTGTTCATGGGGCTTATCGAGGGCCGGGGCCAGCCACGCGGCGAACGGCGGCTGCGCGCCGTGCCGGGCCAGCCGCAGCCGGAAGAGCCCGCGGCGAAGCCGGAGGCCGCCGAATAGACGGGCGTTCCGACGTCGGGCCTCGCGAAAAGTTTACCGGGGCAGGACGTCCCCGCCCGCGCCGCTCGTCGGGTCATCGGCCGCGGCGATCCGGTACAGCGTGGCGCCGTCCTCGCGCGGGGCGGCGTCCAGGAAACGGTGGCCGGTTGCCGCGCAGAACGACCGCAGGTCCTCGCCGGCGGCCGGATCGGTGGCCAGGACCTCGAGTACCGCGCCCGCCGGCAGCGTCTGCAGGGCCTTCCGTGCCTTGAGCACGGGGATCGGGCAGATCAGATCGCGCAAGTCCAGTCGGCAGGGGTCCATGACTCCGATCAATTCTGGTCGCGCCGGCCGGACCGGCCATCCGGGCGCCGGGGCTGCCTGTCGACAAGGCATATTGACGAAACGCATAGTGCCTACCACTTCGCTGGGCACTGAGCGAGCGGTGTCGGCGCCGCACGCTCATCACCGGGTCGGCGTTTCTGCAAGAGCGTGTGTGTCAACCTGGCCGTCGGCGCGGCGGCAGATATCGGGACCGATGAACTTCGACGAACTGCAGATCAATGCTCAGCGGGCCAGCGGACTGCTCAAGGCCATGAGCAACGAGCGTCGGCTCATGATCCTCTGCCATCTCGGGCAGGGGGAACGCTCCGTCGGCGAGCTCGAGCGCATGGTCAAGCTCAGCCAGTCGGCGCTGTCCCAGCATTTGGCCCGGCTGCGCCAGGACGGTCTGGTCACGACCCGTCGTCATGCCCAGACGATCTACTACTCGCTGAACGGCGAGGAGGCGCGGCGCGTCATGCACACGCTGCACGACCTGTACTGCCGCCCGCGCGCGCCCTGTGCGCCCGAGGCACCGTCGGTCGAGGACAGCGCCTCCAAGGCCTATATTTAGAGCGATTGCGTTTCAGGTGGCATCGCCGGCCCGCTCTGCCGCCCGGCCGTCCAATGACAGCATGCTTGGGGTGACCAAGCGGGGGCGCGGGCCGCTCCCGATCCCGCGTCACGTGGAAACGCTTCGACGGACGGCTGTCTGCCCGACGGGCGGCGTCACCCTGCGGCGGCCGTGCACGCGCCTCGGCTCTCGATCAGCCGCGCCGACCGTTCGGTCGCCCACCTCCGCCCCCGGTCATTGGCGCCGGACCGCGCCAAGCCAAGCCGGCCGCCAGCACGCCGATCCAGCCAACGATCAGGGCAAGGCCGCCGAACGGCGCCAGCACCGCCGCCCCCAGAAGGCCGCCCAGACCCATGGCGTATAGCGCGCCGGAGAACAGCAGTGGGCCCGTGGCGAGCCCCAGGACCGCCACGGCCAGGGCCAGGGTGACCGGGCGGGCCGCGGCCGCCGGCCGGGCCACGCCGACCCCGGCCAACGCGGCGGCATGGACCAGCTGGTAGCGGCTGCCGAGCTCGACCCAGCCGACCGCCTCGTCGTCGAACGCGCCTTCCATGCCGTGGGCGGCGTAGGCGCCGAGCAGGACACCGAGGGCGCCGTGCAGTCCGGCCGCGATGAGGGCCGCCTGGCCCAGATGGTCCCGCGTTGATGGTGGCGACATTGCCGCTGCCCGCTCCGTCACTGTTCGTGAAGTAGTGACATCGCGGAACCGTGCCAACAAATCGTTAATCGAACAGGGCGTCGATCTCGTCCTGGCTGATCGCCTGGCCTTCCATCTGCGGTCCGTTGAGCAGCTGCTTCTCTTCTTCCAGCGCGCCGTGCCGGCGGCCGGCATAGCGCGCCACGCGCTCCGGTCCCCACGCGGCGATCAGCGTGGTCAGGCCGCTCTCCACCGCCTCGAGCGTGCGGCGCACCTTGGCAATCCGCTGGCCGGTGATATCCTGAAAGTTTGAGGCCTCGTAGACCTCGACGACCGCGTCGCGCACCCGACCAAGCGGCCGGTTGACGCTGGGATCGTTGCTGTGGGCGAGAATCTCGGCCACCGCCGTCTCCATCGCCTCGGCGGCGGCGAGGATGCGGTCCGTCGCTCCTTCGGTCGCACGGACGACCGCGCCCAACTCGTTGGCGCAGACGGTGAGCGGATCGTCCTCCTCCTCGCCCGGGTGGGTCAGCGCGGCCAGCTCCTCGAGGGTGGTCTCCACCGCGGCCGCGTCGACCGCGGGCCCGGGCGGCGGGGCCGCCTCCGCCGCCTCGGCGGCGTTGCCGGCGCGCGCCAGCAGGGCAGCCATGCCGTCCTCCAGCGCGGCCAGCCGGCTGGAGATGCCGTCCCATCGCGCGCCCTCGTCCAGGGCCCCGCCGTCCTCGCCGGCGGGCTCGACCGCCTGCTCGAGCAGGCGGGTCATGCCGTCCTCGAGGCGGCCGAGCCGCTCCAGGATGCGCTCCAGGCGGGCCGGCATGGCGTTGTCCGGCGGCGGCTCGGCCACGCGGCTGGCGCGCTGCACTTCAACGGTAAACGGCTTGTCGCGCATGCCTGGTCGCGTCCATTGCGATCGGTGACGACCGGCAAGGCTAACGATGGCCCCTTTACGATCCCTTAAATGTTGGCGTAAAGCGCTGCCTCCGGACCCGGAATCGGCATCGGCCCGTTCCCCCGCCCGGCCAGCCTGAGCACGCTGGCGTTGGATGGCCGGGCGGGGAGCGGACCGGCGATGCCACTTGAGCCGTAAGCGCTCTAGCTGAGCAACAGGCCGTCATCGGCAAGCGTCTCCCCGCGCAGCCGGGCGAACAGATCCAGCAGGTCGGGAACGTCCAGGCCGGCCCGATCGCGCCCGGCGACGTCGAAGGCGATCTTCCCCTTGTGCAGCATCAGGATGCGCTCGCCATGGTCGAGGGCGTGGCGCATCGAGTGGGTGATCATGAGAGTGGTCAGCTGATGCTCGGTGACGATGCGGGCGGTCAGCGCGAGCACGAACTCCGCCGTTCTCGGGTCCAGCGCGGCGACATGCTCGTCGAGCAGCAGGATGCGCATGCCGGCCAGCGTCGCCATGAGCAGGCTGACGGCCTGGCGCTGGCCTCCGGACAAGAGCCCCATGCGGTCCCTCAGCCGGTGCTCGAGCCCGAGACCGAGCGAGGCGACGGCCTCGCGGAAGCGCTCGCGGCGGCCGCCGTCGAGCGCGAGGCCGAAGCCGCGGCGGCGGCCGCGGCTCCAGGCCAGCGCCAGGTTCTCCTCGATGGTCAGTCCCTCGCAGGTGCCGGCCATCGGGTCCTGGAACACCCGCGCGACCAGCACGGCGCGGCGCGGCGTCGACCAGCCGGTGACATCGCGCCCGTCGATCTCGATGCGGCCGAGCTCGAGCGGAGCGTCGCCGGCGATGGCGTTGAGCAGGGTCGACTTGCCGGCGCCGTTGGAGCCGATCACCGTGACGAACTGGCCGGCCGGGATGTCCAAGTCGACGCCGCGCAGTGCCGTGGTCTCGAGCGGGGTGCCCCGGCCGAAGGTGACATGCAGGCCGCGCGCGCGGATCATCGCCGGCTCGAGGCTCAGGCCGCGGGCCGCCGCAGGATGCCGCGCAGCGGGTTGCGCGCGCCCGGCAGGATCAGCGCCAGCGCCACCAGGAGCGCCGTGACCAGATTGACGTCGGAGGGCTCGAGACCGAGGAAGTCGGCGTTGAGCGCCAGCGCGATGGCGATGCGGTAAAGGATCGAGCCGGCAATGCAGGCGATCACCGCGACCAGCACGCTGCGCGCCCGGAACAGGGTCTCTCCCAGGATCACTGCGGCCAGGCCGACGACGATGGTGCCGACACCGCTGGTGACGTCGGCGAAGCCGTTGGTCTGGGTGAACAGCGCGCCGGCCAGGCCGACCAGCCCGTTGCTGAGCGCCATGCCGGCATAGACATAGCCGTTGCTGCCGATGCCCTGGGCGCGGGCCATCCGGGGGTTCGCGCCGGTCGCCCGCATGGCGAGGCCGTGCTCGCTGTAGAGAAAGCGGATCAGCAGCGCCGCGACCAGCGCCACGATCAGCCCCACCACCAGCGGCTTGACCACGAACTGCGGCGCGGCGAGGGCGCCGTAGAACGGGGTCAGCACCGTGTCCTGCTGGATCACCGCGACGTTCGGCCGGCCCATGATGCGCAGGTTCACCGAGAACAACGCGATCATGGTCAGGATGCTGGCGAGCAGGTGCAGGATCTTGAAGCGGACGTTGAGCGCGGCGGTGACCAGGCCGGCCGCCGCGCCGGCCAGGGTGCCGAGCGCGGTCGCCAGCACCGGGCTCCAGCCGCCGACAATGAGCACGGCGGTGACGGCGCCACCCAGCGGGAAGCTGCCGTCGACGGTCAGGTCCGGAAAGTTGAGGATGCGGAAGCTGAGGAAGACGCCGAGCGCCACCAGACCGTACACCAGCCCGATCTCGACGGCGCCCAGCAGGGCAACCTGGCTCATGCGGTCATGCCGTCCCGGACACCGTCACCCATGGATCGGGCCTCCATGGAACGGCACGCTACTCGATAACCTTGCTGGCACGGTCCAGGACACTGTCCGGGACGGTGACGTCCATGGCGCCGGCGGCCGACAGGTTCACCACCAGGTCTGTCCCGGCGGCGGTGCCGACCGGGATGCTGCCCGGATCCTCGCCCCCGAGCACGCGCAGGACGATCTCGCCGGTCTGCCGGCCGACCTGATAGTAGTCGAAGCCGACCGAGGCCAGGGTGCCGCGCTCGACGCTGGCGGTGTCGCCGCTGAACACCGGAATGTCGTTGTCCGCGCCGACGCCGATCACGGCCTCGAGCGCCGAGACGATGGTGTTGTCGGTCGGGACGTAAATGACGTCGGCCCGGCCGACCAGGCTCTGCGCGGCGCCGAGCACGTCGGCCGAGCGCGGCGCCGTCGCCTCGACCACTGAAAGGCCTTGGGCCGGCGCGTACTGCTTCAGCAGCTCGACCAGGGTGACAGCGTTCGCCTCGCCCGGATTGTAGGTGACGCCGATGACCTCGGCCCCCGGCACGATCTCGGCGATCAGGGCGACATGGTCCTCGATCGGCGACAGGTCGGACAGGCCCGTGACGTTGCCGCCGGGCTCCTCCAGGTTGCTCACCAGCTGCGCCGTCAGCGGATCGGTCACCGCGGTGAACACCACCGGGATCGTCTCGGTGGCGGACACCACCGCCTGGGCGGACGGGGTGGAGATCGGCACAATGACGTCCGGGCTCTCGCCCACGAAGCGGCGGGCGATCTGCACGGCGGTCGCCTGGTTGCCCTGGGCGGTCTCGTAGACGAAGTCGAGGGTGTCGCCCGGGACGTAGCCGGCGTCGATGAGCGCGTCGCGCACGCCGTCGCGCGTGGCGTCAAGCGCCGGGTGCTCGACGATGGCCGTCACCGCCACGCTGACCGGCGTCTGCTGCGCCGGCACGGGGTTGGCGGACAGCACCAGGGCCAGGGCCGCCCCCATGACGACGCTGTGTCTCCGTGTCATTCGGCCTCGCGCCTCCTGCCTGCCTCGAGCGGCTGATTTGGCCTGCCATGCCGGGAAACGGCCACCGGGGCGCTTTTCTGCCCGCCCCGGACGCGGGCGTCAAGCGACGCCGAGAGCGTCAGCGGCGCACCAGGAACGGGCGGATGGCGGCGAGCGGCACGGTCCAGACCCGGCAGCGCGCCGTGTCCTGATCGCGGAACAGGTAGACGAGCGCCGGGTCGCGGCGGTGCGCCGGGTCATCGAGGTTGAGTCCATTGCCGAAGCCGACGCCGAAGG
The DNA here is from genome assembly GCA_964613585.1 of uncultured Mycobacteriaceae bacterium. Taxonomy (GTDB): domain Bacteria; phylum Pseudomonadota; class Alphaproteobacteria; order DSM-16000; family Inquilinaceae; genus CAZTHL01. The sequence continues at coordinate 13,327 of CAZTHL010000042.1, read as the reverse complement.
AGCGGCCGTCGGGCGCCTGGGCGCGGTAGTGACGGTCGAGGCGCTGGCGGAAGCCGCCCGTCCGGCAGAAGCGGGTCAGCTCGTCCGACGGCGCCAGCATATCCCGATAGTCCTCCGGCAGCCGATAGACGAGGCGGTCGCGCGGGCTGTGCCGCGGCCGCTGCGGCACCGTTGCCTCCGGCCACGGCAGGCGCAGATCGGGCGCGCTCCGGTGGACCGGCTGGGTGCGCCGCATGTCGAGGCTGCCGGCGGAAGCGTCCTTCAGGCCCCCGGGCGACGGCGCCACGAGCCCGAGGACAGCAACGATCACCGGCAGGAAACGGGCGCCGATCATGGCGGATGGAGGACTCCGGAACGCGGACAGGGACCCTGCGCCCGGCACCGTAGCCGGCGGGGATCAACAAAACCCTGTCGAGCGCCGAAGCCGTCCCGGCGGCTCCGGGCGGCTTGGTTGAGAATGATTCTATCCTTGGCTCGTAAATGCTGATATTACTGGAACAATGGAGAAGCAAGCGAGGCCACTGGACCCGGCCGTGCTGGACAACCTGGTCCGGGAGCTGGACCGGGACACGGTGCTCCGGCTGATCGACCCGTTCCTGACGGAGCTGCGCGGCCGGGCCGCCAGCATCCGCGCCGCGGCCCGGGCCGGCGACCTGTCGGCGCTGATCTTCCAGGCGCACGCGGTCAAGGCCACCGCCGCCTCCTATGGGGCTTCGGGCCTGTCCGAGGCGGCGGAGCGGCTCGAGCTGGCCTGCCGCCGCGGCGCCCGGGAGAGCGCCCTCGATCAGGCCGCGCGGCTGCCCGGGCTGATCGAGGGCACGGTCAGCGCCGTCCGCGGCTGGCGGGATCTGGCGTAGGGCCGAGGAGACGCGACGGACGCGGCGAGAGCGTGGCTCGCTCGTGCCGTTGCAGAGCTTCGCGCGCCCACAGGAGAAAGAGTGAGGGCGTGAGCCGAGCTACACATCGAGATTCACCACATCCAGCGCGTTGTCCTGGATGAACTCGCGGCGCGGATCGACCAGGTCGCCCATCAGCGTCGAGAACACCTCCTCGGCCGCGTCGGCGTGGCTGACCTTGACCTGCAGCAGCGCGCGACCGTTGGGATCGAGCGTCGTCTCCCACAGCTGATCCGCGTTCATCTCGCCCAGCCCCTTGTAGCGCTGGATCGCCACGCCCTTGCGGCCGAGCGCCATCACCGTGTCGGCCAGCCCCACCGGCCCGGTGATCCGCGTCTCGCCGCCGGCGCCCTTGGCCGGCGTCTGCACCAGGCGGCCGGGCTCGCCGTATTCCGCCGCCAGGGTCTCGCCGAGCGCGTCGAGCCGGCGCGCCTCGCCCGAGCGCAGCAGGTCGGCGTCAAGGGTCCGGGTCTCGGTCACGCCGCGCAGGGTCCGGGTGAGGACGAGGCCGCCGTCGTCAAGCGGCGCCCCGTGCCAGCCGCGCTCCTGCGCCGGAGCGATCGCGTCGAGCCGGCGCGCCACCGCGTCCGCTGCCGCCCGGGCCCGCTCGGCGTCCTCGAGCACGCCGGGCCCCAGGGCGCCGGCCACGGCGGCCTGCTCGGCCACCGCCATGCTGCCCGACTTGCGTGCCAGCGGCTCGAGCAGATGCTTCACCTCGCGGGCCCGCTCGACCATGTCGCGCAGGTCCTCGCCGGCCGACTGCGCGCCGTCCACCGCGACGAACACGGCGTCGGTGGTGCCCTGCTCGATAAGGTAGCGCTCGAGCTGGAGATCTCCCTTGAGGTACAGCCGCGAGCGAGCGCGGGTGACACCGTAAAGCGGCGGCTGCGCGATGTAGAGGTAGCCCTGCTCGACCAGTTCCGGCATCTGGCGGAAGAAGAAAGTCAGCAGGAGGGTGCGGATGTGGCTGCCGTCCACGTCCGCGTCCGTCATGATGATAACCTTGTGGTAGCGGATCTTCGAGATGTCGAACTCGTCGCGGATCCCGGTGCCGAGCGCGGTGATCAGCGTGCCGATCTCCGCCGAGCTCAGCATCTTGTCGACCCGCGCCCGCTCGACGTTCAGGATCTTGCCGCGCAGGGGCAGGATTGCCTGGAACCTGCGGTCCCGCGCGCCCTTGGCCGAGCCGCCGGCGCTGATCCCCTCGACGATGAACAGCTCGCTCTCGCGCGGATCGCGGTTCTGGCAGTCCGACAGCTTGCCGGGCAGGTAGGCGGTGTCGAGCGCCCCCTTGCGCCGGGTCAGCTCGCGCGCCTTGCGCGCCGCCTCGCGCGCCGCCGCCGCCTCGACGGTCTTCTGGACGATCTTCCTCGCCTCGTTGGGATGCTCGTCGAACCAGGTGGCCAGCCCGTCCCCGACCACCGCCTCGACCGCGGGACGGACCTCCGAGGACACCAGCTTTTCCTTGGTCTGGCTCGAGAACTTCGGGTCCGGCACCTTCACCGAGAGCACGCAGGTCAGGCCCTCCCGCGCGTCCTCCCCGGTCAGCGCCACCTTCTCCTTTTTGGCGATGCCCGACTGGGTCGCGTAGGTGTTGATCTGCCGGGTCAGCGCGCCACGAAAGCCGGCCAGGTGCGTGCCGCCGTCGCGCTGCGGAATGTTGTTGGTGAAGCAGATCATGGTCTCATGGAAGGCGTCCGTCCATTGCAGGGCGGCTTCCACGATGACACCGTCGCGCTCGGTCGCGATCTCGATCGGCGGCTGGTGCAGGGGGGTCTTCGACTTGTCCAGGTAGCCGATGAAGGCACGCAGGCCGCCTTCGTAATGCAGATCGACCGTGCGCGGCTCGACGCCGCGCGCATCGGTGAGGACGAGACGCACCCCCGAGTTGAGGAAGGCCAGCTCGCGCAGCCGGTGCTCCAGGGTCGATGCGTCGAAGCCGGTCTGCGTGAAGACGGCGCGCGAGGGCAGGAAGGTGATGCGCGTGCCCGTGCGCGGCCCGACGGTCGCGCCGGGCTCGAGCGGCGATTCCGGCTCGCCGTCGCGGAAGCGCATCGTCCATTCGCGGCCGTCGCGCCAGATGGTCAGGTCCAGGGTCTCCGACAGCGCGTTCACCACGCTGACCCCCACCCCGTGCAGACCGCCCGAGACCTTGTAGGAGTTCTGGTCGAACTTCCCGCCGGCGTGGAGCTGCGTCATGATCACCTGCGCGGCGCTGACCCCCTCCTCCTTGTGCAGGTCGACCGGGATGCCCCGGCCGTTGTCCTCGACCGTCACCGATCCGTCAGCGTTCAGCACCACCAGGACGGTGTCGCAATAGCCGGCCAGGGCCTCGTCGATGGCGTTGTCGACGACCTCGTACACCATGTGGTGCAGGCCCGAGCCGTCGTCCGTGTCGCCGATATACATTCCCGGGCGCTTGCGCACGGCCTCCAGCCCGCGCAGCACCTTGATGCTGTCGGCTCCATACACCGCATCGACCGTCTCGATGTCCGTGGCCAGGCTCGGCTCGCTCATGGTCCCCGTCTTTCCAGGCGCCGGATCTTCGCCGGCCCCTTCCCCTCATCGTCGACGCCCTTGGGCGCCGCTCGTCCCCTCTTCTCCTAGATGGTCATTCCGGGAGAGATTTCGCGCAGCCGGGCGTTCTCCACCCGAACGTGCCGCGCCCGCTCCCCGAACGCCGCGAACAGATCAGCATCGGTGCCGGTCAGCCAGGCCCGGGCGCCAAGGCCGGCCAGGGCATCGAACAGCGCCGCGCGCCGGCCGGCATCGAGATGGGCGGCCACCTCGTCCAGGAGCAGCACCGGCGGCGCGCCGCGCTCGGCCGCCAGCAGCCGGGCGTTGGCCAGCACGAGGCCGATCAGCAGCGCCTTCTGCTCGCCGGTCGAGCACTGGTCGGCCGGCAGGTCCTTGGCGGCATGGCGCACCTCCAGGTCGCTGCGGTGCGGCCCGTCGGCCGCCCCGCCCATGACCGCGTCGGCCCGCCGCGACCGGCGCAGGAGGGCGCGGAACGCGTCCTCCGCCGCCAGCGCCGGCCGGTCGGCGAGCCAGTGCTCCACGGTGCCGCGCACGTCGATCGCGGCCGGCGGAAACGGCGGCTCGGCCGCGGCCGGTCCGGCCCCCACCGTCTCGGCCGCGACGCCGTCGAGCCGCAGCACCAGGGCCCGCCGCGCCGCCGCCACCGCGACCCCGTTGCCGGCCATCTGCTCCTCCAGTGCCTCGAGCCAGGCCGGATCGGCCCGCCGGCCGCCCTCGCGCTCGTCGCGCAGCAGTCGCGCGCGCTCGCGCATGGCCTGCTCATAGGCGGCCGCGTGGCCGGCATGCGCCCCCTCGAAGCCGTAGACCAGGCGGTCGAGGAAGCGCCGGCGGCCGGCGGCCCCCTCCTGGAACAGCCGGTCCATCTGCGGCGTCAGCCAGACGAAGGCGACCTGGGCGCCGAGCCGGGTCTGGCTCGGCATGGTCTCGCCGTCGATGCGCACGATGCGGCGCGGGCTGCCCGGCGCCGAATTGGGGTCGAGGCCGGTGCCGATGGCCACCGTGCCCCCGGCCGCCGCCGGGGTCGCGAGCCGGGCCGCGACGCTCCAGCGGGCGCCCGGCCCCGCTTCCCGACGGGTGATCTCGCCAAGGCCGGCCCGGCGCAGGCCGCGGCCCGGCGCCAGGAAGGACAGCGCCTCGAGTAGGTTGGTCTTGCCGGCCCCATTCCGACCGGTCAGCACCACCGGCCGGCGATCGGTCTCGAGCCGTGCCGCCTCATAGCAGCGGAAGTCGGTGAGCATCAGCCGGGTCACGGCCAGCGTTCCGGCGCCGCGCGCGACCTCGGCGGCGGCGGCCGGCGGCTCGGCGGTGTCGACGGGCGGGGGCAGGCTCAAGCGGACGGCGGCGGCGCTCAGACGCGCATCGGCATCAGGACATACAGGGCCCGCCCGGCCAGATCGCCGGGCTCGGCCTCGCGGATCACCGTCGGCGAGGAGGCGTCGGCCATGCTGAACATCGCCTCCGACCCCTCGATCTGCTCGGTGATGTCCAGCAGATAGCGCGCGTTGAAGCCGATCTCCAGATCCGGCGCGTCATAGTCCACCTCCAGCTCCTCGAGCGCGCTGCCGTTCTCCGCGCCGGTCGCCGACAGGGTGAGGATGGTGCCGTTCAGGCGCAGCTTCACCGCCCGGCTCTTCTCGGTGGCGATGGTGGAGACCCGGTCGACCGCCGCGGCGAAGCTGCGGCTGTCGACGGTCATCCGCTTGTCATTGCCGGACGGGATCACCCGCTCGTAATCCGGGAAGGTGCCGTCGATCAGCTTCGAGGTCAGCACGATCGATTCGAAGGCGAATCGGATCTTGCTGTCGCTGACGGCGATGTCGACGCCTTCCGTCTTTTCCTCGATCAGCTTGTGCAGCTCGGTCACGGTCTTGCGCGGCACGATGATGCCCGGCATCTCGGCCGCGCCGTCGGGCTGCGGCATCTCGACCCGGGCCAGCCGATGGCCGTCGGTGGCGACGGCGCGCAGCACCGGGATGGCGCCGGCCGCCGGCTCCGCCTTGGCGATGTGCAGGTAGATGCCGTTCAGGTAATAGCGCGTCTCCTCGGTGGAGACGGCGAAGCGGGTGTGCTCGATGAGGCTGCGCAGCTCCTTGGCGTCGAGCGTGAAGCCGTGCGGCAGGTCCCCGCCGGCCATGCTCGGGAAGTCCTCGACCGGGAGGCAGCCCAGCTTGAAGAGGGAGCGGCCGGCGCGCAGCTGCAGGCTGCCGGCGTCGCCCGAGGCGTCGAGCTCGACCTGGCTGCCGTCGGGGAGCTTGCGGACGATGTCGTACAGCGTGTGCGCCGGGGCCGTGGTCGCCCCGGTCTGGCCGACCTCGGCCGACACCGCCTCGACGATCTCCAGATCCATGTCGGTCGCGGTCAGGCTGAGCCGGCCGGTGTCGGCGCGCATCAGGACATTGGAAAGAATCGGGATGGTGGTGCGCCGCTCGACGACGCTCTGCACGTGCCCGAGACAGCGAAGCAAGGCGGCACGCTCGATGGTCAGCTTCATGGGATCCGCGATATCAGGCTCATCAAGGGCCGCACGGCGCCCCCGATTCGGCAAATCTCAGAGATAGTTGTCCGGTCACGCCCCGGGTCGGGTACTATAGCGTAAAGCATCCTTCCGCCGCACTATTTTTGCCGGGCCATCGATAGCCTCGGCCGCCCGGCCGTCTTCCTCGTCCCAGGAGGGACGTGCGCGCCATGCATTCCGCCGAGATGCTCGACAAGCTGATCGTGGTGCTGCTGACCGCGGTGATCGTCGTGCCGGTCTTCCAGCGCCTCAAGCTCAGCAGCGTCCTCGGCTACCTCGCCGCCGGCGCGGTGATCGGGCCGCACGGCCTGGGCCTGATCGGCACGGCCGAGGGCACCACCCTGCTGGCCGAGTTCGGCGTGGTCTTCCTGCTCTTCACCATCGGCCTCGAGCTGTCGCTCGAGCGCCTGCGCGCCATGCGTCGCCACATCTTCGGGCTCGGCGCCGCCCAGGTGGGCGTGTCCGCCCTGGTGATCGGCGGCATCGCGCTGGCCCTCGGCCAGCCGCTCGAGGTCGCGGTGATCATCGGGGCCGCCCTGGCGCTGTCCTCCACGGCCGTCGTGCTGCAGGTGCTGAGCGAGCAGCGCGACCTGATCGCCCGGATCGGCCGGATCAGCTTCGCCGTGCTGCTGTTCCAGGATCTGGCCGTGGCACCGATCCTGGCCCTCGTGCCGCTGCTCGGCGACGGCAACAGCGGCTCGGTGCTGCTCCTGATGGCCATGGCGGTGGTCAAGGGCATCGTCGCGATCGCCGCCATCTTCCTGGCCGGCAACCTGCTGCTGCAGCCGATCTTCCGCGCGGTCGCCGCCACCGCCAATCGCGAGATGTTCGTCGGGCTCGTCCTGCTGGTGGCGCTGGGGACCGGCTGGGCCACCCAGCAGGTCGGCCTGTCCATGGCGCTCGGCGCGTTCCTGGCCGGGCTGGTGCTGGCCGGCTCGGAGTTCCGCCATCAGGTGGAGGCGGACATCAGCCCGTTCCGCGGGATCCTGCTGGGGTTCTTCTTCATGACCGTCGGCATGATGGTCAATCCCGAGCTGCTGATCGATCAGGCGCTGCCGGTGCTGGGCCTCGTCGCCGGGCTGCTGGCGGTCAAGGCCGCCATCCTGTTCGCCGTGGCCCAGGCCTTCCGCCTCAGCCTGCCGATGAGCGTGCGCCTGGCCATGATCCTGGCCCAGGGTGGCGAGTTCGCCTTCGTCATCCTCGGGCTGGCGATGGACGAAGGCATCATGCCGGCGGACACCGGCCAGACGCTCATCGTCGTCGTCGCGATCTCCATGGCGCTCACCCCGTTCCTGGCCATGCTTGCCAAGCGGTCGAGCCGGGCAGTCGCCGCGGTCCTGGAGCAGCGCGAGGAGTCGCGGCTGGAGGCGCTGGCCGGCGAGGCCGCCGATCTCAGCGACCATGTCGTGGTCGCCGGATTCGGGCGGGTCGGGCAGACGGTGGCCCGTGTCCTGGCCGCCCAGGGCGTTCCGCACCTCGCCCTCGACCTGGATCCGGGCCGTGTCTCCAAGGCGCGCGCCGCCGGCAGCCAAGTGTTCTACGGCGACGCCAGCCATCCCGAGGTGCTGCGCGCGGCCGGCGTCGGCAACGCCCGGGCCGTCGTCATCACCATCGATCAGCCGCGCACGGCGGAGCGGATCGCGCACATGCTGCGGGCGGAGCATCCGGAGCTGACCATCCTGGCCCGGGCCCGCGACCGCTCCAACTCGACCCGGCTCGAGGCGGCCGGCGCCACCCTGGCGGTGCCGGAGACGCTCGAGTCCAGCCTGCAGCTCGGCTCCGCCATGCTGATGATGCTGGGCCGCCGCCAGGACGAGGTGGCGCGGATGGTGTCGGAGTTCCGGTCCGGGGACTACGAGGCGCTCGCCGAGATCGTGCCGGCGAGCCCGCCGTCCTCGGCCGATCGGGACACCGCCGCCTGAGCCGCGATCGGCGCCGGCGCCGCTGCGCCGCGTGCGCGACGCCGGGCAAGGGAGATCCGGGCCGGGCCGGGCCGGCTCAGGTCTGGAGCATGCGGCGCAGCAGTTCGACGTCCTCGGCGAAGGAGCGGTCCGCCTGGCACAGGTCCTCGACCTTGCGCACGGCGTGCATCACGGTGGTGTGATCGCGGCCGCCGAACTTGCGGCCGATCTCCGGCAGCGAGCGCGCGGTCAGCTGCTTGGCCAGGTACATGGCGACCTGCCGGGGCCGGGCGACCGACCGGGCGCGCCGGGCTGAATGCATGTCGGCGACCTTCACGTTGAAGTGCTCGGCCACCTTCTTCTGGATCTCGTCGATGGTGATGCGCCGGTCGTTGGCGCGCAGAAGATCGTGCAGCAGCTCCTGCGTGCTCTCCAGCGTCACCGGCCGTCCGACCAGCTCGGCATGGGCCACGATCCGGTTCATCGCCCCCTCGAGCTCGCGCACATTGGCGGTGATCTTGTGGGCGAGGTACTCGAGCACCTTTTGAGGCACCGCCACCTTCTGGCGCTCGGCCTTGGCCTGCAGTATGCCCAGCCGCAGCTCGTAGGTGGTGGGATGGATGTCCGCGACCAGCCCCCAGCCGAGGCGCGAGCGCAGCCGCTCCTCCATCTCCTCGAGATCCGAGGGCGACTTGTCGGCGGACACCACGACTTGGCGATTCTGGTCCACCAGCGCGTTGAAGGTGTGAAAGAACTCCTCCTGCGTCGATTCCTTGCCGCCGATGAACTGGACGTCGTCGATCATCAAGAGGTCGACGGAGCGGAACAGCTCCTTGAAGCTCATGGTGTTCTTGTACCGAACCGCCCGGATGAACTGGTACATGAACTTCTCGGCGGACAGGTAGAGGACGCGCCGCTTCGGGTACTTCGTGCGGATGTGCCAGGCGATGGCATGCATCAGGTGCGTCTTGCCGAGGCCGACCCCGCCGTACAGGAACAGCGGGTTGAACGTGACCTCGATGGCGTCCGCCACCCGACGCGCCGCGGCGTGGGCCAGCTCGTTCGGCCGGCCGACCACGAAGTCGTCGAAGGTGAATCGCGGATCGAGCGGCGCGGCGAACTGCGTCACCGGATCATGGTCGCCGGCGGGCACCTCGTTCGCCACGTGCGCCTCCTCGTCCAAGCCTTCGTCGCGGGCCGGGTCGTCGGCCGGATCGGCCGCCTCCGCCTCGGGGTCCGCCACCGCGGCCGGCACGGCCGCCACGATCAGGTCGACAGATTGGATCAGCGCGTTCTCCTGCGCCCACAGGCTGCGAATCCGCTCGCCGAAATGCGTCCTCACCCAGTCGCGCATGAAGCGCGTCGGCACGGCAAGACGGACCTCGCCATCATCGACCTCGGCCAGGGTCAACGGCTTCAACCAGCTCTTGTAGGCCGCCTCGCCCACCTCCTGGCGCAGCCGACCGCGGACGCGCGCCCACTGCTGATCGATGCCGAGCTCCGACGACACCTCGTGATGGTCGAGTATCTCGGCCCCCTTGTGCATCGATTCAGCCTCCCGCCGTGTCCGCATCTCGGGCACCCCCGGCGCGCCCCTCTCTGCCTCTGTGTTGACCAAGGGTTAATAAAACCGAGAGATCTTGGCAACTCACGAAACTGTCAAAGCGCTCGCCCATCCAAACGAAAACCCTTCCTCGCCGAGGATTCAGCGCCCCGCCCAGCATCCCATCTACAATTGTCAAATAATTCTGCCGCCAATGAGCGGCATGGATGCGCCCGCGTACAACTCTATACATCGCGGGCTGGTCGCCGGCAGAACGCCGCCGGACGGGCACTAAACCTCCCGTTCCTTTTTTGCTGCAACTTCTCGGTCATTAAAGATAAACGGCCGGAGGGGACGCCGCAACAGAACAAATCAAGACCATAACAAAAAAGCAAACATCGATCCGGCGACTCTGGTCAAGAAAGGAGAGGCATCATAGTCCTTTTACTTCGAAGCGCTCATGACGCGATTCGGCGATTCGAATTCAAGAGAAGAGGTCATGGCGCCAAGCGTCGCCCTGCCAGCAGCATTTGATCTTGACTCAAGCAATAGACGATCCGCCGGCACACCAAGACAAGACCGCTACGCCTACAAGGACTTGATCCGAGAGGACAGCCTCGACAGCTTTCGCGCGACAGTATTGCGATGCAGCACGCCCTTGCTGACTCCCCGATGCAGCTCCGGCTGCGCGGCACGAAAGGCCGCCTCGGCCTCCGCCTTGTCGCCGCGGGCGATCGCCAGCTCGACCTGCTTTACGAAGGTGCGAATCCGGCTGACCCGGTTACGATTGATCTCGGTGCGCCGGGCAGTCTGACGGATGCGCTTGCGCGCCTGCGGGTTATTCGCCATTCAGGAATCCTTAGTAGGCCACGTCCGGAGGAATGGGCCGCGGTTATAGGGCGCCTTCAGATCGTCGGTCAACCCAACGGTGCCGACCGCCGATGGTCAGACCCGCCGCCGTCGACCCGCGACCCGAGATCCGCGATATTGGGTACAGTGGACGCTTCCGCCAGTCCCGCGACGACGGGCGGCCGCCTGCACGACGTCAACGGTTCTTGAAGTCCGGCTGCCGCTTGTCCGTGAAGGCGCTCATGCCCTCCTTCTGATCCTCGCTGGCGAAGGTGGCATGGAACAGCCGGCGCTCGAACAGCAGCGACTCCGACAGCGGCATCTCGTAGGACCGGTTCACCGCCTCCTTGGCCATCATCGCCATCGGCCGGGACATGCCGGCGATCCGGTCGGCGACCTTCATGGCCTCGTCGACCAGTTCACCGGTCGGCACGACGCGGCTCACCAGCCCGGCCCGCTCGGCCTCCTGCGCGTCCATCATCCGCCCGGTCAGGCACATCTCCATGGCCTTGGACTTGCCGACCAGCCGGGTCAGGCGCTGCGTGCCGCCGGCCCCGGGGATCGTGCCGATGGTGATCTCCGGCTGCCCGAACTTGGCGTTCTCCGCGGCCAGGATGAAGTCGCACATCATGGCCAGCTCGCAGCCGCCGCCGAGCGCGTAGCCGGCCACCGCCGCGATCACCGGCTTGCGGCAGGCCGCGACGCGGTGCCATTTCCGGATGAAGTCGCCCAGATACACGTCCATGAACGACTGGCTCGCCATCTCCTTGATGTCGGCGCCGGCGGCAAACGCCTTCTCCGAGCCGGTCAGCACGATGGCGCCGACCGACTCGTCGGCCTCCAGCGCGTCGAGCGCGTGCTGCAAATCGGTGATCAGCGCGTCGTTCAAGGCGTTCAACGCCTTCGGCCGGTTCAGCGTGATCAGCCCGACCTTGTCGCGGATCTCGAGGATGATGTTCTGGTAGGCCATGGTCCGGGTGTCCCTATTCTGTTCCCTGCCGGTGCTCGTCTGGACGGCGCCGCGGGCCGGGCCTCCGGCAGAGGGCCTGACTTATCATCAGCGCTGGCGCACCGGGCAATAGAAAGTGCTCCGATTGCTCTGCACGATCCGGCGGATCCCGCCCGTCGCCGCCGGGTTGCAGGTGCAGCCGGGACAGCGCTCGCCCTCGCGGTCGTACACCGCCCAGGCATGCTGGAAGTAGCCGAGCTCGCCGCTTGCCTGAACATAGTCCCGGAGCGACGAGCCACCCGCGGCGATGGCCCTCGACAGCACCTCGCGGATGGCCGTGGCCAGTCGCCCGGCCCGACGGCCGCTCACGCTGCCTGCCAGCCGACGCGGCGAGAGGCGTGCAGCGAATAAGGCCTCACTGACATAGATGTTCCCGAGCCCGGCGACGACCCGCTGGTCGAGCAGCGCCGCCTTGATCGGGGTCAGCCGGCCCGCCAGGCCGCGGGCGAGCACCGTGCCGTCGAAGCCGTCCGCGAGCGGCTCGGGGCCGAGGCCGGCCAGCAGCCGGTGCTCGCCGAGCTGGCGCGCCGGCGTCAGGTCCATCATGCCGAAGCGCCGGGCATCGTTGAAGGCGACGACCGAGCCGTCCTCGGTCTCCAGGATGACATGGTCGTGCCGTGACGGCGCGAAGCGGGCGGGCGGCGCCGGCGCCGGGCTGATCACGAGCCGGCCGGACATGCCCAGATGCGCCAGCAGCACCATCCCGTCGTCGAGATGCACGAGGATGTACTTGCCGCGCCGGGCGATGCTCTCCACCCGCCGACCGGTCAGCCGCTCGGCGAGGCGCTCCGGCAGGGGAAAGCGCAGGTCCGGCCGGCGCTGCACGACCCGGGCGAGACGGCGTCCTTCCAGCTTGGCCGCGAGACCGCGGCAGACCGTCTCGACCTCGGGCAGCTCGGGCATGGCGTGGAGCAGGCGGCGATGGTCACGGGGATCGCTGGCGCGGGCGCCGCGGCGCCCTGCGCGAGCGCAGTTCCGCTCCTGTAAAGCATTTCCGCCGCGGGCGAAATCGGCCGAGGGGTCACGGCCCGGCGCGCACGACGACCCCGGTCGCGCGGTCGCACCGCGACAGGACCACCAGCAGATCGGTGAGCGCCAGGGCGACGCAGCCGGCGGTCGCGGCATAGCCGGGCGCGGCCACGTGCAGGAAGATCGCGCTGCCGGCGCCGCGTCTCACCGGGTCGTCGTTGTGGCCGAGCACGGCCAGGACATCGTACAGGCCGTCGTCCCGCCAGAGAGCCTCGTGTCGCGCCGTGCAGGGCCGGCGGACCAGGTGGTTGTAGCGCAGGTCGTCCGGGTCGTCGCACCAGCCGTCGGCGCGCCCGAGCGGCCGCCCGGGCAGCCCGGTGGCCGGCGCGGGCACGCGGTCCGGCCGCCAGAGCACCCGCCGCAGCGCGAGGCGTCCGGCCGGGGTGGCGCCGTCGCCCTCCCGCTTGTCCGCCCGTACGCCGCCCCGGCCGAGCGCGCATCGATGGCGGCGCCCATCGGGCGCGGTCAGCCAGCCGTCGGGCGCGACCAGAAAATCCATGGACTTGGGGCCTCCACCGACCCGGTACCGTCCGGGTCCGGTCACGGATAGGCCGTGCTGCGGCGGGACGCAATCGGCAGCGCCGGTCAGGACGCCGCCTGGGCGCGGCGATACCGGTCGAGCGCCTGCCGCATCGCCTCGGGCACCTGCTCGAGGGGCACGGGCGACGGCGTGCCCAGATAGCCGGGCGCCGTGTTGCCGGGCGCGGCCGGCCACGGGGGAGCGCCGTCCGCCGTTCCGGGCGCGCGCGCCTCGCCGGACGGGGCCGCGGTCGCGTCCGGGGCCGTGCCGACCTCCGCGGCGCGCGCGGCATGCAGGGCCAGCCCCTCGGCGGGGCCGGCCCCGCGCTCGGGAAGGGCCAGAAAGCGCAGCTCCTGCCGGTCGCGCGGCGCGCCGGCGCCGCCGGTGAGCGCCTCGGCGCCATCCGCGCCGTGCCCGGCAGCCGCCCGCACCCCGCGACCAAGCGCCGCGAGCTGCTCGCCGGCCGGTGCGGGTGCGGGCGCGGGGGAGGGGAAAGAGGGGGGGGAGGGGGCGGGCGGCGGGGGCGC
>CAZTHL010000041.1:0-32744 GCA_964613585.1 uncultured Mycobacteriaceae bacterium | reverse complement strand
CCCCGAGGACGGCACGGAGATGGTGTTCGACACCACCGGGTCGATCTTCAACGGCGGGGTGGTGATCGACCCGACCGGCGGCGAGAACGGCGGCCGGGCGATCGCCTTCGACACGGCCGACGGCAACCCGCCGGACGAGGCGCCGTTCGACAACGCCGGCGGTCTGCTGACCCAGGCGTTCGAGTTCGGCGAGGAGGGCGTCTCCTCGACGATCACGGTGATCTACGACGGCGACAGCGACCCGGCCACCCAGCTGCGCAACCCGGACAATCTGGACTGGGCGGACGACGGCCGGATCTACGTGCAGGAGGACGAGGCGTTCCCGTTCGAGTTCGGCGATCCGGCGGACAACGCGGCGCTGGACACCGAAGCCTCGATCGTGGCGGTCGACCCGACCTCGTTCGACGAGAACGGCAACGCGCTCATCGAGCGGGTCGGCCAGGTGAACCGGCTGGCGGAGCTGCCGGTCGGCGCGTTCGACACCGATGTCGCGGACCTGGGCGAATGGGAGACCTCGGGCGTGCTCGACGTGTCGACCCTGTTCGACGAGGCGCCGGGCACGCTGGCGACGACCACGGTTCAGGCGCACACGCTGGAGACCGGGCCGATCCAGGAGGACGAGATCACCGAGGGCGGCCAGCTTCTGTTCTTCAGCGACGCCGGGGCCGAGGACAGCCCGGCGGTTGATACCGACACCCTGGTCGGGATCGAGAACCTGAGCGGCACGGCCTTCGCCGACACCCTGATCGGCGACGGCGAAGCCAACCTGATCGAGGGCGGCGACGGCGACGACATCCTGCAGGGCCGCGGCGGCGACGACACCCTCCTGGGTGGCGCCGGCGACGACCTGCTGGCGGGCTCCGGCGGCAGCGACACCGTGGATGGTGGGGACGGCATCGACACCGCGACCTTCAGCGACCTCGACGTCGACGGGGTGACGGCGGACCTGACCGAGGGCACGGCAAGCTACATGCCGGCGCCGGAGGTGACGGTGACCGACAGCTTGAGCGGCATCGAGAACCTGACCGGCTCGGTCGGCGACGACAGCCTGACCGGCGACGCCGGGGCCAACGTCCTCGACGGCGTCGAGGGCGATGACACTCTCATGGGCGGGGCCGGCTCCGACACCCTCCTCGGCGGGCTCGGCGACGACCTGCTGATCGGCGGTGGCGGCAGCGACACCCTCGACGGCGACGACGGCATCGACACGGCCGACTTCAGCGATCTCGGCTTCGCCATCGCGGCGAGCCTGGTCGACGGGGCGGCTGCCTATGTCACCCCGGGCGGCACGGTCATCGACACGCTGGCCAACATCGAGAACCTGACCGGGGCGTCCTTGCCCGATGTGCTGGTCGGCGACGACGAGGCCAATGTCCTCGACGGCGGCGAGGGCGATGACACTTTGGTCGGCATGGCCGGCGATGACACCCTGGTTGGCGGGTCCGGCGCCGACACCCTGTTCGGCGGCGACGGCATGGATACCGCGGTCCTCGCCGGTCTCGAGGCCGACTTCACGGTCGAGGCGGACGAGGCCAGCGGGGTCATCACCGTCACCGACGCGGCGGGTGACGCCACCACCGCGCTCGGCGTCGAGCTCCTGCAGTTCGACGACGCGCTCGTCGATCCGTTCGCCCCGCCACCGGTCGACCTTCCGGAGGGGGCGATCCTGATCAACGAGATCCGGCAGGATCAGCCGGGCGGCGACACCGATGAGTACTTCGAGCTGCTGGGCGAGCCCGGCACCTCGCTGACCGGCCTGACCTACATCGTCGTCGGCGACGGCGGCGAAGGCGGCGTCGGCAACATCGAGGCCGTGGTCGATCTCTCCGGCCAGGTCATCGCCGAGGACGGCCTGTTCGCGGCCGGCGAGGAAGGCGGTGTCCTGGGCGACGAGGTGTACGATCTGGTCGGGCCGGGCGGCTCGCCGGGCGGCCTGCTCGACTTCGAGAACGACGACACCGTCACCCACTTCCTGGTCAGCGGCTTCACCGGCACCGTCGATGTCACCGACGTCGACACCGACGACGACGGCGTCATTGATGTCGAGCCGTGGGAGGAGGTCATCGACTCGGTCGCCCTGTTCGGGGCCGCCGAGGAGGACTTCGCCTACAGCGAGACGCTGGTGACGGCGCCGAGCGGGGACGTGCCGGGCCACATCTTCCTCGACCCGGCGCTCGGCATCTTCGTGGCCGAGGAGGAGACCGACGCTCCGGACTTCCCGGAGGACGGCGGCCTCGACACCCCGGGCGCGCCGAATGTCGAGACCACTCCGGCGGTCAGCATCAACGAGCTGCGCGTCAACCAGCCGGGCGGCGACACCGACGAGTTCTTCGAGCTCGCCGGCGAGCCGGGCCTGCCGCTCGATGGCCTGACCTACATCGTCCTCGGCGATGCCGGTGACGACTTTGCGGGGGTCGTCGAGGCGGTCGTGCCGCTGGACGGCCAGATCATCCCCGAGGACGGCTTCTTCGCCGCCGGCGAGGACAGCAGCTCCTTCGTCGCCGCCTTCGATCTGGTCGGCCCGTCCGGCCTGCTCAACTTCGAGAACGACGACAACGTCACCCATCTGGTGGTCGACGGCTTCACCGGCATGGATGGGGACGACCTCGACACCGACAATGACGGCGTCCTCGATGTCGAGCCGTGGGAGGCCGTGGTCGACTCCGTCGGCCTGTTCAACGCCAACGCCGATCCGCTGGGGCCGCTGTTCAGCGACACCATCGTCGGGCCGGACGGCGACTTCTTGCCGGGCCAGGTGTTCCGGGTGCCGGACGGCGACGGCCCCTTCGAGATCGGCTCGTTCACCCTGGGCGTCGACGACACCCCGGGCGAGGCCAACGATCCGGTCATCGAGCTCACCGACCCGGTCGCGGCGACCATCGCCGAGATCCAGGGGCCGGGCCACGTCTCCCTGTTTGACGGCGACGCGGTCACCACGAGCGGCGTGGTGACGGCGGTCGACGGCAACGGGTTCTTCATCCAGGACCCGGTGGGCGACGGCGATCCGCTCACCTCGGAGGCCATCTTCGTCTTCACCGACGAGGAGCCGACGGTGGCCATCGGCAACGCGGTCGAGGTCACCGGCGTCGTCGAGGAGTTCGTCTCGGGCGGCCTCGGTCTGACCGAGATCCTGGCCGATATCGACGGGGCCACCATCACCGTCACGGCGGAGAGCGCGGCGCTGCCGGCCCCGACGCTCATCGGCGGTGACGGCCTGACGGTGCCCAACGAGTTCGTGGTCAGCCCCGACGAGTTCAACGTCGATGTCCTGAGCGAGCCGCTGCCGACGGGGGCCGAGTTCGTCGCCGCCGGCGGTCCGGTCAACCTCAACATCCCGGAGGAGGGCAACACCGACTTCGATCCCGAGGAGGACGGAATCGACTTCTACGAGAGCCTGGAGGGCATGCTGGTCACCCTCAATGACGCGGTGGCGGTCTCCTCCTCCGCGCCTCCGGGCGGGCCGGGGTTCACCTTCAATGATGACGAGATCATCGTTGTCGTCGACGGCGGGGCGGCCTCGGACAGCCTGAACCCGCGCGGCGGCACGACCATCGGCGTCGGCGACGACGACATCTTCACCGCCGACGTCAATCCGGAGCGGATCGAGGTCTCCTTCGACGACGCGCTGGTCGATCTGGGCGACTTCGACACGACGATCCCGCAGACCTCGTCGCTCGGCGACGTCACCGGCATCCTGAGCTACAGCGGCGATGTCTTCTTCCTGGCCCCGACCGAGGTGCCCACGGTCACCCTGGCGGACTTCCCGGAGGAGAGCACCGAGCTGGCCGGTGACGCGGACACCCTGCTCATCGCGGCGTGGAACGTGCTCAACCTCGATCCGAACGACGAGGACGAGCCGGGCAACGCGGACCTCGCCGACGGCCGCTTCGCCAGCATCGCCGACGACATCGTCAACAACCTGAACACCCCCGACATCATTGCCCTGCAGGAGATCCAGGACAATGACGGCGCCGTGTCCCCCGCGGACTCGGATGTCGTGGCGGCCGACGTCACCCTGCAGACGCTGGTCGACGCGGTGGTCGAGGCCGGGGGCCCTGAGTACTCCTTCGTCGACAACCCCTTCATCGGCGACGACACCAACGGGGGCGAGCCGGGCGGCAACATTCGCACCGCCTATCTCTACAACCCCGATCGGGTCTCGCTGGTCGAGGACAGCCTGGAGCCGGGCACCGATCCGGAGGTCCAGCAGGCCGGCGGCGGCAACTTCGCCTTCAGCCGGATCCCGCTGGTCGCCGAGTTCGAGTTCAACGGCGACACGGTCACCCTGATCAACGTGCACAACACGGCCGGCGGCATCGAGGATTTCGGCAACATCCAGCCGGTGATCCGCTCGGGCTCCGACACCCGCAGCGATCAGGGCGCCGAGGTCAACGCGTTCGTCGACGCCATCCTGGCCGAGGATCCGGAGGCGAACGTCATCGCCCTCGGCGACTGGAACGGCTTCGACTACGAGGAGTGGGACGCCTTCACCGAGGGCACGGTCGACGGCGGCGAGCAGGTACTGTTCAACCTGACCGACACGCTGGAGGAGACCGAGCAGTACAGCTTCGTCTTCTCGAACGGCAACGCCACGCCGCTCGACCACGTGTTCGTCACCGAGAGCCTGTTCACCGGGGAGGAGCCGTTCTCCGGCACCGAGTTCGACGTGGTGCACGTCACCGCGGAGTTCCCGGACACCCCCGACCGGGCCGCCGATCACGAGCCTATCCTGGCCACGGTCATCCTGGGCGAGGAGGCGCTGGTCGCCTGAGGACCGCGCCTCCGGGAGGCGCGGCACGCGCCGCCATGGGAGCCGGACGGCTCTCATGGCGGAACCCTGGGGCCCGATGCGTCGGGCCCCTTTCTTTTGGGGCAAGCCCGGTGGCTCACGCCTCGGCCCGGAGCGCGGCGCCCGGCCCGCGGGTCCGCCCCGGGACGGCGGCCGGCTCCCGGGTCCCCGGCTGCGGGCAGACAAAAGTTTTGCCGACCTCACGGGTACCGCCGCCAAAAGTGACATGTTCCTTTGGTAAAGACCGCCCCCGTCATCCGGACGGACGAAGGGAGGGCCGGCCGTACCGCCCCATTCCGGCGGATGATGCCGGGGCGCTTTCCCGCGCCCCCTCGACATCGGCGGTAGCTTGGGACCGGCAGCCCCTCGGCTGCCGGACGGGCCTCTGTGCGCCCGGCCATCGGCGCCACCGGCGGTGTCGGTCCAACCAGTGATGAGCAGAGCGGGGACGGGCACACCATGGACGAGACCATCAAGGGCACCGAGGACGCCGATCTTCTCGTCGGCACCGACGAGGCCGACACCATCGACGCGCTCGGCGGCGACGATGTCGCGTCCGGCCTGGGCGGCGACGACACCATCGACGGCGGCGCGGACGACGACACGCTGGCCGGCGGCGACGGCGCGGACACGCTGATCGGCGGCCCGGGGGCCGACATGCTGGTCGGCAACGCCGGCGACGACGAGCTCACCGGCGGCCCCGGCTCCGACATGCTGGTCGGCAACGCGGACGTCGACACCGCGTCCTTCGCCGATGCGCCGGCCGGCGTCTCCGCCAGCCTGGTCGACGGCACGGCGACCTCGCTCGAGGCTCCGGCCTCCCTCGGCTTCATCGGCAGCCAGGAGGTGCCGACCGGCACCATCTTCGGCGGCACCGAGATCGGCGGCCTGTCCGGCATCGAGCTCGATCCGGCGAGCGGCACCTATTTCGCCATCAGCGACGATCAGTCCGAGACCAATCTCGCCCGCTTCTACAATCTGTCGCTCGACCTCGACGCCGACGGCTTCGACGGCGTGACCTTCAACGCCGCCACGACGATCCTCGACACCGACGACGCCGCCTTCGCGCCCGGCACCATCGATGCCGAGTCGATCCGGCTGGACCCGGAGACGGGAACGCTCCTGTTCACCAGCGAGGGCGACGCCGACGCGCTGATCGACCCCTTCGTCCGTGAGATGACGGTGGCCGGCGCGTTCATCCGCGAGTTCGAACTGCCCGCGCAGCTGGTGCCGACGGCGGACGGATCGAGCGGCATCCAGGACAACCTGGCGCTGGAAAGCCTGACCCTGACGCCGAGCGGCGACACCGCCTTCTCCGCCACCGAGAACGCGCTCATCCAGGACGGCCCGATTGCCACCCTGGAGGAGGGCAGTCCGAGCCGGGTGATCCAATACGACGTGGCGTCCGGTGACGTGGCCGCCCAGTTCATCTACGAGGTCGAGCCGATCCCGGTCGCCCCCGACCCGGCGGACGGCTTCGCCGACAACGGCCTGGTCGAGCTGCTGGCGGTCGACGAGACCACCTTTCTCGCGCTCGAGCGCTCCTTCGCCGAGGGCGTCGGCAACACGATCAAGCTGTTCCTGACCACGACGGACGGCGCCACCGACGTCGACGACCTCGACAGCATCGAGGGCGAGGACGTCACGGCCATGCCCAAGACGCTGCTGGCCGACCTGGGCGAGCTGGGCGTGCCGCTCGACAACATCGAGGGCATCAGCTTCGGCCCGGAGATCGACGGGCAACAGACCCTGGTGCTGGTCGCCGACAACAACTTCAACCCGCCGGCCCAGACCAACCTGTTCCTGGCCTTCACGGTGGACGGCGACCTCGCCTTCATCGACGCGCCGGACACGCTGGCCGGCATCGAGAACCTGACCGGCAGCGCATTCGATGACGTCCTGGCGGGCGACGCCGGAGCCAACACCCTCATGGGCCTGGCCGGCGACGACACGCTCGAGGGCAACGGCGGCGACGATATCCTGATCGGCGGCGCGGGCACCGACACCGCGATCTTCGCCGGCGTCGTCGCCGACTTCACCATTGAGACGGCTGACGGAGGCGTGCTGGTCACCGGCGCCGACGGCACCACGACCCTGACCGGGGTCGAGCTGCTCGCCTTCGACGACGAGACCATCGAGGTTGCGACGCTCGACGATCCGGACGATCCCGGCGGGCCGGTCGCCTCGGTGGCGCTGACGCCCCTCGGCACCTTCGACTCCGGCGTGTTCGACGAGGGCGCCACCGAGATCGCCGCGTTCGATCCGCTGTCGGACCGGCTGTTCCTGACCAACGGCTTCACCGACACGATCGACATCCTGGACATCGCCGACCCGACGACGCCGACGCTGGTCGACAGCATCGACCTGTCGTTCCTCGAGGATTTCGGCGGCATCAACAGCGTGGCGGTGTCGGGCGGCCTGGTCGCCGCCGCCATCGAGTCCGAGACCGCGACCGCCAACGGCCAGGTCGCCTTCTTCACCGCCGGCGGCGTCTTCCTGGGCAGTGTCGAGGCCGGCGTGCTGCCGGACAGCGTCAGCTTCACCCCGGACGGCACCACCCTGCTGGTCGCCAACGAGGGCGAGCCCGATGACGGCATCGACCCGCCCGGCTCGGTCAGCATCATCGACCTGTCCGGCGGGCTGATCGAGGCCACCGTCACGGAGGCCGGCTTCGAGGCCTTCGACGGCCAGGAGGAGGCGCTGCGCGCGGCCGGCGTGCGCATCTTCCCCGACAAGACGGTGTCGGAGGATGTCGAGCCCGAGTTCATCGCGGTCGCGCCGGACGGCAGCTTCGCCTTCGTCGTGCTCCAGGAGAACAACGCAATCGGCGTGCTCGACCTCGTCGCCGGCGAGATCACCGACATCGTGCCGCTGGGCGCGCTCGACCACAGCCTTGAGGGCAATGGGCTCGACACCAGCAACGAGGACGGCGCCATCGCCATCGACCCGGCGCCGATCTTCGGCCTGCGCCAGCCGGACGGCATCGCCGCCTATGTGGGCGGCGATGGCGCGACCTACTTCGTGACCGCCAACGAGGGCGACACCCGCGACGAGGACGTCGAGGCCGCCGACCTGCCGCTCGACCCCGAGGTGTTCCCGGACGCCGCCGCGCTGCAGGATCCGGCCGACCTGGGCGAGCTGGAGGTCTCCTCGATCGACGGCGACATCGACGGTGACGGGCTGTTCGAGGAGATTTTCTCGTTCGGCTCGCGCTCGTTCTCGATCTGGGACGCCGCCGGCACCCTGGTGTTCGACAGCGGCGACGACTTCGAGCAGATCACGGCCGAGGAGTTCCCCGAGTTCTTCAACGCCGACAACGACAACAACGACTTCGACGACCGCTCGCCCGACGCCGGACCGGAGCCGGAGGGGGTGGCCGTCGGCACCATCGAGGGCGAGACCTTCGCCTTCATCGGCCTCGAGCGCATCGGCGGCATCGTGGTCTACAACGTGACCGACCCTGCGGCGGCCACGTTCGTCGACTACGTCAACAACCGCGACTTCACGGTCGAGCCGGGCGAGGGCGATGCCGGCGACCTCGGCCCGGAGGGGCTGACCTTCATCGCCGCCGAGGACAGCCCGACCGGCGCGCCCCTGCTGGCCGTGGCCAACGAGGTCAGCGGCACCACGACGCTCTTCGCCATCGACATGGCCGACCCGATCGTCCCGACCGACCCGGTCGAGCCGACCGACCCGGCGCCGGCCGGCGTGACCATCAACGAGCTGCGCATTGACCAGCCGGGCGAGGATCTCAACGAGTATCTCGAGCTGACCGGCGCGGCCGGGGCGTCGCTTGACGGCCTGACCTACCTGGTGATCGGCGACAGCGAGGAGGCGGGCAGCGGCGTCATCGAGGAGGCGGTCGGCCTGGACGGCCTCGCCATCCCCGAGGACGGCTTCTTCCTGGCGGCCGAGACGCCGGACGCCTTCATCCTGCCGCTGACGGTGGATCTCACCACCGAGCTCAACTTCGAGAACGAGGACAACGTCACCCACCTGCTGGTGTCCGGCTTCACCGGCGCGGTCGGCGACGATCTCGACACCGACGACGATGGCACCCCTGAGACCGCGCCGTGGGACGAGGTGCTCGACTCCCTCGCGCTCGTCGGCCCCGGCGAGGGCGACCAGGTGTACAGCGACACGGTGGTGGGCCCGGACGGCGACCTGGTGCCGGGCCATGCCTTCCGCAGCGTGGACGGCGACGGTCCGTTCGCCATCGGCGACCTCACCTTCGGGGTGGACGACACCCCGGGCCTGCCCAATGAAGGCTTTGTCGCGGCCGGCACGCTGCCGAACGGCGTGGCGTCCGGCGACGTCAGCCAGGAGACGGCGGTGCTGTGGGCGCGGGCGGCCGAGGCCGGCACCCTGACCTTCGAGCTGTCGACCGACCCGACCTTCACAAGCGACGTCGAGACCTTCGAGGTCGAGGTCGACGACCCGCTGGTCCCGGCCAAGGTCACGGCCGCGGGCCTGACCGCCGGCACCGAGTTCTTCTTCCGGGCGACCGACGCCGCCGGCAACACCAGCGCGGGCACCTTCGAGACGCCGGCCGAGCTCGGCAGCACCGAGGGCCTGACCTTCGGCGTGTCGGGCGACTGGCGCGGCGAGCTCAGCCCGTACCCCGCCATCGCCGACGTCGCCGAGGCCGATCTCGACTTCTTCCTGCTGCACGGCGACACGATCTATGCCGACTTCCAGTCGCCGGCTGGCCCCGCGCCACAGGCCCAGACCCTCGAGGAGTTCCGCGTCAAGCACGAGGAGGTGTACTCCGAGCGGCTCGGCGAGAACTACTGGGCCGAGGTGCGCGCCTCGACCCCGGTGTTCGCCACCATCGACGACCACGAGGTGACCAACGACTTCGCCGGCGGCGCCACCATCGAGGAGCAGGGCCTGACCGATCTCGGGTTCGAGTTCGGCGGCGCGCCCGGCGAGCTCGTCAACGACAGCACCCTCTACGAGAACGGGCTCGACGCCTTCTTCGAGTACAACCCGCTCGAGGACACCGTCTTCGACGCGCCGGACAACGATCTGTTCGACGGCGAGCCGGACCTGTTCCGCAGCCAGAACTACGGCTCGGACGCCCAGTTCATCGTGCTCGACCAGCGCAGCTTCCGCGACATCCAGCTGCCGGGCACGGACCCGACCGATCCGTCGACCATTCCGGCCTTCCTGGATGCCAGCCTGGGCGACGACAGCCGGTCGATCCTGGGCGAGCTGCAGTTCGAGATGCTGAAGGCGGAGCTGCTGGCCGCCGAGGAGGCCGGCGTCACCTGGAAGTTCGTCGCCACGCCCGAGCCGATCCAGAACATCGGCCTGTTCAACGCCGACGCCTGGGAAGGCTACGCCGCCGAGCGGTCGGAACTGCTCAAGTTCATCGAGGACGAGGGCATCGACAACGTCGTCTTCGTGGCGGCGGACGTCCACGCCACCTTCGTGAACAACCTGACCTACCAGGATCCGGACGACCCGCTCGGCATCGCCGGGCCGCAGCTCGCCTCCAGCGCCTTCGAGGTCACCACCGGCTCGGTCGCCTTCGACGAGCCGACCGGCGATGTGATCGTCATGTTCGCCGCCGCCGCGGACCTGCTCAGCGACGAGGAGCTGGCCTTCATCGAGACCCTGCCGACGGCGCCCGACCTCGACGACGTGGTCGACGACCGGGACGACTTCCTCGAGGACGCGCTCAACGACCTGGCGCTGATCCCGGCCGGGCTCGACCCGCTGGGGCTCGACAACAACCTGCCCCAGGCCGAGGGGCTGATCGACGCCGAGCTGATCGCCGGCGACTACGTCTCGGCCTTCACCTTCGGCTGGACCGAGTTCGACATCGACCCGGAGACCCAGGCGCTGACCGTGACCACCTTCGGCATCGAGCCCTACGACCAGGAGCAGATCGCCGAGTACCCGGCCTCGGTCCTGGAGTCCGAGCCCTTCATCGCCAGCCAGTTCGTTGTCCAGCCGCAGTCGGACGAGGAGTCCATGGCCGCGGCGGAGGCGGATGTCCTGATCTGATCCGCCCCATGACCCGGTAAGCCACCAGGACCGCGGGAGAGCAGCGTCTCCCCGCGGTCTTTTTTTGTCTCCGCGCCAACAAGAGTGGAAAAAATGTCGACCGTGCACATCAGTGAATTCCTGCCGAACCCGACCGGGACGGATCCGGCGATCACCACCGTCGAGCTGAGCGGGACCCCGGGCGAGGCGTTCAGCGGCGTCCTGGTCGCCGTCGAGAGCGACGCCGGCGGCGCCAATCCGGGCGACATCAACGGCTTCGAGGCGGTCTCCGGCACCTTCGACGCGAACGGGCTGCTCACCGTCGACATCGACGACATCGAGAACCCGTCCTTCACGGTCGTGCTGGCCGGCGGCTTCACCGGCAGCACCGGCACCGACATCGATCCCGACGACGACGGCGTCCCGGACGACCTCTCGGCCTTCGGCGAGGTCTTCGACGCGATCGGCGTGCCGGATGAAGCCGGCGACGAGAGCCTGCTCTACGGTACCGATTTCGGCGGCACCGACTTCACCTTCACCGGCGACGAGCCGCGCCTGGTGTTCCGGGAGGCGAGCGTCGGCGCCCTGTTCGCCGTCAACGATCCGGACGGCGGTCAGGTGTTCGACACGGCCGGCGTCGATGTCGGGCCGGGCGCCTTCGACAGCGACCCCACGGTCGGCACCGACACCTTCGGCGTCATCAACCCGGCGCTCGTCGACGCGGTCACCCCGGCGCTGATCAGCGAGCTGCTGCCGAACCCGAGCGGGGCCGATCCGGCGACCACCACGATCGAGCTGAGCGGCGCGCCCGGCGCGAGCTTCACCGGCGTCATCGTCAGCATCGAGAGCGACAGCGGCGCCAACCCGGGCGACGTCAACGACTTCGAGGCGGTTTCCGGCACCTTCGACACGGACGGGCTGCTGACCGTCGAGATCGCGGACATCGAGAATCCGTCGTTCACGCTCGGCCTCGCCAGCGCCTTCACCGGCGACACCGACACCGACATCGATGCCGACGACGACGGCGTTCCCGACGACCTGTCGGCCTTCGGCACGATCCTCGACGCGGTCGGCGTGCCCGACACGGCCGGCGACGAGGCGTTCCTCTACGGCACCGACCTCGGCGGGACCGATTTCGCCTTCACCGGCGACGAGCCGCGCCTGGTGTTCCGCGAGTCGAGCATCGGCGCCTTCTTCGCCGTCAACGACCCGGACGATGGCCAGGTGTTCGACACCGCCGGCGTCGACGTGACCCCGGCCGCCTTCGACAGCGATCCGACCGCCGGCACCGACACCTTCGGCGCCGTCAACCCGGCCTTCATGGCCCCGGCCGCGCCGGTGCTGATCAGCGAGTTCCTGCCGAACCCGACCGGCACGGATCCGGCGACCACCATGCTCGAGCTGAGCGGCACGGCCGGCGCGGAGTTCAGCGGGGTCATCGTCAACATCGAGAGCGACGGCAGCTCCGACCCCGGCGACATCAACAGCTTCGAGGCCGTCTCCGGCACCTTCGACGGGGACGGGCTGCTGACGGTCACCATCGACGACATCGAGAACCCGTCCTTCACCGTGGTGCTGGCCGACGCGTTCACCGGCACCGGCGACACCGACATCGATGCCGACGACGACGGCATCGCGGACGATCTCTCGGCCTTCGGCGCGATCCTCGACGCGGTCGGCGTGCCCGACACCGGCGGCGACGAGACATTCCTCTACGGCGGCGACCTGGGCGGCACCGACTTCGCCTTCACCGGCGACGAGCCGCGCCTGGTGTTCCGCTCGGGCAGCGTCGGCGAGCTGTTCGCCGTCAACGACCCGGACGGCGGCCTGGCGTTCAACACCGCCGGCATCGGCTTCGGCGCGGGTTCGTTCGACGTCGATCCGACCGCCGGCACGGACACCTTCGGCGCCATCAACCCGATCTTCAACGGCATCATCGAGCCGCCGGGCGAGGCGACCATCGCCGAGATCCAGGGGGCCGGCCACATCTCGCCGTTCCTGGCCGCGACCGTCAGCACCACCGGCATCGTCACGGCGCTGGCCGGCGACGGCTTCTACATCCAGGATCCGGTGGAGGACGGCGACGACGCCACGTCGGAGGGCATCTTCGTCGACAGCAGCGCGACGGTGGCGGTTGGTGATGCCGTCGCGGTCACCGGCACGGTGGTCGAGGACATCACCGGCACCGCCTCCGACAATCTCTCGGTGACCGAGATCGCCGCCTCCACCGTCGCGGTGACCTCGAGCGGCAACCCCGTCCCGGCGCCGGTGGTCCTGGGCGTCGACCGCACGGTGCCCACCGGGATCATCGACAACGACAGCTTCTCGGTGTTCGATCCGGCCGAAGACGGCATCGACTTCTACGAGAGCCTGGAAGGCATGCTGGTCACGGCGCTGACGCCGACCGTGGCCGACGAGACCAACTTCTTCGGCGAGATCAACACGGTGCCGTCCGGCGTCGGGGCGACCGGTCTGAACGACCGCGGCGGCATCACCATCGGCGTCGGCGCCACCGGCCTGGCCGACGCCGACTTCAACCCGGAGCTTCTGGAGATCGACGACACCCTGCCCGGCGTGGTCACGCCCGAGGTGCTGACCGGCGACACCCTGGCCGACGTGACCGGCGTCATCGACTACAGCTTCGACCGCTTCGAGCTCCTGGCGCTGGAAAGCCCGCTGGTGACCAGCGTCGCCGCCCTGGAGCCGGAGACGACGGCGCTGGTGCCGACGGACAGCCAGCTCACCATCGCCGCCTACAACGTCCTCAACCTCGACCCGAACGACACCGGTGACGACGATACCGACGTGGCCGACGGCCGCTTCGCGCTGATCGCCGACCAGATCGTCAACAATCTGGGCTCGCCGGACATCGTCGCGC
This sequence comes from uncultured Mycobacteriaceae bacterium, assembly GCA_964613585.1. GTDB lineage: Bacteria > Pseudomonadota > Alphaproteobacteria > DSM-16000 > Inquilinaceae > CAZTHL01. The sequence goes on along the minus strand of CAZTHL010000041.1, from coordinate 19,086 downwards.
TCCAGGAGATCCAGGACAACGACGGGGCCGCGCCGGGCGGGGCCACGGACGTGGTGGCCGCCGACGTCACCCTCGGCCTGTTGGCCGACGAGGTGAACGCGCTGCTCCCGGGCACGCCGTACGCCTTCATCGACAACACCTTCATCACCGACGACGAGAACGGCGGCGAGCCGGGCGGCAACATCCGCGTGGCGTTCCTCTACAACACCGAGCGGGTCGACCTGGTCCCGGGCTCGGAGACGCCGATCATCGACCCCGCGGTGCTGCCGCAGGGCGATCCGGCCAACCCGTTCGACGGCAGCCGCCTGCCGCTGGCCGCGGACTTCGAGTTCAACGGCGAGACCGTCACGGTCATCAGCGTGCACAACACCTCGCGCGGCGGCAGCACGCCGCTGTTCGGCTCGATCCAGCCGCAGGACATCGGCGGCGAGGACACCCGCGAGGACCAGGTCGCCGCGATCAACGAGTTCATCGACGGCATCCTCGCAGACGATCCCGACGCCAACGTCGTCGTCGGCGGCGACCTGAACGCCTTCCAGTTCGAGGATCAGGCCGCCATCCTGGACGGCAGCTTCGGCGGCGGCACCCGGATCCTGGCCAACCTGACCGAGCTTTTGCCGGACGAGGAGCGCTACACCTTCATCTTCGACGGCAACAGCCAGGCGCTCGATCATGTCTTCGCCAGCGAGGGCCTGGTCGGCGGCTTCGGCGACGACCTGCTGACCGGCGGCGCCGAGTACGATGTCGTGCACCTGAACGCCGAGTTCCCGGACGTCGACGAGCGGGCCTCCGACCATGATCCGGTGGTCGCCCGTTTCGTCATCGAGCCGACCACGGTGGTCGACACCACCCTGCCGCCGGTGCAGAACGCCCAGGTGATCGGTGGCGGCACCGGCCTGCAGATCAACGCCAACGACCCGGACGACTTCGTCATCACCCCCGACAGCCTGATCAGCGTGCTGCTCGGCGTCGAGTTCACCCTGATCGATCCGACCGTGGTCGGCGTCCTCGACAACATCGAGCCCTTCGCCGAGGATCGGGTCGAGGGGCTGATCGAGTTCGCCTTCGGCGTGTCGGATGCGCTCGACCAGCCGGGCCTGGAGGCCAAGGACATCGTGCAGGCCGGCGGCGGCCTGGGCCTGGACGGCAACGACACCGTCACCACCTCGGCCGGCAGCGACACGATCGACGTGGCCGGCGGCGACGACCGGGTGTTCGCCTCGCGCGGCGACGACTCGATCCTGGGCGGCGCCGGCGACGATGAGCTGTTCGGCCAGGCCGGCGACGACACCATCGACGGCGGCGCCGGCGACGACGAGCTGTTCGGCGGCAGCGGCACCGACCTGCTGATCGGCGGCGCCGGGGACGACGAGCTGATCGGCAACCGCGGCGCCGACACCTTCCGGTTCGACCTCGCGGACTATGCCGGCGTCGGCCCGGCCGTGGACGTGATCATCGGCTTCCGGTCGGCCGAGGGCGACCAGCTGCTGCTCGAGGACGGGCTCACCTTCACCTCGGAGCTGGTCACCGACTTCGCCACGCCGGAGCGCTTCTTCGGCTTCGGCACCGAGCTCACCGTCGTCGACGCCGAGGACGACGCCAACACGGTGTTCGTGCTTGGCGTCCAGCCGGAGGATGTGACGGTCGTCGCTTGAGGACGCCGTCGCCGGACGGAGCCGCGCCCCGGACGGGGCCGATCCGCCGGCCGGGACCTGAGGGTCCTTGTGTGGGGAGCCGGCCGGCGGGTCGGCTCCCCTTTCCTGCGCGGTGGCCGGCCGCGGCTCCGTTCGAGTCGGCGGCGTCTCCGCCGCCTCCTGCCGCAGCCCGCCTGGCGGGTCCCGCGGCGGGACCGGCGGGCGGGCAACCGGCCCCGACATCGGCCCCGACATCGGCCCCGACATCGGCCCCGACATCGGCCCCGACATCGGCCCGGACAGCGGCCCGGACACCGGCCCGGACACCGGCTCGGCCGTGCGGGTGAGGCGGGACGCCGGCGGCTCGGCCGGCGACGGCAACAGGCTTGCCGGTACCGGCTGCGGTTGCGCGTCCCCGGGATCCGGCGTCAGCCCGGCCGCTCCCGCCGGCGGCGAGTTGAGCGGCGGATCCGTCTCCGGCACCGGGGTGGTCGGCGGCCGCCCCCGTGGCCGGACCAGAGCCCGAGCAGCCGTGCCTTCGTCCGCAGGCAGCGCAGCGCGGCCCGGAGGTCGCCGCGCCGCCGGGCCGGCCGGTACAGCTCGTCGATCGAGCGGACCAGGTCGTCGCGCGCCGCCCGCCGCGCCGCGTCCTGCTCGGCCAAGAGCCCCTCGATCCGTAGACGGATGTAGGGTTTTGTCAGCAGGTCCCGGCCCCGCCGGGGGGCGGTGTCGATCGCGCAGCCGGCCCGGAGGGCGGCCGCGGCGGCGGTGGCCCCGGCCGCAATGGCCTGGCAGAAGCGCTCCTCGCGGGGGGTCAAGGCGACGGCATCGGCTTGGTCCATGACACCCCCTCCTGGCGGATCCCCTCCCGGCGGACCCCCTCCTGGCGGATCCCCTCCTGGCGGATCCTCGTCTCGTCAGCCCGATCCTGGGCCTGTAGATAGGATAAAGAGCCTTTATTGCCGGAAGATTAAGCTCATTCAGCCCAGGGATCAGCTCTTTTTCCCTTTTCGGGGCTGGGGCCGGCGTGCCGGCTCACGGCGCCGGCACCGTCGATCGCGCGGCACCGGCCGGCGGCTGATCCGGCAGCCCTTTCGGTCCGCTCCGCAGTCCCAGGCGCCGGATCCGACCGACGGCGCGTGCCGGTGGCGGTGTCGGAGGTGCGGCGGCCCACTCTCCCGTGCCAGCCCGCCAAGCCGCCATGTCCAACGCAACCACCGAAATGGTCATGGCGAGCAAATCAAAGCAAAACATCATAACGAGCGAAGCGAAGAACACGTCATGGCGAGCGAAGCGAAGAACACGTCATGGCGAGCGAAGCGAAGAACACGTCATTGCAAGCAGAGGGAAGCAATCCGGGTCGGTTTCTCGCCGCAGCACACCGAATACCGTGATCGCCGCGCTTTGCTCGCGATGACGACCTTGGGGTGGAGTCATTCTTCAGCGAATTGTCGCTCGTCCGCAGGCGTTTGACGGATCCGCTTGACCGCGTCACCAGCCGCCGGAGCCCCGTCCATGGCCCTTCCAGGCGGTGTGTCGGGACGACCGATGACGAGCTTCGACCGCCGTGGCCCGCCCGATGGACACCCTCCGGGGCGGGCGGGGCACCCCTACGGCTGGCACAGCGCCGGGTTGGGGACGATGCGGAGGGCGGCGATCTCCTCGAGCGGCAGGATGTAGATCTCCGGCCTCTGCCCGCGCAGGCTCTCGTAGCCGGGATAGGCGTAGAGGTGGCGCCGGTCCATGAACACCTTGCGCAGGCAGGTCGAGGCGCCGAGGTCGCCGCGCTCGCGCAGCAGCGTCTCCAGCGTCGACCCGGCCCTGGCGGTCACGGCGACGCGGACGAAGGGCGGCGCGTCCTGGGCGAGCAGCCGCGGCACCTGCCGGCTCGCCCGGGCGGCGCCGAGCCAGCCGGCGCCGATGAGCGCCAGGGCCGCGACGCCCGCGATCGCGATCGCCGCGCCGCGGCGGTTCCAGGCCAGGACCAGCGCCAGGGCGGAGACGGCGGCGACCGCGAACAGCAGAACGGGCAGCCAGCCGTCGCGAAACACCCACAGGGCGTAGGCGGCCACGCTCTCGGCCTCCAGGCCATCGAGGGCCGAGAGGTTGAGCCCGAGCTCGGCGAAAAAGCGCTCGGCGTAGGACCAGCCGGCGACGAGGACGAGCGCGCCGAGGAACAGCCCGAGCAGGCCGGCCTCGACCATCAGCCGGAAGAGAGTGCCATCCGGCGTCTCCGCGGCCCGGCTCATTCGGCTGCCTCGCCCCGGTCGAGCTCGCGCGGCACGTCGGGCACCGGCGCATCGGGCCCCGGCGCGCACGGGTTGCAGGCACCCTCACCGCCGGCGAGGCGCAGCCAGCGGCCCGGCTCGTCGATGAGCTGCTTCGCGCCGCGCCGGTCGGGGGCGAGGCAGCGGACGATCGGGGTGAAGCGGTTGGCGGGCACGATCGCCGTGCAGCCGTAGCGCACGATCGCGTCCGTCGTCGGGTGGGTGAGGCAGAAGCACGCCTCCGCCCTCGCGTTCGAGGTCGCAAGCGTGAGCAGCAGCCAGGCCAGCGCCGCCTTTCGCATGAGGATGTGCGCTCCGTCACAGTGGTGCGTCGCCAGCTTGTGCGATCGTCTCACGCGGCTCAAGGCATCCGGGGCCGGCACACATGTCACCGGCGATGGCGCATTCGTCTTCGAAACGAGAATGAAGCTGTTCCGTCCCCAACGCTCGGCGAGAGGGACGGGATATGTGAAATTATTCGTCCATGTGTTGGTGGGTAACTGCTCACCCCTACGGTAGCCGCCCAAGATATAGGGTTTCAGCGTCCGGGCGAGGATAGGTGTTGACAGGGCAGGCGGAACGCGATTCAACCTGCGGATGACTCCGCAGCCACTGCCGAACCTGTCGCAGCTTTCCGGTGAAGAGAAGGATGCGCTCATCCGGGCGCAGGCCGAGCAGATCCGGGCGCAGGCCGAGCAGATCCGGGCGCAGGCCGAGCAGATCCGGGCGCAGGCCGAGCAGATTGCGGTGCTGACGGCACGGCTGTGCGAGCTGGAAGCAAAGCTGAACCAGCCGCCGAAGACGCCGGACAATTCCTCCCTACCGCCGTCCAAGGGCGAGAAGGCGAACCGGGCGGGGCGGCGCGGCAAGGGCCGGCGCAAAGGGCGGCCGGGGGTGTCCCGGACGCTGGCCGAGCATCCGGACCGAACCGTCGAGGCCTATGCCGAGAGCTGCCCGCATTGCCGCCACGCGCTGACCGCGGCCGATCAGCCGGATGCCCATGCCTACAACCATGTCGATCTGCCGCCGATCAAGCCGGTGGTCACCCGGATCAACCGCCATCGCGGGGTTTGCCCGTGCTGCCGGCGCGGCTTCAGCGCCGCCGCCCCGGCCGGGCTTGCGCCCGGCTCGCCCTTCGGCCCCCACCTGTGCGCGCTCGTCGTCCACCTGCACGTCACCCAGGCGGTCAGCTTCGAGCGTCTGGTGCGGCTGCTGTCGGAGGTGTTCGGCGTCGCCATCAGCGAGGGCGCCGTCGCCAACATCCTCGCCCGCGCCGAGCCGGCCCTGAGCCGGGAGGCCGAGCGGATCGCCGAGACGGTGCGCCGCAGCCCGGTAATCGCCTCCGACGAGACCTCCGCGCGGGTCTGCGGCCGGACCTGGTGGCAGTGGGTGCTCATGTCGTCCACCGCCGTCTACCACGTCATCGCCGACACCCGCTCGGCGCGGGTGGTCACCGACGTCCTCCAGGGCGCCCGGCCGCAAGTCTGGGTCGCCGACCGCTATGCCGGGCAGGCCGGACACGGCGACTGCCGACAGCTCTGCCTCGCCCACCTGCTGCGCGATGCCCAATATGCCGTCGACGACGGCGACGGAGTCTTCGCCCCGGGCTTCAAGGCGCTGCTGCTCCGCGCCGTCGCCATCGGTCGACGACGATCGGAGCTGAAGGACACTACCCTCAAGCACTACCGCGCCGATCTCGACCGCCGGCTCGACCGGCTGCTGGTCCGCATGCCGACGGCACGGGCCGCCCGCACGCTCTGGCGCGCCATGCGGCGCCACCGCGCCGACCTGTTCCGCTTCGTCACCCGGCGCGACGTGCCCTACACCAACAACGCCTGCGAGCGCGCTCTGCGCCCCTCCGTAATCTTCCGCAAGGTCACCGGCTGCTTCCGCTCCGCCACCGGCGCCAAGCTCTATGCCGCCGCCGTCTCCGTCATCGCCACCGGCCGACTGGCAGGAAAATCCGCCCTCCAGGCCATCACTGACGCGCTCGCCCCTGCAGCGCCCGCTCTAATCCGGGGGTGAGCAGTTACGTTGGTGGCGGATCGCTCGCGGCTTTTTTGCGGGCCTTGGTCAAGGCATGGGAGGATCGCGCATGACCCCGATACGGGTGTTGCTGGTGGCGGCCTGGCTCGTCGTTCTGCCGGGCTTCGGCCACGGCCAGGAGGATCCGGCGGCGGCTATCGCCGCGGCCAATGTCGAGGTCGCGCAGCTCTACCGGGCCGGCGACTACCCGGCAGCCCTCGAGCGCGCGCGCGAGGTTCTCGAAGACGCCGAGCGTGTGCTCGGGCCCGAGCACCCGGACACGCTGAGCAGCGTCAACAACCTGGCGTCCCTTCATCAGATTCAGGGCCGGTATGGCGAGGCGGAACTGCTGTACCGCCGGGCGCTGGAGGCGCGCGCGCGTGTGCTCGGGCCCGAGCATCCGCAAACGCTGGGCAGCGTCAACAACCTGGCGGGCCTCTATCAGGCTCAGGGCCGGTACGGCGAGGCGGAGCCGCTGTTGCGCCGGGCGCTGGAGGCGAGCGAGTGTGTGCTCGGGCCCGAGCATCCGGACACGCTCATCAGCGTCAACAACCTTGCGGGGCTCTACGCGAGCCAGGGCCGGTATGGCGCAGCGGAGCCGCTGTTCCGCCAGGCACTGGAGGCGAGCGAGCGTGTGTTTGGGCCTGACCACCCGAGAACGCTCACCGGCGTCAACAACCTGGCGGGGCTCTACGACAGTCAGGGCCGGTACGGCGCGGCGGAGCCGCTGTACCGCCGGGCGCTGGAGGCGCGCGAGCGTGTGCTCGGGCCTGAGCACCCGGATACGCTCGTCAGCGTCAACAACCTGGCGGAGCTCTACAAGAGCCAGGGCCGGTATGGCGCGGCGGAGCCGCTTCATCGCCGAGCGCTGGAGGCGCACGAGCGTGTGCTCGGGCCCGAGCATCCGGACACGCTTATCAGCGTCAACAACCTGGCGCTCCTCTACCAGAGCCGGGGCCGGTACGGCGCGGCGGAGCCGCTTCATCGCCGGGCGCTGGAGGCGCACGAGCGTGTGCTCGGGCCCGAGCATCCGGACACGCTTCTCAGCATCAACAACCTGGCGGAGCTCTATCGGACTCAGGGCCGGTACGGCGCGGCGGAGCCGCTTCATCGCCGGGCGCTGGAGGCGCGCGAGCGTGTGCTCGGGCCCGAGCACCCGCATACGATCGCCAGCGTCAACAACCTGGCGGGGCTCTACGAGAGCCAGGGCCGGTACGGCGAGGCGGAGCCGCTGTACCGCCGGGCGCTGGAGGCGAGCGAGGGTGTGCTCGGGCCTGAGCGCCCGCATACGATCGGCGTTCACGGCAACCTGGCCGCGCTGCTGGCCGCGTACGGCCGCGAGCGGGAGGCGTTGCGCGCCTTCAAGGCGCTCGATCAGCGGCTGGCGCGATGGCTCGGCGCCGAGGTGCGCACGACCCGCGCCGCCACGCTCAAGCGCCAGGCGCTCCGGCTCAACAGCGGCTACCAGGACGCCGGGCTGAGCCTGGCGCTGGCGCATCCGTCGACGGCGTCGGCCGGCTTCGCCGCCGACCTGCTGCTGCGCTGGAAGAAGCGGCTGGCGCAGGACGACGCCGTGCTCAACAACATGGCCCGCGAGAGCCGCGATCCGGCGCTGCGCGAGGCGGTTGATCGAGTGAGGACCCGGCGCGCCGCGCTGTCCAACCTGGCCTTCGATCCCGGCGTCGATGCCGCGGCGAAGCAGGCTGCGGTGCAGGCGCTGGAGGCCGCGGAGGCCGAGCTGCGGGCCACGTCGAGCATCTATGCCCGCTTTCTGGAGACCCACTCGGCGCGGGCCGACGAGGTGCAGATCGAGCTGCCGCGCGATGGTGCCCTGGTCGAGCTGCGGTTTTTCCGGCCCTCTGACTTCGACGAGGGCAGCTTGGGGCCACGCCGGCTGCTGGCGGTCGTGCTCACGCCGGACGGGGCGCCGATCCTGGTCGATCTCGGCGAGGCCGACCTGTTCCAGGCGCTGCAGGCTCAGGCGGTCGACCAACAGGTCCGCGCTGACATCGGCGTGTCCTTCGCGCGCGTGATGGAGGTCGGCCACGACGCTCTCGTGGCGCCGCTGCTGCCGCACCTCGACGGGGTGGCGACCCTGTTCATCGCGCCGGACGGGCCGCTGCACGCGCTGCCGTTCGAGGCGCTGGTCGATGGCGACGGCCGCCGCCTGGTCGAGCGCTTCCACGTCCGCCTGCCGCAGACCGGGCGCGACCTCGTCGCCCGCGACCGGCCGGCGACCGGCACGGGGCTGGTCGCCGTCGGCGGCGTGGCGTTCGGCCCGCCGCCGGGGGCGGACGAGCCGCGGGTCGAGACCGATGAGGCGTCGGCCGCCCCTGTGTCGGCCGCCCCTGTGCCAGCCGATGGGCCCGCCGACGACCCGGCCCTGGCCGAGGTCCTGCGCGCGACGCGCAGCCAGGTCGCCGGCTTCGCGCCGCTGCCGCAGAGCCGCGTCGAGGCCGAGACGATCGGCCGGCTCTACGGCACCTTGCGCCCCGACGAGCCGGCGCCGCGCGTGCTGACCGGGGCGGACGCCACCGAGGCGGCGCTGAAGGCGCTGCCGGCGCCGCCGCGGGTGCTGCATCTGGCCACCCCACGGCTTCTATCTCGAGACCGGCACGATCGAGGGCCGGCCGCTCTTGCAGTCCGGCGTCACGCTGGCCGGCGCCAACCGGGCGCTGGCGGGCGAGACCGGCGCCGACGGCGAGAACGGCATCCTGCACGCGGTCGAGGCGCAGACGCTGAACCTGTTCGGCACCGAGCTGGTCGTGCTGTCGGCCTGCTACACCGGCCAGGGCGTCGTCGACTACTCCGAAGGCCTGGAAGGCCTGCCGCGCGCCTTCTACGTCGCCGGCGCCCGGAACGTGCTGGTGGCGCTGTGGCCGGTCGGCGACGCCGCCGCCGCCCGCTTCATGGAGGCCTTCTACGAGCGCTGGCTGGAGCAGACCGTCAGCGACCCGGCCGCGGCGCTGCGGGCGACCAAGCTCGCCTGGATCGACAGCGCCGACCCGGCCAAGCGCGCCCCCGCCGCCTGGGCCCCGTTCGTCCTGTTCGAGGGGTAGGCGGCTCCGGGCGCGATCCGTGGCGGGGGCGCGACGTGAGCCGGCCGCGACCGGCGCCGCCGAGAAGGGCCGCGCGTCGAGCGGCCCGTCGGAGGCGATGAACAGGGTTGCCACCGAGGCTCGGCGAGCGGAGGGGGACCATGTCCGGGGTGCTGCCGGACGAGGCGAGCCTTGTCCGCGCGGGATCATGCGGGCATGGGGCGGCCGGTGGAACCCATGCCGGTACCCGGGCCTTTTAACGGCGGTGTGCCCTGCTGGTGCGGGCCGCTGCCTCGACTTGGGGGGCCGGTCGCGTTCCGGCTCCCCCCTCTTGGCCATGCCTGTTCGCCATGCCTGTTCGCCATGCATAATTGCATGACGACGGAGCAGGATGCGGCGACGGTTGTGACTGGCCGACGACGGCGGCTGGTTGTGTGAGCCGAGGGGATCTCCGCCCCTGGCAGGGTGTCCTGCCGCGGGATCGCTCCGGCGGGCGGCCATGGGCGGGCGGCCATGGGCGAGGGGTGGCGGACGGGGCGGGGCGGCACGGAGCCGGCCCATCGGCCCGCCGGCGTCAGATCAGGCCGCGCAGGCGCGCCCGGGTGAAGGCGGCCAGGGTGAAGCCGTCGGTGATCGTGCCGTCGCGGATCATCGCCTCGAGGTCGGCGACGGGCAGGCGCCGGGCGGCACGGATGCCGGCGCTGCGCTCGGTCTCGGCGAAGCCGTCCAGCTCGGCGTGGAACAGCTCGGCGAACTCCGAGGACAGGCCGGTGTTGGTGTGCAGCCGGCCGAGCGAAGTCAGGCTGCGCGCTCGGCCTTCGATCTCCTCCTCGAGCTCGGCATGGGCGGTCTCCTCGGGCGTGGTGCCGGGCTGGCGGAAGCCGCGCGGAATCTCCCAGTGCCAGGACCGGGTGGCATGGCGGAAATGCTCGAGCACGACGACCTCGCCCTCATGGACCGGCAGGATCACGCTGCCCGGCGTCACCTCGAGCGGCAGCACCTGCCGGTAATAGGTGCCGAGCGTGCCGCCCGGAAAACGCACCGCGTCCTGCAGCACGGTGAAGTAGGGCGTGTCGAGCAGCAGGCCGACCGCCGCCATCGTCTCCGGATAGCCCATGCCGCGCAGCTGCTCGCAGCGCGCCGCCACGGCCGCGGCGACCTCGCCCTCCTCGGTCAGCAGGGCGAGCGCGTCGGGGCCGCCGGCGGCCCGAAGCTCCGGCCGCTCCTCGAGCAGCCGCTTGTACCGGCGCCAGGCCTCGGTCTCGGGAAAGCGGAACGGCGACATCGGTATCCTCGCGACGCAGGCGGCCCGCGCGAACGCCCGCGCGGGCCCGGCATCCGGGGTTAAGCCCTCCCACGCCGCGGCGCAACCGCCCGCAGGCGCGGCGTGTCCCGGGCCCGGGGCTGAGGGCGGGCCGGGGCGGAGAGCGGGTCGGTGATGCCGCCGGACCCGGAAACGCTCCTGGCGGAGCGCGGTGGAGCCCGATGCAGCCGATGCCCGACCGCGACTCCGTCGGGTCTCGTGCCGTCCGGCGGGCGGCCGCCGTCGCCTATTGCGGCGGCGCAGGGTCCGGGGGGGTGCCCTCGAGCAGGATGTGGCAGGCGACGCAGGGGTCGAGAGCGTGGGCCAGCAGCTCGGCCAGGCGCCGGAGCCGGGGCGGCGCGCAGGGGCGGCTGTGGCGCAGCCCCTCGGCCAGGGGCCCCCGTGGATGGAAGTTCCATTCCGTGGGGGCGACGATCTGGTAGCGCCGGGTGCGCTCGTTCTCGATCTCGACCCGGTGGATCAGCCGGCCGCGCGCCATCTCGACCACGGCGAGACCGGTGCCGGAGCGCCGCCGCGCCGGCGGCTGCCATGTCACCGGGCCGAGCCGCCTCAGTTCCTCGATCATGCGCCGGGGCAGATCGAGCAGCTCGACCAGGCGGGCGGCGAAGCGCGGCAGCAGGCCGTTGCCGTAGGCGGCGCGCAGGGACAGGATCAGCGGATCCTCGGCCAGGCGGGCGTACGGCCCGGTCTCGTACACCTCGCCCTGCCAGGTCGGATGCGCCATGAAGGCGGTGGTCGGATCGGCCGCCAGCATCGCCGACAGCTCCGCCTCGTCGAAGTCGGGCATGGCGGCGATGGTGCTCGCCCCCTCGGCGCCCAGCCCGCTGCGCTCGAGATGGGTGATCACCCGGGCGGCCACCGTCTCGCTCCGGCGAGCCCAGCCGAGCAGCTCCCCGCGCCGGCGCCACTGCACCCCGTCGGCGCCCAGGAGCTGGTCGCGCACGCCGGCGGCGAGCCGGTGGATGCCGGCGCGCAGCGCCTCGGTGTCGGGCGTGAGCGGATGGCCGCCAAGCGGCCAGCCCCCGTCCGGCTCGCACAGCAACGCCTGCAGCTGCCGTGCCTCGCCGAGGGTCGCGCGCAGGCGCTCCGCCTCCGGCGCCTCGCCGACCAAGGCAGGCCATTCCACTCCGATCGCCCAGGCGTGCATGCGCGCCATCTCGGTCAGCATGAGCAGGCGACGGACCGAGGCCAGCTCGGGCGGGACCCGAATGGCCAGCGCCTGCTCGCACGCCTTGAGGGCGGCCAGGGCCTGCGCCGTGCCGCACATCCGGAACAGCAGCGGCACGCTGTCCACCACGTCCTGGACCGGCCGGCCCTCGAGCAGACGGGCCGGTCCGCCGGCCCGGGTCGAGGACACGCCGACAAAAGGAGCGGCGCCCGCCTGCGGACGCAGGCGGATCCAGATCCGGTCCTCGGCGGGCAGCGGCGCGACGCCGCCCGCCGACGGATCGGGAAAGCCGCCGTGCGGCTCGGCAAAAGCGCCTCCAGACTGCATGGCATGACCTCGTACGGATGCTCGCGGGCCACCGGCCGGCATGTGCCCCGAGGCTACACGCGGTGGCACGATGACATGGTGATAATGCACACGTCGCCGATGTGTGCCCGCGGGTCAGGCCAGCGCACGCAGGCGCGACAGCATGGCCCGGCCCGCCTCGGCGTCGAGTATCTCCGCCGCGAAGCCGCCGGCGGGCACCAGCAGGTAGTCGCCCGGCCGCACCGGGCGGTCGAGCAGGAGCAGGCTGACCCGGCGCACGCCGGGCCCGTCCTCGATGGCCGCCGTCCCGTCAGCGACGCTGAGGACCCGACGAGGCAGGGCAAGGCACATGGCAACGCTCCGTGGAGGACGCCGCGGGGGCGGAGGAGGGTCGGGCCCGGACGGCCGCGCCGGATCGCGCGAGCTCGGCGGCGATCGCGGCCACCAGGTGGTCGAGCCGCGCCGCGATGGTCGGGGAGAGCGCGAGGCCGCCGTCCAGCGTCGCCGGCACCAGGCCGAGCAGGACCAGGCCGGCCGGCCGGCGGTCGATCAGCGAGAGCGCCGCCAGCACCTCGGCGAGCCCGAGCTGGTGCGGCGACACCCGGCGGCGCCAGTAGGCCGGCACCGCGTCGCCCTCGAGCCGCAGGAAGCTGCCGGGCGGCTCACCGGTCTCCACGGCGTCGACCAGGATCGCGTGGTCCCGGTCGGCCAGCACGTCGAGCAGGTCGAGGCCGGCGGTGCCGCCGTCGACGCAGGCGACCCCGGGCGGCGGCACGAAGCGGGCCTCGAACGCCGCCACCGCGCGCACGCCGAGCCCCTCGTCGCCGAGCAGGATGTTGCCGAGGCCGACCACGACGGTGCTCATCGGGCCGGGCCTAGAGCGCGCGGATCCGGACGATCTCGCGCCGGTCCGTGTCGACCGTGTGGATGGCGCAGGCCAGGCACGGGTCGAAGGAGTGGACGGTGCGCAGGATCTCCAGCGGGCGCTCGGGGTCGGCCACCGGCGTGTCGAGCAGCGAGGCCTCGTACGGGCCGAGGGCGTCGCTGTCGTCGCGCGGGCTGGCGTTCCAGGTGGTCGGCACGACGCACTGGTAGTTGGCGATGCGGCCGTCGCGGATCACCACCCAATGGGAGAGCACGCCGCGCGGCGCCTCGTGGATGCCGACGCCGCGCACCTCGCCCTTGGGGAAGCTGGGCCGGTTGAAGGTCGCGGTGTCGCCGCGCTCCAGGTTCCCGATCAGCCGGTGCCACCCGGCCTCGAGCTCCTCGTGCAGCACCGCGCAGCGCACCGCCCGGGCGGCATGCCGGCCGATGGTCGAGTGCAGGGCCGCGAGCGGCAGCGGGCTGCCGGCGACCTCGCCGGCCGTGGCCATCAGCTGGCCGAGATGGCGCCCGGTCGGCTCGTGGCCGGCGGCGTGCAGGCACAGCACGTGGGCGAGCGGCCCGACCTGCACCCGCTGGTCGTGGAAGCTCGGCGCCTTGACCCAGGAGTACTTGCCGGCGTCCTCGAAGCCGGTGTAGTCGGGCTCGGTCTCGCCGGCATAGGGATGGGCCGCGTCGCTGCCCCGGTACCAGGCGTGCTTGACGCTCTCCCGCACGCCGGCCTCGAGATGGGCGTCGCGGGCGCCGGTGATCGGCCGGAAGCGGGCCGGATCGCCGCCCTCGATGTAGCCGCCGGGCAGGGCGAACGTCTCGCCCTTCGTGTCGAGCGGCAGGTCGGGCACCGAGAGATAGTTGACGATGCCGGCGCCGTGGCCGGTCCAGTCGGCGTAGAGCCCGCCGATCGCCGCCACGTCGACCAGATAGACCTGGCGGACGAAGGCGCCGAGCTCGTCGATCAGCCGCTTGACCGCCTGCAGCCGCTCCAGGCCGAGGGTCGACTGGCTGTCGAGGTTGATCGCGTTGGCGACGCCGCCGACCGCCAGGTTCTGGATGTGCGGCGTCTTCGAGCCGAGGATGGCGACGATCTGGTTGGCCTTGCGCTGCACCTCGAGCGCCTGGAGGTAGTGGGCGGCCGCCATCAGGTTGACCTCGGGCGGCAGGATCATGGCCGGGTGGCCCCAGTAGCCGCTGCCGAAGACGCCGAGCTGGCCCGAGCCGACGAAGGCGCGCAGCTTGTCCTGCACGGCGCGGAAGGCCTGCGCGCTGTTCATCGGCCAGTCGGACAGGCTCTGGGCGAGGCGCGCCGCCCGCTCGGGGTCGGCGTCGAGCGCCGAGACGATGTCGACCCAGTCGAGCGCCGAGAGGTGGTAGAAGTGGACGATGTGGTCGTGCACCGCGTGGGCGGCGACGATCATGTTGCGGATGTGCTGGGCGTTGAGCGGCACCTCGAGATCGAGGGCGTTCTCCACCGCGCGCACCGAGGCGATGGCGTGCACCGTGGTGCAGACGCCGCAGATGCGCTGGGTGAAGATCCAGGCGTCGCGCGGGTCGCGGTCGCGCAGGATCAGCTCGATGCCGCGCCACATCTGGCCGGATGCCCAGGCATCGGTGACCCGGCCGCCGTCCACCTCGCAGTCGACGCGCAGATGCCCTTCGATGCGGGTGACCGGATCCACGGTGATGCGCATGTCGTGTCCTCGCTCGATGGTCGGCGGGGGGAACAGCGGCCGCCGGTCAGCCGGCGGCGTGCTCCTCCCGGTAGGCGCGCCCGACCGTGGACAGCACCGGCAGGCGCTTGACGACGATCAGGTAGAGCATGATCTCGACGGCGAAGATGCCGAGGGTCAGCAGGATCTCCTGGGCGGACGGGTAGTAGCTCCAGGCCTCCCCCGGGTCGTAGCCGATCAGGTAGGCGTTGAGGCGGTAGAGCGAGCCGGCGGCGAGCAGGAGCATGGCGGCGATGAACAGCTCGCGGGGCCGGCGCCGGAACGACGGCGGCAGCATGAGGGCGAGGGCGCCCAGATGCAGGGCCAGCTCGATCCAGAAGCTGGCCGCCTCGACCGAGGGCTGGAACGCCTCGGCGAAGGCGCCGCGCCACAGCAGGTCGCCGAGGCGCAGCACCAGGAAGCCCATCAGCAGCCAGGCCATGATCGCCGTCAGCCGGCCGAGGATGAAGCGCTCGAGCGGCCGCCGGAAGCCGACCGAGGCCAGCACCGCCTCGAGCACGACGATGGCGAAGCCCATGAACAGGGCCGAGACCAGGAACATCAGCGGCAGCAGCTGGGTCTGCCAGAGCGGCGACAGCTGGTGGCCGAGCACGACCAGAATCGTGCCCATGGACGACTGGTGCATGGTCGGCAGCAGCACGCCCAGGCCGATGAAGACGAACAGCACGCGGTTCAGCCTGCGGCGCACGTCCTTCAGGCCGAAGCGCTCGAGCACCACCGGCGAGAACTCGATGAGCAGCACGGTGATGTAGGCGGCGATGCAGAGCGCCGTCTCGAGCATCACGGAATTGTATTGGGACAGCCAGGGCAGGAACATGTTGTGCCCCTGCCAGTAGCGGCCAAGATCGATGATGACGGCGATGCCGCCGAGCGCGTAGCCGAACAGGCTGGCCAGGATCGCCGGCCGCACCAGGGGGTGGTACTCGCCGCGATTCAGGATGTAGACCAGCAGCGCGACGGCGTAGCCGGCGCAGCCCAGCGCCGTGCCGATCACCAGGTCGATGGCGATCCAGATGCCCCAGGGGAAGCCGTCGCTGAGATGGGTGGCGGCGCCCAGGCCGTAGACCAGGCGCTGGGCCAGCACCGCGGCGCCGGCCAGGGCGAAGAGGCTCAGCACCAGGAACAGCGGCGTGATGATGCGGCCGCCCAGCGCCTGATGGGACAGCGACGAGGGCCGGGACGGCGCGGCGGATGTCCGAGGGGCGGGGGCCGGGGGGGCGGAGGCCGGGCTCGCCATGGTCAGTCCCACTCCTCCGGCGGATGGCGGCGCGCGCTGCGGAAGGCGGCGACGACCAAGCCGCCGAGCAGGACCGCGGGCAGGATCAGGTACTTGTAGAGGGTGTGCTGGATGCCCTCGGTGATCGCCGCGTACGAGATCTCCGGCACCCGGGTGGGCAGGCCGAGCTTCTCGAACGGCACTCCCGAGAGCACCAGGCACTGGGTGCCTCCGAGCAGGCCCTCGCCGTAGACGGCCGGCTGATAGCGGGCGATCGGCTGCTCGTGGGGCGGGCGGGCGCCGCCGAGTTCCCCGTTGATGTCGCCGCGCGGGAAGGCGTGGCGGCGGCCCGGCTCGGCCGCGAGCCGGCGCTCGGCCTCGGCCTTCAGATCCAGGGTCCGGCCGAACAGGGTGGCGCCGGTCGGGCAGGCGTCGGCGCAGCCGGGCAGCTGCCCCTCGGCGAGCAGATGCTCGCACATCTGGCACTTCTGGATCTCGCCGAAGGGATTGTCGTAGTCGTAGCGCGGCACGTTGAACGGGCAGGACAGCACGCAGTAGCGGCAGCCGATGCAGCGCTCCGGATGGTGGGAGACGATGCCCGTCTCCGGGTCCTTGGTCATCGCGGTGACCGGGCACACCGAGACGCAGGACGGGTCGGCGCAGTGCATGCACTGGCGCTTGATGAAGGCGAAGCCGTTCTCCTCCCGGTCCTTCTCCGCCATGGTGCCGTGCTGGTAGACCTTGATGATGGTCAGCGTGCGGCCGGACAGGTCGACCGGGCTGTCCCAGGTGCCCTCGTTCCAGCCGGCCAGCCGGGGCGGGATCTCCGCCGGCATGCCGTTGCGGTCCTTGCAGGCGGCGACGCAGGCCTTGCAGCCGACGCACAGGGTGGAATCGTAGAGCAGCCCGACGGCGGCGTCCGGCATCGGCTTGGGCGGGCGCTGCAGCGCCGCGGCCGGCGCGGCCGAGCCGGCGAGCAGGGCGCCGGCGGAGGCGGTGGCGGCGGCGCCCTCGGCCGTGGCGGATCTCAGGAAGGCGCGGCGGGTCAGGGTCATGGCCGCTCCCCCGTGCTCTCCGGGCGCTCGGGCCCGGCCGGCGCGGCGGGTGCCTCCTCGTCGACCGCGTGCTTGCCGAGCCGGCTGGCCAGGACCGCGCCGGCGCCGACCGCGGCCCCGGCGATGCCGGCGGTCAGCGCCGCGGCGGCGATGGTCACCCCCTCGCCGCGCGGCTCCTCGATGCGCGGGAAGGCGGTCGGCGGGGTCAGCGTCTCCAGGGTCGCCAGGTCGTGCAGCGGCTTGGTGAAGCCGATCCCCGCCTCGGTGCAGCCGAAGCAGGGGTGCCCGCTGCCGACCGGCCAAGCGCCGTGGCCGACATCGTTGAAGCCGATGGCCGGGCAGTTGGCATAGGTCTCCGGACCCTTGCAGCCGAGCTTGTAAAGGCACCAGCCCTGGCGGTGGCCGTAATCGCCGAAGTCGTGCGCGAAGCGGCCGGCGTCGAAGTGTGGCCGGCGCTCGCAGTTCTCGTGGATCAGCCGGCCGTAGGCGAATTTCGGCCGGTTCTTGTGGTCGAGTTCGGGCAGGCGCTCGAAGGTGATGAAATGCAGCACCGTCGCCAGGAAGTTGTAGGGATTGGGCGGGCAGCCCGGGATGTTGACGACGGCGTGGCCGGGCAGCACCGCCTGGGCGGCCCGCGCCCCGGTCGGGTTGGGGCCGCTCGACGGGATGCCGCCCCAGGACGCGCACGAGCCGATGGCGATGACGGCGCCGGCGCCCTCGGCGGCCTCGCGCAGGTGCTCGAGGAAGGGGCGGCCGCCGATCTGGCAGTGGATGCCGCCGTCGCGGGTCGGCACCGAGCCGTCGGCGACCAGCAGGTAGCGGCCGCGGTGCCGTTCCATGGAGCGGCGGCGGAACGCCTCGGCCTGGTGGCCGGCGCCGGCGGCCAGGGTCTCGTGGTAGTCGAGCGAGATCTGCTCGAGGATCAGCGTCTCGAGCGTCGGATGATGGGCGCGCAGCAGCGACTCCGTGCAGCCGGTGCACGCCTGGCCGGACAGCCAGATGACCGGCGGGCGCTCCGGCGCCGCCGCGGCGTTCGCGATGCGCAGGCCCAGGCCCGGATCGAGGCCCAGCGCGGCGGCCACGCCGGTGCAGAACTTCAAGAAGCAACGGCGCGAGAGACCGCCCGGCGCGCCCTGGCGACCGTCCAGGTCGCCGGAGGGCGGCGCCGGGGAGCCGGCAGGGCCCGGCAGCATGGCGTTTCCCCCAAGATCAGCTTTTCGCTGAGTGTCGACATTTCCTTTCGCCTAAACAGCGTTCAGTGAAATGCCGAGGGCATTTTGCCCGTTTTCTGTGACGCAAAGTTTCCCTAATAAAGGTAGGGCTTTTCGTTGATGTGTATCAATTCTACGAATCCTTAGCGTGGTACTAAAATGACGGACGTCTCTTTTCGCGACCCGGGGGCAACGGCTCTCGCCCTTCCGGATCGGCCGGTCCCCGGCTCGTCGGGGGCGTGCCTTGCGGGAGTGCGGATCGGACGTGCCTGCGGCGGAAAAGGCGTAGGGTGACTGTCCGGCACCCCGCTGGCGGGAAGGCTGAAGCGACCGTTGATGGTCATGCTGCGCTGCCGCATGCCGCCATGACTCATCGGCATGCCGGTCCCGGGGGCCGCGGGACTAAACTCACGTCGGTTGCTCGATCCACGGATCCCGGTCACAACGACACGAAACCTCGGGAGGACGAGGGCCCCAGGAAGCGCTGGCACGATCGGGCTGGTGGGAACAGGCCCGGCACGTCCGCCCATGAGGCGCGCGCCGGTCCGGGAACACGGAGCTTGTCCCATGCCGACAGCGCGAACGCTCGTCACCGGCCTGCTCGGCCTGACGATGGCCTCCTGTGCCGCCATGACCGCCCTCTACGCCATGTCCATCGTCGCCCGGGCGTTCTGACCGGCGGCCACGGGTCGAAATCGGCCCAACGGCATCCCCGCTGACTCGCGGCGCCGGCGTTGCATGCCGTCCCGGAGCGAGGTGCCGGCCGTCCGCTGCCGGCGCGGCGAGGCCCATCGCCCGGCGGCGGCCGGCCTGCGGCGCGCGGCGAAACCGGTCGGCCCTCTCGCCCCGGGTCGGCGCGATGCACGCGGTCGACGCCACCCGGTCACGGCGGTCTTGCGATCTTCGCCGGCTCGGGTAAGCTGAACACCATGGCAGTTCCGTTCGACACCCTGGCCGTGGCGCGCCGCCTCGAGCAGGCGGGCTTTGACACGCGCCAAGCCCAGGAGGCCTCGGCCGCCTTCGCCGAGGCGATGGCGGCGGGTGTCGCGACCGGCGAGGATCTGCGGGAGCTGCGGCGCGAGACCGAGAGCGGCTTGGCCGGCGTCCGGCGGGACTTGGACGCGCTGCGCAAGGAGATGGAGGGCCTGCGCAAGGAGATGGACGCCGGCTTCAGCGACCTGCGCAAGGACATGACATCCGGCTTCGCGCAGCTGGAGCAGCGCATGACCATCC
>CAZTHL010000040.1:0-34499 GCA_964613585.1 uncultured Mycobacteriaceae bacterium | reverse complement strand
ACGATTCCAGCGGGAAGACCCGATCGAGAGTCGCGTTCAGCGAGCTCTGGTATTATGCCGCTGAGCCGACCGGATGTCGCGTCGGCTCAGCGAAGGCGCGCCCGTCCACCCTGCGCCGCCCCGGCGCGCCGCCGGCGTGACCGGCCCCGTGGAGCGTGTGCCGTCGGCGCCGGATCAAGTCTGGCGATCGCCCAGTTCCACCACGCGCAGGGCGCGCCCGTCGACCGCCAGCGCGATGCGGCCCTCCTTGAGGTCGAGGGCTCGGCGGCCGAACACCTCGTGGCGCCAGCCGCGCAGCGCCGCCACCTCGGGCTCGTCCTCGGTGGCGATGCGCTCCAGGTCGGCGCCGCTGGCCACCAGCTTCTGGGCGACGTTGGCCTCTTCGCAGCACAGCTTGAGCAGGACCCGGAGCAGCTCGATGGTCGGGCCCGCCCCGGGCGGCAGGGCGGCGCGCACCGGCAGCCGCGGCCGCTCCGCCTTGGGCACCGCCAGGCCGCGCTCGACACAGGCGAGCAGCGCCGTGCCCTGCCAGCCCTCGGCCATGTTCTTGCTCAGGCCGCGGGTGCGGGCAAGATCGGCGGTCGACCGTGGCGCCTGCGCGGCGATCTCGACCATCGCCTCGTCGCGCAGCAGCCGCCCCCGTGGCAGATCGCGCTTCTGCGCCTCGGTCTCGCGCCAGGCCGCCACCTCGCGCAGGATCGCCAGGAAGCGCGGCTCGACCGAGCGGGTCTTGAGGCGAAGCCAGGCCTCCTCGGGCACGACATTGTAGGTCGCCGGGTCGGTCAGCACGGCCATCTCCTCGTCCAGCCACGAGGCCCGGTCGGACTCTCCCAGCATGCGGCGGATCTGCTCGTAGACCGGGCGCAGATGCACGACGTCGGCCAGCGCGTAGCGGAGCTGCTGCTCGGTCAGCGGCCGGCGCGACCAGTCGGTGAAGCGCGAGGTCTTGTCGATGCGCGCCCCGACCAGCTTGCTGACCAGCGCCTCATAGCCGACCGACTCGCCGAAGCCGCAGACCATCGCGGCGACCTGGGTGTCGAACATGGGCTTCGGCACACGCCCGGTCAGATGGAAGAAGATCTCCACGTCCTGCCGCGCGGAGTGGAACACCTTGAGGATCCCGGGGTCGTCGAGCAGGCGGAACAGCGGCTCCAGGTCGAGCGGGCTGCCGTCGGGCCGCAGCGCTAGCGGATCGACCGCCGCGCTCTCCTCCGGCCCGCCCACCTGGACCAGGCACAACTTGGGCCAGTAGGTGTTCTCGCGCATGAACTCGGTGTCGACCGTCAGATAGTCGGCCCCGGCCTGGCGCGCACAGAAGGCCTCCAGGGCCGCCTGATCGGTGATCGCGGTCATGACCCCGGCTTTTACCCGACCCGACCGGCCCGGACCAAGCCCGCCGGGCGCATCGGCTTGACAGGGTTCGCCTTCCATGACGATGTGCCGCCGCCGTGCGGCGCCGGGAGCGGCGCCGGCGGGCGCACCCTCCAAGCCGAGGACCGAGAGCCATGCATCCCTACCGCACCCACACCTGCGGCGAGCTGAGGTCCACGCACGCCGGCGAGACCGTCCGGCTCTCCGGCTGGGTGCACCGCAAGCGCGACCACGGGAACCTCCTGTTCCTGGATCTGCGCGACCATTACGGGCTGACGCAGTGCGTCATCGACGTCTCGGCGCCCAACTTCGCGGCGGCGGAGTCCGTGCGCCCGGAAAGCGTCATCACCGTCACCGGCACGGTCGTCGAGCGCAGCCCGGAGACCGTCAACGAAAAGCTGCCGAGCGGCCGGATCGAGGTCCAGATCGGCGAGATCGCCCTGCTCTCAGCGGCCGAGGTGCTGCCCCTCCAGGTCTCCTCGGACGAGGACTACGGCGAGGAGGTGCGGCTGCGCCACCGCTTCCTCGATCTCCGGCGCGGCAGGATGCAGCGCAACATCGTGCTGCGCTCGCAGGTCATCGCCTCGATCCGCCGGCGCATGACCGAGCAGGGCTTCCACGAGATCCAGACGCCGATCCTGACCGCCTCGAGCCCGGAAGGCGCGCGCGACTTCCTGGTGCCGTCGCGCCTGCACCCGGGCAAGTTCTATGCCCTGCCGCAGGCGCCGCAGCAGTTCAAGCAGCTGCTGATGATCGCTGGCTTCGACCGCTACTTCCAGATCGCGCCCTGCTTCCGCGACGAGGACAGCCGGGCCGACCGCAGCCCGGGCGAGTTCTACCAGCTCGATCTCGAGATGAGCTTCGCCACCCAGGACGACGTGTTCGCCGCGCTCGAGCCGGTGCTCCATGGCGTGTTCGACGAGTTCCAGGACGTTGTCGGGCGGCCGCGGCCGGTCAGCCCGCCGCCGTTCCCGCGCATCCCGTACCGCGAGTCGATGCTGCGCTACGGGAACGACAAGCCGGACCTGCGCAATCCCCTGGAGATCTGCGATGTCTCGGCGGTCTTTGCCCGCGACGACGTCGAGTTCCGCGCCTTCAAGGCGGTCCTGGCCAAGAGCGGCGTGGTCCGCGCCATCCGCGCCCCCCAGGTCGCCGAGCGGCCGCGCAGCTTCTTCGACAAGCTGAACGGCTGGGCCCAGGAGCAGGGCGCCCCCGGCCTCGGCTACGTGCTGTTCGAGGCGGGCGCGGGAAAGGGGCCGATCGCCAAGTTCCTGCCCGAGCCGGCGCAGGCGGCGCTGCGCGAGGCGACCGGCGCCGCGGACGGCGACGCGGTGTTCTTCGTGGCCGACCAGGTCCCGGCCGCGGAGCGGATGAGCGGCCTCGCGCGCACCCGGATCGGCGAGGAGATGGGCCTGATCGACCACGACTGCTTCGAGTTCTGCTGGATCGTCGACTTCCCGATGTACGAGCTCAACGAGGAGACCGGACAGGTGGACTTCAGCCACAACCCGTTCTCCATGCCGCAGGGCGGGCTCGAGGCGCTGGAGACCCGGGATCCGCTGTCGATCAAGGCCTTCCAGTACGACATCGTGTGCAACGGCGTCGAGCTGAGCTCCGGCGCCATCCGCAATCACCGCCCCGACATCATGGTCAAGGCCTTCGAGATCGCCGGCTACACCGAGCAGCAGCTGGAGGAGCGCTTTGGCGGCCTCCTGTCCGCGCTGCGCTTCGGCGCGCCGCCGCACGGCGGGTCCGCGCCCGGGATCGACCGCATCGTCATGCTGCTGGCCGACGAGCCCAACCTGCGCGAGGTGATCGCCTTCCCGCTCAATCAGAGGGCCGAGGATCTGCTCATGGGGGCGCCCGCCGAGGTCGATGCGCGCCGGCTCAAGGAACTCTCCATACGGGTTGACCTGCCAAAGCCGACGCGCAAGGTCGGGTAGAACGTTTCCCGCTCAAGGGGCATCGCCGGCCCGCTCTCCCGCCCGGCCACCTCCCGGCCACCCCCCCGGCCACTCCCCGGCCACCTGACGACAGCATGCTCAGGCTGGCCGGGCAGGGGAGCGGGCGGTGCCGACTCCGCGTCAGGCGGAAACCGTCTAGGGGCCGCCGGTCGGGCCGGCCGCCTCGCCGATCGGCTGCCACCTGCGGCGCAGCGCAGGCTTTGGCCGGACCTTCACGCAGGCTATCATCCAATCCATGACCCATGCTTCATCGTGTCGGCGCCAGACCGCCGGGGCCGTAGCCGGCTTGGCGGCCGTCACGGCATGGCTCGCCGCCGCCTCCGCGGCGGCTTGGGAGATCGCGCCGCATCGGGCGCTGTACCGGCTCGAGCTGGACCGCAGCCGCCCGGCCTCGGGCGTCAGCAACGTCACCGGCCAGATGGCCTTTGAATGGGCCGACAGCTGCGATGGCTGGACGGTCGAGCAGCGTTATCGCTTGAATTTCTCATACGCCCAGGGTCAGGACGTCGAGGTCACCTCCGTCTATGCCACGTGGGAATCCAAGGACGGCAGCCGCTTCAACTTCAACATGCGCAGCTCGACCAATGGCGTGGTGGACGAGGAGGTGCGCGGCAAGGCGATCCTCACGGGCCATGGCGGCGGCATGGTGGAATACCGCTTGCCGGAGGAGACGCGGGAGACCCTGCCGCCCGAGACGCTGTTCCCGACCGCGCACAGCCTGCGCCTGCTGACCGAGGCGGAGAGTGGCACGCGCTTCTTCAATGCCACGCTGTTCGACGGCACTGAGCTGGACGGCCTTGTGCAGCTGTCCGCGGCGATCGGCAACCGCATCGAGCCCGCGGGCGCGGCCGACGCGCAGGCCCTGCTGGAGCGGCCGTCGTGGCCCGTGACCCTCGCCTTCTTCTCGCTGTCCGAGCCGGTGATGACGCCCGACTACGAGATGTTCCTGACGATCCACGACAATGGCGTGGTCGATGCGCTCACGGTGGATTACGGCGATTTCGTGGTGGAGGGCGAACTCATGGTTCTGGAGGCGCTCGACGCGCCCGCCTGCCCGCCCGGCTGACCGGATCGGATCAGTCGGCAGGGCCGGGCTTCCCGGCGAAGCCTCGGCCGAGGCCGATCGCGGCACGGCCGAGCTTGGTACGGACCGCGTCCACGGCCTGCTCGGCCTTGCGCCGGCGCTCGGCGGTCACATCGAACAGGTCGGGGGGATCGGCGCGGTCGCCGCTCTCGAGGTCGTGGCAGCCGACGCCGATCAGGCGGAAGCGCACGCCGGTCGCCTCGGCGCGCAGCAGCGTGTCGGCGGTTCGGTACAGCCGGTCGGCCAGCTGGGTCGGGGCCGGCAGGCCGCGGCTGCGGCTCCGAAGCCGGAAGTCGGCGGTCTTGAGCTTGAGCACCACCGTGCGTCCGCTCAGATTCTTGGCCTTGAGCCGCTCGGCCACGCGCTCGGACAACGGCCAAAGCGCCCGAGCCAGGGTGTCGGGATCGGCCAGATCGCGGTCGAACGTGGTCTCGGCCGAGACGCTGCGCGTCGGCGCGTCGGCCACCACCGGCCGGGTGTCGATGCCCCGACAGAGCCGCCAGAGCCGGTGGCCGATGCTGCCGTAGCGGGTCGTCAAGGCCCGCTCGTCCAGATCGCGGAGCTCGCCGATGTGGCGGATGCCGTCAGCCTCCAGGCGAGCGTGCAGGGTGCGACCCACGCCCCAGATCTCGCCGACCGGACGCCCCGCCAGGAACGCCTCGGTCTCGGCGCGGCCGACCACCGCGAAGCCGCGCGGCTTGTCCAGATCCGACGCCAGCTTGGCCAGGAACTTGTTGTGGCTGAGCCCGATCGACACGGTGATGCCGACGCCGTCCTCGATGCGCCGGGCCAGGCGCGCGCAGCTGCGGGCCGGGCTGCCGCCGTGGAGCGCCGCGGTGCCCGTGAGGTCGAGGAACGCCTCGTCGATCGACAGCGGCTCCACGAGCGGGGTCACCTGGTGCATCAGCGCACGGATCTGCCGGCCCGCCTCGGCGTAGCGCGCCATGTCCGGGCGGATCACCACGGCGTGCGGGCAGGCGGCCAGGGCCTTGAACATCGGCATGGCAGAGCGTACGCCGTAGCGGCGGGCGACGTAGCAGGCAGCGGCCACGACCCCGCGGCGTCCCCCGCCGACGATCACCGGCTGCCCGCGGAGCTCCGGACGATCGCGCTTTTCGATCGAGGCAAAGAAGGCATCGGCGTCCAGATGCGCGATCGCCAGCCCGGCGAGCTCCGGGTGGCGGCGCAGCCGTGCCGAGCCGCAGACCGGGCAGCCCGCTGCCGTGGACGGCTCGTCGCCCTCCACCTCACAGTCGAGACACAGCCAAGGGGGCATGATGCCAGGGTGCCACAGCCACGATCTGTCTAGAATTTACGCTTCGTTCTCCAGGCCGGCCCTATGCTGACATGGTAATAACGAAATCAAGGACTCCTGAGTAGGCGCCCCCGTTTGGGCATGGTTGCCTCACTTACAAAATGTTTACCGCATGGGTGGTATACCTCACTGATGCATGAATAGGCTCGGAAGGATCCTGTTGGACGGGGCTCGATTGTACCGCGTCCATCTGCATCGTAATGTCCTCCAACTCCGCGGACGGAGCCGGCACCTGCTTTGGGATTGAACGATGCCGAAAACAGTCCTGATCGTGGAAGATAATGAGCTGAACATGAAGCTTTTCCACGATCTGCTGGAGGCGCATGGCTACAACACCTTGCAGACGAAGGATGGCATGGAGGCTCTCAAGATCGCCCGGCAGCAGCGACCGGACCTGATCCTCATGGACATCCAGCTGCCGGAGGTGTCCGGGCTGGAGGTCACCAAATGGATCAAGGAGGACGACAGCCTCAAGACCATTCCCGTCGTCGCCGTAACCGCCTTCGCCATGAAGGGCGACGAGGAGAAGATCCGGGAAGGCGGGTGCGAAGATTATATCGCCAAGCCGATCTCCGTGGCGACCTTCCTCATGACAGTGCAACGCTACTTGAGTTGAAGCAGTCCATGTCCGCGCGCGTCCTGGTCGTAGACGATGTTCTGCCCAATGTGAAGCTCCTCGAGGCCAAGCTATCGCGCGAGTACTTCGAGGTGATGACCGCGTCCAACGGGCCGGAAGCCTTGAGCCTGGCGAAGGCCGAGGCTCCGGATCTCGTGCTGCTGGACGTGATGATGCCGGGCATGGACGGATTCGAGGTGTGCGAGCGGCTCAAGGCCGACGCGGGCACCATGCACATCCCGGTGGTCATGGTGACCGCGCTGAGCGACACAGCGGACCGCGTGCGCGGTCTCGAGGCCGGAGCCAACGACTTCCTGACCAAACCGGTCGACGACATCGCCTTGTTCGCCCGGGTGCGCTCCCTGGTGCGCCTCAAGATGATGACCGACGAATGGCGCTTGCGCCAGCACACCTCAGGCGAGTTCGGCGTGCTGCCGTCGGATTGCTCGGAGCTCGGCGAGGCCTGCGACGGCGCCCGGATCCTGGTGGTCGAGGACAGCGTCGTCGACCTGGAGAAGATCGTCGACACGCTGAGGCGCGACGACGACCGCATTTCCACGGCCAGCAACTGCACGGACGGCCTGCGCGCGGCACAGACCGGCGTGTTCGACATCGTCGTGGTGAGCATCACCATGCTCAACGAAGACGGCCTGCGCCTGTGCTCGCAGATCCGCAGCAACGAGCGCACCCGTCAGACGCCGGTGCTCCTGCTGGCCGATGACGGCGACATGCGGCGCATCGCCAAGGGCCTCGAGCTTGGCGCCAACGACTATCTCGTCAAGCCGATCGACCGAAATGAGCTTCTCGCACGCGTGCGCACCCAGGTTCGCCGCAAGCGCTTCCAGGATCGGCTGCGCCACAATTACGAGCACAGCCTGTCGCTGGCGCTGACCGACGGGCTCACCGGCCTGTTCAATCGTCACTATCTCAACGCGCATATGACGCGGGTGATCGGGCGCATTGTCGAGACGCGCAAGCCGGTGGCGGCGATCATGCTCGACATCGATTACTTCAAGTCCGTCAACGATACCCATGGCCACGCCGTCGGCGACGACGTGCTGAAGGAGGTGGCGCTGCGCGTGAGCCGCAATCTCCGCAACTTCGATATGGTCGCCCGGTTCGGCGGTGAGGAGTTCGTCATCGTCATGCCCGACGCGAATGTCGAGGAGGCCGTCGTCGTGGCGGAACGGCTGCGCCTGCGCATTGCCAAGGAGCCGGTCATCCCGGGCAACAGCGCCCGGAGCGTGCCGGTGACGATCAGCCTCGGCGTCGCGGCGACCACCGATCCGCACAGTCGTCCCGAGACGTTGATCGAGCAGGCGGACCAAGCCCTTTACGCGGCCAAGCGCAA
Source organism: uncultured Mycobacteriaceae bacterium (assembly GCA_964613585.1). Classification (GTDB taxonomy): domain Bacteria; phylum Pseudomonadota; class Alphaproteobacteria; order DSM-16000; family Inquilinaceae; genus CAZTHL01. The sequence goes on along the minus strand of CAZTHL010000040.1, from coordinate 26,798 downwards.
CGGCCGCAACCGGGTCGAGGCGGTCGGCGTGAGCGACATGCCCAACTTCCTGCTGCTGGCCGCGGCCACGGCGTAGGCGCTCCCCAGGCGGCCCCTCTCCGGCGGACACAAGGGCAGGCGCGAGACGCGCCGACTTCTCGACCGGGGCGACCGGTCCGACCGGGGCGACCGGTCCGACCGGGGCGGCCGGTCCGACCGGGGCGGCCGGGCCGACCGCTACTTGATCTTGCCTTCCTTGAAGTCGACGTGCTGACGCGCGATGGGATCATACTTGCGCATGGTCAGCTTTTCGGTCTGGGACTTGGGGTTCTTCTTGGTCACATAGAAATAGCCGGTGCCCGCCGAGCTGTTCAGCCGGATCTTGATGGTCGTCGGCTTGGCCATGACTCTCGCCCCTGTCCGTGCCGGCAAACCGGCGTCCCGCGAAACGTAGGCGCTCCGCCCGCCGTGTCAACAGGGGCCGCCCATGCGCCGGCTCTCGGACGTCGGGCCGGGCGGATCCAGCCCCGGTCACCGCTGCGCCACCGATGGAGACCGGTTCGCCGCGAGCGCGCCTTCGAACAGAGTCGGGTCGAGCAGCAGGGACTTGGCGACGGCGATCTCGATCTCCTCGTCGTGCGGGCGCCAAGGGCAGGCATCGCGCAGGCGTCCCAGCGCCTCGTCGTCGTCAGGCGCCGACCGGCGCAGCGCGCCGAGACGCAGCGGCGGCGCCAGGTCGCCATCCTTGAAGCGACGGATCAGCTCGGCCGCGTCCAGCGGCTCGTCGCTCGTGCACAGCGTCGGCATCACGCCCTGCTCGTTCAGGGTGTAGCCGGACGGCGCGAAGATCCGGCTCCAGGTCAGAAACAGCTCGCCGTTGTTGGGCAGCCGCGTCACGGTCTGCACGCTGCCCTTGCCGAAGGTGGTGGCGCCGACCACCACGGCCCGCCCGCTGTCCTGCAGCGCCGCCGCCACCACCTCGGAGCCCGAGGCGGAGCGACCGTCCACCAGCACGACCAGGGGCAGCCCGCCGGCCAGATCGCCCTGCCGGGCGTTGAAGCGCTGAAGGCTGTCCGGGTGACGGCCCCGTGTGAAGATGATCTCGCCCCGGGGGATGAACAGGTCGGCCACGGCCACGGACTGGTCGAGCAGGCCACCCGGGTTGCCGCGCAGGTCGAGCACCACGCCTCGGGCGTGCGGTCCGAGCCGTTCCAGGGCCGACTCGAGCGCGTGGGCAAGGTCGTTGGCCGTCGCCGCATTGAAGCGGCTGACCCTGAGGAACGCGATCCGCTCCTCGAGTCGCGTGCTCACGGCGTTGGGGATCACCTGCTCGCGCGTCAGCGCGACGGTGCGCACCGGCTCGGCCGAGGGCGCGGTCGCCGAGGACACGGTCACGCGCACGACCGTGCCGCGCGGGCCGCGCAGCCGGTCGCCCAGCGTCTCGAGGCTCCATTCCGTCGCCGGCACCCCGTCGACCGCCAGGATCCGCTGGCCGTCCCGCAGGCCGGCCCGATCGGCGGGGCCGTCCGCGAACACCCGGTCGATGAACGGGCGGCCATCCTGATCGAGATCGAGCAGCAGGCCGATCCCGCCGTAGCCGTCGCGATAGGCCCGCTCGCGCTCGGCCTCGGCCGGGTTCACGTAGCGGGAGTAGGGGTCGAGGTGCCCGGACATCGCCTCGAAGAAGGTCTCGTGCACCTGGTCGGTGCCGGCCTCGCGCAGCTTCGGCGAGAAGGCGTAGCCCCGCTCGATGATCGCGGCGGCGATCTGCGCCCAGGCCTGGGCGTCCTCCGCCGAGGCCTCGGCCAGCTCGGCGATCAGAAGCTCGCCCACCGTGGCCTGGATCCCGCCCTGCTGCCGCTCGACCGCGAAGCGCGGCTCGATGGCCGACAGGGCCTCGAGACCGTCGAGCGTCAACGCGCCGAGATCGACCGGCTCGACATAGACCTCGGAGATCCGGTCAAAGCCGACGGTGATCACGGCGTCCGAGGCCACCCGGGTCTCGCCGCCGGCGAGCACCGACGGCGGGGGCGCATGGCCGCAGCCGGCCGCCGTTAGGGCGACCGCTGCGAGAAGACCGGCCAGAACGCGTCGAGCCCTTTTGCGCATGGGACCCCCGCCCGTTTCCGCGAGCCGCCTCGGCAGCCCGCGAGCAAATGGTAACGCAGCATCGATTATCACCGGGCTACCCGCAACACCACGCGGTAGTGGTCGCAACCCAGCGGCGGAAGGTGTATAGGGACACTCGACCCGGGAAACGGCTACGCCGGCCCCCTCGTCCGCTCGCGGCGCTCCCCCCGACGGCTCGGCCGCGGCGGCCCGAAATCGCCCACCAAGCGGAAGACCGTGCTGCCGCTGATAGGGTCGGCCTCGATCAGCTCAACCTCAAGTGATGCGCCGAGGCGGAACTCCCGCCTCGTTCGGTCACCGACCAGCGCATGGCGTCGCTCGTCATGCCGGTAATAATCGTCGGGCAAGGTGCCGATTGGCACCAGCCCGTCGGCGCCGCTTCCCTCCAGCCGCACAAAAAGCCCGAAGCGTGTCACCCCGCTGACACGACCGCGGAAGGTCTCGCCGATCCGGTCCGCCAGGAAGGCGGCGACATAGCGGTCGACCGCGTCGCGCTCGGCGGCGATGGCCCGCCGCTCGGTCGAGGAGACCTGGCCGCCGACCTCCCCGAGCCGCTGCAGCTCCTCATCGAGGGCGCCACCGTCGCCCAGCTTCAGCAGCCGGATCAGGCCGCGGTGCACGGTCAGGTCGGCGTAGCGCCGGATCGGCGAGGTGAAGTGGGTGTAGCGCGGCAAGGCCAGACCGAAATGCCCGATATTGTGCGGCTCGTACAGGGCCTGGGCCTGGCAGCGCAGGATCAGCTCGTTGACGATCGGCGCCTCCGGGCGGTCGGCCGCCTGGTGCAGGAGCTGGGTGAACATGCGCGGCTGCGGCACCTGGCCCTTGGCGACCCGATAGCCGAGCGGCTCCAGGAACTCGCGAAGGGCCTGGAGCTTGGCCTTGTCGGGCGCGTCGTGCACCCGAAACAGGCAGGGGAAGGTGCGCTCCTGCATCGCCGAGGCCGCGGCGACGTTGGCCGCGATCATGAGCTCCTCGATCAGCCGGTGGCTGTCGAGGCGGCTCCGTTCCTCGATGGCCGCCACCCGGCCGTTCTCGTCCAGGCGCACCCGGTGCTCGGGGATGTCGAGATCGAGGGTGCCGCGGCGCGCCCGTGCCGACGACAGCGCCCGGAAGGCGCCGTACAGCGGCTGGACGACCCGGTCCATGAGCGGCGCGGTGACGGCGTCGGGCGTGCCGTCCTGCGCCGCCTGCACCTGTTCGTAGGTGAGGCGCGCCGCCGATCGCATGAGCGCGCGGGCAAAGCGGAACCGCTTCAGCTCGCCGTGGCGGTCGACGGTCAGATGCGCCGCCAGGCAGGCCCGCTCCTCCGCCGGGCGCAGGGAGCAGACGCCGTTCGACAGGACCTCCGGCAGCATCGGCACCACCCGGTCCGGGAAGTAGCAGCTGTTGCCGCGCCGATAGGCCTCGCGGTCGAGCGCGCCGGACGGCCGGACAAAATGCGCGACGTCGGCGATGGCCACGATCAGCCGCCAGCCGCCCGCGTTGCCCGGGTCCGGGTCGGCCTCGGCCCACACCGCGTCGTCGAAGTCGCGGGCATCGGCGCCGTCGATGGTGACCAGCGGCCGGTCGCGCAGATCCTCGCGCCCCCCGAGGCCAACCGGGCTGGCCGCCGCCGCCTCCGCCTCGCTCAGCGCCTCGGCCGGGAACTCGACCGGGATGCCGGCCGCGTGGATGGCGATCAGGCTGATCGAGCTGGGATGGTCGGGGTCGCCCAGCCGCTCGATCACCGTCGCCCGGCGCGGCCCGAACCGTCCGGCGCTGGCCGCCTGTTCGACCACGACCAGTTCGCCGTGCTGCGCACCGTGACGATCGATGTCCGCAACAAAGAAGCTTTCCTTCTGCTTGCGGTCGGCCGGCCTAACGATCCCGCCACCGGGCTTGCCTTCGAAGACCCCGACCACGCGAGCCGCCGCCCGCCGGTCCAGGCGCTTGATGGTGCGCCCTTCGTACTCGCTGTCGGACAGGCGGCGCAGCCGGGCCAGCACGCGGTCGCCCTCGCCCAGGGCGGGATGGCCGCGTCGCTCGGGCGCCATGTAGATGCGCGGCGGCGGCTCCTCCTCGTCCCACGTCACGGGGCGCGCCACCACCTCGCCGTCGGCGTCGATGGAGGCGACCTGCAGCACGGCCACCTCGGGCAGGCGATGCGGCGTGCCCATCTTGCGGCCCCGACCGCGCGTCACCGTGCCCTCGCTCTCGAGTTCCTTCAGCATGGCCTTGAGCGCGACCCGCTCGTTGCCGCTGATCTGGAAGGCGCGCGCCACCTCCCGCTTGCCGACGGGCGTCGGGCTCTCGCGGATGAAGTCCGCGACCTGCTCCTTGGTCGGGAAGGGGGCGGTGCGCTTGCTCACGGGGGCGGAAGTCGGAGGGCGGAGGTGCCAAGCCGTCGTGGGCGTGCGCCGGTCAGCGCCGCCCGGATGCCTGTTCGATACCTGATGCGTCGGCGGTCTGCTGTCCAGCCGCGGGGGCGCCGACTCGGGCCTTATCCGCCCTGGTTCTTGGAGGATGCCGCCGCGCCCGTCTTTCGCGTCCTGCCGCCGCGGCTGCCGGATCGGGTTCCGGCCGGCGTGCTCGGGCTCGCGTCCCCCGCCTGCGGCTCGCTCCCGTCATGGCGCGCCTCCGCCGCGCGGCCGTTGGCGCGGCCCCGGCCGCCCTTGGCGGAGGATCGACGGCCACCCGCGCCCTTCTCCGGGTCGGGCTCGGCCGCCGCCTTCCTGCCGCTGCGCCGGGCGCCGGCGGCGGCCGCCTCCGTTTCCGCCGGCCCGTCGTCGGCCTTCCTCGCACCCTTGCCCTTGCCGCCGGCCTTCGCCGAGCCCTTGCCGACGCTCTTGCCGGCCTTGGCATCCAGCCACTCCATGGCCTGGTCGAGGGTCACCTGCTCAGGCTCGGCGGAGCCGGGCAGGGAGGCCATGGTCTTGCCGTGCCGAACATAAGGACCGTAGCGCCCCTTGAAGATGGCGACCTGCTGGCGGTCCTTGGGATGCTCGCCGAGGACGCGCAGCGGCTCGGCGGCCGGACGCCGCTTCGGCGCCTCGGCGAGCAGCTCGACCGCCCGGTTCTGGCCGACCTCGAGCACATCCTCGTCCGCCGGCAGCGAGCGGTAGGTGCCGCCATGCTTCAGGTAGGGCCCGTAGCGCCCGATGCCGGCGGTGATGGCGCCACCGTCCGGGTGCGGGCCGACCTCGCGCGGCAGGGACAGCAGGCCGAGCGCCCGCTCCAGGCCGATCTCCGCCGCGGAATCGAGCTTGGTGAGCGAGGCCCGCTTCGGCTTCTCGTCGCTGCCCTCGGCCGGACCAAGCTGCACGTACTCGCCGAAGGGGCCTTTGCGCACGGTCACCGGCAGCCCGGTCTCGGGGTCCTCGCCCAGCACGCGGGGGAAGGCCGGAACCTCGTCCGCCGTCTCCGCGTGCACCACCTCCAGGGGACGGGTGTAGCGGCAGTCCGGATAGTTCGAGCAGCCAATGAAGGCGCCGCTGCGGCTCAGCTTCAGCCCCAGCCGGCCGCCGCTGCAGGCCGGGCACTGGCGCGGATCGGCGCCGTTCGCGCCGGGCTTGAAGAAGTGCGGCCCGAGCTCGGCGTCGAGGGCGTCGATCACCTGGCTGATGGTCAGGTCGCGGGTCTCCTCCACCGCATCGGAGAAGGCCTGCCAGAAGTCGCGCAGGACCTGCTTCCAGTCGATGCGGCCGCCGGAGACGTCGTCGAGCTGGTTCTCCAGGTTGGCGGTGAAGTCGTACTCGACGTAGCGCCGGAAGAAGTTGGTGAGGAAGGCGGTCACCAGGCGGCCGCGATCCTCCGGCACGAAGCGCTTCTTCTCGAGCCGCACATAGTCGCGGTCCTGCAGCACCTGCAGGATCGAGGCGTAGGTCGACGGGCGGCCGATGCCGAGCTCCTCGAGCCGCTTCACCAGGCTGGCCTCGGTGTAGCGTGGCGGCGGCTGGGTGAAGCTCTGGTGCTTGTCGACGGCCCCGCGCTCGACCGGCGCTCCCTCGACCACCGGCGGCAGGCGCTTGGCGGCCTTGTCCTCGTCCCCGCTGTCGTCCCGGCCTTCCTCGTAGACCTTGAGGAAGCCGTCGAACTTGACGACCGAGCCGGTCGCCCGCAGCACCGCGCGGCCGTCGGTCGAGGCGACGTCGATGGACACCTGGTCGAGCACGGCGCTGGCCATCTGGCAGGCTACCGTCCGCTTCCAGATCAGCTCGTAGAGGCGCCGCTCGTCAGTCCCGAGGGACGACGCGACCTCCTCCGGCCGGCGGGCCACATCGGTCGGACGGATCGCCTCGTGCGCCTCCTGGGCGTTCTTGGCGGTCGACTTGTAGACCCGCGGCGCGGCGGGGATGTAGGACGGCCCGAAGCTCTCGGCGGCCAGCCGGCGCGCGCCGTCGACCGCGTCCTGCGCCAGTTGGGTGCCGTCGGTCCGCATGTAGGTGATCAGCCCGACCGTCTCGCCGCCGATTTCCACGCCTTCGTAAAGGCGCTGCGCCAGCCGCATGGTCTGCGAGGCGCCGAAGCCGAGCTTGCGCGAGGCCTCCTGCTGCAGGGTGGAGGTCGTGAAGGGCGGCGCCGGATTGCGGTGCACCTCCTTGCTCTCGACCGCGTCGATCCGGTAGGCGAGCCTGGCGAGGCGCTCGGCAACCTCGGTGGCGGCCGCCTCCGTGCCGAGCGCGAACTTGTCGAGCTTCTCCCCGTCGAGGTGGGTGAGCCGCGCGGTGAACTCGGCGCCGTCCTCGGTGCGGAAGCGGACCTCGATGGTCCAGTACTCCCGAGGCTCGAAGTCCTCGATCTCGTTCTCGCGCTCACAGACAAGGCGCAGCGCCACCGATTGCACGCGGCCCGCGGAGCGCGAGCCGGGCAGCTTGCGCCACAGGACCGGCGACAGGGTGAAGCCGACCAGATAGTCGAGCGCGCGGCGCGCCAGGTAGGCCTCGATCAGCTCGGCGTTGAGGTGGCGCGGGTTGCGCATCGCCTCGAGGACGGCGCTCCGCGTGATCTCATGGAAGGTGATGCGGCGGAAGTCGATGTCCTTCAGCCCGCGCTTGCCGCGCAGCACCTCCTGCACGTGCCAGGAGATGGCCTCGCCCTCGCGGTCGGGGTCGGTCGCCAGATAGATGGTGCGGGCGTCCTGGGCCGCCTTGACGATCTCGCCGATCGGTCGCTTGGCGCGCTCGCCCAGCTCCCAGTCCATGGCGAAGTCCTCGTCGGGCCGGACCGAGCCGTCCTTCGGCGGCAGGTCGCGCACGTGGCCATAGCTCGCCAGCACCGTGAACTCGCCGCCGAGGTACTTGTTGATGGTCTTGGCCTTGGCCGGCGATTCGACGATGACGAGATTTCGGCCGGTCACGGTACCCCCGCTCTCCTCGTGCTATCCCGCCTCGACGGTGGCGTCGTCCGCGCCGTCGACCAGGCAGACCCGTTGGCCGGGCTGGCGCTCCAGCCGCCCGGCGAGCTCCAGCTCGAGCAGCACCGTAAGCACCAGCGGCGCTGACAATTGGCTAGCGCGGACCAATTCGTCAACGGGGGTCGGCGCCGGCGACAGGCATTCGAGCAGCCGTGTCCGCGCCTCGTCGAGCCCCTCCGGCGTGTCCGGCGCAAGACCGGCCGAGGGGGCGCCCGCGCCGGCCGGCTCGGCGAAGGGTCGCCGAAGCAGGGCGGCCAGTGCCTCGAGCACGTCGTCGGCGGACTGCACCAGGGTCGCGCCGCGCCGAATCAGCAGGTTGCAACCCTGGGCCCGCGGGTCGAGCGGGGATCCGGGCACGGCGAGCACCTCGCGGCCCTGCTCGGCGGCGAGCCGGGCGGTGATCAGCGATCCCGAGCGCGGCGCCGCCTCGACCACGACGACCGCGAGCGACAGCCCGGCGATCAGCCGATTGCGCTTCGGGAAATGCCTGGCGGTCGGCGTGAGCCCGGGGGCGCCTTCGGACAGGGCGGCGCCCTGCGCCACGATCTGGTCGTACAGCGGCCGGTTCTCGGGCGGATAGACCACATCGACGCCGCCGGCCATGACCGCGGTGGTGCCGGCCGCGAGTGCGCCCGCATGCGCGGCGCTGTCGATGCCGCGGGCGAGGCCCGAGACAATGTTGAGCTCGGCCTGGCCGAGGTCGCGGGCGAGCCGCTCGGCGAGCAGGCGGCCGTTGGCCGAGGCGTTGCGGGCGCCGACCACGGCGACCGCGCGCCGGCGCAGGAGGTGCGCGTTGCCGCGCACCACGATGAGCGGCGGCGCGTCCTCCACCATCGCCAGCGCCTCGGGGTAGTCGGGCTCGACCAGACCGACGACCCGCGCGCCAAGCCTCGCGCAAAGCTCGAGCTCGCGCTCTGCGGCCGCGCGCGGCATCGGCTTCAGCGGCCGGCGCCGCCCGCCCCGGCGCGCCAGGTCCGGCAGCGCCTCGAGCGCGGCGGAGGCGCTGCCGTAGCGTTGCAGAAGGGCACGGAAGGTGATCGGACCGACATTGTCGGTGCGGATGAGACGCAGCCAGTCGAGGCGCTCGCTGTGGCTCAAGGGACGTTTCGACGACGGCATGGCGGCTGGGCTCAAGGCTCCCCGGCGGTCCGGGCATCCGTGCCGGGGGGTGCGGGCGCCGAACCGATAGCGTGCCGAGCGTTGCCGAGCCGTTACGGTGACGACGTCTCAAGGGCGGAATGTCGATGGCAGGAAACTGTTGTGCCGGTTGCGGCGTGACGCTACCCGGACGGACCGGGTGCGGCGCGCCAAGGCTCGAGGGGACAATGATGCGACGATCCATGCCGATGATGCTGGCGGTGGCGCTCACCGTTGCCGGCTGCCAGACCGGCGGCTCGGGGCCGAGCCGCACGGTGATCGGCGCCGGCGGCGGGGCGGCCACCGGAGCGCTGATCGGGGGGCTGGCGGCCGACGACGGCGGCACCGGGGCGGCGCTGGGCGCGCTCGCCGGGGCGCTCGCCGGCGGCGGCATCGGCTACTACCTGGACCAGCAGGCGGCGCAGCTGGAACGCCAGGTCGCGGGCACCGGCGCGACGGTCGAGCGGCGCGGCAACGCCATCTTCCTGTCGCTGCCGGGGGACGTGACCTTCGAGTTCGACTCCGCGGAGATCGAGCCGCGCTTCTACCCGACGCTGGACGACGTCGCCCGGACCGTGCGGCAGTACGACGAGACCCGCATCGAGGTCACCGGCCACACGGACAGCGTCGGCAGCGACGACTACAATCAGACCTTGTCCGAGGACCGCGCCTTCAGCGTGGCCAGCTATCTCGTGCGACAGGGCGTCGCCTCGGATCGGGTCCGCGCTCGCGGTCAGGGCGAGCTGCAGCCCTTGGCGCCGAACGACACGGATGTTGGCCGCGCGCGCAACCGTCGGGTCGACATCGTCATCACGCCGACCGCGTGACCCCGCGCCCGGCTCGGCCGATCGGCAGGCTCGGGCCGGCCGCCGCCGCGCGAATTCGCAGGGGTCGCCCGCCGGTCCAGGGCTCTCCTTACGCTTGCGCTCCCAGATCGGCGCAGGCGATCGGCACGGTGACCGTGGCCGGGACACCCTCGAGCGAGCGCACGCTGTCCGGCAGCACCGTGCCCTCCGGCACCCCGTGGATGAACAGCACCCGCCGCTCCAGGGCCACCGGCGTGCCGTGGCGGCCGGCGAGCGCCGCTTCCAGCTGCTCAAGGTCGACCGCCTGCCGGTAGGTGACCCGACCCGCCTCGTCGGCCACCGGGTAGCCTTCCGACTGGATCTCCAAGCTGGCCGGCTGCTTGGTCAGGGGAATCAGCGTCACCCCCGCCGCCAGCCGGGTCTCGACCAGATCGACCACGCCGTCCCCGTTCTCGTCGGCCAGCCCGGTCGGGCACCGGGCGTCCTCGGGGTCGGCGCTCGGGTACCCGTGCAGATGCACCAGATGCATGCCCGGCGCGAGCCCGGCGGCCGTCATCTCGATCACAAGCGTGCCGTCCTGCCGGGTCAGATCGAGGGTGCCGGTGACCGTCTGGCCGGTGGCCTCCTGGTTCATCGGCCGTATCTGGCCGCTGATCCGCCCGAGCTCCTGCGCGCCGGCGCGGCCCACCCCGGATCCCGCCAGGGGCGCGAGAAGAACGGCTGCGGCCAGGGGCACAAGACGGCAGACGACTCTGCGGCGCATGACGGCTCCGGGTCTCCGGCAAGGACGCGCGGGGAACTCCGCCGACCGTCGGAAGGTTCCTCGCGTCGGACGGGACCGCCGAGGCGCGTCCAATCTCAGAAGTTCAGCAGCTTGCTGTCCTCGGCGACGATCCAGGCGGCGATGTCGGGCGGCCGCGCCACCCCCACACCCTCGATCAGATCGGCGGCCTCGGCCTGTCGGTTGGGCAGATAGAGGGCGCACACCTCGACGGTCACCCCCTGCTCCATCAGGCTCGCCATCAGGTCCTGGGGAGCCAGGTCGCGCGGCTTCAGCGCGGTCCGTTCCCCGTCCGCCAGGGCCAGGTCGCCGCCCGGCCCGCACAGCAGGACCCGCGCCTCGCTGCCCGCCTGCAGGCTCTGCAGGGTCAGCACGAAGGCCATGCCCTGCACCTCGGGATGATCGGAGGTGACGATGGTCAGCAGCCGCGGCGCGTCGCCGGCGCCGGCGGCCGGCGGCTCCTGGGCGAGCGCGGGCTCGGCGGCCGCCAGCGCCAGGGCCGCGCAGGACGCGAGGCTGGTCAGGAAGGGTCTCATGGGCTCCGCCTTGGGCTGGCTCGGGATTGCTCCGAGTTCTCCAACGATCACTCGATGATGAAGGTGACCCGGTCGAGGCCGGTGTTGCCGCTTTCCGGATCGTAGGCGTACACCGTGGCGTCGTACACGCCCGTGCCGCCGGCGTCGAGGGTCGTCTCGAACTGGCTCGGCTCGCCGGCGTAGGACAGCGGCACCGTGCGCAGGACCTCGCCGTCGTGCTCGAGGATCGCCGCCACCTCGAAGCGGTCGGCATCCCACAGCCCGCCCGGCGTGACCGGGCAGCCGCACATCATGGTGACATTGGCCTCGAGCGCCACCGGCTGCGGCCCGTTCAGCTTGATGTGCGCGGGTGGGCTCAGCACATCGACGACGAAACCCGGCAGCTCGAGCAGCCACGCATCGCCGCCGTCGATGTCCTTGCCCGGGACGACCCATTGTGTCGCGGACACGGTCGCCGCCGACTGCGGCTGCGCCAGCGGGCCGAAGGCCGCGACCTCGATCCGCCGCGGCCGCTCCAGGTCGAGGGTGGTCGCGTAAAGGGCCGCGTCCCCGGTGGACAATACGGCTCCGCGACGGTGCGGCTCCTCCATGATCCGGCCGGTGTCACCGGTGCCGCCCGCGGTCACCCCCTGATCCAGAAGCTCGCCGGTCTCCGCGTCGCGCAGGGTGATGCGCATACCGCCCATGCTGGAGCCGATGAACTTAGCCTCCTTGCTGATGACCCGGACGGTGATGTCGGTGGGCTCGGCAAGGCTGCCCGCGCTGCCGAGCAGGATGGGGACACCGACGGTCATCGACAGGAACAGTGCGCGCATGAAGCTCTCCATTTGCGCTTTGATGCACCGCATCGCAGCAGTCAGGCAACGCGGCATGCGCCTTCAGCGTTCCACCTCGTCCGGCGCGACGTCCTCCTGCATCTCGCGGGTGACCAGCGGCAGCTTGGCGCCGATCGTCCGCGGCCGCGGCAGCTCCGTCAGGTAGTGTACATGCATCGGCGGCACGGTCGCGCCCAGGCCCTGGAGCACGGCGGCCAGCCGGTCCTTGACCGCCCGACCGAGCGCGGCCCGGTCGGCGCCGTCGGCGGGCACCAGCCGGACATGCAGCCCGTCCCGGCGCTGCGCCACCTGGTAGCGCCCGACATCCGCCACCGCGTCGACCGCGTTCTCGATGGCGATGGGTGAGACCGCCACCTCGCCGCCGTCAACGCCGCGCAGATGCAGAACCTCCTCGCGCCGTCCCTCCAGGCCGCCGATCAGGCGGAACGGACGGCCGCACGGGCAGGGCTCGCCCGCCAGTCGGACCCGGTCGGTCACCTCGTAGCGGATCAGCGGCTGGGTGCGATTGTACAGGCTGGTGACCAGCATGCGCTCGCCGGTCTCGCCCGGCGGTACCGGCCGGTTCGCGTCGTCGACCACCTCGGCCAGAATCAGGTCCTCGAACAGGTGCAGGCCGCGATGATGCTCACAGTCGCTGCCGACATTGGGCTCCTCGGTCAGGCCGTAATGGTTGAATGGAGCCACGCCCCAGGCATCGCGCATGGTCCGCGCGGCCTCCCCGGTCAGCTGCTCGGTGTGGGTGGCGACGATTCGAGGATGGATGGCAAGCCGCCCGGCGCGCTGCTCGCCGGCCAGGATCGCCCCGACGCTCGGGTACGGCAGCAGGACGTGCGGCTGGAAGCGGTTCAAGGCGTCGACCAGCCGGTCGAGCCGGGTCTCGACGGTCAGGCGCTGATGGGCGAACAGGCCGACATCGCCGCTCTCGACCATGCGCACGCTGACGTGGAGCGGGTTGTCGGCTCCGACGGCGGTGATCCGCATCCGCTTGGGCAGGCGCGGGCGGACCCCGATCATCCCGTACCAGCGCAACGCGCTGGCCAGGACCGTGCTCCATTCCCGTCGGTCGTAGGCGAAGATGCCCGGCGTGCCGGTCGAGCCGGAGGTGGACAGGATCCGGTAGCGGCCGAGGTAGTACTCGTCGTGCTCGAGCCGTCGAAGGTGCTCGCGGATGCCGGACAGGCCCAACCGCGGATCGGTCACCACCCGGTCGTAATGGGTCAGGATGGCCGCCTTGTCGACCGTCGGCAGCCGCTCGGGCGCCAAGTCGCCGTCAAGGTCGATGCCGCGGTAGAGGTCGCGGTAAAAGGCCGATCGTGAGACCGCATGCCGTACGATCCGGGTGAAGCGGTCCTGCCGCCAGGCCGCCAGCCGCTCCGGCGGCCAGGCCTCGCGCGCGCTCAGGCGCTGGTGGATGGCCAGGGCGCGCGCGACATCGGCCAGCTGTCGCACCCGGTATCCCGGTCTCATGGGCCGTTCCGCTCCCGGTGGTGACGGTGCATCAGGGCGCCTCGTCCGCGCGGCGGACAAACGCCTCCAGGAAACGCACGACCTCCGCATAATTCTCCACGGCAATGCGCTCGTCGGTGCCGTGGATGTGCTTGAGGTCGCCGGGCGTCAGGCGCACCGGCACGAAGCGGTACTGGTCGCGGGCGAGACCGAGGTAATGGCGCGAGTCGCTGGCGCTCGGCACCAGGCAGGGGGCCGGCACGACGTCGGGCAGCACCGAGCGGATCGCGGCGGTGAGAGCGCGGAAGCCGGCGCTGTCCAGGCTGGAGACGCCCGAGGCCTCGGTGCTTTCCCCCACCTCGATGCCGACGCCGTCGCGGGCGAGCAGGCGCCGCAGCCGGCCGACCACCGCATCGACCCGGTCGCCCGGCTTCAGCCTGAGGCTGAGCCACGCCGTCGCCGCCGCGGGAATGGCGTTGTCGGCGAGGCCGGCCTGCAGGCGCGTCACGGCCGCGGTCGTCCTCAGCACGGCGTTGCCGGCCGGCTGGCGGAGCAGGAAGCGTCGCACCAGCGGCGCCGTCAGCCACAGGTGCCGGTAGATCCGGCGGTGGGGTTCGGCGGCGGCCTCGGCGACGAAGCCGAGCATGTCGCGGGTCGGGTGATCGAGCCGCGCCGGCATCGGGTGGCGCTCGAGCCGCGCCAGAGCCCGGATGAGCCGGTCCGCGGCGGTCCCGGCCGGCGGCAGCGAGCTGTGGCCGCCGGCCGCCTCGGCCGTCAGGTGCAGCCGGGCGTGCCCCTTCTCGGCGGTGCCGATGAAGGCGACGGGCTTCCGTACCCCGGGCAGCGCGCCGGACAGAACGGTGCCGCCCTCGTCGAGGGTGAAGGCCAAGCGAACGCCGCGCTCGCGCAAGGTGCGGGCGATGGCGGCGGCGCCGCGGCGGCCGCCGTGCTCCTCGTCGGCGCCGAAGGCGAGGTAGACGGTGCGCCGCGGGCGGAACCCGGCGGTCAGCAGCGCCTCGCAGGCCTCGAGCGCGCCGATCAGGGTCACCTTGAGATCGAGCGCGCCGCGGCCCCAGATATAGCCGCTTGCCACGGTGCCGCCGAACGGCGGATGGGTCCAGCCGGGCTCGCTGCCGGGCTCGACCGGAACCACGTCCTGGTGGCTGATCAGCATCCAGGGCTCGCGCTCCGGCGCGCTGCCGTGCCAGGTGTAAAGCCGGGCATGGTCGTGGCCGACCGCCTCGACCGTCATTCGGTCGTGGCAGCGGGGAAAGCACTGCTCGAGATAGCGCTGGAAGGCCAGGAACGGCGCGGCGTCGGCGGGCGCGGGCGGCTCGGGCCGGACGGTCGGAATGGCCAGCGCCCCTGCCAGCCGCTCGGCCAGAAGATCGGGCTGGAGCATGGCCCATAGGTAATGTCCCGACCGCGGTCGCCCATGGCCCGGCCGACCCACGGCCGGCGCCTTGGGCCGGTCCGGGCAGCCCGCGCGATCAGTCGGACCACAGCTCCACCAGAAGCCGGCCGAGCGAGCCAATCGCCATCAGGAAGGCGCCGACGATGAACAGCCAGGTGCCGAGCGGCTGCAGCGGTTCGTAGCGCGGCAGGAACAGCACGCTGCCGATGAGGAAGGTGAGATTGCCGAGCAGGCCGAGCGACAGGTGAACCCAGCCGTAGTCGCGAACGAGAATCTGAAGCGGATTGGCCATGGCTTCTCCGGAGGGCTGTGGTGGCAGGCGGCGACGGAGGCCCGGCCCGTCGGGCAGGCGGCCGGCCCAGGGCGGCGGCGCCGGCGTGACCGGGCGGCGCGTGTGAGACACATGGCCGCTTGCGATGTTCCTGGAGCCCGTCGTGGCGCGGCGCCCGGTCCCCGGCTGGAACTGCCGTCGGAGCGTCCTGTTGCTGCGCCCGTCGTCGTCACGCCGCCCGCGGACCCGGGTCCGGCGACCCCCCGCAGCACCTGTCCCATGGGGTTCCTCCCTTGCATCCCGCCCACCTCGCCGGCCGGCTCGAGACGGCCCCGTTCGCCGGCCACGCGGTGGTGCGGCGCTGCCGGGCATCGGGACTGGCGCGGCCGTGGCCGGTGGCCGTGGCCATCCCGGCGCGCGACGAGGCCGACCGGGTGATCGCCTGCCTCGCGGCGATAAGGCGAAGCCTCGATGCGGGGGCGAGGCCGGGCGGCGTGGTGCTGGTGGTCAACAACAGCCGGGACAACACCTACGGTCTGGCCCGCCGTGTCCTGGAGCAGGGGCCGGCGCCGCATCTGCTGGTCGACGTTCGCTTCGGGCCCGGGGCCGCCCATGTCGGCTCCGCGCGGCGGCTGGCGCTCGATCTGGCGGCGCAAGCCACGGCGCGCGACGGCGTGCTGCTCACCACGGACGCCGACAGCCGACCCGCCGTGGACTGGGTGGCCGAGACGCTGCGGGCCATTGACGCCGGAGCCGATCTCGTCTGCGGCGCGATCGAGCCGGCCGCCGAGGCGGAGCCCCCGCTGTCGGCGCCGCTGCGCGCCCGCCTGGGCCTGGAACAGGCCTACGCTCGGCTGTCACAGGAACTCGAGGCGCGCATCAGTCCGCGGGCGCCCCTGGGCGGCCCGCCGCGGCTGAGCACGGGCGGCGCCAGCCTCGCCTGCCGGTGGCGGCTTTACCGGGATGTCGGCGGCCTGCCGCCGCTTGACGGTGGCGAGGATCGCGCCTTCGTCGAGGCGGCGCTGGCGCGCGACTGGCGAGTCCGGCACGTCGCCGCGGTTCGGGTTCTCACCTCGTGCCGTCTGGTCGGTCGGGCGCGGAACGGCATGGCGGAGACCCTGGCGGCACGGGTCCACGGCGACGCTGTCTCGTGCGACGACGCGCTGGAGCCGGCCGGCGCGACCCTGCTGCGAGCCCGCGCTCGGCGGGCGCTGCACGCGTGCTGGACCGGCGGGCGGTCGGCTCGCCCCGTGCTGGCCGGGCTCGGCATGGTGCCGGAGGGGATCCCGCTGCAGGACGCGGTGTTCTTCGGCGAGGCCTGGCGCCGGCTCGAGGCCGCCAGCCCCGTGCTGGCGCGGCGGCCGCTGCCTCTTGACACCCTGCCTGGGGAGCTTGGCCTGATGGAGCGGATGGTCGCGCGGGAGCAGGAGCCCACGGGCACCGGGACCGACCGGACACTCGGCGCGCCGCCCGGGAGGCGATGGTGACCGGATCGGCCGTCGCGGAGAACGCAGGCGCGGAGCCCGCGGCGGGCGCCATGCTCGACGGCATTGCCGGCCGTGCGGCCGACGCCGACCGGGGCGAGAGCGATCTGGGTCCCGACATCGGGGCGCTGCGCCGGGCCGGCTGGCTGGCGGCGGCGCTGCCGGCCTGCGCGGGCGGGCACGGCATCGCGCTGGAGGCCGGCACGGTGGCCGCCACCGCCGACCGCCTGCGCGCGCTGGGTCGGGCCAACCTTTCGGTCGGGCGGCTCTACGAGGGACATTTGAACGCGGTCAAGCTGATCGGCGTGCACGGCTCCTCGGCCCAGCGGGCCGGCTGGTTCGACCGCGTGCGACGCGGCGCGCTGCTCGGTGTCTGGGGTGCGGACGGGGATCCGCCGGTTGCCCTGGCTCTCGACGCCAGCGGTCGCGCGCGGCTTTCCGGCCGCAAGCGGTTCGCCTCCGGGCTCGGCCTGGTCGAGCTCGCCGTCGTCACGGCCCGCGTCGACGGCGGCACCCAGCTGCTGGTGCTGCCGGTCGCCGAGCCGGGCCGGATGGATCCCTCGACCTGGCGGACCAGCGGCATGCGCGCCACCGCCTCGGGCGACTACAGCTTCGACGGCATGATGATTGACAGCGACGCACGGCTCGGCGGCCCGGACGACCTGTACCGCGAGCCGTGGTTCGAGGGCGGGATCTGGCGCTATGCGGCCCTGCACACGGGCGGCATGGAGGCGCTCGCCGAGGCGGTGCGCCGTCATGTGTTGGCCCGCGGCGAGGCGCGGGTGGCCGAGCAGGCCGGCCGGGTCGCCGAGCTGGCCCGGCTGTGCGGAACGGGGCGGCTGTGGGTCGAGCACGCCGGCCGCCGGGTCGAGGCGACGGGAGCGGGCCCGGAGGAGGTCGTCCATGCCCTGCTGGCGCGCGAGGCGGTGGAGCGGACCTGCGTCGAGGCGATGGCGATCACCGATCGGGCGCTCGGCGCCGCGTCCTTCCTCGAGGGACATCCGGTCGAGCGGATCCGGCGGGATTTCGGCTTCTTCCTCCGCCAGGCGGCGCTCGACCGCAAGCGCGCCATGGCGGCCGGCGCCGTGCTGGCGAACGAGCGGCCGATCGGCGGGCAGTGGTGACCGGCGCACGCGAGGGGACATTGGAGGCGGCGGACCGGATGGCCGCGACATCGCGGCGCGACCCCGGGACGAGGCGATCGTCGCCATCGGCCCGAGCCGCCGCGTTCGATCGCCTTTACGCCGGCGCCACCGATCCCTGGAGCTACCGTGGGAGCCCCTACGAGCGGAGCAAGTACGCCGCGACGGTGGCCGCCCTGCCGCGGCGGCAATATCGCGCGGGTCTTGAGGTCGGCTGCTCGATCGGCGAGCTCAGCGCGCGACTGGCCGGACGTTGCCGGCGCCTCGTCGGCATCGACGCCTCCGCCGTCGCGATCGGGACGGCCCAGGCGGCGCATGGCGGCCGGCCCGGGCTCGAGTTCCGCGCCGGCGAGCTGCCGGGCGCCTGGCCCGACGGCCACCATGACCTGATCGTGCTCTCCGAGGTGCTGTATTACCTGACGCTGTCTGAGCTGTCCGGCTTGGCCGCCCGCATGGACGGAAGCTGGACCCGGGGTGGCCATTGCGTGCTGGTCAACTGGATGGGTGCCACCGGGACGCCGCTGTCCGGCGCCGCCGCGGCCGCGCGCTTCCGGACCGCGTTCCGCCGCCGTGTGCGCTGCCGCACGCTTCGTGCCGTCACAACCACGAGGTACCGGCTCGAGCTGCTTGAGCGTGGACATCGTTCGTGACGCGCTGCGTATGCCCGGCCCCGCCCGAATCCGCCACCGGGTGCCGGAGGCCACCCGCCGGCGCGCCGCCGCCGGCCGTGATCCGAGAGGCAGGGGATCGCCGCCGCGGTGGGGCGCAAGCGGTCCGGGGGCGAGGATGCCGCGCACATCGACCGGGCCGACGTGACGATCACGGCCGAGCCGCGTCGTGCCCGTCACCCCGCCTCTCGCCCGGGCGCGCACCGCGCCCAAGGACCGCGAGCCTGTTGGCACGCCCTGTTCGGGCGCTGTGGCGTCGTCGGCCGCAGGGACAGGCTCCCTTCGTCTTGTCCCTGTCCTTGCGTCGGCCGGCGAGGATCAGAGCCGACGTCTCGCGAGACGGATGGCGGGGGAAGAGCACGATCATGAGCCCTTAGCCGACCACGCCGACGGCGATCGCGCTGATGAGCAGGACGACGTCGCCGACGAAGGGCGCCGCGAGGGGGTGCCATGTGACAGCGGCCATGGCCATGGTCATGGTCATGGTCAGGCCGGCCAATCCTTTCCGAATGGCAACGCCAGTGATTTCAGAGCGTTGCCGACTCACGGGCATCACCGGCCGGTGTCGGTTCCGCGTCCGGCGGCAACGCCTTGAAGGCACGGCCGGTGACCGAACCCGGCGAGCGGATGAGATGATGCCAGCAAGCCAATGGCTTTGGCGATTGGCTTGCCCCGGCGCGCCCGGGGTGGCGTCAGGCTTGGCGGGCGCGCCTCCCGGCGAGCCGAAGGCTCCTCTTGTCGGCTCGGGGGAGGGGGCGTCGTGTTGAAGGGGAAGCGCCGGTCCGGCGGGACCGGTCGGCCGAGGTCACGTCCCTGTCAGCGCCGCCAGCAGGGTGTCGAGATTGTGCTCGAACATGGCCTTGTAGCTGGTCGCCGGGCCGCCGCGCTCGGACAGGGCGTCGGAGTAGAGGCGCCCGCCGATCTCGAGCCCGGTCTCGCGCGCCACCTGCTCGACCAGATCCGGGTTGGTGATGTTCTCGATGAAGAGGCCGGCTGCGCCCTGCTCGTTGATCTGGTCGATCAGCCGGGCCAGCGCCCGGGCGGAGGGCTCGGCCTCGGTGTCGATGCCGACCGGCGCCAGGAACTCGAGATCATAGGCCTCGGCCAGGTAGCCGAAGGCGTCGTGGGCGGTGACCACGGTCCGCCGATCGTCCGGCACCGTCGCCAGCCGCTCGACCGTGTCCTCGTGCAGCGCCTCCAGCTCGGTGATGTAGGCCGCGGCATTCTCGCGGTACGCCTCGGCGTTGGCCGGGTCGACCTCGGCCATGCCCTCGGCGATGTTCCGCACGTACACCATGCCGTTGGGCAGGGCATTCCACGCGTGCGGGTCGATCGAGCCCTCGACCTCGAGCGGCTCGATGCCCTCCGTGGCCACGTACACCGGCGCATCGGTGCCGGAGGTCTCGATCAGCTGGTCCGACCAGGTCTCGAAGCCGAGGCCGTTGACGAAGATGATGTCGGCCTCGGTGACGGTGATGGCGTCCTCGACGGTCGGGTTGTAGACGTGAGCGTCGGCGTCCGGGCCGACGATGGTGTCGACGTCCGCGAGGTCGCCGGTCACCTGGCGGACCATGTCGCCGAGGATCGAGAAGCTGGCGACAACGTCAATCCTGTCCTGCGCGTGCGCGCCCGCGGGCGCCAGGAACAGCAAGAGCATGAGCGGCAGGGGTCTCATTGGTCACGGTCCTCCGTGGCTTCAGGATCAGGCGGCCCAGGTTGAGCCCTTGCGGGCCGAAGGCGAGGCTGAGCGCGAACAGCACCCCGGCGACGAGCACGATCGACGGGCCCGACGGCACCGACGGCGCGTGGAAGGAGATGGCGAGGCCGAGCCAGCAGCTGGTCAGCGCCAGCGCGAAGGTGGTCAGCAGGTAGGCGGTGATGGTGCGTACCCAGTAGCGCGCCGCGGTCGCCGGCAGGATCATCAGGCCGACCGCCATCAGCGTGCCGAGCGCCTTGAACGCGCCCAGGAGGTTGAGCACGACCAGGACCATGAACCACAGCTCGACCAGCCCGGGCCGGCGCGACTGGCTCTGGTGGAACACCGGGTCGATGGTGTTGACGATGAGCGGCCGCAGGATGACGGCGAAGCTGAGCAGGGTGACGGTGGCGGTGATGCCGATGACCACGAGCGTGTCGTTGCCGATGCCGAGGATCGAGCCGAACAGGAAGCTCTTGAGGGGGATCGCCGAGCCCGCTGCCGACAGGATGAAGATGCCGAGCGCCAGCGCCACGAGGTAGAGCGAGGCGAGGCCGGCATCCTCGCGGATGATGGTCGAGCGGGCGAGCAGGCTGGTCATCAGCGCGACGCCGATGCCGGCGACAAGGCCGCCGACGATCATCGAGGCCATGGACAGGCCGGCGACGACGAAGGCGATGACGATGCCGGGAACGATGGCATGGGCCATGGCCTCTCCGGCCAGCGACAGGCGGCGCAGCACCAGGAAGGCGCCGACCGGGGCGACCGAGAAGGACAGCACCGTGGTGGCGATCAGCGCCCGCTTCATGAAGGCGTAGTCCCACCAGGCGAGCAGGGATCCATCAGGCACGGGCGGCTCCCGGGGGCTGGTACATGCTCTCGATCCAGGCGGACTGGCCGGGCGACAGATAGCCCTGGTCGACCAGATGGTCCGGCGTCAGCACGGCGGCGGGCGGGCCGACGCGGGCGCGGCCGTCGCCCAGCAGCAGGGCCCGGGTGCAATGCTGCAGCACGGCGGACAGGTCGTGGACGACCAGGATCACGGCCCGGCCCTCGGCCGCCCAGCCGTCGATCAGCGCCAGCAGCGCGGCCTCGGTGGTCTGGTCGACGGCGCTGAACGGCTCGTCGAGCAGGATCAGCGGGGCGTCCTGCACAATGGTACGGGCGAAGAGCGCGCGCTGCAGCTGCCCGGCGGACAGCTCATGGATCGGCTGGTCGGCGATCTCGGCCATTGCGGTCTGCTCGAGCGCGCGGGCGATCAGCCGGCGCCGCGGGGCATCGAGGCTGCCCGACAGGCCGACGCCGTGCCAGGCGCCCATGGCGGCGAGATCGCGCACGCGGATCGGGAAGCGCCGGTCGAACTCGGTCAGCTGGCCCAGATAGGCGATCTCGGCCGGCCGGCCCCGGGGCCAGTCGAGCCGGCCCGCGACCGGCGCCAGCACGCCGAGCAGGGTCTTCACAAAGGTCGACTTGCCCGAGCCGTTGTGGCCGACGACGGCCAGGACGTCGCCGCTGTCGATCGTGAAGCGGACGTCGCGCAGCAGGGCGCGGCCCTTGTAGCCCAGGCACAGGCCGGTCGCGGCGACCAGGCAGCCCCGGTCGGGGATCATCGCGCGCGGCCTAGATCAGCGTGGCGACGATCACCAGGCTCCACAGGCCGAGCGAGACGAGCGCGGCCAGGACGAGCAGGCGACGGGTGCTGACGGCGGTAAGGTCGAAGCCGCCCGCGGGCGCGGGGCGGGCGCTGGACAGACGCAACTCAAGCCTCCTCGGGATCCACCGTCCCGGAGAATGGACGTCGACGGACTTGGCAGGTCTTCTGGCTCGCGGTCGTCGGTCCTTGCGCTCGCCTTCCCGGACGCGGGGTCCAGTGGCCGGTTGAGCGCGACCTCTCGCTCACAGTTGCGGGGACAGCCTCGGAGTTGGTCCCTGATGGGTACGCCGCACCGAGTTCCCTATTAAGCCTCTACCGTAGGCTACGAGGCACCAAATCACCGCTCTTTTAAGTCCTGGGCGCTGCCGCGTCAAGGGCGGACGGGGCTGTCGGCCTGAGCGGGCCGCGCGACCGGCGCCGGTGGTCTCGACGCTCCGCTCATCGGGGGCCTGCTCAAACGACGGCCTCCGCGCCGTTCGGTGGGAGCGAAGCGAAACCCGATGCGGCCCGCGGCCGGTCCGAACGACACAAGCCGCGGGTGGCACAGGCTCCGTTCCGGTCCCGCGGACAACGGACGTGCTGCCCCGCCCTCGACGCCGGCGCGGGCCAGGCCCTGCCGGTCTTGCCTCATCCCTTCCCAGAGGATAGGATGGAGTCATCCTCACCAGGGGGATAGGACACAAGCGGTGCGGCACGAGAGCCATCCGGAGGTCATCAACCGCCTCAAGCGGGCCAGCGGCCACCTGCAGACCATCGTACGCATGATGGAGCAGGACAATCGGCCCTGCGCCGACCTCGCGCAGCAGCTGCACGCGGTGGAGAAGGCGGTGAGCCAGGCCAAGCGCCTGCTGATCCAGGACCATGTCGACCACTGCCTGGAGGAGTCGCTGAACGGCGAGACCGATCCGGCGACGGCGCGGGCGCTGATTCGCGAGTTCAAGGATCTGGCGAAGTATCTCTGATGCCTCAGCCAACGGCGTCAGCCCTGGGCTCGCGACGGCGGGCCCGGGCGGCGGCAGCGCCGGCGGGCGCGCGCCGCCGGCCGAGCCGACGGGTCATCGTGTCGGCTCGGCGGCATGAGGCCGGCGACGGCGCCCGCCGCCCCGACGCGGGAAGGAGGAGCCGATGGATCTGACCGGGCTGATCGCGGGGGACGGGCACCCGTTGCTGCTGTTCGGCATCGCCTTCGTGCTTGGCGCCCTGCACGCGCTCGAGCCGGGCCACGCCAAGACCATGATCGCCGCCTTCATCGTCGCCGTGCGCGGCACCGCGCTGCAGGCAGTGGTGCTGGGGCTGAGCGCGACGGTGGCGCACTCCGCCATCGTCTGGTTGCTGGCCGCGGCGGCGCTCGCCTCCGGCGACACGCTGGTCGCGGAGACCGCCGAGCCGTACCTGATGGTGGCGTCGGGCGCCATTGTCCTGGTCATCGCCGCCTGGATGTTCGGCCGGGTCCAGGGCGAGCGGGCCATGCAGCCGGTCTGGGCCGGCGCGGACGGGCATCACCACGGGCATGGGCACGATCGCGGGCCTTGGCACGAGGCGGACGGCGCGACCGGAGCAGACCGGGGCGACAGCCCGGCCTCCGTGGAGGGCGGCGATGCCCACGCCCGCGCCCATGCCGCGGCCCTCCGCGAGCGGCTCGCGGCGGGCGGCGGCATCGGACTGCGTCAGACGGTGCTGTTCGGCCTCACCGGCGGGCTGATTCCCTGCGCGGCGGCGGTGACGGTGCTGCTGGTGTGCCTGCAGCTCGACAGCGTGTGGCTCGGGGTCGGCCTGGTCGGCGGCTTCAGCCTCGGCCTCGGCGCCACCCTGGTGATGGTCGGCGTCGCCGCCGCCTGGGGCACGGCGGCCGCCGCCCGGCGGGCCGGCGGCCTGGTCTCAAGCGGCCGCCTCGAGCGCTGGTCCGGCCGCCTGCCCTACCTGTCGGCGCTGCTCATCGGCACGGTCGGCGCCGCGATGATGGCCGCCGGCCTCAGCCACCTGCCCGCGGGCTGACCCGGCCGGCCGCGCCCGTCAACTCCCGCGAGGCGCCGTCGCCCGACAGGTCGATGGCGCCGATCATGCCGGATGTCTCGCCAAGGTAGTACAGCATGCCGGTCGCCTCGTGGTAATGCAGATCCCGGATCCGCTCGTCGACCGGCAGGGTGGCGATCTGATCGCCGACCCCGTCGGCCTCCAGCCGGTAGGCGTGGATCGACATGTCGCCTTCCGTGGGATCGATCCCGAGCGCCGACACGAAGACATGATCCTCGCCGTCGACCGGCGCGATGGCAATCTCCGAGGCCCCGATGGACGGGACCCAGTAAACCTCCGGCTCGAGGAAGCCGTGCTCGGCGTGGCTCTTGTAGAGGGGCGCCGTCTGGTACTTCGGGTCGTCGCGGCGCGCCTTGTCGTGCTCGCTGTAGCCGCCGCTGCCGTAATGCTCGCCGTAGGACGACACCGGCCAGCCGAAGTTGGCGACACCCTCGACCCCATCGAGCCGGAAGGCGTTCAGCTCGTCACCGCCGAACGGACCGTGCTCCGACACCAGGACCAGGTCGCGCTCGGCCGAGTAGGCCAGCCCCTGCGGATTGCGATGCCCCATGCTGATCGGCCGTGTTTCCAGCGTCGCCTTGTCGATGCGGTGCACCTTGCCGAACAGGCTCCCCTCGTCCTGGGCGAGGAGGCGCACCCGGTACTCGCCCAGAGAGAACAGGATCTCGTTGTCATTGAGCTCGATGATCCGGCCGCCGCCCTGGTGGGGATTGAACTCGCCATAGTCGTTGTGCGCCGGGACGCATTCCTGCGGTGAGAAGTAATCGGTGAACTCCAAATGCGCGGCGTCGAGGTCGGCCGCCAGGATCGACGTGTTGAAGCAATCCTTGGTCTTCTGGTTGGAATAGCTGATCAAAATCCGGCCGTCCATGATCGCGACATCCTTGATGCCGAGATTGGACGCCAGGAAGAATCCGGGGTAATCGATGAATTCGAGGATATTGCTCGAGACCGTACCAAAGGAGACCGGCGCGCCGTCCTTGAGGTCGGTCGGCCAGTCGGCGTGGAAGAAGTCGCCGTCGGCATCGGCAAGCCACAGGCCGCCGGTACTGTCGAAGCCCATGTAGGCCGAGCCGTAGGCAAATTCGTGCTTCGAGGCGTTGGTGAAGCCCAGCGGCACCACGAAATGGCGACGCTGACCATCGCTCAGCGCCAAGTCCTCGACCTGTGCAACCCTGCTCTCATAGGCAGCCGGTTCGATCGAAAGCTTTCCGCGAATGTTGTCGAGCATGGCTTGAAGAGTCTTCTCTTTCTGCGTCGGCGGACTGATCTTGCCGAGCGAGGTGCGCCACTGCTGAGGGAAATGATTCTTTATCTTCAGGACCATATCATATGGGAAAATCTCGTATTTTCCCACCGCAACTCCATAACCGAATGCGCCACCCGCAATAACGCTGGAAACAATGATTGTCCCGAACCAGGAGAATCTCATGGCCTGTCGCCTCATTGCTGATGACGACTGTCACATTACACGCCATTGAACGTGCTTGTAAAGGTGTAGACCTGAATTAACTAGATGAGCTAAAGGGTAGTACGACGAATGACGTAATGTCGGCGAGCCGATGACGTCGGTCAGTGAGGCGCCACGGCGCGCCCGGGCGGCGCTGGGTTGGCGGGCGCACCCCCAGCCGAGCCGGCGAGCCACCGCGTCGGCTCGGTGGCGTAAGCCTTCACGCCATCCTCCGGATGTGCCCGAGCGGACTTTGAAGGGTCGTTCCCCTTGGGGTTCGAGCCGAAGGGCGTCGGGCGCCCTCGGCATCGCCTTGGCGGCATCAGCGATGGATCGCCCAGCCCTCCAGGAACAGCGTGAGGCCCTCGTCGCCGCCCTCGTCGATCATCTCCGGGGTCAGCGTCGCGCCGGCCTCGAGCAGCCGGCGGGCGCAGGCGATGTGGTCGCGGGTCGCGCGGTTGGGGCAGAACTCGGCGCCGTGGATCACGGTCTCCAGGGCATCGCCGCCGTACGCGTTGCGGTGTGTGAGGTCGGGCCCGAGCGTCAGCAGCCACGCCACCCGGTCGGGCAGGCCCTCCCAGCCGGCCACATGCAGCGGCGTCAGGCCCATGGCGTCCGGCTCCTCGGGATCGAGGCCGAGCGCCACCAGCGCCTCCAGGTGGGCGAGCGGCACCGGGCCGGCGACCAGACGGGTGAGCAGGCGCCGGTCCTCCTCGTCGAGCGTCGCCGGGTCGAGGCGGAGCGACGGCTGCGTGCCCGCCGCGCAGGCGGCGAGCAGGGCGTCGGTGTCCGACAGCGCCGTGGCGTGGCCGCGCTCCTCGAGCAGACGCGCCAGCGCCGTGTTGCCGTGGATGCGCGCCAGCGCGTACGGCGTACGGCCGTGCCACTCGGCTTTGGGGTCGGCGCCGCGCTCGAGCAGCAGCGTGCCGATCTCCGCCTTGCACCAGCGCCGGGCCGCCTGGTGCAGCGCCGGGATCGTGTCCACGGGCTCGCCGCTCGGATGGCCGGCGACCGCCTCGTTCGGGTCGGCGCCGTGGTCGAGCAGCAGGCGCACCGCGTCGACATCGCCGAAGTCGAGGGCGCGGGCGAGCGCGTTGGTGCCGCGGGTCTTGACGCCGTGACGCATCAGCAGCGTGAGCCCTGCCGTGTGGCCGAGTTCGGTGGCGTGGTACAGGCTCTCGTTGTCGTCGGGGCTGGCCTGGTGCGTCAGCAGCCATTCGGCCAGCGGCAGGTTGTCGGCATGGCACAGCGCGCCGTAGAGCGCCGAGATGCGGTGCTCCGAGCGCGGCTCCGGCGCGTAGCCGTCGTTGACGTTGGCGCCGAAGGCGACCAGCAGCGCCGCCGTCGCCAGCATCTCGCCGCGCTTCTCCGGGGCGGCGTGGATGTGCCGCGAATAGGCCAGGTGCAGGATCGGCGTGCGCGCCCCCAACGGCTCGATCGCCGCCGTCTCCGGCGCCCGGGTGAGCGTGCGGCGCACCGCCTCCAGGTCGTAGAGCGCGATCTCCAGGCCGAAATCGTCGCGGGGCAGGTCGGGGTCGTGCGCCAAGAGGCTCCCGGCCAGACGGTGATGGCCGAAGAACAGCGCGCGCCGGAGCCGCTCGGCGCGTTCCGCGCGGTCGAGGCGGGACATCACCGCGGCGTCCTTGAGGGCGAGCCAGGTGTCGAAGCCGTGCTCCCGGGCGATGGTGGTCAGCGCGTCCTCCGGCGCCGGCGGCCGCCCGGCCGGCCGGAGAAGGCCGAGCCGGCCGAGCGCCCGGGAATCGCCGGCGGCGACGGCGTGCCAGAGCCGCCGGGCGGCGGCGCGGAGGGTGTCGAGGTCCGGCGGCACGGGGCATGTCCCTGGAGGCTGGGGGGATGCTGGGGGGAGGCTGGGGTCGGGGCAGGCGGATCCCGGGCCGTGGGCCATGCGGGCGTGCGACCCGGGATCGCGCGCGCTTAGCCC
>CAZTHL010000039.1:0-34629 GCA_964613585.1 uncultured Mycobacteriaceae bacterium | reverse complement strand
CGTCGGCCGGGCCGCCGGCCGGGCCGGCGGCAGGGCCGGCGGAAGGTCGCCCCGCGGCGTTCGGACCCGCGCTCTGCGGCCGCGGGCGCGGCCGCGGCTCGATCTCCGGCCCCTGGCGACCGCGATGCGCAGTCAGGACAACGGTGGCGGACAGCACGCCGTCGAGCCGCCGAAGCGCGGTCTCCGCCGCCTTGCGCATCGGCTCGAGGGCCGGGCCGCGCGCGGGATCCACGTCGATCGACACCAGGACGTGACCGTCCTTCACGGTCAGGCCGGAAATCATCTCGAGACCGACGATGTCGGCGCCGCGATCCGGATCGTTGATGGTGCGCAAGGCGTCGAGCACCTCGGCCTGGGTGACCTCGGCCATGGTTGAAAACCTCCCCCGTTCCCCAATATGACGCTGCACGGCGTTGCCTATAACCGGCCCGTTTTATTTAGATATTTGCGGAGTGACCGGAAAGGCGGGCGCGGGGCGCGGGATGCGCCGCCCGTCGACGCAGCGTTGCAGGCAGTGCAAGCGAAAAAGAGGAATAGCCGAATGCCTTGGAGCAATCAGGGAGGGGGCGGCGGCCCCTGGGGATCCGGAGGCGGCGGCGGCGGCGGTCAAAACCCCTGGAGCAGCCGAGGCGGTGGCAGTGGCGGCGGTGGCGGCGGCGGATCCGGCGGGCCGACCCCGCCCGATTTCGAGGACATGCTGCGTCGCGGGCAGGACCGGTTCCGTCAGCTTATGCCGCGCGGCTTCGGCGGCGGCCGAGGCATCGCGCTCATCGCCCTGGTCCTCGTCGGGGTGTGGCTCATGACCGGGTTCTACCGGGTGCAGGAGGACCAGCAGGGTGTGGTGATGCGCTTCGGCAAGTATGTCCGGGACGCCGGGCCGGGCCTGCACTATCACCTGCCGGCGCCGATCGAGACGGTCGAGCGCCCGTCGGTCACCCGCATAAACCGGCTTGACATCGGCTTCGTCAGCGGGCCCGAGGGCCGCACCGGCGTCCCGGCGCGGGACATTCCCGAAGAGAGCCTGATGCTCACCGGCGATGAGAACATCATCGACATCGACTTCACGGTGCTGTGGCGGATCTCGAACGCCGCGGACTTCCTCTTCAACATCCGCCGGCCGGAGGAGACCGTGCAGATCGCGGCCGAGAGCGCGATGCGCGAAATCATGGGTCGGACCGACATCCAGCCGGCGCTCACCGAGGCCCGTGGCCAGCTCGAGAGCGACACGCGGCAGCTGCTGCAGAGCATTCTCAACGAGTATGAGGCCGGCATCGAGGTCACGCAGATCCAGCTGCAGAAGGTGGATCCGCCGCAACCCGTCGTCGACGCCTTCAACGATGTGCAGCGCGCCCGGCAGGACCAGCAGCGGCTTCGCAACGAGGCCGAGGCGTACCGCAACGACATCATCCCGCGGGCCCGCGGACAGGCCGAGCAGTTGATCCAGGAGGCGTCCGCGTATCGCGAGGAGGTGATCAACCGTGCCGAAGGTGACGCGCAGCGCTTCCTGTCGGTGCTGTCATCCTACAGCGTGTCGCCCGACGTGACGGCGCAGCGGCTCTATCTGGAGACGCTCGAGACCGTGTTCCGCGGCGTCAACAAGGTCATCATCGACAGCAATGCCGAGAATGCGCAAGGCGTCGTGCCGTACCTGCCGCTGAACGAGCTTCAGCGTCGCCAGACCTCGGACGAGGAGACCCAGTAGTGAGCAAGAAGATTCTGATCGGCGCGGCGGTCCTCATCCTGGGTGGCATCGCGCTGTCTCAAGCGCTGTTCGTGGTCGACGAGCGAGAGCAGGCGCTTGTGCTGCAGTTCGGCGAGTTCCAGCGGCAGGTTCAGGAGCCCGGCCTGAGCATGAAGGTGCCGTTCATCCAGAACGTCGTCTATTACGAGAAGCGCATCCTGAACGTCGACCCGCCGCGGGAGCAGGTCATCCTCGCCGATCAGCGGCGGCTCGACGTCGACACCTTCGCCCGCTACCGGATCGCCGAGGCGCGCCGCTTCTTCCAGACGGTGCAGAACGAGAGCGGAGCGCGCGAGCGTCTTTCGCGGTTCATCAATTCCGTCACGCGGAGCGAGCTCGGCCAGGTGACCCAGCTCGAGGTGCTGTCCGAGGCCCGTGCCGACATCATGAACGACATCCGCGACCAGGTGAGCGCGCAAGCGGCACCGCTTGGGATCGATGTCATCGACGTGCGCATCGGTCGGGCGGACGTCCCGGAAGGCACCCTCCAGTCGGTCTATGACCGGATGCGGTCCGAGCGGGAGCGGGAGGCTGCCGAGTTTCGCGCCCAGGGCCAGGAGCAGGCTCAGCAAATTCGTGCCCGCGCAGATCGCGAGCGCACCGTTCTTCTGGCCGAGGCCGAGCGAGAGGCGCAGATCCTGCGCGGTGAAGGCGATGCCCAGGCGATCAGCGTGCTCGCCGAGTCGTTCGGCCAAGACGAGGAATTCTTCCGGTTCTACAGGACCTTGCAAGCCTACCGGGAGTCCCTGAGGGACGAGGACACGACCCTCGTGCTGGCGCCGACCGGGGAGTTCTTCAAGTTCTTCCACAGCATGAACGGCGGCACGCTGCCGGTCGATGCCGAGCCTCGGGTCGGCGACCAGGTGCGCGGCGGGCCGACCGGCACCGGGGTTCCCGAGGGAAGCGGCGCGTCGCTGTCCCCGTCGCCCGTGTCCCCCTCGGTTGAGGCTGCGGAGGACCGTGCCGAGGCGAGGCTGCCCGGCCTCGAGCCGAACCCGATCCCGTGACCTCGACCGTCATGAGGAGTGATGGCGAGGCCGGCCCCGAGAAGCCGGCCCGCCGTCACGCGGTGGTTCGAGGCAGGCCACGCAGGCTGCGGTCGACGTGACGGATCTGCTGACGGCGTTGGCCCTGGTGCTGGTGATCGAGGGAGCCTTGTACGCCTTGTTCCCCCTCACCATGAAGCGTCTCGTGGCCACGGTCCTGGAGATGCCGGACGGACCGCTTCGGATCGGCGGCGTGATCGCGGCGGCGGTCGGCGTCGGCTGTGTCTGGCTGCTCCGCGGGTGACCGAGCCTTCCCCCGTCCCGGCGCCGATGACCGGGCGCGGCGCGGAAGCACTTTCTGAAAAGCCGAAATCCTTGTACCAACAGGGACGCGGGTGTCTGGCGGCGATGCGGGCCGCGGTAGTAGTGTAGGAGACAGACACAGTGTCGGATCGACGGCCTTCCCTTCGGCAGCCGGGAGCGACCGGACACGCGGGCTTGCTGACACGGCTTCTGGTGCTGCCCGCGCTTCTCGCCATGCTGGTTGCGCCGTTGTCCGCCGACGCGGCGCCGGCGCCGGACAGCTTTGCCGATCTGGCGCAGGAGCTGCTGCCGGCCGTGGTCAACATCTCGACGACGCAGACGGTCGAACGCCGTCGCTTCGACGGGCCGGAGATCCCCGAGTTTCCGCCGGGGTCGCCGTTCGAGGAGTTCTTCCGCGAATTCTTCGAGCGACGGAGTGATGGACCGACCACGCCGCGACGGGCCACCTCGCTCGGCTCGGGCTTCGTCATCGACGCGAGCGGCTTCGTCGTGACCAACCTGCACGTCATCGATGGCGCCGACGAGATCAAGGTGATCCTGCAGGACGACACCAGCCTCGATGCCACCCTGGTCGGCTCGGACGACAAGACCGATATCGCGGTGCTCAGGGTCGATAACGACCGGCCCCTGCCGGCGCTCCGCTGGGGCGAGAGCGGCGACATGCGGGTGGGCGACTGGGTCGTTGCCATCGGCAACCCGTTCGGCCTCGGCGGCACCGTGACGGCCGGCATCATCTCCGCCCGGGCGCGCGACATCAATGCCGGCCCCTACGACGATTTCCTGCAGACCGATGCCTCGATCAACCGCGGCAACTCCGGCGGACCGATGTTCAACCTTGACGGTGAGGTGATCGGCATCAACACGGCAATCTTCTCGCCCTCCGGCGGCTCGGTCGGCATCGGCTTCGCCATCCCTTCCGCGCTTGCAAGGACCGTGGTCGACCAGATCATCGAGTTCGGTCGCACGCGCCGTGGCTGGCTTGGCGTGCGCATTCAGACGGTCACGGACGAGATTGCCGAGAGCCTGGCGCTGCCGGAGGCCCGCGGCGCGCTGGTGGCCAGCGTCACCGAGGGCGGCCCGGCCGAACAGGCCGGCATCGAGGCCGGTGACGTGATCCTGAGCTTCGACGAGCGGCCCGTGGAGGAAATGCGTCGCCTGCCCCGTCTCGTCGCCGAGACCGCGGTGGACCGGCGCGTCACGGTGCAGGTCTGGCGTGGCGGTGAGCAGCGCAGTGTGAACGTCACTCTGGGCGAGCTGGAGGAGGCCGAAGCGCAGGGACTGCTGGCCGCCCTCCCGGGCGACGCCGGACCGAGCGGGGAGGGCGAGGTCGACACGCTCGGCCTGACCCTGTCCGGGGTGACCGAGGATCTGCGCCAGCGCTTCGGGCTGGGTGACGACTCCGCGGGTGTTCTCATCACCGGCGTGCAGTCGAACAGCGCGGCCGGCCGCAAGGGCCTGCAAGCCGGCGAGCTCATCCTGGAGGTCGGTCAGGAGCCGGTGTCGAGCCCACAGGACGTCTCCCGAATGGTGCAAGCCGCGCGCGAGGCGGGCCGGCAGTCCGTGCTCCTCCTGATCGAGCGCGAGGGGGACCTGCGCTTCGTCGCCTTGTCCATCGCCGGCAGCTGAGCTTCGCGAAGCGACGCGGCCGCGACGGCCGGTCACGCCTTGAGCTTGTAGCCACGCCGAACCAGTTCGACGGCGAGCAGGAGAGCGGGGCCCGTGGTGACGGTAAGGATGCTCAAGGAGACAAGCGGCGGCACGGCGGCCTCTCCGGTGAGGGCACCACGAAATCCGTCGATGCCGTAGTAGACCGGGTTGAGGCGGACGATCAGCTCGAGCGGCGCAGGGAGCGCGTCCACCGGCGCGGAAAGTCCCGACAGGAAGATGAGGGGGATTAGCCCGAAGCTGAACGCGCCCTGGACATGATCCCAGCGCGCGGCCCAGATGCCGACCAGGAAGCCGACGAGCGACAGCAGAAGGGCTGAGGCGGCCGCGAACAGGAACGCCAGGGCCGGCGCCGGCATGGCGACACCGACCACAAGGCTGGCGGCCGCCAGGACGGGCAGGCCCGTGACCAGACCGCCGGCCGCCCCGGCCAGCACATAGGCCACGACGATCTCCATGGGCGACAGCGGGGGCATCAGCACATCGCTGATGATGCCTTCCAGCTTGTCAAAGACGATGGTGAAGACGGTGGCCTCCGCCGAGCGGAGAATCACCGCGAACAGCACCACGCCCGGCATCATGAATTGCAGCAGGGCGCGGCCATCCTCGGTGCCGCGATCGGGACCGAGCGCCAGGGCGAACACCGCGATGTAGACCAGGGTCGAGAAGACGGGGGCGACCACGGTCTCGGGCCATTCCTTCCAATAGCGGCCGAGCTCGCGGGCGAACAGTGTGCGGACACCAAGCCAGTTGGCCCGGCCGAACGAGCGGGGCGACCGGTACCCGTCGCTGTGCATGCCATCAGGCCTTGAGCTTGTAGCCGCGCCGGAGCAGGCGCAGCAGCAGCCACCACATCGATATGTTGACGACGGCGAGCACCATGAGCCCGATGCCGAGCGTGCCGTCGCTCTGGCCGATGAAGCCGTAGCGGAAGCCGTCGATCATGTAGAAGAACGGGTTCAGGTGCGCGGCGATCTGCCAGCCCTCGGGCAGCCGATCGATCGAGTAGAAGGTCCCGGAGAGGAACGCCAGGGGCGTCACGACGAAGTTGGTCACCGCGGCGATATGGTCGAACTTCTCCGACCAGATGCCGCCGATCACGCCGAGCAGCGACAGCAGCATGGACGCCGCCACGCCGTGGTACAGGACGAAGAAGGCGTCATGAACCCGCACCGGCACGAACAGGGCGATCGTCAGCAAGGTGACCGCGCCGACCAGCAGGCCGCGGGTGATGCCCCCTCCGACATAGGCGACGGCCAGCTCGACCGGGGTCATGGGCGGCATCAGGACATCCACGATGTTGCCCTGAACCTTAGAGATCACCACGGATGACGATGTGTTGGCGAAGGCGTTCTGCACCATCGACATCATGACGAGCCCGGGAGCCAGGAACTCCAGAAAGTCAACCTGCCCGACCACCCGGACGACGCCGCCGAGGGCCAGCGAGAAGATGGCGTAGAACAGCAGGGTGGTGACGATGGGTGCCGCCAGGGTCTGGGTGGCGACTTTGCAGAAGCGCTGCACCTCCTTCCGGTACAGTGTCCACAGGCCGATCCAGTTGACGGCGCCGATCATGCGCGGCTGCGGGGCGGGCGAACGCGGGCCAAGGTCGAATGGAGACATGACGATCGAACGGTCTCGGGCACGGGTCGGCGACGGACGCAGGGAGCCAAGGACGGTCCATGGCGGGCGACAGTCCGTGCCACTCGCCTGGGAGCACGGCGGCCGCGCCACCGCCGAGGCCCATGATGGCGAGCGTGGTGCGTTCCGCCCGATACGGCCGGCTACGGACCCGCCGTCAGGGACACCCCGCCGCGATGCCCCCCTTCTCCGCGGCTGCCCGCGCGTGCCGACGCTCGCAGGCCGGACGGGGCCTCACGGCAGGCGCGGTTGCCACCGCTCAGCGGGGACCGTCACGCCCAGGATCGATCGATGCATGCTGGCCGCGACCTCCACCTCCTGGAAATAGGCGCGGAACGCGTCCGGCGCCAGCGCCCTCGCGGTGTCCAAATCGAGCCGGTCCGTGCCGGGCGAGGTCTTGCCGGCATCGGCCACCGCGTCGATGAAGGCCTTCTCCGACTGGCGGACCTCGTTGAGCTTGTTGTTGTAGTCAAGGACGCTCGGCGGCGCCACGGTCTTGCCGCCGACATAGACCGCCTGGCTCAGACCGAGCAGCCCGAGGAGCGAGTCGGGGATGTTGAAGGTCGAGAGCTGCTCGACCCCGACGCTGACCATGGCCCCGGCCACGATGACGCTGAACGCGGCCATCTGGAACTTGGAGACGTCGAACTCGCCCTCGGTTGTGAACAGCTGGCCCCAGGTCGGCGTGCGCCGCCGATCGCTGACCCAGCCTTTAAGATTGAGCCACGTCCAATTCTCCATGGACAAGCGGTTGCGCTTGGTCTCGGCGAGCTTGGCGCCGGCGCTGCCTCCCGCGCTGATCCCAAGCAGCCACAGCACATCGGTCGACAGCTCGCTGAGGGTGCCGAGGCGGGCCAGGGTGAACACCAGGATGCCGGTCACCAGGAGAGAGAAGAGGAACACCTGAAGGTTCGACAGGCTGGCCCTCCCGGAGGGCCCGGCGGTGATGTAGACCGGGTCGAGGATGGCGAGTCCGCTGCGGCCTTCCCCTTCGAACCGCTTGTACCAGTAGCGGTGGACCGCGACCGCCGTCACGGTGTAGGCCACTACCACCCAGACGATCACGGCAATCAGCGCGGTATGCCAGCGGCTCAGGAGCGCGATCCGGTCGAAGCCGAAATCCGGCGCCAGCAAGCTGCTGCCTTCGCCGTAGCCGGCAATCACAATACGTGCGTAGCACCAGTGAAAGACATCGGTCTTTGGGATGGCCAAGCGGACCACGAGGTCGCTGATGTTCTGGAAATCGCCGACCACCGAGACGACCTCGAGCGGCTCGATGGCTTGAGGCGCGTCCGCGGCATCCCAGTCGGCGATCCCCGGGAAGCAGCTGCCGTTGGCGCTGCCGTCGGCGCCCCGGCTGTGAGCGTCATGCCAGATCACCGCCGCGCAAAACAGTGGCGTGGTCCGCGCCTGCCAGGGAACCCGCACATCCATGGTCGCGCCGCTCGGCTGCACGTAGCTGAGCGCCCTGGCCTCATTCGGCGGCGTCGTGCGCACCGCCCGCCACATCTGCTCGAGCTGCTCCGCATCCCGGACGCAGCGCAGCATCTCCGCGCCGGCGGCTCCGCCTTGTGCCCCGACTGGGGTGGGCGGCACCGCAAGCAGCAGCGCGCCCAGAAGCACAGCCAGCCTGAACTGGATCAAGGAAGAGCAGCACCGGGGCCAAGCCATTGGCAGAGGTCGTCAGATGGTGGGTCAAGTGGGGCGCCGAATACTTATGCGTAAGCTAACGACCATGCCCTGCACAACGGCTTATTCGCCCCTGAGGAGGCCCGAGCCGGGGGCGTCGTGGCCCCATGGGTTGTGGGGTCCCCTGGGGGTCGGACGACGGACGGCGCTGTGAAGCGGGCAGCGCGACGGGCCCGGCCGACGCCCGAGCGGCTGCGACGGGTGGCGCTCGCATATCTCGAGCGCTACGCCAGCTCCAAGGAACAGCTGCGGCGGGTCCTGATGCGCCGGGTCGATCGTTCCGCGGCCATGGGGGAGGTCGACCGCGCCGAGGCACAGGGCTGGGTGGACGAGCTGATCGGCCGGCTCGGCACGGCCGGCGTTGTCGATGACAGGACCTTCGCGCTAGCGCGGGCGCAGACTCTCGCCCGTCGCGGAACGTCGCCGCGCCTGATCGCCGCCCGTCTCATCCATGCGGGGGTGGCTGGCGAGTTGATCGACGAGGCGCTGGCCGAGCTGGCGGCGCAGGCCGGACAGCACGGCGACAGCGCCCGCGCGGCGGCGGTCGCGCTGGCGCGCCGCCGCAAGCTCGGTCCCTACCGCTCCGAGCCGGGCCGGTCCGAGCGGCGTGACAAGGATCTGGCCGCGTTGGCCCGGGCCGGCTTCGATCTCGACACGGCGCGCGAGGTGATCGACGCCGAGTCCCCGGAGGACCTGGAGCCGGGCGAAGGCTGAGGCCGGAGGAGCCTGGTAGCGCGGCGCTTCGGGGCGACCTGTGACCGCCTTGTCCCGGCGAGCCCTTGTCCCGGTGAGCCCTTGTCCCTGCGAGCCGTTGGATCGTTTCCGGGTCAAGTGGCATCGCCGGCCCGCTCCCCCGCCCGGCCACGCTACGACACCATGCTCGGGCTGGCCGGGCGGCGAGAGCGTGCCGGTGCCACTCCGTGTCAGGCGGAAACGCTGCAGTCGTTGGGGAGCCACGGCGCGTCCGGGCGGTGCAGGGATCGCGGGCGCGCCTTCGGCCGAGCGGACGAGCCGTCTCGTCGGCTCGGCGGGGTTATCGGTCGTGGCCGAGGCTGCTTTCGGCCGGCGCGTCGCCGGCGACCTCGGACGCGCGATTTCGGCGATCATGCTTGTGATCCGGACGACCCCCGTCGCGCCCCTCGGATTGATCGTCGGGCTGCGCCTTGTCGGCGTCGGCGGCCGACCCCTCCGGCCACGGCTCGGTCCGCGACGCCCGGGCGCCGGCATGACGGGACCCGGCGAGCGCGTCGGCGAGGCTCGGCGCCGTGAGGTCCAGGTGCGCGGGCGGCGCCGTGCCCTGCTTGTCCTGGCCAAAATAGAGGGTGAGGTGGGGGAACGGAATCTCGATGCCGAGCTCGTCGAAGCGCTTCTTCATGCGCCGGTTGAATTCCCGGCCGACATACCATTGCTTGATCGGCTTTGTCTTGATCCGCGCCTTGATGATGACGGCGCTGTCGGCGAAGCCGTCCACGCCGAGGATCTCGATGGGCTCGAGGATCTCCCGGCGGAAGGCCCGGTCCCGGCGCAACTCCGCGCCCAGCTGCCGCACCACCTCGATGACGTGGTCGACATCCTCGCGGTAGGCGACGCCGATGTCGAACAGGTAGTATGAGAAGTCGCGTGTCATGTTCATGACCGTGGTCACCTCGCTGAACGGCACCGTGTACAGGTTGCCGGACAGGTCGCGCAGCCGTACCGCCCGGATGCTCATGCCCTCGACGAAGCCGCCCTGTCCCGCGATGGTGACCACGTCGCCAACGGCGATGGTGTTCTCCATGAGGTTGAACAGGCCGGTGATCACGTCCTTGACCAGGGTCTGGGCGCCGAAGCCGATGGCGAGGCCGATGACGCCGGCGCCGGCCAGCAGGGGCGCTATATTCACGCCGATCTCCGACAGCACGATCAGCACGGCCAGCGTGCTGAGCAGGATCAGCGCGGTCGTCCGCAGCAGAGGCAGCAGGGTCATGGCCCGCGCGGTCGGCTCGATCACATTGCCCTCGTCGTCGACGCGATGCAGCGAGCGCTCGACCAGGACATTGATCACCTCCCATGCGCCGACGGCCAGCAGGATGACAACCAGGATACCGACCAGGGTGGCGATCGCCTGGCGTCCGGTGTCGCCGGACAGCCAGGACAGGCCGCCCAACCCCCAGACCTCCAGGATTGCAAGCAGGCCGGTAACGGTGATGCCGATGCGCAGTACCAGGCTGATCGCGGGCAGATAGGCTTGAACGCGATCTTCCGCGACGTGCGAACCCGTCACCGGCCGCGGCGCCGGCTCTCCCGGGGCGGATCCGGCCCCCCGCTCCCGCTGCCGGTCGAACGCCTCCTCCAGCCAGCCGTTCAGGTAGTTGGCGGCGATGACGATCAGGGCGGTGAAGGCAGTCCCTCGGATCAGGAAGGCGAAGCCGCCTTCGATGTCGGATACCCAGATGACGAAGCCGGCCACGATGTAGATTATGGCCAGGATGTGCCAGATCCTCGCCAGGATGTTCCGAAGGATCCGCATGGCGCGCTGCCGGCCGTGCTCGACCGCTCGTGTGAGCGGCCGCATGGCGACCGTGCCGTCTTCCTCGTCCTCGTCCTGTTCCTCTGTCTGGTGACGACCTTCCATCCCGGCGTAGCCGGCGATCTCCGGGGGCTCCGCAGGGTGAGCGCGTCGGCCCGTCAGGGTTGTGCCGGACTCCGGCATGGATTCGGCCGTCGCCGTGGCCTCGGGGCCGGCGAGCGGGGGCTGGTGCGGGGCGGGCTTGCTGACGTGGATGAGGGCCGCCACAGAGGTTCGGTTCTGCAGAACGACGAGGATCAGGCCGGCGGTAACGACAAGGGCGATGGCCACGAGCAGGCCGTCCACGGTGGAGGCTCCCAGTCCCAAGGGAACCTGCGCCACATGGATCACGAAGCCGATCACAATCAGATAGCTGATCCGTCGAAGGCGGTTGTGCAGGCTGCGCGCATGCGTGTCGGAAAAGCTGAAGAGACGGTCCTCCGGCCGCCTCGGAGACAGCAGCGCGCGGATGACGACCATGACGAGGGCTTGCACCAGCAGGGCATTCAGCGCGGTCACGGCAACCAGGTTGGTGCCGGAGTCGCTTGCCACCACGATGCTGGTGCCGACGATCAGGGCCGCGACGAGCGGCAGGCTGTCGAGCAGGATCCGACCAAGGATCGAGACGGGAAGGGGCGGCTGCACGCGCCGCCGCCACGCCTCCAGGCCTCGCCTGGGCCGGGCGAGCGCCCAGCGGGCGAGCAGCAAGGCGGCCAGCGCCCCGCCCAGAACGAGCACCGTCTCGCGGGTCAGCCTGCCGATCCGCTCGGGCCGCTCGATACGCGCGCGCGCCCAGTCGGCAAGCTCGGGCACAGCCTCGGTCGCGCGCTCGAAGGCCTCCGGCACCGAGGTCAGGGTCTCCTCCAGCTTCTCCAGCTGTCGCGCGACATTACTCAGCAGGTCGGTGCCGGCGGCAACCAGGGCAGGCTCCTCGACGGCATCCTGCTCCGCCTCCACGAGCAGGCGAAGCCGCTCGATGAGCCGCTGCCGACGCTGCTCATCCTCCAGGGTGGCGATCAGCTCCTCGACGCGCTCCCGCGAGGGTACCCCTTCAGGCTCGGCCTCCGCCGCTCCGGATGGTGAGGGGACCTGAGCGGCTCCCGGAAGCACCACCAGCAGGAGCGGCAGCAGGAGCACGAGAAGGAGGACGCCTCCCCGCCGGAGGATCCCAAGGCGGGCGGCATGGTCACCAAAAGACACGTACGCGATCCCTAACGTTCAGCACTGCCAACAATCCCCGCAAAGTAAGGATCCATGAGGGAAAGGCAATCCGTTAACAGGGCCTTTCATGAGCGGATCTCGCGGCAGGCCGATCGCTTCTTGCCTTGGGCAAGTCGTCCTGATGCGGAGGCTGCATTTTCCGCAGCCGCGAATACACAATGACGTGAAGGGGCTTTATTTACAAAGCTGCGGCAAGATGCGCATGTTTGACTCAAGTCGGCGGCAGGAAGCCCGACCCATCGAGAAGGGAATCACAAGCGGCGGCGCCGGAGCCTTTGTCTGTGCTCGGCAGACTTACGGCGGGCGTCCGGTAATCGGGATCGGAAGCGAGGATGGCCATGACACGGGACAGGCAAGGATTTGACGTGGTGCCGCGCGACGTCCCGGCCTGGGCGACAGCTTCCTGCGATGACGAGGCTCGCCGTGTCGAGGAGGCTGACGGGCCCCTTAGCCTGTCCCGAGTCGGCTCACGGATCTTCTGTTTCCTGACCTGGCTCACCGTCAGCGGGGCGCTCGGGGGGGTCATCTGCACCGTGGTCTACCAAGCCTTCGCACTGTTCCTGAGCGCCGGCTGAGCCTGTGACCGCGTCGCCGCAGCCTTCCCCCACGAGGCACCACGACGGCCGACCCGAGGGGCGAGCCGATTGATCGGCCTTGTTGCATCGCGATAACCGGATACAGTGCAAGAGGATCCACTCGGGACCGCCGCGACGCTGGGTCGGCCATGCCGCAAACCGTCCATCTCATCCGTCATGGGCAGTCGACCTTCAACGCGGCGACGGCCGTCACGCCGTGGATCGACCCCATGCTGTTCGACGCCCCGCTCAGCCCGCGCGGCCACGAACAGGTGGCCGCGCTGCGCGAGCAGGTGCCGAGGCTCGAGGTCGATCTCGTCGTGACCTCGCCGCTGACCCGGGCGCTGCAAACGGCGGTCGGCGCCTTCGCCGGCACCGGGACCCCGATCCTGGTGGAAGCCTTGCCGCGGGAGCGGGTCGACAGCAGCTGCGATCTCGGCCGCTCCCCTGCCCTGCTGAGCCGGGACTTTCCGCAGTTGAGCTTCGATCATCTGGACGATCCTTGGTGGTACACCGACCCGGCGCAGGACAAGCCGGTGGTCACCGAGCCGCTGCGCCTGTTCGAGGCCCGGGTCCTTGCCTTCGAGGACTGGCTGGCGGCACGTCCCGAACGGACGATCGCCGTGGTCGGTCACGGCAGCTTCTTTCACCGGCTGAGCGGCCAAAGCCTTGCGAACGCCGAGGTCCACACGATGAGGTCCATGGGCGCCTTCTGATGCCCGCGAGCCCATGGCGTCAGCGATTGGCGTCCGACGCCGCGACCGACCGCGGCAGCGTTGGCAGGCCCGCCCCGGCCGGGCCGATGGGTCCTCTCGTCGGCTCGGCGGGATGACGGCGCCATCAGCGGCGGACCGCGGCCAGCTCGGCCTCGTCGCCCAGATAGCCCGCCCAGGCAAACCAGTAGGCGACATGGCCCGGCACCCGGCGCAGCCGCTGGCCGTTCGGGCCGACCAGCGCGGCCTCGGTGATCCGCCAGGACGCGCCGTCCGCGGAGCGCAACTCCTTCTCGTCGGCGCCGGCGGCGAAGGCATGGTCGCCGCGTTCGTAGGCTCGCACGGTCCGGGTCTCGCCACGGCCGACCAGAACGACGTCGAGCAGTCCGACGCTGTCATTGATCACCGCGCCGCCATTGAAGATCTCGAGGGGCCACGCCTTGGCGCCACCGGGCGCCCGTATGCCGAAGATCTGCCGCTTCACCGCCGCACGGTCGTCGTTGAGGGCCGGGAACATCAGCTCCTCGCTGGCGAAGTACGCGCTGTACGCCGCGCCCGGGCGGTAGTCCCGCTCGTGGCCGGTGTCGAGCGACAGCACCGTCGTGTCGGGGTGTGCTGCACGCCAGTCGGCCCAGGTGGTGATCGCCACCGGCAGGATCTCGAGCTCGATGCCGCTGCCGCGCAGCGGGCCGATCACCGGCCGGCCGGTGAACTGGTTCCAGACGCTGTCGGTCTGGTGGTCGTACATCAGCTTGTTTGACCGGTAGAGCAGGCCGGTGGAGCCGAAGGTGAAGGGCTCCTCGCGCCCCTCGACCTCGGTCTCGAACAAGATCCCGGCGCCGCAGAGCGTGCAGTACGCGAGGCTGACCGGCACCCCACCGACGATGTCGTTGAACATCTCGTGCCAGTCGAGGATCCGCAACGGATAGGCGCGCGCATCGCCATTGATCTCGATGCCGAACACCTGCTCGTCAGGCGTCAGGTAGTCGGCCTCCTCGGCGGCGATGCGCGCCGGATTGACCAGGGCCGGAATCCCGTCGACCGCCACGCCGCCCCAGACGATCTCCTCGAGCCGGATCTCGCGCTGCTGCCCGACGTCGACGAAGCGGCGGAAGTCGGGGTCGATGGCGTCCAGGACAGCAAGCTTCACGGACTCGAAGCTCTGGTGAGGTTCAATCTCCGGATGCGCCTGCTGCCACAGCATCCACTCGAACCAGCCCTCGGCCGAATGGCCGGTGACGGCGGCCAAGGCCTCGTTCAGGGCGCCGTGATCGGCCCGCGCGTAGCGCAGCGCCAGCACCAGGGCCGCGGCCGCGTCCGGGTGCCCGCGGTCGCGCAACGCCTCGATCGCCGCGCGCTGCTCCTCGCGATCGCCGAAGATCAGGTTCCGGCTGTAAACGTCGACCGCCCGGTCGTCCGTGAGCCCCGGCGTGGCCCCGGCTTGACCGGCCTGGGCGTAGGCCGGCGTGCCGACCGGGGCGCCTGCCGCGCCGAGCGTCACCGCGAGGCCCGCGGTGATCACGGCACGCCGGCACAATACGGAAAAAGCGGACACGGCCATCGGACGATGCCTCCCTCGGGACCCTGCTCCCAAGACGTGCGGGCGCACCCGTTGGCGCGCAACTGCCTCTCGCGCTTGTGATCTGCAAGGACGCTGGCACAGAAGGTGCCGGGGCTGCCTGCCTTTGGCGGCCTCGACCCGTCGGCAAGGCCGAGGTGATCCTGTCTCGGCGGGAAGCGTGTTTAAAGCGTTTCCGCGTTACGTGGCATCGCCGACCCGCTTTCCCGCCCGGCCCTCCGCCCGGCCCTTCAACGACAGCATGCTCAGGCTGGCCGGGCGGGGGAGCGGGCCGGTGCCGATTCCGCGCAAGGCGGAAACGCTCTAAACGGTGGCAAGCGTCGGCATGGGCAAGGCAACATCCTTGTCTCCCCGCTCGCGCCACGGACGAACGGCTCCGGCCACCCCCAGCAACGCGTCCGGCGCCAGCGCCGTCATCAGCAGCCGCTCCGGGCGTTCGTCCGGCATGTACAGCCCGGCCGGCCCGGCCGGCTCGAAGCCGAAGCGCGAGTAGTACGGCGCATCGCCAACCAGGAGGACCAGCGTGTGGCCTTGCGACGCGGCGACGTCGAGCGTCCGGTCGACAAGCGCCCGGCCTATGCCCTCGCCTCGATGCTCGGGCGCGATCGCCAAGGGACCCAGAAGCAGGGCGGGACGGTTCTGCCCGACCCGCACCGGCCAGTAGCGGATCGAGCCGCGGATCTCTCCCACGGCATGGGCAACCAGGCTGAGCCCCGCAACGGGCGGGACCCCGGCCCGGTACCGGTACGAGGTCTTCGCCAGACGATCCGGACCGAACGCCCGATCGAGCAGGGTCTCGATCTCCGCGGCGTGATCCGGCCGCTCGGCGGTGAGATGGAACATCGCGCAATCCATGCTTGGAACGGCCTCGTTCAGCGGCCAGATCGATCGGTGCTCGCCGGAGCGGAGGGAGTCGGGATCTCGATCAGTCCCGGAGACCTCGCGGCGACACTTTAACGGGTCCGGCCCGCCGGCGCCGCTCGCATCGTCGAAATTGGATTTGCGCGGGATGGTTCATGGACGGGAGCCATGGCAGCCCCGGTCGTCCGTGTCAACCAAAGCGAAGCCGGCGGACCTTGAGAGTCCGCCGGCCCACCTATCCGCCGGCCTGCCGGCATGGGCAGCCGCCCGAGCCTCGGGCGACAACGCTGAAGGACTGGTGACCGCGAGCCTGGCCTCCGCCGCTCAGGGCTGCGGCGTCTCGGCGCCCGATCCACCGTCGCCGTGGCCGCCGCTCTCGGTCGCCGCCTTGTCGCCGGACGTGCCGGGCTTCGCCGCAGCGGGCCCGGCCTGCGGATCGCCCGATTCATCGGGCCGTTCCGCCATCTGGCCCCGGCCCATCTCGTCACCGGTGGCCTGCTGGTCCGATTCCTCACCCTCGGGCGCGGCCTCGCCGGTCTGCACCGGCGTGTCCGGGCTGCGTGGCTCGTCGGGCTGATCCGCCAGGTCGCCCTGCACCGCCTCCGCATCCGCGGCCTGGCGCTGCTGCTCGTCCTGGCGGAACTGCTGGAACTCCCGGTTAAGCTCCCGCTCCTGCTCCTGCAGGAAGGCCGACAGATCCTCGCGGTAGCCCTCCTGCTCCCGGAAATCCTCGCCGCGGCGCCCGGCCTGCTCGCTTTG
This sequence comes from uncultured Mycobacteriaceae bacterium, assembly GCA_964613585.1. Classification (GTDB taxonomy): domain Bacteria; phylum Pseudomonadota; class Alphaproteobacteria; order DSM-16000; family Inquilinaceae; genus CAZTHL01. The sequence continues at coordinate 18,327 of CAZTHL010000039.1, read as the reverse complement.
GAAGGCCTGGAACTCCTCACCGATCCGCTGGCGTTGCGATTCCTGCCAGTCCTGGTAGCGCTGCTCGGCCGTTCCGGCCTCCGCCTGCCGCTGTTGACCAGCCCGTTCCGACGCCTGGCCTTCCTCGAAGCCGCGGCGGAACTCCTCGCTCATGCCAGACAGGCGCTGCTCGGCGGCACGGCCCTGCTCGACGCCCCGCTGGTATTCCGCCTGGTCGCCCTCGGTCGTCTGGCGGCGTCCGGCCTGCGAGGCATCCTGCCCGGACATTCCGGACTGGCGCATCTGCGCCTCTTCGAAGCCGGCCTGCAGGCCCCGCTGGTAGCCGCGGGCGAACTGGGTCCGCGCGTAGTCCTCGAGCTCGCTGTAGGTGAAAAAGATGATGACCGGATGATCGCCCGGCGGAGCCACGGCGCCCATCTCGGGACCGGTGTTCTGGGCCGAGGCGGGTCCGGTGAGCAGGGCCAGGCTCGCGGCTCCGGCAAGGAGCGCGGTGGCGAGTCGGCTGCGGGTGTTTCGGATCATGGTGGCGTCTCGTGCTGCTGTTCGCGACGTTCCGCACCCGAGGACCGAGCCCGGCGGCCTGACCACCGGCCCGGAGAGCGACGCGCCTGTTGAGCGCGCCGGCCAACGGCACGGTTGTCGCGGGAACAGCCCGGCCCGGGCACGGTTCCGCCCACCGGCCCGGCGCCTTGCCGCCGAGCCGGTGCCGCCGGACGCCTCGACGCCTCGACGCCTCGACGCCTCGACGCCTCGACAAGGTCAGGCGGCGATGTCTCCAGCCACCGGACGGCGGCCCTCGACCGCCCGGAACACCTCAGGCATGTAGGCCGCGGTGGCACGACGGCCGAAGTCCCGCGGATCGATCCGCAGAGCGTCGGCGAAGAGCGGCCAGCGCTGCTGGGGAATGCTGTCGATGCCCGATTCGATATGGGCCACGGCCTCGGTCGAGGGCTCCAGCCCGACCAGCACCGCCAGCTGGTCCCGGGTAAGGTTCAAGGCCTCGCGCTGCTCGGCGAGATACTGACCGAAGGCGCGGGCCAGGGGCAGGCCGGCGGCAGTGCGCCGGCTTGCCGCCGCGTCGTGGGAAAGTTGATCCATCCTGGACGGTCCTATGCCGTTTAGGGTGAAGACAGGGTGCCGCACTATGGGAGCGCCGTGGTTAGTCGTTCGTTACCTGCCCTCGATCACCGGGAATCCATCAGCAGAGGCATCGCCGGAGAGGCATGGCCGGCGCTCTGCGAACGGCGGGGTTCCTGAACGCGGGCTTTGGTGCTTTGATGCCGCTGGCCTCGCCTCGTCTGTCATCGGACCGTTCTCATGAAGAAATTTCTGATCGGCCTCGGCATCGTCTTGCTTGTGCTCGTGCTTGTCGTCGTGGCCGTACCGTTCTTCATCAGCGGCGATTTCGTCGCCCGGCGCGTCGCCGAGGCGGTGCGCGAGAGCACCGGCCGGGAGCTGACCTTCGACGGCCCCGTGGAGCTGTCGCTGGTGCCGACCGTCGCGCTGGAGGCGGAGAATGTCAGCCTGAGCAATGCCGACTGGGCCACGGCGGAGCATTTCGCCTCGTTCGATCGCCTCGATCTCGAGGTGGCACCGTTCGCCTTGATCAGCGGCACGCTCGATCTCCGGCGCCTGCTTCTGGCCAGCCCGCAGGTGAACCTGGAGGTGGCGGAGGACGGGCGCACCAATTGGGACGATCTGGCGGGTGAGGCCGCGCCGCGCGAGCCAGGCGAGCCCGGGCGGATCCCGGAGCTGCGCCTGGGCGACGTCCGGATCCTCGATGCCGGCTTCGAATATGTGAACAGGGCGACCGGCCAGACCGTGGTCGCCCGCGGAGGCAGCCTGACCGCGGCCCTCGACGAGCCGGACGGCCCGTTGCGCGTGGACGGCGATATCCAGGTGAACGACCGGCCGGTGACCGTGGCGGCCCGGGTGGCCTCGCCGCAGGCTCTGGCGGAAGGGGCGCCCTCGGCCGCATCGGGTCGGCTCGAGTCCCCGGTCGGGCAGATCAGTTTCGCCTTCGACGCCGATCCCGGCGTCGGCACGGCGAGCGGCCCGATCACCCTGGCGGTGCCCGATGTCAACGAGGTCGCCCGCTGGCTCGACATGCCCGAGGCCGGGCCGGCACCGATCCAGTCGGTGCGCTTCGACGGCACTCTGTCGGTCGCGCCCGACCAGACGCGGCTCGAGGGCTTCACCTTGCAGGCCGACGAGATGACCGCGGCCGGCACGGTGACCGCGGACACCGGCGGCCGGGTGCCGGCCATCGCCGCCGACATCCGGCTGTCGGCGCTTGATCTCGACACGCTCACCGCGGCCATGGGCGGCGGTGGCGGCGCGGGCGCCCGCCGTGCGGCGGACCCTCCGCCCGCTGAGACCCAGGAAATCCCCTGGTCGACGCTGCAGCAGGCCGATCTGGACCTGGACCTGGCGGTCGAAGGCCTGCGGGTCCAGGGCCAGGAGATCGGCCCCACCCAGGTGACCGTGGATGTGACCGACGGCGTGCTCGACGCGGCGCTGTCCGACACCGAGGTGCTCGGCGGCACCGTCTCGGCCACGGCCACCGCCTCCAGCACCGCGAGCCCGCCCTCCTTCGCCGTCGACGCCGACATCCAGTCGATCCAGGCGGGACCGTTCCTGGTGACCTTCGGCCCGTTCTCCGACGCCCGGATCCCGCTCGACCTGGACCTGATGCTGGACGGGGCCGGCCGGACGCAGCAGGCGCTGCTGCAGAGCCTGAACGGCACCGTCTCGCTCGGCATCGATGGGGGCTCGTTCACGCTGCCCAACCCGAACGGCCCGGCGCTCGAGGCCAGCGATCTCGTGATCGCCACCGATCTCCCCGGCATCGATGGTCCGCTCACCATCGATGGCGGCATGACCGTCTCGGGAGAGCGTCTCGACCTCGGCCTCACTGTCGCGGAGCCGCCCGGGTTCCTTCAGGGCGAGGGCTCGCCGCTGTCCCTGTCGATCGAGGCGCCGCGGCTGACCGCCGGCCTGGACGGGCGGGCCAGCCTGGCGCCGAGCCTGAGCGGCCAGGCGACTCTCAGCGTCCCGTCGGTGCCCGGCCTGCTCGAGTGGCTGCCCATGGGTCCGGCGCCGTCCGCCGCGCCCGTGGACAGCGTGCGCTTCGCCGGAAGCGTCGATGCCTCGCCGGCGCGGGTGGCGATCGAGGGCATCGATGCCGCGGTCGACGACACAACCGTCACCGGCCAAGTCTCTGCCGATCTCGCGGACGGGGTGCCGGACCTGCTCGCCCGGCTCGACGTGGGCGTCATCGACCTCGGCCGGCTGCAGCTGGCCACCGGCGACGGTCAAGGCGGCGGCCAGGCCGGGTCCCCCGCGCCGGAAGGCGGCGGGGCAAACGGCGGCGGGCCGGGCACCGCTGGTGGCTGGAGCACCGAGCCGATCGACCTGTCGCCGCTGCGCCAGGCGAATGTCGATGCGGTCGTCGACCTTGAGGGCGTGCGCAGTGAAACACTCACCGTCGGCCCGACCGAGCTGACCCTGCTGCTGCAGAATGGCGATCTTCGCTTCGACGCGCCGAGCCTGCCGATCTTCAACGGGCAGGCCTCGATCGACCTCGACCTCGAAGCGTCGGCGGAGACACCCTCGCTGGCCCTGAACGCCTCGGCCCAGGGCCTGCAAGTCGGCCCGATCGTGGCGATGGCGGGCGGTCCCGGCCGCCTGACCGGCACCGCGGAGGCCAGCGCCACCATCAGCGCCCAGGGCCGTTCACAGCGCGAGCTGGTCTCGACGCTTGACGGGACGAGCTCGCTTGCCGTGCGTGACGGCGCGCTCCAGGGCATCAACATCGCCGCCATCCTGCGTGATCCGGTCGCCTACGCCCTGGGCGGGGCGCCGGACGTGCCGCAGGAGACGGACTTCGCCGAGGTCGGCGGCAGCTTCGCCATCGACGGCGGCCGGGCCCGCACCGACGATCTTCGCATGCTGGCGCCGCTGTTCCGCATGACAGGCAGCGGCGTTGTCGACCTGCCGCCGCGCACCCTCGACCTGACCCTGGAGCCGACCCTGGTGCCGACGCCCGAGGGTCAGAGCAGCGAGTTCGAGCAGATCGGCCTGCAGGTGCCGTTCAACGTCACCGGCAGCTTCGACAACCCCACAGTCAAGCCGGACTTCAGCCGCATCGCGACCAATCTCATCCAGGATCCCCAGGCGGCGCAGCGGGCGGTCGAGCGGCTGCGTCAGGGCGGCTCGCCGGAGGAGATTCTCGGAGAGTTCCTGGGCGGCGCCGCCGGCGGGGCCGGGAACGATCAGGGCGGCGACGGCGGCAGCGCTCCGACCTCGCCGGAGGAGGCCCTGCGCCAACTCGGCGAGGGGGCCCTGCGCGGCGGCGACGGCGGCGACGGCGGCGACGGCGGCAACCAGGGCACGCAGCCGACCCCCGAGGACGCGGTCCGCGAAGGCATCCGCGGTCTGTTCGGGCGGTAGCTCTGCTTTAGGCTCCTTCAACAAACGGACGTCGCCTGCGCGGGCGATCGTTCCGGGAGCCGCTGGGGCGCTCTCGCGCTACGGTGCCTTGCGGACGCCGAGGGAAAGGTCGGTGCCGAGCAAGGCGGCGATGGCGACGATCATGGCGAGGATGAGAGCGAACGCAAATGACGCGCACAGTGACGGCCGGGAGGATCTCCCAAAGCCACCCTGGAGAGCATCCTTAAGGATGCTCGGCCCCTCTGTCTGCACGAAGCCGGCCGCCAGGGGATCAATTGATGTCCGCCATTGGGGAGCCACGGCGAACGCGGGCGGCGAGAGGGTTGGCGGGCGCGCCCCGGCCAAGCCGATGGATCCTCTCGTCGGATCGACGGCAAGGGGTGCTCAAGGTCACGTCAGGCACGCTCGTGCCATCCGCTCGCCCGCCTGTCACGGACCAGACCCGCGGATCCAAACGAGAGCAACCTTCATTGCCCGGCGGATAAGGCGAGTCGCTCCCGCGCCCGACTCGGAACCGGTGTGGCTGCTTCGGCTTGAGTCCCGTGGGCCGGCCCGGTCTTGCCCGGGCCCGCCTTTCGCGGTCCGGCACGAGGGAGGCACGACATGGCGGCGCGGGCCTATTGGAGCGGCCACATCCGGCTCTCGCTGGTCACCTGCCCAGTCAAGCTCTACTCGGCTATAGAGACCGGCGGCGGGCGCACGAGCTTTCGGCGCGTCCACAGGCCGACCGGCGAGCGCGTGCAGTATCAGCCCTACGTCGAGGGCGAGGGACCGGTCGACAAGGACGACATCGTCAAGGGCTACGAGCACAGCAAGGGTCAGTACGTCCTGGTCGAGAACGAGGAGCTCGATGAGCTGAAGGTCGAGTCGAGCCACACCATCGACATCGTGCAGTTCTGCGACGATGACGACATCGATCCGCTGTACTACGACCGGCCCTACTACATGGCGCCCGACGGCAAGGTTGGCCTCGAGGCCTATGTGACCATCCGCGAGGCCTTGCAGCAAAGCGGCAAGGTGGCAATCGGCCAAGTTGCCTTCGCCAGTCGCGAGCATATCGCGGCAATCCAGCCGTGCGGCCGCGGCCTGCTGCTGCAGACCCTGCATTACGCCAACGAAGTGCGCGAGGCCCGGCCCTTCTTCCAGGATCTGCCGGACCTGTCGGTCGACGAGGATCAGCTCGACCTCGCGCGGGTGCTGATTGACCGGAAGTCGAAGCCGTTCGACGCTGGCGGTTTCACCGACCACTATGAGGCGGCTGTCCGCGAGCTGGTCGAGGCCAGGGTGGCGCACCGCGCGCCCCGGCTGGAGGAGGCTCGTGCGCCGGAGGGCAAGGTCGTCAACATCATGGACGCCCTCAAGCGCAGCCTGGAGGCGGAGGACGGCGACCAGCCGACGTCGGATCGCCCCACAGGCAAGGCCAAGAACGGCCGGGGGCGCCGCAACAAGGCCGAAGGCGGCAAAGACGACAGCAACAACGACGGGGACGACGACAGCCGCGGCGGCAGGGCGCGGGACCGCGAGGAGCCGCCGCGTCGCCGCAGGCGGAGCGCCTGAGGCATGGCCGAGCGCGACGGGGCCGGCCCAGCCGAGGCGGCGGCCGAGACAAACGATAACCGTCTTGCCGAGTATCGGGCCCGGCGCGACTTTCAGCGCACGCCGGAGCCGCGCGGCCAGCAAACGCAGGCGATCGACGGCCGGTTCGTCGTGCAAAAGCACGCGGCCCGTCGGCTGCATTACGACCTTCGCCTCGCCATGGGCGGCACCTTCCGGAGCTGGGCCGTCGCCAAGGGGCCGAGCGTCGATCCCGCGGACAAGCGCCTGGCCGTGCAGGTCGAGGACCATCCGCTGGAATACGGGGATTTTGAGGGAGTGATCCCCGAAGGAGAGTACGGCAGCGGCACCGTCATGCTGTGGGACCGAGGGCGCTGGGAGCCGGCGACGTCCTCCGGCCGCCGGCAGGCCGAGGATCCGGAGGAAGCCTACCACACGGGACGGCTCAAGCTGCGGCTCGACGGCGAGAGGCTGAAGGGCGGCTGGGCGCTGGTCCGCATGGGCGGCAAGAAAGGCCGGGACGGCAGGACCTGGCTGCTGATCAAGGAGATGGATGACAAGGCCCGCCCGGGCGAGGCCGACGCGTTCCTCGCCGAGACCGACACGAGCGTGCGGACCGGCCGCAGCCTGGATGAGATCGCCGGGGACCGGGACCGCGTCTGGCAGCCGGGCAGAGGGGAGGTGGACCCCGCTCAGGGCGCCCCCGGCCGCCATCCGGACGCGGCGGACATGCCGGATCCGGGCGCTCTCGACAAGGCCAAGCCGGCCCGGATGCCCGGCTTCGTGCCGCCGCAGCTCGCGCACAGCAGCACGACGCCCCCGCGTGGCGAGGACTGGCTGCACGAGATCAAGCTCGACGGCTACCGTCTGCAATGCCGGATCGACCATGGCGAGGCGCGGATCCTTACCCGCAGCGGCAAGGACTGGACCGGCCGGTTTCCGGAGCTGGCGCGGGCCGCCGCCGCGCTGCCGGTCGGCGAGGCGGTGATCGATGGCGAGGTCACCGCGAACGAGGAAGCCGGCATGCCGAGCTTCGCGGCGCTGCAGCAGGCGCTAAGCGGCGAGCGCCCGGCGCCGATGCCCTATTACGCCTTCGACCTGCTTCACCTGAACGGCTTCGACCTGCGCGACGCCGCCTTGTCGGACCGCAAGGCGGCGCTGCTGGGGCTGCTCGAGGCCGCCGGCCGCCCCGCCCCGTTCCTCTACAGCGAGCATTTCGAGGCCGGCGGCGAGCGGGTGCTCGAGCATGCCTGCCGCTTCGCGCTCGAGGGCATCGTCAGCAAGAAGCGCGGCGCGCCCTACCGCTCGGGACGCCAGCGCACTTGGCGGAAGGCCAAGTGCATTGAGCGGCAGGAGTTCGTCGTAGCCGGCTACGCCCGATCCTCCACCGGCTCGAAGGGCATCGGCAGCCTGGTGGTCGGCTACCATGACGCTGACGGCCGGCTGACCTATGCCGGGCGGGTCGGCACCGGCTTCACGGACAAGGCCGGCCGCGAGCTGCGCGAGGCGCTGGACGAGCGCGGCGTCGATGACCACCCGTTCGAGGTCGTGCCGAAGCGCCTGCCCAGGGAGCTCGTCTGGGCCCGGCCGGAGCTGGTCGCCGAGGTCGAGTTTCGCACCTGGACCGAGGACGGGCTGTTGCGCCAAGCCTCGTTCAAGGGGCTGCGCGAGGACAAGCCGGCCACCGAGGTGACGCTCGAGGCGCCGGGCCGGGCCGGGCCGGGCGTCGAGCCGACCACCGTTCTGCAGGGCGCGCGGGGCCTGGTCAAGGTGAGCGGTGTGTCGCTCAGCCATGCGGACCGGGTGCTTTATCCGCGTCAGGGGCTGACCAAGCTGGGGCTGGCGGAATACTGGAACGGCGTGGCCACGCTGGCGCTGCCGGAGATCGCCGGCCGGCCGCTCAGCCTGGTGCGCTGCCCTTCGGGCCACGAGACCGAATGCTTCTACCAGAAGCACGCCATGGAAGGGCTCGACGCCGCGGTGCGCCGGCTGGCGATCCGCGAGGCCGAGGGCAGGAAGAAGTACATGGCGGTGGACGACGCGGCCGGGCTGGTGGCGCTCGTGCAGATGGGCACGCTGGAGATCCACACCTGGGGCTCGCGCGCCGACGACATCGAGCGGCCCGACCGGCTCGTCCTCGATCTCGATCCCGACGACGCGGTGCCATGGGACCAGGTGACCGGCGCCGCGCTGGAGCTGCGCGACCGGCTCGGCGATCTGGGCCTGGCCAGCTTCTGCAAGACCACCGGAGGCAAAGGCTTGCACGTGGTCGTGCCCATCCGCCGCGAGCGCCGCTGGGAGCCGGTCAAGGCGTTCTGCCAAGCGCTCGCCGCGGCCATGGCGGCCGACTCGCCAAAGCGCTACCTGACCACGTCCGGCAAGGCGGCGCGCCGAGGCAAGATCTACATCGACCATCTGCGCAACGCCCGCGGCGCCACGGCGGTCGCGCCCTACTCCCCACGCGCCCGCGCAGGCGCCCCGGTGGCCACGCCGGTCGCGTGGGACGAGTTGCCGTCGCTGCAGTCGGCGCGGCAGTACAGCGTGGCGACCGTCGGCCGTCGGCTTTCGGCGATGCGGGTGGACCCGTGGGCGGAGATCCGGACGGTGCAGCAGGGTTTGACGGACAAGGCGCTCAGCGCCATGGGACTTGACTAGATGGGATCGTGGGAGGTGGCGCTGCACCACGTTGTGTCGCCATGAACCACCGCGACAGGGCGAAACGCCTTGATACACGACGGAATATAATGGCGTCCCCGGCAGGATTCGAACCTGCGACCTACAGATTAGGAATCTGTTGCTCTATCCTGCTGAGCTACGGGGACCGTTCGCGTTCTGTTTAGCAGAAGCGCCGCCCCTCAGCCAGTGCCGCCCGCCCACACGGCACAGGCGGTCGCCCGGCCGCTCACGCCAAACGGATCGGCCAACCCCCGGCGGTATCACGGCTCGACCAGGTCGGCGACGCGTGCGGCGCGGCTGCCGGCCATGCCCTCGAACTCCTCGCGCACGATGGCGAACAGCAGATGGTCGCGCCACGCGCCGTTGATGCGCAGATACGCACGGCCGACGCCTTCCTCGCCGAACCCGGTCTTCAGCAGGAGGCCCTTGCTGGCGCGGTTCTCCGGCAGGCAGGCGGCCTCGATCCGGTGCAGGCCCAGGTGGCGAAAGCCGAAGTCGAGGATGGTCAGCACCGCCTCGGTCATCAGGCCCTGATGCGCGAAGCGCTCGCCGATCCAGTAGCCGAGCGTCGCCATCTGCGCCACCCCCCGGCGCACGTTGGACAGGCTCACCCCGCCGACCACGGCGTGATCGGCGCGGAGGAACATGAGGAAGCTGTAGCCCTCGTCCTGCCGCCATTCGGCGATCTGCCGCCGCAGCCGCCGCACGAAGGCGCCGCGGCTGAGCGCGTCGACCGGCCAGGACGGCTCCCATGGCACCAGGAAGCTGCGGCTCTCGGCGCGCAGCCGGGCCCAGGCCTTCCAGTCCTTCGGCCGGGCCGGACGCAGGTACAGTCGCTCGGCGTCGAGCCGCATGGTCGGCAGGGTGTGGACACCGGTCTTGAGGAAGCCGATCACGGCGCGGCCTCCCCGTCAGGCCAGGCGGCGCACGATGGCGTCGTAGGACTCGAGCGTGCCCGTCGGGCCGAGCGCCGCCAGGGTTGGCGGCCCGGCCATGAGACGCGCGGCGACGCGCTCGACCCCGGCGGCGTCCACCGCCTCGATGCGGTCGAGCACCTCGTTCACCGTCAGCGGCCGGCCGTAGACCAGGATCTGCTGGCCGGCCTGCTCGCAGCGCGCCATGGTCGACTCGAGCCCCATGAGCAGGCTCGCCTTCATCTGGGCCCGGGCGCGCGCCACCTCCTCCTCGGTCACGCCATGGCGCACCTTGCCGAGCTCATCGCACAGCACCGGCACCAGCTCGCCCACCTCCTCCGGTCCGGTGCCGGCGTAGACGCCGAACAGCCCGCTGTCCTGATAGAAGCTGCCGAAGGAGTAGATCGAGTAGACAAGCCCGCGATTCTCGCGGATTTCCTGGAACAGCCGTGAGGACATGCCGCCGCCGAGCAGCGTCGACAGCACCGATTCGGCATAGAAATCCTCATCATGGTAGCCGAGCGCCGGGAATCCCAGCAGCAGGTGCAGCTGCTCCAGGTCGCGATCCTCCCGGTGCTCGCCGCCCCGGTACCGCGCCGGCTCGGCCCGGCTCCGGCCGATCCTGGGAAGGTTGCAGAAGGCCTCCTCGGCCAGCCCCACGATCCGCTCGGGCTCAATGTTGCCGGCCGCCGTCAGCACCATGCGCTCCCCGCCGTAATGGCCGCGCAGATAGGTCTCGAGCCGTTCCCGGCTGAGCCGGCGCACGGTCTCGACCGAGCCGAGCACCGGCCGGCCGAGAGCCTGGTCGGGGAACGCCGTCTCCTGGAAATGGTCGAAGATGATGTCGTCCGGCGTGTCGTTGGCCTGGCCGATCTCCTGCAGCACCACGCTGCGCTCGCGCTCCACCTCGGCCGGATCGAGCAGTGCGTTCTGCAGCAGGTCGGCGATGATGTCGACGGCGAGGCCGACATCCTGCTTCAGCACCTTGACGTAGAACGCGGTGTTCTCGCGGCTGGTGTAGGCGTTCATGTGTCCGCCGACCGCCTCCACCTCCTTGGCGATCGCCGCCGCGGAGCGCCGCTTGGTGCCCTTGAACACCATGTGCTCGAGGAAATGCGCGACGCCGTTGATCTCCGGCGTCTCGTCGCGCGTGCCGACCCCGACCCACACGCCAAGCGACACGGTCTCCACCGACGGCATGGGGTCGGCGACGACACGCATGCCGTTGTCGAGGCGGATCACCGGGGTCGGATCGCCGGTTCCCATGATCGTCGGCGTCATGCCGCTGCTCCTGCTCGCTCCCGAATATACTGCTGCACGATACCCAAGTCGTTCGGCAGCACCCTGTACTTCTCCGGCCGCGTGAGCAAGTCCGCCAAACGGTCAGGCAAGCGCGGCCGGATGCCCGTGGCGCTCTCCACAGCGTCGGGGAACTTGGCCGGATGCGCGCAGGCCAGCGCCACCAGCGGTGTTCCCGGGTCGGCCGCGTCGGCATGGGCCCGGGCGGCGGCGAGGCCGACCGCGGTGTGCGGATCGACCAGCAGCCCCGTCGCACCGTGGGTCTCGGCGATCACCGCCCGGATCCCGTCGTCGTCGAGCCGGGCCGAGCGGAAAAGCGCCTGCGCCTCGGCGAGTTGCCCGGCCGTGACTGCGAAGCGGCCCTCCGCCCGGAAGGCGTCCATGCTACGGCCGACCCGCGTCGGGTCGCGGCCATGCAGTTCGAGCAGCAGCCGCTCGAAGTTGCTCGACACCTGGATATCCATGGCCGGGCTCAGGCTTGGCGCGACCGGCTCCTGGCGCATCTCGCCCGAGCGGAAGAAACGGTCGAGTATGTCGTTACGGTTGGTGCCGACGATGAGGCGCGCGATCGGCAGCCCCATGGCGCGGGCCACATAGGCCGCATAGACATTGCCAAAGTTGCCCGACGGCACGCTGAAGATCGCGGCCCGTCCGGGCGCGCCCAAGGCGGTGGCGGCCGCGACGTAATACGTGATCTGGGCCATGATTCGCGCCCAATTGATCGAGTTCACGGCCGACAGGCGCAGCGCGTCGCGGAAGGCGCCGTCATTGAACATAGCCTTGACCAGATGCTGGCAATCATCGAACGAGCCGTCGATGGCGATATTGAAGACGTTGGCCGAATCCACCGTGGTCATCTGCCGGCGCTGCACCTCGGAGACGCGGCCATGCGGGTGCAGGATGAAGATGTCGAGATTGTCCCGGCCGCGGCAGGCCTCGATGGCGGCGGAGCCGGTGTCGCCGGAGGTGGCCCCGACGACGGTCAGCCGCTCGGCCCGGCGCGCCAGCACCCGGTCGAACAGCCGGCCGAGCAGCTGCAGGGCATAGTCCTTGAAGGCCAGCGTGGGGCCGTGGAACAGCTCGAGCAGCCAGAGCCGGCGATCGAGCTGGACCAGCGGCGCCACCGCGCGGTGCCCGAAGCCGGCATAGGTCTCACGTGCCAGCGCCAGCAGCTCGTCCGGTGTCATCGCCGAGCCGACGAAGGGTTGGGCGACCCGGGCCGCGACCTCGGCATAGTGCGCGCCGCCGAGGCCGCTCAGCGCCACCCTGTCGAGGCACGGCCACGCCGCGGGCACATAGAGGCCGCCGTCGCGGGCAAGCCCGGCCAGCAGGACCTCCTCGAAGTCGAGCTCCGGGGCCTCGCCCCGGGTGCTGATGTAGCGCACCCGCCACCTCTCCCGCGTCGATGCTGGGGCTGCCCGGCGATGCCGCCCGCGTGGGACCGGGCCGCCGGAACGACCTACGCGTCGTCCCGATACCGCCGCTCCAGATACCGCCGGTACACCGACGCGTCCAGCGGCCGTCCGGTCGCCTCGGCGACGAGCTCGGTGGTGCCAAGCCGCGAGCCGTGCTCGTGCACGTGCCGGCGCAGCCAGGCGACCAGCGGCACGAAGTCCCCTCCGGCGAGGCCCGGCAGGATGGCCGGCTCCGCCGCGCAGGCCGCCTCGAACATCTGGGCGGCGGTCATCGCGCCCAGCGTGTAGGTCGGAAAATAGCCCCAGGAGCCGCTCGGCCAGTGGATGTCCTGCAGGCAGCCCAGCGCGTCGGTCGGCGGCGTCACCCCGAGCAGCGTGTGCATGCCGTGGTTCCAGGCCGCCGGCAGGTCGTCGAGCGACAGATCGCCGGAAAGCATCGCCCGCTCGAGCCGGTAGCGCAGGATCACATGGGCCGGATAGGTCACCTCGTCGGCGTCGACCCGGATGAAGCCGGGCACGACGCGCCGGTAAAGGCGGCACAGATTGTCAGGCTCCCAGGCCGGCCCGGACCCGCCGAACGCGTCCCGCATCAGGGGCGCGGCAAAGTCGAGGAACTCCCGCGAGCGGCATGCCTGCATCTCCACCAGCAGCGACTGGCTCTCATGCACGCTCATGGAGCGCGCCTCGCCGACCGGCTGGCCACGCCACGCGGCCGGCCGGCCCTGCTCATACAAGGCGTGGCCGGTCTCGTGCACCACGGCCATCAGGGACTTGGTGAAGTCCTGCTCGTCGTACCGGGTGGTGATCCGCACGTCGCGGTCGGCGCCGCCGCAGAACGGATGGGCGCTGACATCGAGCCGCCCCTGCTCGAAGTCGAAGCCGATGACGCGCATCAGGCGCTCGCTCAGCGCCCGCTGCCGGTCGACGGGGAAGGTGCCGGCCGGCGGCACGATGGGGGGTCCACTCGCCTGTCGCTCCAGCACCTCCCCGGTGAACCCGGGCAGGAAATCCGCCAGCTGGTCGAACAGAGGGTCGATGAGGTCGGCCCGTCCACCGGGCTCGTAGGCCTCGAGCAGCGCGTCGTAGGGCGACAGGCCGAGCGCCGCGCCGCGCGCCTCGCCGATGTGCTGCTGCAGCCGGAGCAGCTCGCCGAGGCTTGGGCGCAGCGCCGCGAAGTCGTTGTCCCGCCGCGCGCCGCGCCACGTCATCTCGCAGCGCGACAGAGCGACGACATTCGCCTCGACGAGATCGGCCGGCACCGCCGTCTCGACCGTGTGGATCCGGCGCATCTCGCGGAGATTGGCGTGCTGCCAGCCGTCGAGCCCGCCGCCGGCGGCGTCGGCCTCCGCCTCGTCGAGCCGCCCCGCCATCCATGGATCGGTCAGAAGCTCATGCCGCATGACGCTGAGCGCCGCCAGGGTTTCGCCTCGGGCGTCCGCCGCGCCGGCCGGCATCACCGTCTGCTGGTCCCAGTGCAGGATGCCGAGCGCGTTGTCGAGATGGGCGATCCGGGCGAAGCGGCGCTGCAGCTCCTGATAGGCGGTCATGAGGTCGACGAATCTCCGGACGGTGCACGCGGACGGTGATAGGCGATGTAGATGGCCAGCAAGGCCAGCGCCAGGGCGAACCAGGTCAAGGCATACTGCAGATGGTTGTTCGGCAGATCGATTCGGGTGCGGCCGCCGATCGGCAGGCTGTCGGGGTCCCGGTCCGCCGCCTCCAGGAAGAGCGGCGCGGCCGGCGCCATCCCGACGGCCGCGGCCATCGCCGGCAGATCGCGCCAGTACCATTCATTGGCGGCCGGACGGTTGTCTGGGGTGAACCAGCCCGGCTCCGCCGGCAGCCGCGCGATGCCTTCCACCCGAACCGTGCCGGCCGGCAGGCTCTCGGGGCGGGTCGCCGGATCGCGCGCCGGCTCGGGCACCCAGCCGCGATCGACCAGGATGACCGGATCGCCGGGCACGTCGGCGCGGACCAGCGGCGTGACCACGTGGTAGCCGAGCCGGCGCTCGTGGGCACGGCCGGCCAGGTACAGCTCGCGGTCATGCAGGAACCGGCCCTCGACCGCCACGCGGCGGTATTCCCAGGCCGCCGGGTCGGCGATTCCGGCCGGCAGGGTGGCGGCCGGGGCGTCGAGCCGCGCCTCGATCCGGTCGATCAGGGCGGTCTTCCACTCCAGCCGCTCGAGCTGCCAGACGCCGAGCGTGACCAGGATGGCCAGCATGGGCACCGCCAAGAGCGTCGGCACCAAGCGCGGCCGGAAGCCGACGGACGGCGATCGGCTCATGCGCACACCCTGCTAGCCATGCGGCTCGTAATCCTCCCGGCGATGCCGGTACTGGAGGGCGAGGACGTAGGCCTTCGAGGGCCGCAGCAGCGCCAGCGCGAGCACGATCACGGCGGCGCCCGCGACCAGCGCCGGCAGCCACATCGGCACCACGTAGCTGAGCTCGATCCAGATGGCGAGCGGCACGGCGAGAAAGCCCAGGATGAAGATGAGGAACACCGCCGGGCCGTCGCCGCTGTCATGGCGCCCGAGCGGCAGCCCGCACGCCTCGCACTCGTCCACGACGCTGAGGAAGCCCTTGAACAGGCGGCCCCGGCCACAGCGCGGACAGGTGCAGGTCAGGGCCGCCTGCAGGGGCGGCACCGTGCCGGACGCGGTCATTCCACGCCTTCTCGCCGCCTTGTCACACGCTTGCGCTCAGTGGCCGCCGCCCGAGCCCCACCAGTAGATCGAGCAGAACAGGAACAGCCACACCACATCGACGAAGTGCCAGTACCAGGCCGCCGCCTCGAAGCCGAAATGGCTGTGCGGCGTGAAGTGCCCCTTGACGGTGCGCCACCAGCACACGGCGAGGAACAGGGTGCCGATGAGCACATGGAAGCCGTGGAAGCCGGTGGCCATGAAGAAGGTCGAGGAGAAGATCCCCTCGCGGAAGCCGAAGGCGGCGTGGCTGTACTCGTAGACCTGCAGGCCGAGGAAGATCACGCCCAGAAGAACGGTCAGGCCGAGCGCCTGGCTCGCCTGATCGTCGTGCCCCTCGCGCAGGGCATGGTGCGCCCAGGTCACCGTGCAGCCGGACAGCAGCAGGATCAGGGTCATCAGGAAGGGCAGGCTGAACGGATCGAAGGTCTCGACCCCTTCGGGCGGCCAAACCCCGCCGGTGTGCTCGACCCTAAGGAACATGTACTCGCTGCCGGCAAACAGGCTGGCATCGAAATAGGCCCAGAAGAACGCGACGAAGAACATCACCTCCGACGCGATGAACAGGAGCATCCCGTAGCGCAGGCCGATCTTGACCACCGAGGTGTGCGCCTTCTCCACGATCGACTCGCGGATGACGTCGCGCCACCAGCCGACCATGACGGCGAGCACCGACAGCAGGCCGAGGATCAAAAGCCAGCTCGAGTCGTAGTGCATGAAGAAGACGGCGCCGACGGCGAGGATGCCGCCCGCCAGCGCGCCCAGGATCGGCCACGGGCTGGGATTGACCAGATGGTAGGGGTGCGGCGTGCCTTCCTCGTGCGCCGTCTGCTCGATCGGCTGCTGTGTCGCTGTTGCTTCCGTCATCCATCCTGCTCCCGACGCCGCGCCGGCCGCCGCCGCGTCTTCAGTTGATGGCCGGGGCCGACGCCATGGCCTCGGCCTCCTCGATCGACTGGTAATAGTCCTCGACCGCGTCGCCGAGTCCCGGCGAGCTTGCCTCAAAGAACGTGTAAGACAAGGTGATGGTCCCGACCTCGTCGAGGCCGGGATCGTCCGCCATGGCCGGGTCGAGGAAGAAGTACACGGGAAACTCGATCGGCTCACCCGGCGCCAGCACCTGCTCCTTGAAGCAGAAGCACTGCACCTTCGTGAAGTAGGCGCCGGCCTTGGGCGGCGTGACGTTGTAGGCGGCGATGCCGGCCACCGGCCGTTCGCTGACGTTCTCGGCCGTGAAGAAGGTGAGCCCCGGCTCGCCGATGCGCAGCTCGATCTCGCGGTCCTGCGGGCGGAAGCGCCAGGGCAGCGCCGGCTCGGTCTGGCCGACGAAGCGCACCCGAACGGTGCGGTCGAGCACCTCGCCGGTGGTCCCGCCCGCAACCTGGGTGGTGCCGCCGAAGCCGGTGACCCGGCAGAACAGGTCGTAGAGCGGCACGGCGGCAAAGCTGAGCCCGACCATGCCGAGCACCACGGCCATCAGCCCCGCCAGGACCATGCCGTTGCGGCGCGCGGTGGAGCGGTCGGAGCCGGTCGGCGCGGTCATGCCTAAAGTCCTCCCATGCGCACCAGCGCGATCACGTAGATCAGCACGACGAAGGCCAGCAGGACGCCGAGCAGCGCCAGGTTCTTGCCGCGCTTGCGCTTGTGCACCTCGCTCTGGTCGTTCTCGCCCATGTCATCCCGCCCCGATCCCGGCACCGTCGAGGATGAGCAAGGTGAACAGGGCGAACAGATGGAAGATCGAGTAGCCGAACATCAGCTTGGCCGCCCGAAATCCGGTCGCCGTGCCGTCCTCGCGCAGGACGCGCAGCGCGCAGACCACGAACAGGGCGCCGAACACCGCGGCTCCCCCGCCGTACAGCCAGCCGGCGGCATCGGTCAGCGCCGGCGCCACGCCGACCGGCAGCAGGAGCAGGGTGTAGGCCAGCATCTGGCGGCGCGTCGCGGCGCTGCCCGCCACCACCGGCATCATCGGCACGCCGGCCCGCGCGTACTCCTCGCTGCGATACAGCGCCAGGGCCCAGAAGTGCGGCGGCGTCCACAGGAAGATGACCAGGAACAGCAGCAGCGGTGCCAGCCCGACATCGCCGGTGACCGCGCACCAGCCGATGATCGGCGGGAAGGCGCCGGCGGCGCCGCCGATCACGATGTTCTGCGGCGTCCGTCGCTTCAGCCAGATCGTGTACACGAACACATAGAAGGCCGAGGCCAGGGCCAGCAGCACGGCGGCGGCCCAGTTGACCGCCAGACCCATGAGCAACACCGCGGCGACGCTGAGGATTACGCCGAAGGCAAGCGCGTCGTGCGGCGCGATGCGTCCGGCCGGCAGCGGCCGGTGCCGGGTCCGGGTCATCAGCGCATCGATGTCCCGGTCGTACCACATGTTGATGCAGCCCGCGGCGCCCGCGCTGACCCCGATGCACAGGATCGCGGTCAGCGCCAGCACCGGATGCAGCCCGCCGGGCGCGGCGACGAGGCCGGCGAAGGCGGTGAACACCACCAGGCTCATCACCCGCGGCTTCAGCAGATCAACATAGTCGTGCCAGGTGGCCGCCGACCGGACGTCCGCCTCGGGCGCGGTGAAGGTCACATCGGTCATCTACAGCCTGTCGTTCCTCTTGCCTTTTCTCTCTGTCCCACCGGCACGGCAGCGCCCGGGCCGGCGCCCACGGCCCGACCCGGACGCCGCCGCCGTCACTTGACGCGCGGCAGCGTCTCGAACTGGTGGAACGGCGGCGGCGAGCTGACCGACCATTCCAGTGTCGTCGCCCCCTCGCCCCAGTAGTTCGCAGGCACCCGCTCGCCCCGCGTCAGCGTGTACACGGCGATCCCGACGAACAGCAGGCTGGACGCGAAGGACCCGTAGGCACCGATCGAGGAGATCAGGTTCCAGCCGGCGAAGGCGTCGGGATAGTCCGGGATCCGCCGCGGCATGCCCGCCAGCCCCATGAAGTGCATGGGGAAGAAAAGCAGGTTCACGCTGATGAAGGTGGACCAGAAATGGATCTTGCCCCACAGCTCCGGGTATTGCCGACCGCTGATCTTGCCAATCCAGTAGTACCAGCCGCCGAAGATGGCGAACACGGCGCCGAGGCTGAGCACGTAATGGAAGTGGGCGACGACGTAGTAAGTGTCATGGAGCGCGATATCCATGCCGGCATTGGCCAGCACGATGCCGGTCACGCCGCCCACCGTGAACAGGAAGATGAACCCGATCGCCCACAGCATCGGCGTCTTCAGCTCGATGGAGCCGCCCCACATGGTGGCGATCCAACTGAAGATCTTGATGCCTGTCGGCACGGCGATGATC
>CAZTHL010000038.1:0-34766 GCA_964613585.1 uncultured Mycobacteriaceae bacterium | reverse complement strand
ACCGCCCGCGCCGGCGCCGCCGGGCCCGCTCCCGCGCCGGGCGGCGCCACCACCGCCGCCGGCGGCCTGCCCGCCCGCATCGCCGCTCTCACCCTGCTGCGCGCCGTGCTGTCGCGGCGGCGGCCGCTCGACGAGGCGCTGGAGGAGACCGGCCCGCATGGCGCCGGGCTCGAGCGCCTGACCGAGCGCGACCGCGCCTTCGCCCGGCTGCTCACCGCCACCGTGCTGCGCCGGCTCGGCAGCCTCGACGCCCTGCTCGACCGGGCGCTCGACAAGCCCGCCGCGCGCCACGCCACCCCGGTGCGCGACGTGCTGCGGCTGGGATGCGCCCAGCTGCTGCTGCTCGACACCCCGCCGCACGCCGCCGTGGGCACCTCGGTCGCGCTGCTCGAGCGCTCGGGCCCGGCCGGGCTCAAGGGGCTGATCAACGCGGTGCTCCGCCGGCTCGCGCGCGACGGCCGGCCGTGGCTCGAGTCGCTCGACGCCGACCGGCTCGACACGCCGGACTGGCTCTGGGACCGCTGGGTGGCGGCCTACGGCGAGCCCTCGACCCGGGCCATCGCCGCCGCCCATCGGGCCGAGCCGCCGCTCGACCTCACGGTCAACCGTCATCCCGGCGCGATCGAGAGGCTCCGGGACGCGGTGGACGGCGACGGATGGCCCCCTTCCCGCCCCTCCCCCACGGCACGCGCGGGGGCGGGGGACGACACCCTCGACGCCACCACGGCTCTGGCCGAGGCGCTGGAGGCCGAGACGCTGCCGACCGGCACCCTGCGCCGCGCTTGCCACGGCGCGGTCACCTCCCTGCCCGGCTACGACCAGGGTCTGTGGTGGGTGCAGGACGCCGCCGCCGCCCTGCCGACCCGGCTGCTCGGCGACATCGCCGGCCGCCGGGTCTACGACCTGTGCGCGGCCCCCGGCGGCAAGACCGCCCAGCTCGCTGCGGCCGGCGCCCGGGTCACCGCGGTCGACCGCTCGGCCCCGCGCCTCAGGCGGCTGACACAGAACCTGATGCGGCTCGGCCTCGCCGCCGAGGCCGTGGTCGCCGACGCCGCCGGCTGGCGCCCGCCGGAGCCGGCGCCGTTCGTCCTTCTCGACGCGCCGTGCACCTCCACCGGCGCGATCCGCCGGCACCCGGACGTGGCCCGACTCAAGACGCCGGAGGACGTGGCCCGGCTGGCGGCGGTGCAGGCCCGGCTGCTCGACCACGCGATCAGCCTGGTCGCGCCCGGCGGACGGCTCGTCTGGTGCACCTGCTCCCTCGAGCCCGAGGAAGGCGAGCGCCAGATCGAGCGGCTGCTCGGGTCCGGCGCTCCGGTGGTCCGTGATCCCATCGACACGGGCGAGGTCGGTGGCCTTAACGGGATCGTCACCAAGGACGGCGACCTTCGCACCCTGCCCTGTCACCTCGCCGATCGGGGCGGGCTCGACGGCTTCCACGTCGCCAGATTGCGAAGGATCGGCTAGGCTCCCGCACCGTCCCCGAGCCACGATGGCAGCCATGGCCCACGCCGTCCGCATTGCCCCGTCGATCCTCGCCTCCGACTTCGCCGCGCTCGGCCAGGAGGTGCGCGCCATCGACGCCGCCGGCGCCGACTGGGTCCATATCGACGTGATGGACGGCCATTTCGTGCCGAACCTGACCATCGGCCCCGGCGTCGTGAAGGCGCTTCGCCGGCACAGCGCCAAGCCGTTCGACGTCCACCTGATGATCGCG
This sequence comes from uncultured Mycobacteriaceae bacterium, assembly GCA_964613585.1. Classification (GTDB taxonomy): domain Bacteria; phylum Pseudomonadota; class Alphaproteobacteria; order DSM-16000; family Inquilinaceae; genus CAZTHL01. The sequence continues at coordinate 33,049 of CAZTHL010000038.1, read as the reverse complement.
CCGGTCGACCCGTACGTCGCGGCCTTCGTCGAGGCCGGCGCCGACACGGTCACCGTCCATCCCGAGGCCGGGCCGCATCCGCACCGCACGGTCCAGCTGATTCGCTCGCTCGGCGCCCGGCCCGGCCTGTCGCTCAACCCCGGCACCCCGGTGGCGCTGGTCGAGGAGTTGCTGGGCGAGATCGACCTCGTGCTGGTGATGACCGTCAACCCGGGCTTCGGCGGCCAGAGGTTTCTCGATGGGCAGCTCGACAAGATCGCCCGGCTGCGCGCCCTTATCGACCGGTCGGGCCGGCCGGTCGACCTGGAGGTGGACGGCGGCATCACGGCCGACACCGCGCCCCGGGCGGTCGCCGCCGGCGCCGACGCGCTGGTCGCCGGCACCGCCTGCTTCGCCGGCGGCCCCGAGGCCTACGCCGGCAACATCCGCCGGTTGCGCGGCTGAGGCCGGGGGCCGGCGGCCGTGGAAGGGCTGATCACGGGCGGCGAGCGGCTGCGCCGCGGCCTGCTCGGCATGGCCTTCGCCTCGCCCTTCTACGGGCTGACCCTGGGGCGGCCGGCGGCGCGCGAGCCGGCGCGGCTGCCCCCCGACCCGTGGCCAGGCGACCCGGAGCGGGGCGCGCTGCTGCTCGACGGCTCCTACCCGTTCGCCGGGCTCACCCTGCGCGCCGCCCGGCCGCCCTGGCGTCCCTACCGGATCGACGAGGCGTTCCTCGTTGAGCTGCACGGCTTCGGCTGGCTGCGCGACCTGCGCGCCGTCGGCGGCGACGCCGCCCGCCGCCACGCCCGCGCGCTGGTCGCCGACTGGCTGGCCCAGCACGGCCGCTGGGACCCGCTGGCCTGGCGGCCCGACGTGCTGGGGAGCCGGCTTGCCCATTGGCTCTCAGCCTACGAGTTCTGCCTGTCGAGCGCCGACGACGCGCTGCGTCGCGCGCTCCTGGTCGCCGTCAGCCGGCAGATGCGTCACTTGGCGCGCACCGCGCCGGGCGCCATCCCGGGGCCTCCGCGGCTGGCCGCGCTCAAAGGGCTGATCGCCGGCGCCCTCGCCCTGCCCGAGGACGGGCACCGGCTGGAGCCGGCGCTCGAGCTGCTCGGCCGCGAGCTTGACCGCCAGGTCGGGCCGGACGGCGTCCATGTCAGCCGCTGCCCGGAGACCGCGTTCACCGTCCTGCGCGACCTGATCGACATCCGCGCCGGCCTGAGCGCCCTGTCCGGCGGCGCCGAGCCGGGCGCCGATGGCCGGGCGGCGCGCGGCCCGGCCGGCAACGGCGACGACACCGGGCGGGCGGCGGTGCCCGTGCACCGGGCCCTGGGCGGGGCGATCGAGCGGGCCGCGCAGGCGTTGCGGCTGCTGCGCCATGGCGACGGCGGCCTCGCCCTGTTCCACGGCGGCCAGGCCGGCGACCCGCTGCTGCTCGACACGGCGCTGTCGCTGGCCGGGGCCACCGGCCGGCCGCCGCGCCGGGCCGGCGGCTTCGAGCGGGTGACGGCCGGGCGCACCCTGCTGCTGCTCGACGCCGGCGCACCGCCGCCGCCGGGCCACGACGCCGTCGCCCATGCCGCCCCTCTGGCCCTCGAGGTGTCGGTCGGACGCGAGCGGCTGATCGTCAACTGCGGCGCCCTGCCGGCCGGCCAGAGCGCCGAGCAGGCTTGGCACTGGGCGCTGCGCGGCACGGCGGCGCACAGCGCGCTCGGCCTGGCCGACATGGACGCGGTCGAGCTCGATCCGGCGGGCGGCGTGCTGCGCCGGCCCAAGACGGTCGACTCGGCGCGACGCACGGCCGACGGCGCCGTCCTGGTCGAGGCCAGCCACGACGGCTACCGCGAGCCCTACGGCGTGGTGCACCGGCGCACGCTCTACCTTGCGCCGGGCGGGGACGATCTGCGCGGCGAGGACCGGCTGGAGGCGGCCGAACCGGTCGAGCGCTCGGACGGCCTGCCTTTCGCCGTGCGGTTCCACTTGCACCCGTCGGTGCGCGCCTCGATCGTGCAGTACGGCGACGCGGCGCTGCTGCGCCTGGCCGGCGGCGACGGCTGGCGGCTGCGCGCCGCCGGCGCCGCGCTCCGGATCGAGGAGAGCGTCTACTGCGCGCGCGCCGGCGAACGGCGGCGCACCAGCCAGATCGTCCTGGCCGGCGTGCTGGCCGGGCCGGTCACGGTCGTCAAATGGGCCCTGCAGCGCGAGCGCAAGCCGCCGGCCGCCCCGACGGCCGAGGAGGTTGGCGCGGCCCCGGCGGACGCCTGAGCCGCCGCACGGCATTCCCTTCGACAGGCCGGGCGCTCGGGGCGTAGAAGGGGCGCCGTCCCGGAACAGGAATGGGTCGCCAGGGGAGGGCCGCCATGCAGGACGATCGGGCGCCGGTCCGGCGCGCGTTGATCTCGGTATCCGACAAGAGCGGCGTCATCGACCTCGCCCGCGTGCTGGTCGACCAGGAGGTGGAGATCCTGTCGACCGGCGGCACCGCCCGCGCGCTCGCCGAGGCCGGCATCCCGGTCAAGGAGGTGTCGGACCACACCGGCTTCCCGGAGATCATGGACGGCCGGGTCAAGACGCTGCACCCGCGCATCCACGGTGGCCTGCTGGCCCGGCGCGACAGCGATGACCACGTCGACGCCATGACCGACTACGGCATCGCACCCATCGACCTGCTGGTGTCGAGCCTGTACCCGTTCGAGCAGGCGGCGGCCAGGGCCGCCGACACCGAGGCCTGCATCGATACCATCGATATCGGTGGGGTCGCCATGATCCGGGCGGCCGCCAAGAACCACGCCTTCGTCACCGTGCTGACCGACCCGGCGGACTATCCGATCGTGGCGCAGGAACTGGTGCGGCTCGACGGGCACACCTCCGCCGGCCTGCGCCGCCGGCTCGCAGCGGCCGCCTTCGCCCGCACCGCCGCCTACGACGCCGCGATCGCCGGCTGGTTCGCGCGCCAGGTCGGCGAGCGCTTCCCGCGCAGCCTGACGCTGGCTGGCACGCTCGCGCAACCGCTTCGCTACGGTGAGAACCCGCACCAGGCGGGCGCCCTCTACCGCACCGCCCCGGCGCGCCCCGGCGTCGCCTCGGCCGAGCAGCTGCAGGGCAAGGAGCTGAGCTACAACAACATCGGCGACACCGACGCCGCCTTCGACCTGGTCTCGGAATTCGAGCGGCCCGCCGTGGCCATCATCAAGCACGCCAACCCGTGCGGCGTGGCCGTGGCCGACAGCCTGGCCGAGGCCTATTCCCGGGCGCTGGCGGCCGACCCGGTGAGCGCCTTCGGCGGCATCGTGGCGGTCAATCGCCCGCTCGACGGCGCGACCGCGCACGCGCTTGCCGGCCTCTTCCTCGAGGTGGTGATCGCCCCGGAGGTCGAGCCTGAGGCCCGGGAGATCCTGAGCACCAAGGGCAACCTTCGCCTCCTGCGCACCGGTGCCATGCCGGATCCGGCGGCGGAGCTGACCGCGCGCACGGTCGCCGGCGGCCTCCTGGTGCAGGAGCGCGACATCGGCAAGGTCGATCCGGTGGCCCTGCAGGTGGTCACCCGGCGGGCGCCGACCGCAGCCGAGCTGGCGGACCTGCTGTTCGCCTTCACCGTGGTCAAGCACGTCAAGTCGAACGCCATCGTCTATGTACGTGACCTCGCCACGGTGGGCGTCGGCGCCGGGCAGATGAGCCGGGTCGACAGCGCCCGCATCGGCGCCGAGAAGGCCTGGGAGATCGGCGCGGCGGCGGGCGAGGGCGCGCGCCGGACCGAAGGCTCGGTGGTCGCCTCAGACGCCTTCTTCCCGTTTCCCGACGGGCTCGAGATGGCCGCCAGGGCCGGCGCCACGGCGGCGATCCAGCCCGGCGGCTCGGTGCGCGACAAGGAGGTCATCGCCGCCGCGGATCAGGCCGGTATGGCCATGGTTCTCACCGGCATGCGCCATTTCCGGCATTGATCCGGACCCCGGCAAAGGAGCCTGCCCAGCATGATCATCAGCACCACCCCGTCGCTCGAGGGCCGACCGATCACCGGCTACCTCGGCGTCGTCAGCGGCGAGGCGATCCTCGGCGCCAACGTGTTCCGCGACCTGTTCGCCGGCATTCGCGATATCCTGGGCGGCCGCTCCGGCGCCTACGAGAAGTCGCTGCGCGAGGCCCGCGCCGAGGCGCTCAAGGACATGGAGGCCGAGGCGCGCGAGCTGGGCGCCGATGCCATCGTCGGGGTCGATCTGGACTACGAGGTGATCGGCGAGAACGGCTCGATGCTCATGGTCAGCGCCAACGGCACGGCGGTGACGCTGGGCGCCTAGGCACAGCGGGCGGGCAATGCGCCGCGCCGGCAGGCCCGCGCGACCTATATAAATGTTGACAGAACGAAGAATGCTGCGCCGAGCGGAGCAAGCCCATGGCGTTTCGTGACCCTACCTTCAAGATCGTCACCGTGTTCGGCGGCACCGGGTTCCTCGGCCGCCATGTCATCGAGCGGCTGGCGCGCCGCGGCTGGCGGGTCCGCGTGCCGACCCGCGACCCGAGCCGTGCCCTGTTCCTGAAGCCGATGGGCGACATCGGTCAGATCGTCCCGGTGTTCGCCAACATCCGCGACGACGCCACCGTGCGCACGGCGATCGACGGCGCCGACTACGTCATCAACCTGGTCGGCATCCTCTACGAGGCCAGCCGGAAGGCGAGCTTCGAGAACCTGCATGTGCACGGCCCTCGGCGCATCGCCGACCTGTCGAAGCAATGCGGCATCGACCGGCTCATCCACATGTCGGCGATCGGCGCCGACCCGGCCTCCGACGCGGAGTACGGCCGCACCAAGGCGGCCGGAGAGAGCGCGGTGCGCGAGGCGTTCCCGGACGCGACGATCTTCCGGCCGAGCATCGTGTTCGGGCCGGAGGACGGGTTCTTCAACCTGTTCGCCGGCATGGCGCGGATCTCACCGGTGCTGCCGCTGATCGGCGGCGGCCATACCCGGTTCCAGCCGGTCTATGTCGGCGACGTGGCCGACGCCATGCTGGCCAGCCTGGAGCGGCCGGACAGCAAGGGCCGGACCTACGAGCTCGGCGGGCCCAAGGTGTACAGCTTCAAGGAGCTGATGCAGCTGATGCTGAGCGTCACCCAGCAGAGGGTTTTCCTGGTCCCGGTGCCGTGGAACGTGGCCATGGCGCAGGGCGCGGTGCTGGGCATGCTGCCGAAGCCGCCGCTCACCCGCGACCAGGTGAGGATGCTGCGCCAGGACAATGTGGTCTCGGGCCAGCATCCGGGCTTCCGCGACCTCGGCCTGACGCCGACCGCGCCCGAGGCGATCCTGCCCAGCTACCTTGAGGCCTACCGACCGGGCGGCAAGTTCAGCCGGATGCGCCGCCAGGCGGGCTGAGGCAGCGAGGACCGGCGGGTCTCGCTCCGCTCCGTCGAGCCCGATACCGCCGAGCCGCCGAGCTCACTCGTCGGCTCGCCCAGAGCGTTTCCGGCTCACGTGACATCGGCGGCCGGGCCGCGTCTGGCGCAAACGCCTTCAGCTGCGCCCGCGCGGGTCACGGGGCGGCCTGGGAGGGTGCGCCGGCGGTCGAGCCGGGCGCCACGGCGGCCCAGTCGCCGAGGACGAGGTCGGCATAGCGTTTGACAGCCGAGAGGTACTCCGGCGAGTGGCGGCTGCCCGGTCGGTCGAGATGATCGGCCAGCTTCTCGATCCGGCTGACCAGCCGGCCGTCGGTCTCCAGCACGCTGCGAAACACCGGGGTAGCGCGCGCGGCCTCGATGTAGGTGCGCTCCTCGCCGTCGATCCGGCCCTTGGCCAGCGTCAGGTTCACGATCAGGCTGAGGACGATATGCGGCGCGATGAAGCCCCAGGTCAGGCTGCCGAGGGAATGGGCGATCACCGCCACCCGACGCGGATCACGGCGGGTTCGGTAGTACTCCACCGGCTGGATCACATGGGGGTGGTGCGCCAGGACGGCGTCGGCGCCCCACTCGACCAGGGCGCGCGTGGCCTCCACCTGCCGCCGACGCGGAAACAGCTCGAACTCGTAGCCCCAGTGCAGCGAGGCGATGATGACGTCGCAACCCTTCGCCTTGCAGTCGTCGATCTGCCGCTTCAGCAGGTCGAGGTCGGGCTCGGACTGCCTGGACAGCAGCGCCGACACGTTGACCCGGTGCTCCTCGCCCGGCGGAGGCACATGGCCGTTGAGGCCGAAGCTCGTGGCGGCGAAGCCGAGCGTGATGCCGTCGCGGGTCAGGGTTCTGCCGCGGCCATGCTCCTCGAGGGTCTGGTTCGTGCCGACGTCGAGGATCCCCTCCTCCGACAGGACCCGCTGGGTGGTGTCGACGCCCTCGATGCCCATGTCGAGTATATGGTTGTTCGCGGTGTTGAGGACGGTGAAGCGCCGGTCCTTGTGCCGGGTCAGGATGTCGAAATGCTCCCGCGAGGCACACTCGATCGGCGGCCCCCTGTCGCCGATAACCTCCCTGACCAGCGGCTGATGGGTCACCGGGGACTCGTAGTTGGCGAAGGAGACCGTCTGGTCGAACAGCAGATCGGCGACATTCTCGAACAGGAGATCCCGGGAATGCTCGATGCCCTCCGCGCGCAGCAGATCGCCGCCGGCGCCGAGCGTGACCCGGGCCTGCGTTTCGAAGCCTGCGGGCAGGCCGACGATCCCGGGATCGGTCATCAGAAGGCTGTCAACCGTCTCGCCCTTCTCGACCGTCGTGATGGGGTTCCTGGCCTTGTGGACCCAATAGTAAATATCCGTCAGGGTCATCTCCTCGAAAGAGGTCGCCGCGCCCTGGTATGGCCGCCTCCAATAACCGAGCAGCTTGGCCAGAATGCAGGCCGTCTTCACCTTGATCCGTAGCGCGCGGTTGGAAATATCCAGAACCTCGGCCGGAGTCGACGGCAAAAGGCTAATCATACTTTCTCCTGTTGATCATTTTATTTCCAGCCATTGGAGCATATGCCAACATCGAAAGCAAGAATTCGAGATCGCTACTCATGCGAAAGTTGTTTAAAAAAACTAAGATCAGACGAGAGGGTCGGTCGCGGCTGCCTTATCCGCGTTATCCGAGGACTGTAAAGCGACCTCGGCCATCGGACACACTTGCCGTTTGCAGCCCTGCCTCGCTATGGTTCCACAGATGAATGGTCGTCCCGCGCCCGCGTGCCGCGCCGTGACAGCAAGCGCTGCCGACGTTTTCGCTTGCCTTTGCCGCAGAGGCAGGAACCAGGGACGGTGATGCCTGGTTGGTCGTTTTGCCTCACGCCTCGGTTGCTCTAACCTTTGTGTTTTCCCTGGTCAAGGATGCCGGTATGGGAATGCTGCGATCTCCATGGGTCCGTGCCAAATCATCGAAGGGCCTTGGATCGGACGCAACCGGCGGTAGCGCCGCACAGCCGATGGGGGGCAGGCGTCTGCGCCGTCTTGTTCAGGCCGGAGCGGTTCTCACCGGCGTCGGGACCGGGCTTATCGGCGTCGTTCTGACCGCCTATTGGTGGAGCGCGCCGCGCGTTGTCGAGGCCCACGGGCTGCCCAGCTGGTCGGTCGCGACAGCGCTGGCGGCCGATGGCGATGCGTTGTCCCTGTTCGGCGAGCCGGCCGGCGCATCGGCACCGGCCGCCCGGCCCGACCTGATGCTGAAGGAGGGCGGCGACCCAAGGCCGGTGATGGTCGAGCGCAGCGCGATCCTGGCGCTGCCGCCGGTTCACCGCGGCGCCCTTCGGATCAGCATGGATCCGGCCGCCCGGCAGCCCCTCGGGGACGGTCTCCTGATCGAGGTGTTCGTTGACGGCGAGGCCTACACCTCCGCCCTGCTCGGGCCGGCCGCCCCGATCTTCGACGCCGAGCTGCGCCTGGTGCCGGCGCTCGGTCCAGCGGGCGGCGAGCTGTCGCCCGACGGCGTGATGCTGGCCGACCTGGTGCCGGCGGGAGAGCCGGCGCTTGTGCGGGTCAGCCGCCTCGAGCTCGACGGCGAGCCCGCGCACGGCGCCGTCTCCTTCAGCCTGAAGTCCGCGGAGGGCCGGTCATGATGCTCGATCTGGCGACCGCGGCGACTCCCGAGCGGCTCGAGACCGACATCTGCATTGTCGGCGCCGGCGCCGCCGGGATTCCCCTGGCGCTGACCCTGGGCCGGCGCGGGCGGCGCGTGATGCTGCTGGAGGCCGGGGACCATGACTTCGACCCGGCGGTGCAGGACGCCTATGCCGGAGACACGGTGGGCCGCCCCTATTTCGACCTCACCGAGACACGGATGCGGCTGTTCGGTGGCTCGACCAACAAATGGTCCGGCTGGTGCCGCGAGCTGGCGGCGGTCGACTTCGAGTCCCGCGAGCACCTGCCGGAGCATGGCTGGCCGTTCGGCCTTGATGAGTTGAAGCCGTACTACGCGGCGGCCCATCCGCTGCTGGAGCTGGGTCCGCCGACCTACGAGGTCGATTTCTGGGAGCGGGCGCTCGGGCGCGAGCCGCTCTCCCTGGGCCCGAGGATCGGCACCAGCGTCCTGCAATTCAGCCCGCCGACCCTGCTGGGCCCGGCCTATCGCGACGAGCTCGAGCGTCTGCCGACGGTCACCGTGGTGCTGAACGCGCCGGTGATCGACATGCGTACCGACGGCGCCGGCCGCCTCGACCGGGTCGAGGTGGCGGCACCGGGCGCGCGGCGCCTGCCGGTCCGGGCCGGTCATTTCGTGCTGGCCTGCGGCGGCATAGAGAACCCGAGGCTGCTGCTGAACGCCGTGGCGGACAATCCGGCGGGGCTCGGCAATTCGAACGGCCTCGTCGGCCGCTTCTTCAACGATCACGTGACGATCGACCATAGCGGTCTGCTGATGCTGTCGCCGGCGACCAACATCGATCAGTACATACGGACCCGTGCCGCCGCCGTGCCGCGCGAGCGGCTGCCGGGCCTGGCGCCGGGCGCGCCGGTGCCGGTGCAGTACTTTCTAACCCCCGATCCAGACGTCCTGCGCCGAGAGGGGCTGACCAACGTCGCTCTCCACATGAAGCCGCGCACCTACCGCTCGGAGATACGCTGGTCCGGTGAGGCGGCGATCGCGCTCGCGCGCGGGGTTGCTCGATGGGACGTGCGCAACGAGGCAGCATACCATCTCGACAAGGCGCGTCGTCACGCCGACAGCCTGATGCCGGCCCTGATGCAGACCTTTGGCATCGGCGGGATCGGCCCTGACGAGCATCGCATGGCCTTCCTGAAGGCGATCGTCGAGCAGACCCCCAACTGGCACAGCCGGGTCACCCTCGGGGACGAGGTGGACCGGCACGGGCTTCGCCGAGCCCGGCTCGACTGGCAATGGTCGGAGGTCGACAAGCGGTCGGCCGTGCGCTTCCATGAGATCCTGGCCGAGGAGCTCGGCGCGGCCGGCATTGGGCGCCTGCATATCAACCTGCCCGACGATGCGGTCAGCCTTGGAACCTGGGAAGCCCGCACCGACACGGTCATGGAGCATCCACCGATCGTCTCGGCGGGCCATCACCATCTCTGCACGACGCGCATGCACGATGATCCGGGTCGCGGCGTGGTCGACCGGAACTGTCGGGTGCACGAGTTGGAGAACCTGTTCATTGCCGGCAGCTCGTCCTTCGCCACCGGCGGACTGTGGAACCCGACGCTGACCATCGTGGCCCTGTCGCTTCGCTTGGCCGATCATCTGGAGGCGCTGAGATGACCGCCCCCGTCAGCCGCCGCGGCCTGATCGCCGCCGCGGCGCTGCTGCCGACAACGGCAGGCCTGCCCACCGTCGCCACGGCCTCGCTGCTGGCCTCCACGCCCTGGCCCGACGCTGGCCTGTCCACCCTGGCGGCGCTTGGCCGCCTCGCGGTGGAGCGTGGCCTGATGACCGGCGATGAGCCCGTGCCGCCGGCGCTGGCCGCGACATTCGGTTCGCCGCCCGACGCCGCCGCGCTGCGCGGCATTATCGCCGCCGACTTCGCCGCCGGCCGGACGGTGGCGCTCGATGGCTGGCGCCTCTCGGACACCGAACTGCGCCTGTCCGTCCTCGCCTACCGGGCGGCGTCAGCCTGAGGGAGCGGCTGGACCGTCAAGCCGCCGGTGTTGCGGCCGTCGGCGGCTTCCAGACCAGGCGCCTCGGCCAGACCCATGAGCCGGACCCGGCTCGCCCCCGTCACCGTCCGCTCGGTCCAGGCGAAGGGCGGATAACCGATACGCGCTTATCGAAGCCGTCGATCCCGGACGTCGACGCTGTCGGCGTGTTCGCGGAAGAGGCCGCGGGCGGCGGGGATGTCCCCGGGAGCAGCCGGCACGATGCCGGGTCCCGGCGCTCGCGTCGGCTTCATTCAGCGCGGCTCCTCGGTGACGGCCCCTGGACATCGTCACCCGTGCTGGCCATGCGGGACTAGGATTGCCTTCGACGCCAAGCCGTCGATCATACTCGTGCAACCGGTTGCCGCCGTCGCGGCGGGGAAGCCAAGGCTCCCGGCTGCGGCAGGTTGCCCCCTCAACACGCAATTCGCCATTTCAACAGTTGCCTAAGGTTTACGGGATTTAAGTGTGTGCACTGCACAATCCTCATTCCGCACGCCGGCCTCGAGCCGTCGGGCACCGGAGCCAGAGCAGGTGATGGACATGGCGACCATGAGCGTCGAGGGCGGCTGGAGGCACCCGGCCGACGACGAGATTTCGGAGACGATGACCGGGATGGCCGATCGGGACCGGGCGCGGCGCGCGTCGTCCCGCCGGGTCGGCCCCTATTCCCCCCAGTGGACCCCGACGCGGGCCGCCCATGCGCTTGCGGCCGGGGTACACGTGGGCTCGCCGGACCCGGCCGGCCACCCGGCACCCGTCTCCAAGGACGAGGCCGACAGCGAGACTGAGAGCGAGGCTGTCTTCGATCTCGTCGAGCGCCTCGTCGAGGTCGGCCACGCCGGCGACGAGCCGGCGGCCCCGGGCGAGGCTCAATGACGCCGGGCATGGAGCCTGCCCGGCGCGGCGGAGGTGTTTGGTGCGCCTGAAGATCGGAATGTCCTGGACCGGGTGGCTGCCTCAGGGACACCACCAGGGGCCGATACCACGGGACCGGCCCCCGCCCGGATCCGCATTGCGTCATCCGGAAGCGCACGGTTGCCGCCGTGATCGGGGCCAGGGCTCGGCAGTCGACCCCGGACCTGCTCGTGCGCGGCACGCTCGGCACGGCCGGCACGGCCGGCCCCGCACATGCCTTTCTCGGCAGCGTCCCCGGAGACCTTCTTCGCCCCCGGCCATGCGACGTCGTTGACGATCAGGGCCTGATGGACAGCCGTCAGGGGTCGTCCGGGCCGGCGATGGCGTCGCCGGCGAACACGCTGGGTGGAACAATGAGGAGGTCGCGGTCGCTCTCACGAAGCAGGCGGGAGGTCACGCTGCCGAGGACGAGGCGGCCCAGGCCGCGGCGAGCGTGGGTCGCGGTCACGACCAGGTCGACATCGAGCCGAGCGGCCGCGTCCTCCAGAGCGGTCACCGGGTCGCCCGCCACCACAATGACGTCGGCCAGGGTCGGTCCGGCTGCGGCGGCACGCCGAAGCTTCATCCGCACGGCGTCGGCCATCGCCGCCTCGTAGTCTTCGATCGCGCTCTTGGGCATGCTTGCAGAGGAGAGCTTGCCGGATGCGACCGGATCGAAGGCGTGCAGCAGGCTGACATGCACGGGAGCGGCTGCACCAAAACCGGCAAGCAGGGCCATGAGCGTGGCTGCCGGCTCGGCCTCGACGCCGACGAGCCCATGCCGATAGGGCGGCAAGGCCGGTCCACGGGCGACAAGCACCGGAATGCTTGCCACACGGATGAGCCGCTCGATGGTCGTGTCGAGAAAGAGTGAGCGCAGGAGCGAGCGCCGATGGTCGCCGGCGACGATGAGGTCGGCGCCGAGGTCCACCGCCGCCGCGGCGATCGCCTCGAACGGATCGCCGGCAACCACCTTCCGCTCGGCGACGACGTCGGCGAACTCCTTGCTTTGCCGGGCCAGTTCCTGCTCGGCGAGCGCGCCACGCGCCGCGACCATCTCGGCGGGCGCGTCGTCGTCGACGACGTGGACAAGCACGAGCCGGCTTTCCGTCAAGCGGGCAAGTCCAGCAGCACGGGCAAGCGCGGCTTCCGAACGCATCGAGAAGTCCGTCGCGGCCAGGATGCATCGGATCATGGCTCGACCTTTGCGGTGCAATCGTCCTTCAGCCTGGCTCCCAGCGTGTCATCGAGCTCCACCATGCGGCGTGCCGCGCTGGTCGCCGCGTCATCGAACGGATAGAGCACGAGGTCGACGCCCGCCCCTGCAAGCCGCCGTCCCTGATCGGGCTCGCGGGCGATGATCGCCGTGCGCCCGTGGTAGCCGTGCGCCCGGATCGCCGCGAGCACCCCACGGCCCGGATCGGTGTGGGTCAGCCGCAGCGTGCCGAAGGGCACGGCAAGTACGAGCCAGCGTGTGGTTCCGAGCGGCAGCTGGTCCCAGAACGCGTGCTCGTTGACGTCGCCGTAGCGGACCCTATAGCCGCGCATGCGGGCCTCGCGAACGACGGCGGGATCGAGATCGACGCCCAGAACGGCATAGCCCGCGTCTTCAAGCTGCGCGTAGAGCCGCATGCCGACGCGGCCAAGGCCGAAGAGGATGACGTCGACCGCGGCCGCGCCCGCGTCGCCGGGCTCGCGTCGTCGCCCGAAATCGACCACCCGCAGCACGGGCTTCGCCCAGGCGTAGAGCTCGTGAGAGTAGGTGATCATGTAGACCGAGACGGCGATGGTCACGAGACCGACGAGCGTGACCAGCCCGACCGCCGCCTCGTCGACATGTCCCAGCGCGAGCCCCATGGCCATGAAGATCAACGAGAACTCGGAGATCTGCGCGACCGTGAGCCCGCAGAGAAAGCCCGTTCGCACGCGATAGCCCATGCTCGCCATGATCAGGATGACGATCAAGGGGTTGCCGATCAGCACAAAGAGGGAAAAGACGATAGCGCGACCGGCATCCTGGCCCAGCGTGGACAGATCGAGCGTCGTGCCGATGTACAGGAAGAAGAAGAGGAGGAGGAAATCCCGGAGCGCCGTAAGCCGGGCCGAGATCATGTCGCGGTAGGTGGTCGAGCCGAGCGAGACGCCGGCGGCAAGTCCGCCCAGCTCCTTGCCGATACCGACGAGATCGCCGACGGCGGCGGCGGCGGCGGCCCAGCCGATGGCGAAGATGACGAGCAGCTCGGGGGTGCGCGCGAAGCGTGCGGTCAGCGGCTCTGCCGCCCAACGCACGAAGACGAGCAGCCCGAGGACCAGTCCGACGAGGCCGGCCACGACCGCGAGGACGTCGCCCCCCTTGTCCGCGGTGCCGACCCCGAGGGTCGACAGCCCGACCATGGCGACGACGACGACGATGTCCTGGACGATAAGGAAGCCGAGGGCGATGCGGCCGTGCAGCGTCTCCAGCTCACGCTTGTCGCTCAGGAGCTTGACGATGATGATCGTGGAGGAGAAGGTCAGCGCGACCGCGACGTAGAAGCTCGTGGCCGCGTCCAGGCCGAGGGCGAGCCCCAACGCGAAGCCGATCCCGGACGTGAAGGCCACCTGTCCCAGGCCGGTCGCCACGGCCACCGGACCGAGCTGGCTCACGAGGCGCCAATCGAGGGTCAGGCCCACCAGGAACAGCAGAAGCGCCACGCCGAGCTCGGCGAGGAACGTGATCTGCGCGACGGTTGCGGGCGTGCTCTCGAACAGGGCCGCCGCTGCGATGCCGACGACGATGAAGCTCACGACGACAGGTTGGCGCAGCGCCGTCCCGAGCAGCCCCACGGCGGCGGCGACGAGAAGCAGAAAGGCGATCTCTTGGAAGACATGCTCGTGCATCGTGCTGCTTCAGCTCCCGTCGAGCACGGTACCGGTCCCAGTCATCGCGAACAACGCAAACCGGTCGACGCGGGTCGCAGCAATGCCCGCCGTTACGACGACAAAATGCCGGGTCGGATCCCCAAGCCAACGGCTCCGTGCACCGGCGAGCAGATACGAAAAGGGGACTACACCCATTTCCATGGCAAGTGTGTCAAGGTTCACATCTGGCCTTGGCACAAGGATCTGGGGGTCAACCCGTCACGATAGCTTGATGATACACTTTCTCCGCATGCCTTTTGTCATACAGGCTGTCATATGGGTGATATGTCTTCACCTACATTTTCCGATAGGCCGCCGGGGCCTTCAATAACGATCACGCCAACGCTCCCCGTTCCCCAGCGGCGCCGTCCTCAACCGCGGAGGCGGAAACCCGCGCCGCGCTCCGCCACGCCATCGGGCCGCGACCCGTGGTCGGCGCCTTGACCGGGCTTGCCCTCCCGCGCCGGGACCGCCCGCGGCCGTTGGAGACCCCGGGGCGTTTCCGGCTCAAGTGGCGTCGCCGGCCCTCCCCCGCCCGGCCCCCCCGACGACGGCATGCTCAGGCTGGCGTTGGCCCTGACGAGCGGGTCGGTGCCGAGTCCAGGTCAGGGAAACGCTCTAGGCCGGGCCCACGACGCCGAGCCGTTCCAAGCGGGCCATGGTCTGGAGGAGGCTCTCGGCGCCGGCGTCACCGTCGGCCTGGGCCGCCACGAACCGCGCCACCGCCTCGCCCAGCGGCCGCTTGCCGTCGAGGCTGCCGACGAACGCCGCCGCGGCGTGGGAGTGCAGGAAATAGAGGCGCCGGGTGTCGTGTGAGTAGATGAGCGCGCCGAAGCGCTCGGGGCGCAGGGCGACCGAGGGGGCGAGGCGATAGGGCCTCTCGGGGTTCATTTCAGCATCCTTCCCGCGTCGACCATGAGGGTGTGGCCGGTGACGTAGCGGGCCTCGTCGGTGGCCAGGAACAGGGCGGCGTTGGCCACGTCCAGGGCCTGGATCAGCTTCACCGGCAGGGCGTGGCCGGTATGAATGAAATTGACCAGATCCTCGGTCGACATCGCCGCGGCCTTGGCCATGCCGGCGATGATCTCGGTGTCGACCGCCGTCGGGTGCAGGGTGTTGACCGTGATGCTGTGGGCCGACAGCTCGTGCGCCAGCGACTTGGCGAGGCCGACCACGCCCCATTTGGACGCGCAGTAGTGCGACATGCCGGGCTCGCCGCGCAGGCCGGCGACCGAGGATGTCATGATGATCCGCCCGCCCTGCCCCCGCGCCAGCATGTGCGGCACCACGTACTTCACCGCCAGCCAGTAGCCCTTGAGGTTGATGTCGAGGAGGATGTCCCACCATTCCTCGGTGATGTCCCAGGCCAGCGCCATGTCGGCGATGCCGGCGTTGCACACCAGGATGTCGATATGGCCGAGCTCGGCGACGGTCTGCTGCACCGCCTCGTCCATCTCCTGGGCCGAGCGAACATCGGCCTCGAGCGCCAGCGCGCGCCGGCCGAGCTCGCGAACCTGGCGGACGGTGTCGACCATGTCGTCCGGATTGGCCAGCGCGTAGCGCGGATAGGCCAGGTTCCGGCAGATGTCGAGCGCGGCGATGTCCGCGCCCTCGCGCGCCATGGCGATGGCGTGCGCCCGGCCCTGGCCGCGGGCGGCGCCGGTGATCAGGGCGACCTTTCCGTCGAGCTTGCCCATGGGGGCCGGGTCCTTTCGCAGAGATGCCTGCTCCCCCGCGACCAACACGGGGGAGGGCAGGCGGGGAGGCTTTCGGTCAATACACGCCGCACATGCCGTCGATGCTGACCTCCTCGATGACCACCTCCTCGGTGACCCTGGGACCGTCGGCGGGGGGCTGGTCGACGGGCGGGGCCTTCTCCTTGAGGGACGCGGGCGGGGTGGCGGGGCGGGCCGGGGTCACGGCGGGGGCTTCCGGCTCCGGAACGGCGCGGGTGTCGTCGGGCATGGGGGACTCTCCTGGCTTCTGGGATGGTGCTGCACGATCGCTGCCGGGCGTCCGCCACCCTCCTCCGGACGCGCGAGCATTCTTGTGCCGGAACGACCCCGCGGGCTCATCGACGCCAGCGGATCCCGGGAAGCAGGGGACGCCAGCGGCCGCGGGCGAGGCAGCCGCGCCAGACACCGGCCTGGTAGGCGGCCATCTCCAGCCCGTGCAGGCCGGCGAAGACGGGCAGGGACACCGCGGGACGCAGCCGGAGCCAGTCGACCAGCGGCGGCAGCAGAAGCAGGAGCGCGGCCGCGGGCAGAAGCGGCCACCAGAGCAGAGCCAGGGCCAGGAGCGGCAGCCCGTGATACCGGCCGACATCGCGGCCCAGGTGGTACAGCGCGGCGCCGTGCGCGCGCAGCAGCGGCCGGGCGAGGCGACGCAGCGGAACCGAGACGCCGAGCCGTGCCAGCCTGCGGTGCTTGCCGATCGCCTCGGCGCCGACCAGCAGCGCGACCAGCAGCAGCACGGCGAGACCGCCCAAGGGGGCGACAGGCAGCAGAGCGAGGGCGGCGAGGCAAGCGAGGACGGTGCGCGGCAGGAACAGGACCCGTCCGTGGACCGGATGGCGCTGCTGGAGCGCCGCCTCCGAGGCGGCATAGTCGGCCCGCCGCCCGAGGAGATCGCCCAGGCGCACACGGTGGTCGTGGGTCACCGGGCCGGCGGCGGCATAGGTGGCGCGGCCGCCGGCGTCGATCAGGCGCCAGACAAGGTCGACATCCTCGCCGACCCGCATGTCCGCCGCGAAGCCGCCGACCGCCAGCAGGGCATCCCGGCGGACCAGCAGATTGCAGCTCGGCACATAGGCCACAGCCTCGCGCGGGCCGACCTCGCCCGGCGCCGCGCCCATGTCGAGCGGCGAGCGCGCCGCTTCGTACGCGGCGACCGGGCCCGACGGGGCCGGCGCCAGCACCCGGCCGCCGACGGCCGCCACGGCCGGATCCCGGAGATGCGGCACCAGCTCGGCCAGCCAGGCGGGCCCGGCCGTGCAATCGTTGTCGATGAAGGCGAGCAGATCCGCCTCGGCGGCGGCCGCCGCCAGGTTGCGCGCGGCCGACTGGCCGACATTCGTCTCGAGCCGAAGCAACTGCACGGGCAGGCCGGCGAGCACGGGGCCGAGCGGCGGCTCGGAGGCGTCGTCGACCACCACGATGCCGAGCCGGTCCGGCGGGTAGTCGAGCGCCAGCAGGGAATCGACACAGGCGCGGGTTGCCGCGGGCCGGCCGCGCGCCGCGACAATGACCTGGACAGAGGGCCAGCGCGCCGGGGCGGCGGGGCGACGCGCAAGCAGCCGCCGGGCCACCAGGGTGTCCAGGAAGGTGGCGGCTTCAGACGGCGAGAGGCCGGACACATCAGCCG
The DNA here is from genome assembly GCA_964613585.1 of uncultured Mycobacteriaceae bacterium. Classification (GTDB taxonomy): domain Bacteria; phylum Pseudomonadota; class Alphaproteobacteria; order DSM-16000; family Inquilinaceae; genus CAZTHL01. Next base: position 15,872 of record CAZTHL010000038.1, on the reverse strand, counting down.
CCAATTCCGTTGCGGTTTGGCTCTTGTCCGGCATAAGCCGGGACAGCAGCGCCAGCCCGGTCCGGTTGAGCCGCAGGGCCATCAGGGGCTTCAGGCAATACAGCGTGCCGCCGTCGCCGCCCTCCGTGATATCCAGCCCCGGCGCCAGCCGATAACGGGTGGCGCCGGTCTCCCCCTCCGGTGCCTCGGGCGTGGAGCAGGGTCGGGGCGCCGGCCCCTCGCACGGTGGGAGGAGCTCATCGTTGCCAAGGTGGATCGGACCGACGGAGGACGATGAGACCGGCATCGCCCCCGTGGCAGGCACCGTTGGTCGCCTCCCCGACCGGCCGCCGCGTGGGGCGGCGGGGGCCGTGAAAGGATTGTCCGCGGAGTCGAGCAGGCTCATGCCGGGCGATCCAGGAAACCGCGCTCCTCGAGGAAATCGAGGAGGGCGTCGGCCATCTCGTCCGGCGGGCCCTCGAGGATGCGCCCGGCCTTGCGCGTCACCCCGGCTGACAGGATCTGCGCCACCCGCTCCTCCGGTGGCAGGCCGCCGTCGGGGATGAAGCTCTCGCGCGGCCGCGGATAGGGCGGCATGGCGGCCTCCGCCGTCGCCGACGGAAAGGCCAGATCCATCGGTGACAGGCCCAGGTCGGGCAGGTGCCTCGCCGGGATCGCCGCGCGCCGCGCCGCCATCAGTCCGGGCAGGCCGGCATAGCGCAGGGTCGCGGTACCCGGCTCGACCGCCAGCACCGCCGGCAGGGTGACCTCGCCCTCGGAGCGGGCGCCGCGCGGCAGGCGCCGGCGGAAGCGCACCCGCGCGGCGTCGATCGAGAACTCCAGGATGTCGGTCACGACCGGCCAGTCGAGATGCTCGGCGACCAGCGCCGGCACCTTGCCGGAGCCGGTCGCCAGGCTGCGCGAGCCGCAGACCACGAGGTCGGCCACCACCTCGGTGCTCAAGGCCGTGGCCAGGAGGCGCGCGGTGGCCCACGGCCGGGTCGCGGTCCGCCCCTCCTCCCACAGCCGCAGCACCTCGTCGGCGCCGACGGCGAGCGCGTCGCGCAGCATCGCCTCGGCGTCCTCGGGCCCGACGGCGAGCGCGGTCACCGTGTCGCCCGGCCGCCTCAGGGTCAGCGCCATCTCCAGCGCCGCGGCATCGGCCGGATTGAGCATGTAGAGCATCCGGCCCGGGTCGATGTCGCCGGTCAGCGGGTCGACCTCGACCGTGTCCGGGTCGGGCATGCGGGACAGGCAGACGGCAAAGCGCATGGGCGGTTTCTCTCAACAGTCCGGGCGAACGCGCTGCCGGTCAGGACTCGCGGAAGGTGACGCCGAAGCCGCCGCGCGGGTAGGACCATTGGATGGCCCCCTCCTCCGCGCAGACGAAGTAACAGGCGCCGCATTCAAAGCACTGGTCGTAATTGAACAGGACGCCGCCGTCGCCCAACTCGACGAACAGGCCGGCCGGGCACACGGTGATGCAGCTGCGCACCGCGCAGCCCCGGCACTTCTCCTCGTCGACGACGATGTGCGGCGTGTTGTCGACCTTGAAGCGCGCGGTGCGCATCTTCTCGTCGTGAGTGGTCATCACCATAGGTAGGCCCTCGACACGTTCCAGAGATCCTGCACGACATGGCGCGGCTTGGCTCCGACCTGGCGCAAGGTTTGCCAATACAGCGGCAATAATTTCTGCTTGCGCTGGCCGTCGACCCGGAACAAGGCCTCAGAGCCGAGCGCCGCCAGCTGGGGATAGAGGTTCTGCAGGCGCTCGCCGTTCACGAAGCCGGGCGCGTGCTGGTAGGCCTTGAAGTCGCCCAGGACGTTGCGCTCCCGCAGATACTCCATGTAGTTGGACAGGGTGTAGCGGGAGAACTCGTTGCGCTTGCAGGCCAGGATCGCCGCCTCGCCGGCCGCAAGGCCGGATTGCATGGCGTAGTTGATGCCCTCGATGTAGATGCCGGTGGCGAGGCAGAAGGCGGCGGCGTCGCCGGCCACCATCATGCCGTCGCAGAACAGCGCCGGGATCATGGTCCAGCCGGCCTCGGGGATCAGATGGGCCGAGTACTCACGGAGCGTGCCGCCGCGCACCAGCGGCGCCACCGCCGGATGCGCCTTGAACGTCTCCAGAAGGTCGTAGGGCCGCTTCTTCTGCTCGACCAGCGAGGACAGCTGGCCGAGCACGCCCAGCGACAGCGAGCTCTTGTTGGTGTAGAGGAAGGCGCCCCCGTGCACGTCCTCGGTGACGGCGCCGACATACTCGAGCGCGGTGCCCTCGTTGCCGGTCAGGTGGAAGCGCTCGCGGATCACCGCCTCGTCGAGGCCGATCACCTCCTTGACGCCGAGCGACAGCTCCTCGGTCTTGAGCTGGCGCTGCAGGCCGGCCTTGCGCGCCAGCCACGAGCTGACCCCGTCGCAGGCGATGACGACGTCGCCGCGGATCTCGCCCTGCTCGCGGCGCACCTTGACGCCGACCACCTGGTCGCCCTCGCGCAGCACGTCGTCGACCACCGTCGAGGTGAGCAGGAAGGCGCCGGCGGCCTCGGCCTGGGCGGCGAACCAGCGGTCGAACCTCGGCCGGAGCACGGTGAAGCCGTTGTAGGGCGGCTCGACATAGCCCGACGCCGCCGAGCGGAAGTCGAGCGAGACGGCGGTGGTCGGCGAGATCAGCACCAGGTCGCGGCGGCAGACATGGCGCTCGACCGGCGCCTGCTCCCACCAGTCGGGGATCAGCTCGTTGAGGATGCGGCTGCCATAGAACACGGCGCCGGAGACGTTCTTGGCGCCCGGGTACTCGCCCCGCTCGATGAGCAGGACCTTGAGGCCGGCGCGCGCGGTGATCAGGGCGGCGGCGCTGCCGGCCGGCCCGGCGCCGACGATGATGACGTCGAAATGCTCGCTGTCCTTGCTGACGGTCATGGACGCTGGCGTCTCCCTTCGCGGGTCACGGCTGTCTCGCGGCGTTGGGCCGGGCGTCGCGGCCCCCGGCCCGCGAGCGACCGCCGGCCGACAGCCCGCAGGCCGGCAGCCCGCAGGCCGGGTGGCGTGCACGCGCACGCGGCGCCCGACGATCCCCGGCCGCGGATGCGCCTGCCTTCGGCCTGGCTCATGTTCCGGTCCGCCTGAGCTTGACGACGACCGGCTCCGGCGCTCGGCGCTCGGGCTCGGCCCCGGCCCCGGCCCCGGCCGGACGCCGCGGCGCCGCGGTCCGGCCGGCGGCGCGCGCCTCGAGCTTGCGCAGGAGCGCCGGGACCAGTGCATGCAGGTCGCCGACGATGCCGAGATCCGCCATCTTCAGCATCGGCGCGGTGCGGTCGGTGTTGACGGCGACGATCACCTCGCTGCCGGTGATGCCGGCGACGTGCTGGCCGGCGCCGGAGATGCCGAAAGCCAGGTACAGCTTGGGCGCGACGATCTTGCCGGTGGTGCCGATGTAGCGCTCGTGCTCAAGCCAGCCGCGGTCGGCGGCCACCCGGGTGCCGCCCAGGGTGGCGCCGAGCGCCGCGGCCAGCGCCTCGAGCAGCGCCATGCCCTGGCGCCCGCCGACGCCGAGTCCGCCGGAGACGATGCGCTCGGCGTCGGTGATGTCGACCGTGCTCGGGTCGGGCGGCAGGGTGCGCAGGGTGCGGTCGCGGAAGGCCGCCGGGTTGAGCGCCGGGGTGATCACCTCGATCTCGGCCTGGGCGCCGGGGCGGGCCGCCCCGATGCCGCGGATGTCGGGCGTCAGCATGAAGCCGACCAGGGCACCGCGTGGCCAGATCTGCCGCTCGTGCATCTTGCCGCCGTGGCGGAAGCGGTAGGCCTCGGGATAGCCGTCCTCGATCAGCTTGACCCGCGAGCAGTCGGTCGCCAGCGGCATGCGCCAGCGCGCCGACAGCCGCGGCAGCCAAGCCCGGGCGTAGGCGCTGTCGGGCGTCAGGATCAGCAGCGGCCGGGCCCGGCGCAGCACCGGCTCGAGCGCCGCCAGCCAGCCGTCGCCGGTGAATTGGCCGAGCGCCTCGTGCTCGATCACGGTCACCTTGTCGGCGCCGTGGCCGGCCAGCGCCGGCGCCAGCGGGGCGACTCCGGCGCCGGGCAGGAGCACGTGCACGGGCACGCCGCGGCCGCGCACCACATCGCGCGCCTCCTCGACGCATTCCAGCGTCGGGCCGGTCAACTGGCCGTGGTCGGTCTCCGCGACGACGAGCATGGGTCGGGTCATCAGACGGCCCTCCCGGCGGTCTCGCCCTCGATGATGGCGGCGTGCGCACGGCGCGGCGCCACGCAGTCGCCGACGCGATGCAGCACCGGCACCCGGCCCTTGAGCGCGAGGTACAGGTCCTGCTCCGGCCTGCGGTGCACGGCCAGGACCACGGTGTCGACCGGCGGGAAGCTGACGATCCGGCCGCTGTAGTTGTGCAGCGCGGTAACCACGCCCTCCTGGATGCCCAGGACCGAGTGGTTGGGCGTGCAGGTGATGCCGAGCCGGCGCGCCTGCCGGTACCAGGTCTCGAGGTCGAGGGTGATGCCCAGGTCCTGGCCGACATAGAGGGTGGGGGTCACCACCTCGACCGCGCAGCCCCGGTCGGCCAGGAACTCGGCCGTGCTGGTCGCCTCGTGGAAGCCGAGCCTGTCGATGACCAGGACGCGCTTTCCGGGCACCACCGCGCCCGAAAGGATGTCGGAGACGTCGCACACCTCGGGGCCGTCGGCGCCGGGGATGGCGGCGCGGTCGGGCGCCGAGCCGGTGGCGACGATGACCGCGTCCGGGCTCTGGCCCAGCACCGTGTCGGGCGTGGCGGCGGCGCCGGTCCACACCTCGATCTCGGACTGCTCGACCTCGCGCAGCAGGTTGCGCACCAGGTCGCCGAACTCGGCGCGATGGCTCACCCGGGTCGCCCAGTTGACCTGGCCGCCGAGCCGCTCCTCCTTCTCCAGCAGGGTCACCCGATGGCCGCGCCGGGCCGCCACGGTGGCCGCCTTCAGCCCGGCCGGGCCGCCGCCGACCACGGTGACCCGCCGGGCCGGCTCGGCCGGCTTGAGCGTGCCGATGCCGAGCTGCTTCTCGCGCCCGGTGGCCGGCGTCTCGATGCAGCCGAGCCAGCGGTTGAGCCCCATCCGCCCGACGCATTCCTGGTTGCAGGAGAGGCAGAGCCGGATATCGTCGGCGCGGTTGTGCCGGGCCTTGGCGGCGAACTCGGGATCGGCGATCTGGGCGCGCACCACGCCCACCAGGTCGGCGTGACCCTCGGCCAGCAGCCGCTCGGCCTGGATCGGGTCCTTGACCCGGCCGACGCCGATCACCGGCAGCCGGACCGCCTTGCGGATCGCCGAGGGGATGAACATGGCGTAGTTCGGCGGGATGCGCATCGACGCCTCGATCATGTAGAGGGTCGAGGTCGCGGTGCCGATGCTGGTGTTGATCAGGTCGATCAGGCCGTCGCGCTCGAGAATGCGCGCGAGGTCGACCGTCTCGTCGATGGTGATGCCGTCGCGGATCAGCTCGTCGCCGCACAGCCGCACGCTCAGGACCGGCTCGCGGCCGACGGCGAGGCGGATCGCGGCGATGATCTCGCGCAGCAGCCGCGCCCGGTTCTCCAGGCTGCCGCCGTACTCGTCGGCGCGCCGATTGGTGTTGCGCGACAGGAACTGGCGGACGATGGAGGAGTGCGAGCATTGCAGCTCGACCCCGTCGAAGCCGCCCTGCTTGGCATAGCTGGCGACGGTGGCGTAGCCCTCGATGATCGCGCGGATGTCCTCGGGCTCGACCGCCTTGGGCACCTCGCGGAACATCGGGTCGGCCACGGCCGAGGGCGCCCAGGCCGGCTGGCGGGTGAACATGCCGCTCGACTGGCCGCCGTTGTGGTTGATCTGCGCCAGGATCGGCACGCCCTCATTGTGCACCACCTCGGTGAGGCGCCGGTAGTGCGGCACCACTGCCGGATTGAAGGCGTGGATCAGCTTCTCGTAAGGGTGATCGGTGGGGTGGGTCGAGTGCTCCTCGGTGATGATCAGCCCGGTCCCGCCGCGCGCCCGCTCCCGGTAGTAGTAGGCGTGGCGCTCCGAGGGCATGCAGTCCTCGGCGAAGTTGGTCAGGTGGGCGGAGAAGACGATCCGGTTCTTCAGCGTGACGCTGCCGATGCGGATCGGCGTGAACAAGAGGCGGCTGGTCGCGGCCATGGCTCAGACCTCCCGTCCGGCGCGGTAGCCCTCGAGGATCGCCTGGCTCAGGCTGCGCGGCGCCACGGCGTCGCCGGCGCGGAACACGCGCATGCCGGACTCCTTGAGCGTTAGGTAGAGGGTCTCGTCGGGCACCTCGTGGGCGACCCGGACGATCAGGTCGACGCCGGTCAGATGGACCGGCCGGCGGTCGTGGATGTCGAGGCCGACCACGGTGCCGGCGGCGGCGCGCGCGACCTCGATCTGCGGCGTCAGGACGATGCCCTGGGCGGCGGCACGCTGGTTCCAGGGGGTCAACTCCTGGGTGGCGGTGAGCCGCTGGCCGGCGAACATGTCCGGCGTGACCAGCTCGACCGTCCAGCCGCGCGCGGCCAGCCACTCGGCGGTCCCCATGCCGACCTGGTCGCCGATGGCGTCGATCACCACCGCCTTGCCGGGGCCGGCCGGCGCCTCGCCGCGCATCACCTGGCGCGGCGTCAGCAGCGGGATGCCCTCGACCTCGAGGCCCTCGAGCGGCGCCGGACGGCCGCCGACCGCCAGGATCACCGTGTCCGGATCCTCCTCTCGCACGCGCTCGGCGGTGACCTCGACGCCGGTGAAGATCGGCACGTTGAGCCGGCGCAGCGCGGCCTCGAGCCAGTCGGCAGCGCGACCCAGCCGCTCGCGGCCCGGCGCCGCCGCCGCCAGCCGCAGCGCGCCGCCGGCCCGCGGCTCGCGCTCGTGCACGGTGACGCCGTGCCCGCGTGCCGCGGCGACCCGCGCCGCCTCGAGCCCGGCCGGCCCGGCGCCGATCACCATCACCCGGTGATGCACCGGTGCGCGGGTCAGCGGCGCGAACTCCGGCGTCGCCTCGTGGCCGGCCGCCGGGTTGACCGTGCAGGACAGCCGCGGGTTCTGCACCTGGGCGACGGCGCACAGCTGGTTGCACAGGATGCACGGGCGCACCGTGTCGGCGGCGCCCTCGCGCAGCTTGCGCGGCAGCAGCGGGTCGGCGATCAGCGCCCGGGTCATCTCCACGGCGTCGGCCCGACCTTCCGCGACCAGGGCCGCCGCCATCGCCGGCTCGACGATGCTGCCCTGGGCCAGCACCGGCAGGCCGACCGCGGCCTTGACCTGGGCGGCGAGCGGCGCGGCGAAGCCGGGCGGCGCGAACAGGCCGGGCCGGGTCTGGTGGCTCGAGTAGATGCTGCCGCTGGTCACCGCGATGGCGTCGACTTGGCCGTCGCCGGCCAGGACGGCGGCGATCTCCGTGGCGTCCTCGGGCTTGAGGCCGGCCCAGGGCGCGTGCTCGTCGCCCGACAGCCGTAGGATCACCACCGCCTCGTCGCCCGCGGCGTCGCGCACCGCCCGGATCACCCGGCGGGCGAGCAGCAGGCGGTTCTCCAGGTCGCCGCCGTAGGCGTCATCGCGCTGGTTGGTCAGCGGCGACAGGAATTGGCGGATCAGGCTGGCCTGGCCGGCGTTGATCTCGACCCCGTCGAGGCCGCCGTCCATGGCCAGCCGCGCCGCGAGGGCGAAGCCGCCGATCACCGCATCGATGTCCTCGGGCTCCATCTCCTTCGGCATCTCGCGGCTGCTCACCTCGGGCACCGGCGAGGGCGCCCACAGGGGCAGCTGCGAGTAGTGGCTGCTGCCCTGCAGCCCGCTGTGGCTCAGATGGGCGAGCGCCAGCGCGCCGTGCCTCTGGATCGCCGCGGCGACCAGCCGGTAGCCGTCGACCACCTTCGGCTCGTAGCCGCGGATGGTGTACTCATAGGGCCACTCGGTCTCGTGCACGGCGCTCGCCTCGAGCACCACCATGCCGACGCCGCCCGCCGCACGGGCGCCGTAATAGGCAGCGTGCCGCTTCTCGAACCGGTGGCGGGTGGCGTAATTGGTCTGGTGCGAGGCGAGGACAAGCCGGTTCGGCGCCGTGCGATGGCCGAGGTCGAGCGGCTCGAGAAGGGCGGCGTAGGGGCCCGGTGTCGTGTCGGTCATGGTCGCGCGTGTCCCTCAGGCCGGCACCGGCGCGCGCGCGGGCGTCCCGAGCACGCAGTCCGGATCCGGATCGTCGAGCCCGCGGCCGGTGAAGTGCTTCACCGCGATGCAGCCGCCGTGGCACTCGCCGTAGGCGTTGCAGGTCTCGCACGCGCCGCCGACCTGCCAGTCGCGCAGCTGCCGGAAGCGCGGCGCATCCCGCCACAGCCGGGCGAAGCCGCCGGGCTCACGGACATTGCCGGCGGCGAACGCCGGCGCCAGCAGGAACGGGCAGGCGTAGACGTCGCCCACCGGGTCGACGCAGCAGACGATGCGCCCCGCCCCGCACATGTTGAGGCCGGCGACCGGCTGGCCGAGGGCGGACAGATGAAAGAAGCTGTCGCCGGTCAGGACGTCGGGGTGGGCCAGCAGCCAGCCGTGGAGCCGCCGGTTCTGCGCCCGGGTCGGCGCCAGGTCGCGCCATACCGCGCCGCCGCGGCCGGTCGGGCGCAGGCGGGTCAGCCGGAGCTCGGCGCCGAAGCGCCGCGCCAGGGCATGCAGATCATCGAGCTCGGCGATGTTCTCCCGGGTCACGGTGGCGTTGATCTTGAAGCCGGCGCCGCGCGCCGCCAGCCGCTCCATGGCCTGCAGCGCGCGCCGGAACGAGCCCCGGCCGCGCACGGGATCGCTGGTCGCCGGCGACGCCCCGTCGATGCTGATCTGCACGTCGAGATAGGCGCGCGAGGCGATCCAGGCCGCCGCCGTGTCGTCGATCAGGGTGCCGTTGGTGCTGAACTTGACGCCGAGGCCGCGGTCGAGTGCGTGGTCCATCAGCTCGACGAAGTCCGGCCGGCTCATCGGCTCACCGCCGCCGACATTGATGTAGAACACCGTCATGGCGGCCCACTCGTCGATCAGCCGCCGCGCCTGCGCGGTGGTCAGCTCGTCGGCGCGACGGATGCCCGAGGAGGACAGGCAGTGCACGCAGCGCAGGTTGCAGCCCCAGGTGATCTCCCAGGTCAGGCAGATCGGCGCGTCCAGGCCGCGGCGGAAGATCTCGTAGCTCATGGGGCACAGGCTCCGTTGGCGCGGGCGCCGGGGGGACGGTCGATCACCAGCCAGGCGCCGTGATCCTCGAAGCTGCGGCAGGCGCCGCCGGTGCGTGCGCCGAGCGCCGCCAGACGCTCCCGGTCGAAGGTCTGTCGGTGTCCGAAGCGCGGGTCGGGGACGATCTCGACGGGCACGGCGATGACCAGCCGCCGGCCGGTCAGCGCCCACAGCGCGTCGAGCGCCGGCCCGGTCTCCTCCGGCGCCAGATGCTCGAGCAGGTGGATCGCCGTCACCACGTCGGACGGCCCGTCGAGCTCGCGCCGGCCGGCCTCGGCCAGCAGGTCGGCGCGGACGAAGCGGACGCCCTCGACGCCTCGCGCCGCGGCATAGTCCGCCGCCAGGTCGACGAGCGCGCCGTTCAGGTCGCAGCCGACGATCCGCCGGGCCGGCGCCGGCGCCCGGCCGTCGACGCCGCGCGCCAGCAGCAGCGGCAGGAAGCCGAAGCAGGTGGCGACGTCGAGCACCGTGGCCGGCGCGGCCTCCTCGATCAGCCCGGCCACGCGCCGGTAGATCGCCGCGAAGTCGCCGATGAAGTCCTTCGGCGCCGGCGGCCCGCCGTTCGTCCCCAGGCCGAAGCCGTTGCCGACGCGCGCCAGGGCGGCCAGGGTGTTGTCGTAGAACAGGTGCCAGGCGCGCCGCTCGTCGCCGTCGATCGAGCGCACGATCTCGCCGACGAAGCGCTCGAACAGCGCCTGCTCGCTGGCCGCCCAGCCGCCGCGGTGGGCCCGGTCGGCGAGCAGGGGCAGCAGCTCCTCGGCGACGTGGCGGCCGATGTTGTTGTCGATCTCCGCCGGCGCGAAGTCGTGGATCAGCACGATGTCGTCGGGGTCGAGCCCGTCCGGCCGGCCGCCGGGCCGCTCGGGATCGATGTCGAAGATGGCGAAGCGCGCGCTGCGGGCCAGCGGCAGGGCGCGATCGGCGAGGCAGTCGGCCAGGAAGCGGTGCCGGGCGCGGGACAGGGTGATCGGCGCCATGGCGGTCACCGGGCCCCGGCCCCGGCCCCGGCCCCGGCCCCGGAAGGCGCGGCGCGCAGCAGGGTCTCTGCGGCCCGGCCCAGCTGCGTCAGGTTGCGCACCACCTCGGCCCGGTGGCAGACCGGCTCGTAGAGCGGCATGTCGGAGCTGCCGAGGCCCCAGCTGCCGCGCGGCTCGGGCGACAGCCAGACCAGCTGGCGGGCGCGCCGGCGGATCTGCTCGAGCGCCTGGACATTGGGCGGGTGGCGGTTACCGCGGCCGTCGCCCAGCACGATCACCGTGGTGCGCGGCGTCACCGTGTCCAGATGATCCCGGCAGAACTGCCCGAGCGCCCGGCCGTAGTTGCTGTTGGCATCGCAGTCGATCAACTCGCCGCCGAACACCGCGGCGATCGCCCGGTCGATCGGCAGCTGCTCCAGGTGTTGGGTGGCGTCGGCGAGATCGGCGACGAAGACGAAGCTGCGCACCTGCTCGAACAGCGACTGCAGGCTGTAGACCAGGTGCAGCATGAAGCGGGCGGTCGTGCGCACCGACAGGCTGACATCGCACAGCACGACCAGGCGCGGCTTGTCGTCCTGCCGCCGGGTCAGCACCGGGCGGAACGGGATGCCGTCGAAGGCCATGCAGCCGCGCATGGTGCGGGCGACGTCGACCCGGCCGCGCGGGCCGACCACCCGGCGCGACGAGCGCGCGCCGCGCAGGCGCCGGCCCAGGCGACGGACGATCTCCTCCATCTGCCGCCGCTCGCTCTCGGTGAAGCGGTAGTCGTAGGCCGAGCGGATCGGCCCGGCGTGCGGGTCCGGGGCCGGCCTAGCGTGCCCCAGCGCCATCTCGCGCTCGAGATACTGCTTCAGCAGCGCCGGCAGGTTCTCGATGATGCCGTCAAGGCTCCGGGCCAGCCGATCGACCAGCGCCTCGTCGACCTCCAGGTCGCGCAGCTCGTCGAGCAGGGTGTCGGCGGCGTTGACGATCAGGTCCTCGTCCAGATGCTCGAGCGCCTCGCCGAAGTTGAGCTCGCCCGGCCGGGCGATGTTGCCGACCCGCCGGACGTGGAGCTGATGAGTGAGCTTGTTCATCACCCGTTCCAGCTCGTCCTTGTTGCGATTGAGGATCAGCCCCTGGCCCATGGCCGACAGGGCGAGCTGATTGGGGTCCTGGTGCGGGTTGTACCGGGTCACCATCCGGTCGGCATCGAACAGGTCGCGGATCTGCATGGGCTCGCCGTGCAGATGCTGGCCGTCGTCGGTGACCTCGGTGTCCTCCGGGGCGAAGGAGACCCGCTCCGGCTCGGCCGGCTCGCCGTCATGGTGATGGTGGTCGTGGCCGTGGCCGACCTCCGGGCCCCGGTCCGGCCCCGGCAGGCTGAAGAACAGCGCGAACAGCTCCTCGAAGACCGGGATGTCGTGCATGTCCTTGACCAGGGTGCTGCGCAGCACCGTGCGCACGGTCTCCCGGTCGGCGAGCGTGACGGTGAGCAGCGCCTGCATGGCGTCGAGCGATTCCGAGGGCGAGACGCGCACCCCGTTGCTCTTCAGAAGGCGGATGAACCGGTTGATCGGGGCGTCCATCAGGCCTCCCCGACCCGGCCGTCGGTGCGGCCCCGGTAGCCGCCGAAGTAGCGCGCGGAATGCTCGGCCTGGCGGGCCTCGGCCTCCTGCCGGTCGACCTCGGCCGGGCGCCGCGGCGGCCGGAGCGGCGTCGCCTGATGGTTCATCGCCGCCGGGCGGGCCTGGCCGTTCGGCGCCTCGGGCTCATGGGCCGGTTGCCCGGGGCCGTGATCGTGATCGTGGCCGTGACCGGGCGCGTGGCTGTGCTCGTGGTCGTGCCCGGGCCCCTGGTGATGGTGATGGTGATGCGGGTGCCCGTGGCCGTGATGATGGTGATGGCCGTGGTCGTGACCGTGCCCGCGACCGGCGCGGCGGGCGTCGATGCCCTCGAGCAGCCAGTCGGCGTGCTCGCGCGCCTGGGCGGTGTCGCGCTCGTGCTTGACCAGAAGCTCGAGCGTCTCCTCGACCAGGTCGTGGGTCAGCCGCTCGGCGTTGAGCAGCACCAGCGCCTGGGCCCAGTCCAGCGTCTCGCCGATGCTGGGCGCCTTGCGCAGGTCGAGCGCGCGCAGGCGGCGGATCACCTCGACCACCTGGGCCGCCAGGGTCTCGGCCAGCCCGGGCACCTTGCGCCGCAGGATCTCGAGCTCGCGCGCCTCGTCCGGGTAGTCGATGAACAGGTGCAGGCAGCGCCGCTTGAGCGCGTCGGACAGGTCGCGGGTGTTGTTGCTGGTGATGATGACGCTGGGCGGCGTGGCGGCCGTGACCGTGCCCAGCTCCGGCACCGTCACCTGGTAGTCGCTCAGGACCTCGAGCAGGAACGCCTCGAACTGCTCCTCGGCCCGGTCGATCTCGTCGATCAGCAGGACCACCGGCTCGGGCGCGGTGATCGCCTGCAGCACCGGCCGGCGCACCAGGAAGTGCTCGGAGAAGAACACGTCCTCCTGGCGGCGCAGCCGCTCGACCGCCTCGCGCAGGTCGTCGACGTCGGCGAACAGCCGGCCGATCTTGTCGCGCAGGATCTGGGTGTACAGCAGTTGCTTGCCGTACTCCCACTCGTAGAGCGCCCGGGTCTCGTCGAGCCCGCCGTAGCACTGCAGGCGGATGAGCGGCCGGCCGAGCGCCGCGGCCGTGACCTTGGCGAGCTCGGTCTTGCCCACGCCGGCCGGCCCCTCGATCAGGATCGGCTTGCGCATCCGGTAGGCCAGGAAGCTGACGGTCGCCAGCCGGCGGTCGCATATATAGTTATGCTCCGCCAGGCGCGCTTCCGTCTGCTCGATGGACTCGAACATCGGGAACCCTCTCGTCGGCGGCCCGTCCCCGGGGGTGGCAGGGGGTGGCGACGGGCCGCCGGCTCCGGTTGCGGTACGGGGCTTGTGGGATCGAGGGCCGGCCTAGTAGTAGGAGCCGGTCAGCGCGTGCTGGACCATCGGCGCCACGGCCTCGTAGGTGACCTCGCGCGCGTTGCCCGGGGTCGAGCCGTCGCCCAGCAGGTGCTTGGTCAGCCGGTCGACGTCGCGCTGGTCGCCGACGATCTTCTTGCCGCCCCATTCGGCGTACTTGCCGAGGCCCATGCGCGACTTGGTGTACTCGGGCGTGCTGGTGAAGTTGGCCGGGATGCCGACGTCCTTGCTCAAGCGGATCGCCGCCTCGAGCGCCCGCTCGGCCGCCGAGATGTCGGTCAGCCCGTCGACGTTCTCGCCCATGGCCCGGGCGATGTCGCGGAACCGCTTGTAGTTGGTGGGCATGTTGTATTCCCACACGCGCGGCAGGGCGATGGCGTTGTTGAGGCCGTGATGGGTGTCGTAGTAGGCGCTGACGGCGTGGCTGGTGGCGTGGATGATGCCGAGGCCGCCGCTGTTGAAGGCCTGCGCCGCCATGTAGGAGGCGTACATCATGTTGTAGCGCGCCTCGTAGTTCAGCGGCTCGAACACGGTGCGGCGCAGGTTCTCCGCCACCAGCTCGATCACCTTGAGCGCGCTGCCCAGGCTGGGCAGGAAGTCGAGGCGCGAGACGTAGGGCTCAGAGGCGTGGGCCAGCACGTCGAAGCCGCAGAACGCGGTCAGGTCCTGCGGCATCGAGAAGAACAGGACCGGGTCGTTGATGCCGAGCGTGACCGGGCAGTTGTCGTCGAAGCCCAGCCACTTGTAGGGCGCCTTCTCCGACGTGGTGTCGGTGATCACATAGGCCCAGCTCGTCTCCGAGCCGGTGCCGGCCGTGGTGTTGATGGCGATGTGCGGCGGGTTGTCCGGGTTCTCGGACTTGTTGAAGCCGTCGAACTCGTTGATGTTGCGGCCGTCATGGGCGACGACGATGCGCGCGCCCTTGACCGCGTCGGTGACGCTGCCGCCGCCCACCGAGATGAAGCTGTCGCAGCTCTCGCGCTGGTACAGGTCGGCCATCTCCATGCAGTTGTAGTCCTTTGGATTGGACTCAATCTGATCGTAGATGACCACGTCGATGCCCTGGTACCTCACCTTGCCGGCGATGTCCTCGACGATGCCGGTGCCGCGCAGGCCCGAGGTGCCGAGCAGCGAGCGCTTGAACCCCAGCTTCTTCGCTTCGACGCCGACCATCTCGTAGGCGCCGGGCCCGAGGATGCCGCGCGGCATCCGGTGAAACTCCTTGATCGGAAACTGCCAGAGCTTCTCGGCCTGCATGGGTGCGTCCTCCGTTGACCTGATTTGTCGTTGCTTTTGGTCTTGGCTCGTCTCGGCCGGCGATCCCGACCCGATCCTTGTTGTCGCCCCCCGCCCGCGCGAAGGCGGCGGAGGGCCGGGGCGGGGGCCCTAGATCCGGTCCTGATGCCGGTCGGCGGTCCTGATGCCGGTCGGCGCGGCCGCTAGACCCCGACCACCATCAGAACCCCGGCCGCGGCGATCGCGCCGCCGGCCGCCCGGACCGCCACAGCCCGGTCGAGCCGCCCGGCCAGCACGCCGATGCCGAGGCCGAGCGCGTGCAGCGCCGCGGTGGCCAGCGCGAACCCGCTGAAATAGGCGAGCCCGGCGGCGGTCGCCGGCATCTCGAGCCCGTGGGCGTAGCCGTGGAAGAGGGCGAAAGCGGCGACGACCGCCATGCCGGCGGCGGTGGCGACGCGCACGTTGAGCGCCACCAGGGCGCCGAGCGCGACCACCGAGCCGACGATCATCAGCTCGACCAGCGGCAGGCCGGCGAAGCCGAGCGCCAGCGCCCCGCCCGCCAGCATCACGGCCACGAAGCTGGCCGGGATCCGCCAGCGGGCGCCGCCGCCGAGCAGCCCCGCCCACAGGCCGACGGCGACCATGGCGAGTAGGTGGTCGGCACCGAACAGCGGGTGCGACACCCCGGAGAGGAAGCCGCCGACGGCGCCGGCGCCGGTATGGGCAAAGGCGGTGCCGGCGACGAGGCCGAGCGGCGCCGCCAGGGCGAGGGCAGAGATCGGGCGTGCGGGCGTGAGACGGTGCATGGGCGTGCCTCCCTAA
The DNA here is from genome assembly GCA_964613585.1 of uncultured Mycobacteriaceae bacterium. Classification (GTDB taxonomy): domain Bacteria; phylum Pseudomonadota; class Alphaproteobacteria; order DSM-16000; family Inquilinaceae; genus CAZTHL01. Next base: position 689 of record CAZTHL010000038.1, on the reverse strand, counting down.
GGCGCGGCGCCGGCGTGGTCGCCGGCGACATTCTTGGCGTCGCTGCCGGGGAGGGGCGGCGGCCGCGCGCTCACGTCCCGCGCCGGGGCCCGGCGCGGCGGCGACGGCCGGTCGGACCCCTGGGGCCTGCGGCCGGCTCCGTCGCGTCAGGAACATGCCGCAGCGCGGAAAGAACGCGAACCGTTACCCCTGAATCTCGGCAACAAGCTTTCGGTAACGGCATGAAATAACAGAACAAGCCCGACAGAAACATCAGCCCGAGGGTGCATTTCCGGATGCCTCCCGCGCCGGTCCGAGGGGATTAATCCGGAGGTATCGGGCGGGAAAACCACGGCCGCCGCTACAATCACGGAAGCCCTTTTTCGGCGTCAGTCGCTATGCCAATGGGAGCCCTTTGCGATCGATCAACCTCCCATATCCTACCTATATCGTGAGACACTCTTTACTTCGAGAACGAGATGTGGTAGCAGACTTGCGAATCACTGTCGAACCGAACAGAGACGTACAGAGATGGAAGAGCCGTCGGAACGACTTCGAGCGCTAGTATATCAACATATCGGCGAGAGTGACGCGGGCGCAGAAGCCGCCGAAATTGTTTTCTCCGAGATCATGGGCCTGATTGATGCGGCTGTATTGGAGGCACTCCCAATTATTGAACTACAAAATGAAAAATTGGAAAAGCATTTAAA
>CAZTHL010000037.1:5627-37273 GCA_964613585.1 uncultured Mycobacteriaceae bacterium | reverse complement strand
TCACGCGCGATCGGCGTCGGCGGGCACCCCGGGCCGGCCGGGCCCCGATGGACGAAAGCCTACCTTTCGCTACCTCGCGGCCTTGTCGCGCCGCCTTGCCGACAGCCAGCCCTGCCGCCGCCCGGGCGCGCCGGCGTCACCCGCGCCGGTCGCCGATCCGCGGCTCCTGGCCCCGGAGCAGGCGGCGGATGTTGGCGTGATGCTTGAGGATCACCACCACGGCGATCAGCAGGGTCAGCTCCGCCTTCTGGGGCGTGCTCAGGTACCAGCCGCCGACGCTGACCTCGCTCAGCAGGGCGGCGTAGACCGGGGTCAGGGTGACCGCGACGAGCGCCGCCAGCGAGGAGAAGCGGGACACCCGGGCCACCCCGAGCCAGGTCAGGCAGGCCAGAACGCCCACCGCGGGGGCCAGCGCCAGCAGCAGGCCGAGGGTGGTCGCCACCCCCTTGCCGCCGCGGAAGCCGAGCCAGACCGGGAACAAATGGCCGATGAGCGCGCCGGCCGCCGCCGTCACCTGGATGTCGGGCCCGAAGGCGCCGGCGACGAGCACCGCTACCGCGCCCTTGCCGCCGTCCAGCAGCAGCACCGCCAGTGCCAGCGGCTTGTTGCCGGTGCGCAGCACGTTGGTGGCGCCGATGTTGCCGGAGCCGATCGCCCGGATGTCACCGTGGCCGGCAAGGCGGGTCAGCACCAGGCCGAACGGGATCGAGCCCAGCAGGTAGCCGCCCGCGAAGGCCGCCAGGAAGTAGGGCCAGGCGAAGGCCCAGCTGATCGGGTCCGGCATGCCGCTCGCCTCTCCGCCCTCCGCCTCTCCGCTCCCTGCCGCGCCGCCCTTCGCCGCGCCGCCCTTCGCCGCGCCGCTTTTCGCCGCGCGGCCGCACCCGCCCGCCGGCCCCGCTGGTCAGGCTGCGCGGTCGAACACCACCCGGCCGTCGACCAGGGTGCGCTCGGCGCGGCCCATGACCGGGCGGCCGTCGAACAGCGAGTTTTTCGACTTGCTGCGCAGCCGGTCGAGGTCGATCCGCCACGGCACGTCCGGGTCGAACAGCAGCAGGTCGGCCGGACGGCCGGGGGCGAGGCGGCCGACCTCGAGCCCCAGCAGCTCGGCCGGGCGCACGGTCAGCCGGCGCAACAGCTCGAGCAGGCCGAGCCGGCCCTTGTGGTAGAGCTCGAGCGCCAGCGGCAGCAGCGTCTCCACGCCGATCATGCCGGGCGCCGCCTGGGCGAAGGGCAGCCGCTTGCTGTCCTGGTCCTGCGGGTCGTGGTCGCTGGCGATGGCGTCGATGGTGCCGTCGGCGATGCCCTCCATCACCGCCTCGCGGTCAAGCCAGCGGCGGAGCGGCGGCGACAGCCGGGCGAAGCTTCGGTAGGAGCCGACATCGACCTCGGTCAGGCTGAAATAGGGCGGGGCGGTGTCGCAACTCACCGGCAGGCCGCGCGCCTTGGCCCGGCGGATCGCCTCGATCGCCTCGGCCGTCGAGACATGACCGGCATGGTAGCGCGCCCCGGTCATGCCGACCAGCCGCAGGTCGCGCTCGATCATCATCACCTCGGCCTCGGGCGGGATCCCGGCGAGGCCGAGCCGGGTGCAGATCTCGCCGGCGTTCATGTCGCCGTCCTCGGCCAGACGCGGCTCCTCCGGGTGCTGCACGACGAGCAGGCCGAATCCGCTGGCGTAGCTGAGCGCGCGATGCATCACCCGGGTGTCGGCGACGGCCCGCCGGCCGTCGGTGAAGGCGACGGCGCCGGCCTCGGCGAGCAGGCCGAGCTCGGCCAGGTCGCGGCCCTCGGCGCCGCGGGTCAGGCAGGCATGGGCGAAGATCTTCACCTTCTTCACCTCGCGCGCCCGGCGGGCGATGAACTCGAGCCCGGCCACGGTGTCGATCGGCGGCACCGTGTCCGGCAGGCAGGCCATGGAGGTGACCCCGCCCGCCGCCGCGGCGTCGCTCGCCGAGGCGATCGTCTCCTTGTGCTCCGCCCCCGGCTCGCCGATGCGCACCCGCATGTCGACCAGGCCGGGGGCAAGCGCCAGCCCGCGGCAGTCGACCACCGCGGCATCGGCCGGCCGGCCGTCCTGGAACAGCTCCGGGCCGAGATCGGCGATGGTCGCGCCCTCGATCAGCAGCGCGCCGGGCGCGTCGAGCCCGGTCGCCGGGTCGAGCAGGCGGGCGTTGACAAGGGCCGTGCGCGGGCCGGGCATGGCGGATCGGGCCCCGGTCAGGCCGTGCCGGCGGCGGTCAGCAGGTCGAGGCAGGCCATGCGCACCGCCACGCCCAGCTCCACCTGGTCGAGGATGACGCTGCGGCTGATGTCGTCGGCGACGATCGAGTCGATCTCGGTGCCGCGGTTCATCGGGACGGGATGCATGATGAGGGCATCCGGCTTGGCCGCGGCGAGCTTGGCGTAGTCCAGGCCGAAGAAGCGGAAGTACTCGCGGGTCGAGGGCACGAAGGCGCCGTGCATGCGCTCGGCCTGCAGGCGCAGCATCATCACCACGTCGGCGTCCTCGAGCCCGCGGCGCATGTCGTGGTGCACCTCGACGCCGAGCCGGTCGACCTCGGCCGGCAGCAGGGTCGGCGGGGCGACCACCCGGACCCGCGCGCCCATGATGTTGAGCAGGTGGATGTTCGAACGGGCCACCCGGCTGTGTAGGACGTCGCCGCAGATGACCACGATCAGCTGATCGAGCCGGCCGACCCGGCGGCGGATCGTGAGCGCGTCGAGCAGCGCCTGGGTCGGATGCTCGTGGCTGCCGTCGCCGGCGTTGATCACCGAGCACTCGACCTTCTGGGAGAGCAGGTCGACCGCGCCCGAATGCGGATGGCGCACGACCAGCACGTCCGGGCGCATGGCGTTCAGCGTCATCGCCGTGTCGATCAGCGTCTCGCCCTTCTTTATCGAGCTGGTGTTGACCGACATGTTGATGGTGTCGGCGCCGAGCCGCTTGCCGGCCAGCTCGAACGAGGTCCGGGTGCGCGTCGAGGTCTCGAAAAACAGGTTGATGACGGTGCGGCCGCGCAGCCGGCTGATCTTCTTCTCCGGCCGGCGGTTGAGGTCGACATAGCCCTCGGCGACGTCGAGCAGGGCGTCGATCTCGGCCCGGGCGAGCGGCTCGATGCCGAGCAGGTGTCGGCGGGTGAAGGCGGCGCGGGGGCGGTCGGCGTCGATCACGGCGGTCATGGCGGCGGCACTATAGGGCGCCCGGCGGCCTGCCGCCACCGCCGGGCGGGCGGTTCGGGCGGCCGGGCGGCCGGGCGGCCGGGCGGGCGGTTCGGGCGGCCGGGCGGGCGCTTAGGGCGGCGGCGCGTCGGGCTCCGGTCCGGGATGGCGGGCTCGTGCCTGCGAATTCGATCCTTGATCCGGGATAAAAGAGTCGGTATCAAGGACTGGTTTCCAGGCAAGGCGCGCCCGCCGGCCGACCGAATGACAACCGCCACGCCGCCCCGACGTTCCGCCGCCGGCGTGCCGGCCGGGTGGCGCGAGGCGAGGCCCAAGGCCCCGGGAGGCTCAGCCGACGCCGTGCTCGCGGAACCAGGCGAGACAGCGCTGCCAGGCGTCGCGGGCGGCCTCCTCGCGGTAGCTCGGCCGGTAGTCGGCGTGGAAGCCGTGCGGCGCCTCGGGGTAGACGACGATGCGCGATTCGGCTCCGGCCTGGTCCAGGCGCTCGCGCATGGCCTCGACCGTGTCGAGCGGGATGCCGCGGTCGGCGCCGCCGTAGAGGCCGAGCACCGGCGCCTGCAGCGCGCCCGCGACGTCGACCGGATGCTCCGGCGTGCGCGGGCTCGACTCGCCGACCAGGCGGCCGTACCAAGCCACGCCGGCGCCGAGCGCCGGCTGATGCGCGGCGTACAGCCAGACGATGCGGCCGCCCCAGCAGAAGCCGGTGATGCCGAGCCGGCCGGCGTCGGCCTCGGCCTCGGCCTCGGCAAAGGCGCGGGTGGCGTCGAGGTCGCCCATGACCTGATCGTCCGGCACCCGGGCGACGACCTCGTCGATGATCCGGCGGATGTCGGTCATGCCGCCGACGTCGCCCTGGCGCGCGTAGAGGGCCGGGGCGATGGCGAAGTAGCCTTCCCGGGCGAGGCGGCGGCAGACGTCCTGGATGTGCTCGTGGACGCCGAAGATCTCCTGCGCCACCAGGATCGTCGGAAACGGCCCGGCGCCCTCGGGACGGGCGCGGTAGGCCGGGATCTCGCCGTCCGGCACGGGCACCGTGACCGGGCCGGCGACCAGCCCGGTCGCGGGGGTGGTGATGGTCGCCGCGGCCACCGGCAGGGTCGCCGCGGCGAAGCCCATGCCGATGCCGCTCGCGGCGAAGGCGCGGCGGCTCAGACGGGAGTGGTGGCCGAGGCTCCTCAGGTCGGCGTCGAAGGGCGGCATGGCGGGCCTCCTTGGGGCGGGCCCGGCCGGCCGGCGCGACCGCCGGCCGGGGGCGACGCGCCGGACGGCCGGCCTCAGTTGATGGTCTTCTCGATCTTATAGTCCTTGATCTCGCCGGCGTGGGTGAAGATGACGATCTCGCCCACCAGGCCGACGGCGATGATCTGGACGCCGAGCACCATGCCGAGGCAGCCGACCACGAACAGCGGCCGCTCGGCCAGGCTGACCCCGAGGACCAGGCGCTCGAGCACGACGTAGACGCTGATCAGAAGGCCGACGGCGAAGATGGTGGCGCCGACCAGGCCGAAGAAGCGCAGCGGCTTGCGCGTGAACTTGATGAGGAAGTAGATCGACAGGATGTCGAACAGCCGCCGGACGTAGGTGCCGGGGGCGTACAGCCGACGATGCTGGTCGAGCGTCGACTGGCGGACGTCGAGCTCCTCGACCCGGAAGCCCTGGGCGGCGGCGAGCAGGGGCAGGAAGCGGTGATAGTCGCCGTAGATCTGCACCTCCTCCATGACCTTGCGCCGGAACACCCGGACGCCGCACCCGAGGTCGTGGAACGGCACCTTGAGCAGGGAGCGGACCAGCGCGTTGAAGGCGGTCGACTGGATCCGGTTGAGGGCCGAGTCCTTGCGCGGCCAGCGGCGCCCGACCACCATGTCGGCGCCGTCGAGCGCGCGGACCAGCCGCGGCAGCTCGTCCGGATCGACCTGCAGATAGGCCGGCAGGGTCAGGATCACGTCCCCGGCGGCGCTGTCGAAGCCGACGCTGAGCGCGGTCGATTCACCGAACGGCTGGCTGAGCGTGATGATCTTGAGCGCGCCGCCGGCCTCGGCTTTCAGCTGCTCGAGCAGGGCGCGCTCACGGGGAAAGGGGCCGTCGAGGACGAAGATGATCTCGTAGGGCAGGCCGACGGCCTCGAGGCTCTTGCGATAGGCGCGGTAGACGTCGGCGACCGGGTCGAGCCGCTCGGTCACCGGCACCACGGCCGACAGGAGGGTCTGCGCGATCATGGCGATACCTCGGTTTCCTTGGCGCGGAGCGGCGGCGCCGCGCCGGTGGTGAGCCGTGAGAAGCGGTGCAGCGACAGGGTGCCGGTCCGGGTGATCAGCGTCACCAGCATGCCGAGCACCACCAGGAAGGTCGCCATGGAGCCGAGCAGCAGGCCGAGGCCGACCAGCACGAGCACCGGCTCGCCGCCGGCCCGGAGCGCCAGGAGGGCGGCCAGCAGCAGGGCGGCCAGAGCCAGCAGGCCGACGACGCTGGCCGCGCCGGCGAAGCAGGTGAGCGGACGCCGGACCGAGGCGGCGATGACCTTGATCGTCAGCAGGTCGATGAGAACCTTCCAGATGCGCGACAGGCCGTACTTCGAGGTGCCGAAGCGGCGCTCATGATGGCGCACCGGCAGCTCGGCGAAGCGGATGCCGGCCAGCGAGGCCATGGCCGGGATGAACCGGTGCATCTCGGAATAGAGCGGGATGCCCTTGATCAGCTCGGCGCGGAAGGCCTTCAGGGTGCAGCCATTGTCCTTGATCGGCACGCCGGTCACCTTGCCGATCAGCCAGTTGGCGATCTTCGAGGGCAGGGTGCGCTTGAGGAAGTTGTCCCGCCGCTTCTTGCGCCAGCCGACGACGAGGTCGAAGCCCTGGTCCAGGGTCTCGACCAGCATCGGGATGTCCGCCGGGTCGTTCTGCAGATCCGCGTCCATGGTGATGACGACGCGGCCGCGCGCCAGCTCGATGCCCTTGACCAGGGCCGGCGTCTGGCCGTAGTTGCGCCGGAACTTGACGATGCGGAAGCGCCGGTCGCGCGCCGCGATCGCCGCCAGCCGCGGAAAGGTGTCGTCCTTGCTGCCGTCGTCGACCAGGATCACCTCATACCGGTAGGGCTGCCCGGCCAGCGCCGCGGTGACGGCCTCGTAGAGCGGCTCGACGCTCTCCTCCTCGTTGTAGCACGGCATGACGATCGAGAGGTCGACCGGCTCAGGCCGGTCGACCGGCTCGGGAGGACGCTGCCGTTCCGTGTCGGGGCTCATCGGCCGATCACCTCGGGGCGGAAGGGGCGAAGCTGCTTATGGGCACGAGCCGCCCCGGACATTCAGGCCGGGTCCGGCAGCACGCGGGACAGCCAGGCGAGCCACCGGGTGCCGCGCGCCGCGAGGCCGATCCCCAGCAGCCCGCCCAGGCAATTGTGAAGGAGGTCGGTGACCGAAGTATAACGATCCGCCAGGAAAAGCTGCAGTCCTTCCACGGTGACCACGAGCAGGAAGATGGCGACCAGCGTGACTGCCGCCCGGGCGGCCGGGCGGCGCGGGGACGGCAGGGCCAGGAAGCCGAGGAAGCCGACGGGCACAAGGATCAGCACGTTCGCCACCATCTCGGCCACCTGGCTGCGCAGACCGTCGGGCCCGGACAGCTCTCCATAGGGCCGCAGGATGAGCAGCGGGGCCTCGCCGTGGCGCGGCGGGACCTCGAGATCGAGCGGGGGCTGCCGTCCGCTCCGGTCCCGGATCACCGGCCAGTCGTCCCCGGCGAAATCATAGGCGGCGACGAGGTGCTCGGCGAGCAGCGGCCGGCCGGAGGCGGCGCGCCGCCACAGCGCCTCGGCTTCCGCCGGCTCCAGCGCCCGGTCGTAGATGGCCAGCCCGTGCAGGCGCCCTTCCCAGTGCCGGCGTCCGGTGGTCTCGTTGCCCAGGGCGAGCCGGTGGGCTGGATCCCAAGTCGACAGATCGCCTTCCGGCGTGGAGCCGTCCCAGGCCAGCGCGCCGTCGACGAACACGCGGGTCCGGGCCCGTCCGTCCCCGGTGGCGCGGCCCGGGTCGAAGGTCAGGAGGATGTGGCGCAGCCGCGGCTCGGCGAACACGTCGAGGACGACGATCAGGTGCGGCTCGGTCCCGTTGGCGCCGTTCCGGCTGGTGCGCAGCCGCACCTCCAGGTGCGGACCCTCCTGCCCCAGGGTCAGGTTCCGCGCGCGCCAGCCGTCGGAGTAGGTGACGATGCGGGCCGGGCCCTCCTGACGCGGATGCGCGGCGGCCGCCCAGGCTTCGAGGGACATTCCCGCTCCGGCCGACAGGTCGTCGCGGAGACGCTGGGGCAGGCTCGGCGACAGCACGATGCCGCGGCCGGTGAAGGCGATCGCCCCGTCCTCCGGCAGCCGCTCGACCGGGTTCGTCCAGCTCAGCGGCTCGAAGCGAAAGGGCGAGAGCAGGACCAGCAGCATCAGCGGCAGGTAGCCGGCCAGGAGGATGGCGGCAGCGGCGGCGGCCGGCCGGCGACGCGTGCGGGAGGGGCGTGAAGGCTGAGGCATCGGCGGAGCTCGGAGAGGCGCGCGATCAGACCGGCCGATCCTCGTCCGGGTAGACCTTCTGCTTGAACTGCTTCGCGAAGGTCGAGGCAAGCTCGGCGCTCAGGCGCTCCACCGACTCGTCCCAGGCGCAGCCGCGATTGTCGGTCCGCAGCAGATTGTAGAGATCGAGGTAGACGACGATGCGCCGGCAGTCCGCCGCGGAAAGGTCGAACTTCTTGGTCGCGAAGCCCCGACGCAGCGCCTCGGCCAGGCGCGCCGTCTCCGTCGCGGCCCCGGTCCCCGCCCCGGCCTCGGCCGGCTCGGGCTCGCTATGGGACAGGATCGATCCGTCGTCCGATTGGACCTTGCGGAGCCGGGGCAGCGCCTCGAGCACCTCCGCGATCGCGTCGATCTTCTTCTTGGCGGTCCGGTGATTGAACATGGCGGTGTCGGCTTTCCGGTGCTCGTCGGCTATCGGTCCCAAAGGCGGTCATAGACCTGCACCATGCGCTCCATGCGGCGGGAGAAGCTGTGCTCCCGCTCGATCCGCCGCCGCGCGGCGCAGGCGAGCCGGTGGCGCTGGCCGTCGTCGCTCAGGAGGCGGCGCAGACCCTCGGCAAGGGCGCCGGGCGAGCCGGGCTCGACCAGGAGCATGTCCTCGCCGTCGCGCCCGAACGCGGGCATGCCGCCGCAGCGCGTCGCGACCACCGGAACCTCCATGGCCATGGCCTCGAGCACGACGTTGGGGAGCCCTTCCCGCAGGCTGGACAGGCAGAACAGGTCGAAGCGCTCGAAGAGCGACCGGGTGTCCGCCTGGAAGCCGAGGAGCCGGAGGCGCGCAGCATGGCCAGAGCGGTCGATGCGGCGCTGCAACGGCTCCCGGTCCTCGCCCTCGCCGGCGATCCAAAGCTCCATGTCGAAGCCCTCGTCGAGCAGTCGGACGGCCGCGTCAATGAGCAGGTGGAACCCCTTCTCCTCCGAGAGACGGCCGACGGCGCCGACAACCAGGCGGCCGGTGGACCGCCCGTCGGACGCGGCGACCGGGGCCCGGGTCACCCCCGCCGGCTGCTGTCGGCAGAACTCGTGCGTGTCGATCGCATTCTCGATCAGCGACAGCCGGTGCTCGGGCACCCCGGCGGCGCGGCAGGCTTGGTACACGTCGTCGGAGACGGCGACCACGTGGTCGTGCCGGCGCAAGGCCCAGCGATCGATGGCGTGGTAGAGCGGCGTCCTGCTCGTGTGCTTCACCCAGCCGTGGGCGGTCGAGACAAGCTTGAAATTGAGTCGCGGCCGCAGCAGGACCCCGAAGAAGTTGGTCTTGTAATCGTGACCGTGCCAGATGGTGATGCCCAGATCTCGGCACACCTGCCGCAGCGCGGACAGGACACCGAGGTCGAAGCGCCCGTCCGGCAGCGCGATGAGCGGGCAGTCCCTCTCGGCCGCTCGCAGGCGGATCGTCTCGAAGCCGGGATCGCCAAGCGGGTACAGGTAGCAGACGTGGGCCCGATAGCGGGTGCCGAGGAGATGACGCGGCGAGCTGAGGATCGTCTTCTCCGGCCCGCCGCCGGTGCCGCTGACGATCCGGACATGCAGGACGTGACGGAGGCCGGCGTCGGTCGGATCGGGGCAGGGCTGCACGGTCGCCGGCATCTAGGCCGAACTCCGAGCCGATCGCGCGGCCTCGAGCACGATGGCCTCGAAGCGAAGCGCCTTTTCCGCCCAGGATTCCTGCTCTAGGCGCCGGCGGGCCGACCGTTGGCCATCGGGCAGCGGGCGGCCGGCCCGCTCCAGGCACAGGGCGGTGAAGGCGTCCGGATCGGCGCTTACGTCCATCGCGTCCGCCCAGTGGAGATTGGCCGGCAGCGGCGTGGCCACGACCGGACGCCCGGTCGCCAGATACTCCTTGAGCTTCAGCGGCTGCATGGCACGGGTGACCGGCAGGTCGGCGTAGGGCATGACCAGCACGTCCGCCTCGCGGGCGAGAGCCGGCAGATCCTCGTACGGCACCGGGCCGGACCAGGCGACCCCCGGATGACGGCGGAGCCGCGGATCGACCTCGCCGATCGGACCGACCATGCGCACGTGGCACCGCTCGGCCAGCGCCAGCACGATGGCGACGTCGAGCCGCCCGTCGGCATAACCCCAGTACAGCGCCGTCGGCCTGCCCTCACCATGCGTCGGCCCGGCGCCGGTCCCGAGGTCCGCCGGCCCGCCACGCCAATGGTCGAGATCAATGCCATGGGTCAGCAGCGCCGCATCGTGTCCCAGCGCCCTCATGCGGCCGCAGAGATGCTCGGACACGGCGATCACGGCGTGCGCCGTCGCGAGGAAGTCCCGCTCCATGGCACGCAGCGCTGCCGCGTCCAGCCCGGGCCACTCAGCGAGATCGTCCACGCAGTAGTAGATCCATGGGATGTCCGCCCGCGCCCGCGCCAGATCGGCCACGATCGGCAGGGTGGAGACGGCCGCCAGAGGCGGGTCCGGATCGGTCAGCAGCGGCCGCAGAGCCCGCAGCAGCAGGTGTCTGTTCAGTCCGCGCTCCAGCCTTCCACCGAAGCCCGGCCAATGGACCGGGCAGTGCACCCTCGGGTTGAGGGGCGGGGGCGATCCGTGCAGCGCCGCGGCCCCGGCCCGCGACCCGCCGAGCCACTGCCTTACCTTCTCGAGGCCGCGCCGCAGATCCGCCGCCCGTGGCCGTGGACGCCGCGTGCCGATGGTGTTCACCCAGTCGACCCGGTAGCGCGGGAGCAGGTGACGGACCAGATGCTGGCTGCTCGACGGGTGGCGGCCCCAGTCGTCGCTGAAGACGAGGAGCCGGCTCACGGGGTCATGTCCTTGGCGAGCGTCGGCGGCAAGATGTGCAGGCGCGCGGCGGCCTTTCGCGTCAGGTGCCGCGCCAGCAAACCCGCCGGCATGCGCAGCCAATGGGACCGGATGTAGAGGATCAGGGCGGCCAGCCGGTGCCACGCCCCCGGCCGGTCCGGATGGTCGGGCAGGAGCGCCGCCGGCACCAGCCGGTCCATGGCGGCGCGCCAGGCGCGGCTCGGCGCCCCCGCCGAGGCGGCCGCCTCCAGCACCGTGGGCGGAATCGCGCGGCTGCCCAGCAGGGCATCGCAGTACCGGAGCGAGAAGTACAAGGGTCGGGCGAGGTCAAGCTCGGTCGCGCGGCCGACCAGGCCGTCCCAGAAGCCCGGCTCTGCGCCGAAGCAGCAGCACAGGTCATCGATGTCCACGAGGTCGCGAATGGAGATCGCGATCTCGCCGTCGTGGAACAGGTGGGCCGAGGCGTGGAGCAGCATGTCGGTCGGTGACAGGATGCGAAGCCGGCCCCTCCCGGCCATGAAGGAGGTCGCCGACAACGGCGGCAGCGGCCGCGACTGCCTCCAAAGCTCCTGCGGATCCGGATGGATGCGGGCGGTGCGGGGCAGGATGGTATGATGAACATCGATCACCGTCTGCCGCTCGGCATGCCTCAGCGGCGGCAGCTCGTGCATCCAAAGCCGATAGTACCGTTCATCGTACACGTCGAGCTTGAGCGGATGCCAGTCGTGCTTCAGAAGACAGCGATGCACATCATCCAAGGCCTCCTCCGGCACCATGATGTCCAGGTCGCTGGTGATCCGTTGCCGGGCGAAGTCGAGGCCGAGCGCCGCGTATGCCGCGCCCTTGAGAAGGATGATCGGCACATCAAGCGGCTCGAGCAGACGCGAGACACAGTGCACTTCCCAGAGAAGGCTGCGATGATGGTTGGCCGCAACATTTCGTGCAGCCGTCAGATGCGGCACGACCGGCCTTGGCGGAGCGTGCGGGCTCTTGAGCGCATGATCAGCGAGGCGGGCGAGGAGGCGGGCGCGCCTAGCCTGACGGATCAGCAGGCTCCACTGCGGCAAGGACAGATCCTCGATGCTCCTGTCTCTCCGCAGAAGGCCCAGAAGCAGGGCTCCGGAGCGGGGACTCGTGGCGGGATCTGCCGTCATCACGCAGCCAGGGTGCGCTTGGACCGGGGAATCAGTTGGTCGAAGATGGCCAGCGCATCGTCGAGGGATGAATAGGAGAAGGCATAGGCCGCGCAGGCATCGATCAGGCGCGCGAGCGCCTCGAAGCCTTCGGCCCCGAGGACGTGATAGTTGAACGCGCTGGTCGCGGCCGCCAGGAACGCCCGGCCGCCTGGCATGGCATCGAGCCGAGCGTCGGCTCCGGCCCGATAGGCCGGAAAGATCAGGAAGGCCGGCTCCGCCGGCTCGGTCATCCGGTGGACCGCCTCGGCCGGCGGCCTCAGGTGGCTGAGCCGGCCTTTTCTCGTGCCGTGGAACACGGGCCCGAACACGGCGTGCGGCACCCGTTCCTGGACGAGCTCGATGGCCTTCTCCTTGAGGCAAAGCGGACGCACCACCGGCCAGACGAGCCCGGTGGCCAAGTCGAGTGCGGCGATCTCGTCGGAAAAGAGGCGCCATCCGGCGCCGATCAGCGCTGCGCACAGGGTCGTCTTGCCGGCCCCGGTCGTGCCCGGCAGCAGAATCGCCTTGCCGTCGCGCTCGACCACCGCGGCGTGCAGCAGCAGGTAGTGATGCGCATGATTATAGATGCACCAGTTCAGTCCCCACTCCAGAAGCGGCAGGCCGGAGTCTCTCGGGAATGGGAAGAACGGCGCCGCGCCATCGAACAGAAACTGGATCTGAGGCTTGAGGTAGCGCCGCGGCCCCCAGACCGGACGTAGGCTCCCGTGGTAGTCGGCCCAGTCGTCACCGAGAAATGGAAAGTCGGCATAGAGCTGATGCAGGGCAGGCCGCACCTCCTGCAAGGAGGTCCGGACCGACAGCCGAAAAGGACCCGCCTGAAGGATCACGCCATCACGGTGCAGGAGCTTGCCAAAGTGGTCGGGTGTCAGGCAGCCGAGCGATGTCAAGCGCCGCCCCTCTTGGCCAGTCCGGCCGCGTCGAAAGCGTTCAAGACCTCGGTCACCCGTTCTTCAAGAACCTCGACATCGAGACCGGTAAGGCGTGCCAGCTCGCCGACTACAGCTGATGGAGGTATGGACTGTCGAACAAGCAGGTCCAGGATGGCGTCGGACAGGGTGTCGATCAAATGCGTCCGACCCGAGATCGGATGGTAGATGACAATCTCGCCGTCCCATTCCCGTCGCAGAACGTGTGCCGACGCCTGTCGGAGGTCGCCGATTTTTCCGTCGGACATGCTCGACCCCGGCGTTCTGCCATCAGCCATGCCGTGACGTCCGCGCCCGTCGATCGGCCAGGATTGCCATGACGCCTTGCCGCGTGGCGCCCATGGGAGACCAAGCTAGGCCAAGTCCTGTAAAGGGAGAATGAAGGAAACCCCACATCGCGCCTTGGCCGGAGCCCTCGCCCGGTCCCTCGACGCCATAGCTCCTGGCGTGGGCTTCGCGCTGCCGCTGGCCGCCTTCGCGGCAGACTGCGACGCCAGCCGTCAGGGCCGTGCCAAGCGCCCTTGTTCGGGCAGCCCCGGGGTCTCGTGACCGGACCGCGTGGTGTCTACTGGGCGGCGTCCTCGGGAAAAAGGTAGTTGTTCTTCTGGTCGGGTCCGAACAGGGTCGTCTCAGGTTGCGTGTAAGCCGAGCCCCCTGATGCCGCTCCCGCCGGCCCTGCCTTCAAGGTGACGAGAACGGGCGCTGTGGCCAGGGCGAGATGGATCATCTGGCGCCGGGACGGGGTCTTGGCATCCTCAGGCGGTGTGCTGCCATTCGCCATGCTGCCATTCGCCATGCTGCCGTTCGCCATGCTGTCATTCGCCATGGTGATCTCCCTTGTCCGCCGCATCGCAGGCGCCGGATCCCCGTTGGCCAGCGGCAACCGAATATATACGCGATCTCAATCGTGCTTCAAGGCAAAGCATGGTATCTCTGCCGCCCTATACGTTTAGACGGCCGGCTGACTATTGTTGCCGCCGCTTGGCTTGCAGGCATTCTTCGGGCTCCCGACCCTCAGGGCGGTTCGTTGATTGGCAAGGATGCTTCTGCGGCCACTGTCTGCTGTGACGATGATCCTTGTCGTTAAGGATAACGCAAACGCTGAGTTCATCCTGTTGCTGGACGGCGTCGCGTTCCTCGGAAAGCCGCGGCGCCCCCTTGCGTTGGGGGCGACCTTCGGAGCCAGGCGGGCTTTCCGTCCGTGCCGGGCCATGCAGGCGGCCGAGCCCTGTCCCCGTCGACGAACATTGCTCAACAACTTCTTATCAATTGCATGATAAATAGTTTGTATAGAGTTCGGCGGCGAGTGGTCGTAATATCGGATGATCCGGTGTTCTGCTTCGTGGTCAGGGCGCTCGACAGGCCGTGTTGCGGAGCGGGCGATCGTCATCGACGCACGGTCTTTGTCAGGGGAGGGGATCGATCGTGTTCCGCGTCTTTGGTCACTATCTTCGGACAAGCACATTATTGCTTGGGGTTCTGGAATGCGGCCTGATTGCCGCTGTCTTCCATTTGGATGCGCTGGTCCTGCAGGCGCTCATGGAGGGGGCGCTCATCTCCCAGGAGGTGCTGCCGCTGATCGCCGTCTCCGCAGGATTGCTCTGGTTGTGCATGTACGCATTCGGCGTGTACGAGCCGTCCGCGCACTATGACTATCTCCTGATGGGCCAGCGCATGGTGCCGGCCGGACTCTTCGCGGCGGCCGGGCTGTTCGCCATCCATTACTATTACGTCGGCTCAACCCTGCCGACGGCCTATCCCTTCCTGCTGGCCGCGTCCGGAGTGGCCGTCACCATGGCCAATCGAGCCCTTCTTCGGTCGGGTGTCGTCTCGGTCTCCTTCAAGCCACAGGTTCTCGTGCTCGGGACCGGGCAGCGCGCCAACAATCTTCGCCTCGCCTTCCAAAGCCGGTCGTCGCACAACACGGTTCTCCACGGCTTTCTTCAGCTGGAGCGGACGCCCGAGACCCTGACGAATCCGGTGCCGCGGCAATACATTGTGGAGGCCGGCGGCTCGATCAGCGAGTACGCAAGACGACACAATATCGCAGAAGTGGTCGTCGCCCTGGATGACCGACGGGGCGTTCTGCCGATGGGTGAGCTGTTCGAGTGTCGGCTGCACGGCATCAGGGTGCTCGATTCATCCTCATTCTTCGAGCGGGAAGCCAAGAAGGTCGACCTGGACAATCTTTACCCCAGCTGGCTCATCTTCGCCGACGGCTTCCGAATCAGCCGTCTCGGCGACCTAATCAAGAGGGCCTTCGATATCGCGGTAAGCTCGGTGTTTCTGATCATTGTTTTCCCGGTTCTTCTTGTCACAATGATCGCAATCAAGCTCGACAGTGAAGGCCCCGTCTTCTACCACCAGACGCGGGTTGGCCGTAACGGACGCACTTTCGAGGTGCTCAAGTTCAGGAGCATGACCGTCAATGCCGAGGCAGACGGCCAGCCGCAGTGGGCGCGAGCTCAAGACCAGAGGATCACCCGGGTCGGGCACTTCATCCGGAAGGTGCGGATTGATGAGGTGCCGCAGGTGCTGAACGTGCTCAAGGGTGACATGAGCTTTGTTGGACCGCGCCCGGAAAGGCCGGCCTTCGTCGAGCAGCTGTCCGAGGTCATCCCGTACTACAGGGATCGCCACCGCGTGAAGCCGGGGATCACGGGATGGGCGCAGATCAACTACCCGTATGGCGCCTCGATCGACGACGCTCGTGAAAAGCTGAAGTACGATCTTTACTACATGAAGAACCACAGCTTGCTCTTGGATCTCATCATCATCCTGAAGACCGCGCGGGTCGTCGTCGCCTCCGAAGGTGCCCGCTGATGACGGCGGAATGGTGAGATCCGGCGCCGTCGTGACCGAGGCAACGGCATACGGCATAACCTTCCTCATCTATCTTCTTGTGTGCCTGCTGCTGATGCGGGGCTGGCGCCGTGGACGATACGGCCTCGCGCTGGCGGGCGGGGCCGCGCTTGCCGCCGTCTGGGCCTTCGTCGGCTTCCTGTCGGCGATGTCGCTGCCGCTGCCGGTCGCGCTGACCGGCATCGCCGAGCTGGCCCGCACCGGGGGCTGGCTCCTTGTCGCCCTGACGGCGCTCCATCTCGCCACGGCGGGCCGGGCCGAGCCGATGCGCGCCTCGGAGCCGCTGCTCCTTGCCGTGCTGGGACTGACCGTCGGCGGCGTGCTGACCCTCCTGGCCAGCGTTCAATTGGGTTGGAATGCGCATGCGGCATGGACGGCCAACGCGGGCGTTCGGCTCAGCCTTGCCATCGTCGGGCTGCTGCTGGTCGAGAACCTGTTTCATGCGACCCGGGGTGACGCACGGTGGAGCTTCAAGCACCTCGTCATCGCCTTGGGAGGCATTTTCGCGTACGACCTGTTCCTCTACTCGGAGGCCCTGCTTTTCCGCCAGGAAAGCTGGGCGACCGAGGCCGCCCGCCCTCTGGCAAACGCCGTCGTGGCGCCGCTGGTGCTCGTGGCGGCCGTGCGCATCCGCCAGCTCGAGCTCGATGTCACGATCTCCCGCAAGGTCGTGCTGCAGACAAGCGCGCTGGTTGGCAGCGGGATCTATCTTCTCGGCGTCGCCGGGATCGGCTACATCCTCCGCGAGAGCGCCCTGGCCTGGGGACCTCTGCTCCAGATCGCGGTGTTCTCGGGCGCGCTGGTGCTCCTGGCCGCCGTCTTGCTGTCCGGCCAGGTGCAGGCGCGGGCCAAGCTGCTCATCTCGCGCAACTTCTTCAGCTTCGCCTACGACTATCGTCAGGAATGGCGGCGCTTCATCCACACGATGTCCAGCACGGGGGCGGCTCCGGCGGGTCGATCCGAGCGGGCGGTGCGCGCGATCGCGGACGTTCTCGACAGCACCGGCGGAGCCCTGTTCCTGCGCGGCCCGGATGGCGTCTACGCGCTCGATGCCACCTGGAGCTGGCCGGGCGCCAAGGATCTGGTTACGCTGCCGCCCCCCCTGGCGGCGCTGCTTCAAGGCGATGGCGTGGTGATCGATCTGCACGATCACCGGCAGCAGCGCACAACACGCCGGGACTGTCCCACGGCGGGAGACGGCCGCTTGCTCGACGAGGCCTGGCGGTCGCGACTGGGCCAGCCATGGCTGCTCGTGCCGCTGAGGTCGAGAGACGAGATCGTGGGGGTCATTCTGCTGGGCGAGTCCCGGGCGCCGCATCGGCTGACCTGGGAAGACATCGACCTGATTGAGATCTTGAGCCTGCAGCTCGGCAGTTACCTTGCCGAGGAGAAGATCGCGCGGGACCTCGCCGAGGCCCGTCGCTTCGAGAGCATCAGCCGAAACTTCACCTTCGTGGCTCACGATTTGAAGAATCTGGTGAGCCAGCTGTCCCTCATTGTCCAGCAGGCGGAGCGGCACGGGGAGAATCCGGCCTTCCAGCGTGACGCTCTGGCGACGGTCGGCGACTCCGTGAGCAAGATGCGCGGCATGCTAGTCCGTCTGAAGAAGGCCGCCGAGCCGGAGGAGCGTGAGTCAATCGACCTCACTTCCCTGGTCCGGGATCTTGTCATCGCCGACGCGGCCGGAACGACTGCCGTGGAACTTGTCTCCGACGAGAACGCGGTGGTGGTGGCGGCGGACCGGGAAGGCCTGCGATCGGTCATCGGGAATCTGATTCAGAATGCGCACGAAGCGGGCGGGCCGGTTCGCGTGAGGACCGGCCGAGCGGGCTCGGAGGCGATCGTGGAGGTGCAGGACCATGGACCGGGCATGAGCGAGGAGCTTGCTCGACGGGCTCTGTTCGAGCCCTTCCTCTCGACCAAGGCCGGCGGGTATGGCATCGGCTTGTACCAGAGCCGCTCGGTTGTCGAGAGATGGGGCGGAGCGGTCGAGATCGACGGCGGCCTTGGCATCGGCACGACGGCGCGCATCCGCTTGCCCATTGATGGAGCGAAGCCGGTTTCGCGCTCCGAGGGCACGAGCCGGCTGGATCCCGAGGCGGCTTGCTCATGACCAATAGGACTCTGCTCATCGTCGATGATGATCCGGGGCTTGTGCGCAGCCTCAAGTGGGCGTTCGACGGCTGCAGAGTGGTCACGGCGACCGACCGGCAGACGGCGATGCGCGCGCTCCGGGAGCATGACCCGGGTGTCGTCAGCCTCGATCTCGGTCTGCCGCCGGTGCCCGACGATCCCTCGGAGGGCTTGAAGGTCCTCGAGGACATTCTTGGCCTGAGCCCGCATACCAAGGTCATTGTCGTGACCGGCCAGGACGATCGTCGCAACGCCGTTCATGCGATCGGCCTGGGAGCCTATGACTTCTATCAGAAGCCGATCGATGCCGAGATCCTCGGCATGATTGTCGAGCGTGCCTTCAATGTGCACGAGCTCGAGCTGGAAAATCAGCGTCTTCAGCAAAAGGAGAGCCACCCTCTGGATGGACTCCTGACCGCCAGCGACAAGATGGAAGAGCTGTGCCGCACGATTGAGAAGGTGGCGCCGACCGATGTGAGCGTTCTGGTGATCGGCGAGAGCGGCACCGGCAAGGAGCTGCTGGCTCGAGCGCTGCATCGGAGAGGCTCAAGGTCGCAGCAATCCTTTGTGGCCATCAATTGCGCCGCAATTCCGGACAACCTGCTCGAAAGCGAGCTCTTTGGGCACGAGAAGGGGGCCTTCACCGGGGCCTTGCGACAGGTCAAGGGCAAGATCGAGCTTGCCCATCGGGGCACCTTGTTTCTCGATGAGATTGGCGACATGCCGTTGGTGTTGCAGTCGAAGATGTTGCGCTTCCTTCAGGAGCGGGTGGTCGAGCGGCTTGGTGGGCGCGAGGCGATCCCGATCGATACAAGGCTCGTCTGCGCGACCCATCACGACCTCGAGGCGTTGGCGGCCAAGGGGCAGTTTCGGGAAGATCTGTATTACCGGATCGCCGAGATTGTGCTGACGGTTCCGCCCTTGCGGGAGCGCGGTGACGATGCCGTGCTGCTGGCCCGGCACTTCGCCGGCCGCTATGCCCAGCAGCAAGGCAAGCGACGTCTACCGATGGCGCCAGAGGCCCTCTCCGCCCTGCGGCGCCATCCATGGCCTGGCAACGTTCGGGAATTGGAGAACCGGGTGAAGCGAGCCGTGACCTTGAGTGACGGACCCAGCATCACGGCCGGCGACCTCGACCTGGTGGGCGACCAGGACGCCGCGGCTGGCGCGCCGCACCGGACCTCGAGCCTGCGCGAGGCGCGCGAGCGTATGGAGCGTCAGCTCCTGCTCGACGCCCTGGCCGAGGCCGACGGCAATCTGACCGCCGTGTCGAAGATCCTCGGCGTCAGCAGACCAACCGTTTACAGTCTTCTGAGACAATACGCCATAAGGTGGTCAGGATGACCGGCCGTCCGGGTCGTGAGACGGAGCCAGCATGCGTCCAGCTCTTTGGGAGTCGTGCCGCGCGGGATTGACGGCGGGTTTCACCCTGGCGGCCCTCGCCGTCCTGCCGCCCGGCCCGGCCCATGCCGACGCGGAACAGTCGCGGGAATTCTACGAGGACGCGATCCACCGGATCGATGCCGGCAATCCGAGCGGTGCGATCATCCAGCTTCGCAACGCGCTTCAGCAGGACCCCGACAACCTGGATGCTCGTCTGCTGCTCGGCCGGCTCTACCTTCAGGCCGGTGACGGTCTCTCGGCGGAGAAGGAGCTCCGCCGTGTCCACGATGCCCGGCCGAACGACGATACGGAGATCATGCTCGGACGGGCCCTGCTCATGGCCGACCGGCCGGATGAGGCGCTCGAGATCGTAGGCACGGACGCGACGACCCCGGAAGCCCAGCTTACCAAGCTGATCCTCCGCGGCAATGCGCACCTCGCTCTGGCGGAGGTTGGCAGCGCGCGATCCCGGTTCGACGAGGTTCTGGCGGCCTCGCCGGAGAACGCCGATGCCCTCTACGCCCGCGCCCGTATCGACGTCACCCTGGGCAACCACGCCGATGCCGAGAGGCGGCTCCTCCAATTGAAGGAGGTGGCGTCGGAGGACCCGAGAACCTGGTTCCTCGAAGCTGACCTGAGCGCGCGCCAGGGACGCCACACCGAGGCCATGAGGGCGTTGGACCAGATCGAGGAACGGCTCGGCGGCCATCCACAGCTCGACATCGCACGCGCCCAGCTGTTCCTGCAGATCGGCCAGATCGCGGCCGCAGAGGAGCATGTGAAGCGTGTGCTCGAGGTCATGCCGCAGAGCACGGTGGCGCTGTATCTGCAGGCGGCCACGCAGGCGGCGCGGGAAAACTTCCGGGAAGCCAATCGAATCCTGATCGGCATTCAGGGACAGCTCTTCGATTTCGTGCCGGCCGAGCTGCTGAACGGGCTTATAAAGTTCAATCTGGAGCAATACGCGCAGGCGGAACGCTCACTGCGGCACTATCTGGCGGTGATGCCGGACAACGCGGCGGCGCGCCGTCTTCTCGCCGCCACGCTTTTGCGAGCCGGCAACGCGACGGCGGCCATCGAGGTGCTCGCGCCGCTGACCCGCGGCGATCCCACGGATGCGCAGGCCCTGCAGCAGCTGGCCAGCGCCCAGATGCGTCTGGGCGATTACGCCGCCGCCATGGACACCTTTCAACGCCTTGCCGCCTCGGATGACGCCGCCGCGTCCGAACTGGCGCGGACCTCGCTATCGCTCCTGAGCGGCGGCGCCGCCGCCATTGACGCGGAGCTTGCCGGGACGGACCCGCTGGCTGAAGGCATCCTCCTGGCGCTCGACCTCCTGCGTCAAGGAGACCATGCGGCCGCGCTCGACGAGCTGAGCGTGCTGCGATCCCAGCATCCCGACAATCTGGTGCTGCTCAATCTCGAAGGGCTTGCGCGCTCAGCCCGACAGGATGTTGGAGAGGCGAGGCGCCTCTGGGAGCAGGCGCTGTCGGCCGATCCCGACTTCGCTCCGGCGCTCGACAACCTCAACCGCCTGGACATGCAGATCGGGGACTTCGAGGCCGTCGAACGACGCCTGCGCCGGCGCCTGGAGGATCGGCCGGGTGACGAGGCGATCGTGGCACGGCTGGCGAATGCGCTCCTGGCCAACGGCCGGCGCGCCGACGCCGAGCGGCTCCTGCTGCAGCATCGTGAGGAGTATCCCTCATCGGTCGGCGTGGCCCGCAGCCTGCTGAGCACCTATCTCGCGAATGGCGAGACGGAGAAGGCGATCGACGCGGCCACTGACATTTTGCGCGACGGTGATGATCAGCCTGCCCTCCTGCTGATCGCGGGCAATTCGCTGATGGCCGCGGGCCGGCCGGAGAAAGCCGCGGAAGCCTTCCGTCGCCTTGTCCGCTCGACACCGGATTCGCCGGAGGCTCGTCTTGCCCTGGCTCGGGCGCTGGTCGCGGCCGGTGAGCGCGCCGCGGCCCGGCAAGCCTTGCAAGAGGCAAGGTCGCTCGAGGGCGGCGAAAGCCTCGCGACGGTCGCGCTCATCGACCTTGCGCTCGCGGAGAATGACTACCAGGACGCCTCCGACTTGGTGGCCAGCCTCGAGACGATCGACGCCACGTTGGCCGCACGGCACCGGGCGCGCCTCCTGCTGCGGCGGGGGAAGACCGAGCAAAGCATCGCCCTGCTCGAGCAGGCCATGGACGAGGCGCCCGGCACCGAGGTCGTGCTCGCCCTCCACGCCGCTCGGCAGGCCAACGGCCAGCCCGAGGAGGCGATCGCCGCCCTGCGCGACTGGCTCGAGCGGCGACCCGGTGACATTCAGGCACGACTGGCCCTGGCAAGCGCGCTGCTGGGCTCCGGGGATCTGTCGGCCGCGGTGGTGGAGTATGAAAGGCTGCTGCCGCGGGCCCCCGATCACCCCTTGATTCTGAATAACCTGGCTTGGATCAAGATGGAGATTGGTGCCCCCGACGCATTGAGCTTCGCCCGGCGCGCCTACGGGCTGGCGCCGGACTCACCGGACATCGCCGACACGCTGGGCTGGATCCTGG
Organism: uncultured Mycobacteriaceae bacterium; assembly: GCA_964613585.1. Classification (GTDB taxonomy): domain Bacteria; phylum Pseudomonadota; class Alphaproteobacteria; order DSM-16000; family Inquilinaceae; genus CAZTHL01. The sequence goes on along the minus strand of CAZTHL010000037.1, from coordinate 15,733 downwards.
TTCGGGAAGGAGAGCTCGACGAGGGGCTGTCTGTTTTGCGCCAAGCCGCGGCCTCGGCCCCGGAGAATCCCAACATCCAATATCACCTTGCCTACGCCTTGCACCTGTCCGGGAACCCGGACGGTGCCCTGGAGATCCTTGAGGCGATTCTGACGGAAACGCGCGAGCCGTTCCTCCAGCGTGAGGCCGCCATCGACCTTCAGGCACGCTTGCAGACCAACTGAACGCGCCGCCGTCCAAGTTTCGCGCGCCGGGCGCCGCCGCTTCCCGAAGGGTGCCCGTCCCGCGCGGGCTTGATTCGTCGGCCCCGTCGCGGCCCGGCGCTCAGCCGCCGTCGCGGCCCAGCCAGTCCATCAGCGGCAAGACGTCGAGGAGAAGTCCCAGCAGCACCGCGATCACGAGGCCAGCGAGCATGCCGGCGAGCCAGGAGGGCCAGGGCCTGCCGCGCTGCCGCGCCTCCTCCAAGCGGTGGAGGATCTCGTCCTGCCGTGCTTCCAGCCGGGCGAGCGGCTCGGCCAGCGCCCGGCTCACCGTGGCGTCATCGGCCATTTGGGCTGAGCTGGCCTGCTGCACGGCCGTCTCGAGCCGCTCGACGAAGCGCTTCAGCTCGCGCTGCTGGCGGTCGGTGCGTTCCTGCAGAACCATGTCGTTCTGGCCGGCGAGATCGCGCACCGCCTGCTGGACGGCATCGGTCAATGACGCGCGAAGCCGCTCTCCGGCGTCGCCCTGCCAATGGTCCTTGAGCGGGCCACCGGTCGCCGCGTCGCTGACGATTCCGTCAGCGCTCGCCTGTCCGGCAAGCTTCTCGAAGTCTGCCGCCAGATCGTGCAGAGAACGCTGTGTCACCAATGCCTCCTGACGAAGTCCTGCGGGCGCTGCCTTTGGCACGGTACGGGGATCGGAAGGATACATTCATTGATTTCAGAGTACGATAAGGGACACGGGCTTCGTGAAGGCTGCCCCGGACGACCGGTTTCGGTTTCGGGAGGCTCGAGGCTCCACGGATGTCGCTGTCGATCCAACCGTTTTCGCCCGCGCCCGCGAACCTTGCCACAGGTGCCACATGAAGGTGCTTTGCGTCTTCGGGACACGTCCTGAAGCAATCAAGATGGCTCCGGTGGTGCGTGCCTTGATGGCCGACCCGGCCCTGGACGGCCGGGTCTGCGTGACGGCTCAGCATCGTTCGATGCTCGACCAGGTCCTGACGCTGTTCCGGATCGTCCCCGATCACGACCTTGATGTCATGAAGCCCGGCCAGGATCTGGCCGGCGTGACGGCGGCCGTGCTCGCGGGCGTGACAGCCGTGATCGAGGCCGAGCGTCCGGATCTCGTGCTGGTGCACGGCGACACCACGACCGCCATGGCGGCGGCGCTGGCATCCTTCTACGCGCGGGTTCCGATCGGCCACGTGGAGGCGGGCCTGCGCACGGGTGATCTGCAGCGTCCCTGGCCCGAGGAGATGAACCGCAAGGTCGTCGACGCCATCAGCGACGTCCTGTTCGCGCCGACCGCCCGAGCCCAGGCGAGCCTTGACCGCGAAGGCCTTTCGGACCGTCGCATCGTCGTCACCGGCAACACCGTGATCGATGCCCTGCTGCACACCGTGTCGCGGCTGCGCGATGAGGCCGACCTGTCCGCACGGTGCGACCAGCAGCTTGGTTTTCTGGACCCGGCCAGAAAGCTGATCGTGGTCACCGGGCACAGGCGGGAAAGCTTCGGCGGCGGGTTCGAGCGGATCTGCCGGGCTCTGGCCGCGCTGGCCGACCGCGGCGATGTTCAGATCGTCTACCCGGTTCACCTGAATCCCAACGTGCAGGAGCCGGTGCGGCGACTGCTCGGGGGCGGCGAGCGTCCGGCGGTGCATCTCATCCCGCCGCTCGACTATCTGCCCTTCGTCAGGCTGATGGACCGCGCCCACCTGATCCTGACCGACTCCGGCGGCATCCAGGAGGAGGCACCCTCCCTCGGCAAGCCGGTCCTGGTGATGCGCGAGGTCACCGAGCGGCCGGAGGCGGTGGAGGCCGGCACGGTCGAGCTGGTCGGCACCGATATCGACCGGATCATCGACGCGGCGGCTCGGCTGCTCGACGACACCGAACATTACGCAAAGGTTCAACGAAAGCACAACCCCTACGGCGACGGGCGCGCAGCCGAGCGTATCCTCGGCGAGCTGCGCGCCCTCCACCGATCCCGCACGGTCGCGAAGGAGCGAGCCCTCTGAGCGCAGCGGAACGGACCATTCCGTCGAAACGGGCCCATCGCGTTTCGGCGGTATCCTAGCGCGTTTCCGCCTGACGCGGGATCGGCACCGGCCAGCTCCACCGTCCGGCCGGCCTGAGCATGCTGTCGTTGAGTGTCCGGACGGGGGAGCGGCTCGTCGATGCCGCTTGAGCCGGAAAGGTTCTAGTTCCGGTGACGGGATCGCAACCAGCCCAGCCGCTCGCGGGCCAGCTTCGGCGCCAGATGGCGCACGCCGAGGCCGAGGCCGCACGGGCGCGACGGATTGTAGGCCCCGAGCGCGAATCGCGGCCGCCGAAAGGGGAGCCAGTCGCGCTTGTAGGCATCGTCGCCCCAGCCGAAATCGATCTCGTCGACGAGATCACTCTGGAACGCGTGCCGGATCATCCACTTCGTCAGCACGGAGCCGGGCGACAGCGATCGGAATCGCTCGTCGAAGGCCAGCTTGAAGATGGTCGTGCGGCGGCCGCTGTCGAGCCAGAGCTGAGCGGCGGCCGCCGTGCCGCCGATCCGGAGCACGCCGACCCGGCCCCGGCCGTCGATCAGGCTTCGGCGGATCAGGCCCGGCATGAACAAGGGATAGGGCTCGGCCGGCTTCCAGCTCTCGGCGTGCGCCTGCTCGTAGGCCTGGACGGCCCGTTCCGCGTCCTCGGGCTCGAGGAGGAGCTCGAAGCTCGCCCCGGCGCGGTCCAGCGCCTTCGCCTTGCGGTCGACCGTTCGGCGCAGGCGGGAAGGCCGGTCGCGCCAATAGTGGTCGAAGCCGTCGTCGTCGATCGGCAGGTACCAGTTGCCGAACTGCTCGTAGGCGTCGGTCCAGAAGCCGGCCCGGCGGAGGCTGCGCTCGAGCACGCCGAAGCCAGGGCTCGCCGGATCAAGGGCGTCGAAATGAAGCGCCGCGAGGCCGGCCTCGCGGCGCGTATGCCCGGCCCACTCAGCCACCACGCTCTCGCCGTCCCGGAGGTCGGCCAGTCCGTCCACCGGGTAGGCGCAGCTGTAGAAGTTGGTGAGGCTGGCAAGGCACGTGCCCGGCCAGGGACCGAGGCGGACCGGCCGGGATCGCAGCCAGAGGACGGCGTGTTGCCCGTGCCCGTCGGCCAGGGTCAGCCGCGCCGGGCGATCGGCCCGGTCAAGACAACACTCCAGAAAATTCCCAAACCAGCCGGCGCTTGAATAGTAGCTGCCATCGGCATCATCGCCGGACCGCCCATCCTCGGCCAGCACGCGGGAAGCCCGGCAAGAGTCCGGATCCGTCTCGAGGAAGGTCAATTGGGAAATCATTGAGACGGGCTGGAGCGGAAGTCAGGACTCGAACCTGAATCGTCTAACAGGGTGTGTTAGGGCTTTGCCAATTAAGCTACTTCCGCGGTGGTCCCGCAGGTTGCCGGGACAGCGCTTAGCCTGCGAACGATGATCATGCTTGTCAAGGCGACGTCATCCTGGCCCACGCGAGCAACGGTGCCAGAAAATTCTTTGGGAAAGCTCAAGATCGCAGGCCCGGCGACGGTCATCTCCAGGGCAGCGTCGGGCTCGGGTCGGGTCAATACGCCTTGCCTCCCATTGCTCGTCGACACGGGCCGGACCACCGGACTGTTGCGGGCTTCGTGCGGGGCGCCCGATGCCGGGGTCGGACGCGCGAGGCCGCGGCGTCGGGCCTGTCCAGGCCAAGCCGAGGTTCCGGCTCGACTCCGGCGCCGCGTTCGCTTATTCGGGCGCCGAAATGCTCCGCCAAGGCAACATCTATCGGGATGAACGGCGAACCTCGGTTCGGCTGGAGCCGGACTATTGGGAGGCCTTGAAGGAGATCGCCGACCGTGAGGGGGTCTCCGCCAGCGCCCTGATGGCCCGGATCAATGACGACTACCCGGAGCCGGGCGATCGGCCGAGGTACACCTCCTGGATCAGGCTCTGGTGCCTTCGTTATCTGCGGGAGCTGCACCGGCAGGAGCCGCCCGGTCTTGCGTCCGCCAAGGTCCCGGGGGACGCACGCGAGCCCGGGTGAGGCCGATCCGCGGCGGTTCCTCTGTCAGGGCGGTCGGTCATCTGGTCAATCGTCTGCCCCTGATGTCCGGCACCAGGACGCGCCGAGCCGGGGGCCCGGTGCCAAGACCGGTCCCGTGATTGCCGGCCCAGGGGTACGTTTGTTCCAACGTTCAGCCAAATCCGACAGACTGCTGAAGGCTTCGGACAAGCGTCGGATCGACGCCGGGCGGCAAAACAGGGTCGCAGGGTGCCGTCACCGCTCCAGGTCTCGGAATCGCCACCCCGCCGTGCTTGCCCCGCCGTGCTTACTATGTGGCCACCAGCCCGTCCGGCAAGATCGCCCGGTCCCCGTAAACCTTTGATTTTTTGGTGCCGGCTGCAGGATTCGAACCCGCGACCCTCTGATTACAAATCAGATGCTCTACCTGCTGAGCTAAGCCGGCATGGCGACGAGCGACCGCCTGGCGCGCTCCGGCCCACTGTTCACATCAGCCCGGCGCAAATCAAGCGTCAGGCCCTGCTCGTGTCGCCGCGTCCCGCCACGCCCACCACGGGGCGGCGCTCACTTCACCGCGCGGCCGGCGATGTGCGGCCCGACGATCGGGTAGGGCACGCGGAAGTTCTTGATCAGCACCCGGCTGAAGTTGCCGTCGCGGATGCTGCTCCAGGTCTCCCGGTCCGGCTCGCAGCCGTCGCCGCAGACCCGCCAGACCGGGCGGGCCGCGCGCTGCATGAAGCGGGTCCAGGTGCCGGGCGGCGCGGCGACATGCTCCACGAAGACGAAGCGGCCGCCGGGCTTGAGCACGCGGCCGATCTCAACCACGGCGCGGCCCAGATCGCGCACCGAGCACAGCACCAGCGAGCTGACCACCGCGTCCACCGACGCGTCAGGCAGGGGCAGCGCCTCCGCGACCCCCTTGCGGATCTGCGCGTGGACGCCATGGCGCTCGGCCGAGGCGCGCAGATCGTCATGGCAATAGGCGTTGGGCTCGATGCCGATCCAGCGAACCCGGCCGTTCATGAAGCGCAGATTGCTGCCGACGCCAGGCCCGATCTCCAGCACGTCACCCGCCAGATCGGCGAACAGTTCACGCTTGATCGGCTCGACGACACGCTCGTAGCGGCCCATGCCGCGAGCCAGAAATCCCGCATGCAGCCGCTTGCACCAGCGGGCATCGACCAGCCAGGGACAGCCGGCCGGCAGGGGTTGGGCGTGATCGTCGACGGTCATGAATGCAGGATCTCCCAATGCCCCACGTTCGGGGAGCGCCAAAACATCAACGTCCGGGACAAAATCTGGGTTCTGTAACCCATTTGAGACAGGCCTGTGGCAAAAATCCCCCTTGACCGGCTGGAGCGACGTGCCGGCTCGATTGCCGTCGAGCCGTTCCCGCGTTAAGGCAATCGTCAGGCTTCGGCAAAGGGGCAGGGCTGATCCATCATGCGCGATGACGGAGCGACCGAGGCCCGGCGTCCCGGGCCGCTTACGACCGGCGCCGAGCCTCGCCGACCGGAGCGGCTCGCCGTCTGCATCGCCACCTACCGGCGCAACGATGGGCTCCGGGCTCTCATCGGCTCGTTGCTCGCGCAACGCTTTCCAGGCTGGCAGCCGCGCCGGATCGACATCATCGTTGTCGACAACAACCCCGACGGCATCGCCGAAGGCGTTGTTCGGGCGATCACCTGCGCCGAGCCGTTCCGCCTGATCTATGTGAGTTGCCCCGAGGGAGGCCTTTCGGAGGTCCGGAACGCCGCCCTCGACGCCGGAGCCGGCGACCTCGACGCGTTCGCCATGCTCGATGACGACGAGACGGCCTCGCCCGAATGGCTGAGCCACATGGTGACGGCGCTCGACTGCTTCCAAGCCCAGGTCGTGACCGGCCGCATCGAGCCGGTGCTACCCGAGGACGCCCCGTCCTGGCTGGACGAAGGCGGCTTCTTCCATCGCCCACGCCACGAGACCGGCGCCGTGCTGGAGACCGCGCCGACAAGCAATGTCCTGTTCCTGGCCGGCCTCGTGCACGACGCGAAGCTGCGCTTTCGCGCCGAGCTCAGCGAGGCGGGCGGTGAGGACCATGTCTTCTTCCGCGAGGCGGTGCGCGCCGGCTACCGGATCGTCTGGTCGGACGAGGCCGTGGTGCACGACCATTTCCCGGCGAGCCGGGTCCGGCCGGGCTGGCTGCTCGCCCGCTCGTTCCGCATCGGCAACACGACCGCGGTGGGCGACCGCCTCGTCTACGGCCCAGGCGTGCTGCCCAAGCGGCTGGCCCGCGCGCTGCTCAACCTCTCCCTTGGCGCGGCGGCGTATGGCCGGGGTGCCTTCCAGGGGCGCATCGAGCGGCTCCGCGCAGCCCGGGAGATCGTGCGGGCCTGCGGCACCATCGCCGGCGTCCTCGGTTATACCTACAAGCCCTATCGCAAGCGCTAGAGGTGTCCCGCGTAACGTGGCATCGGACGACGCCACTTGAGCCGGAAACGCTCTGAAACGCCCGGCCGCAGCCGCGGAGAAGCCTGGCAGAGCGGGGCGCCGGCCGAGACCTGTGGAGGATCCATGACGTCGCCCGTCGCCCTGGTGACCGGCGCCGGCCGCGGCATCGGCCGGGCCATCGCCGTCCGCCTCGACGCCGACGGATTCCGGGTGGCGGTCGCCGACAAGGACGCCGAGGCGGCCCGGCAGGTCGCCGACCGCCTCGACGCGGGGCGCGGCGCCGCGGCACTGACGGTGGATGTGGCCGAGGAGCCGGAGGTGCGGGCGACGGTGGCGGCGGTCGTCGAGCGCTTTGGTCGGCTCGACGCGCTCGTCAACAACGCCGGCATCATGGTCGAGCGGCCGCCGGCGGAGCTTGCGCTCGAGGACTGGCGCCGGGTCCTTGACACCAACCTGACCGGCGCCTTCCTGTGCGCCCGGGAGGCCGCGCCGCACCTCGCCCGGGACGGCGGCGCCATCGTCAACATCGCCTCGACCCGGGCGCACATGTCGGAGCCGGGCAGCGAGGCCTACGCGGCCTCCAAGGGGGGGCTCGTGGCGCTGACCCATGCCCTGGCGGTCAGCCTGGGGCCGGCGGTGCGGGTGAACTGCGTCTCCCCCGGATGGATCGAGACCGGGGACCACGCCGCCCTCGGTGCCGAGGAGCATGCCCAGCATCCCGCGGGGCGGGTCGGCACGCCCGAGGACGTGGCCGGGGTGGTGGCGTTCCTGCTGTCCGATCAGGCCGGCTTCGTTACCGGGGCCGAGTGGATCCTCGACGGCGGCATGACCCGGCGGATGATCTACGTCTGAGCGGGCGCCGTCCGAGGCTCGACGGCCGGCGCGGCGCGGGCATGCTCGTAGAGCGCCACCGCGGCGGCGTTCGACACGTTGAGCGAGGCGACCGGCCCGCCGGTCGGCAGCCGCGCCAGCCGGTCGCAGGTCTCGCGTGTCAGCCGGCGCAGCCCCGGCCCCTCGGCGCCGAGCACGAGCACGGCCTTGGCCGGCAGCGCCGCCGCCGCCAGCGTTTGGGCGGCCTCCTCGGCCAAGCCGACGGCGGTGAAGCCGTCCTCCTTGAGCGCGCCAAGGGCGCGGGCCAGGTTGGTGACCCGCAGCAGCGGTACGTGCTCGACGGCGCCGGAGGCGGCCTTGGCCAGCGCCCCGGTGATCTCCGGGGCGTGCCGCTCGGTGACCAGGACGGCCAGCGCGCCGAACGCGGCGGCGGAGCGCAGCACGGCGCCGACATTGTGGGGGTCGGTGACCTGGTCGAGCGCCACCACCGCCGCGCGCGAACGCAGGAACGCCGCGCGGCGGACATCATCGAGATCGACCGGCGGCAGCGGCTCGACCTCGAGCGCGACGCCCTGGTGCACGGCTCCGTCCGGCAGCGCTCGCTCGAGCGCCGCCCGCTCGACGGCGCGCGGCGGCGGGCGCTCCAGCTTGGCGGCGGCCGCCTCGGCCAGCGCCGGCGCCAGGCTCTCGGCGCCGGCCTCGGTAAGCAGCAGCCGGCGGCAGCGGCGGTCCGGGTTGAGCCAGGCGGCGCGGACCGCGTGCAGCCCGTAGAGCAGCCGCTCCGCGCCCGGACGGCGCGTCGCCGACGGTCGGCCCGGGCGGGCGGGCGCCGAAGCTTTCGGCGTGCCGCCGCGTTTCGAAGGCGGGACGGGACGGTTCATTCGCGGCGGATTGGTCTTATGTGGACGGGTGGCGCGGCTTGACCGAATGAGAGACGCAGGCAGCGGCCCTTGACAAGGAAGGGCTGTTCTCGATAGTCGCGGCGGCTTCGGCATCGGCGCGCAAGCGACCGGGCGGAGGGGTGGCCGAGTGGTTAAAGGCAGCAGACTGTAAATCTGCCGGCGTAGCCTACGTAGGTTCGAATCCTACCCCCTCCACCAGCGCTTCCTGCCGATCCTGCAGAAGCAGGACGCGCGGGCTGCGCGCTTCCGTCACCGGACCGCGCGAGGCCCTGGCCGGGCGGGTGTAGCTCAATGGTAGAGCAGCAGCCTTCCAAGCTGACGACGGGGGTTCGATTCCCCTCACCCGCTCCAGAGCCCCCGCAGCACCCGTCACGCCATGGCCCCGCAGGGACGCGATGATGGATGACCGGGACATCTCGGCGGGCGAGCGCCGGTCGCACCCCGGCCAAGCGCCGCGCAGCGAGCGGAGCAGGGCCTTGTTCCCGGTCCGGCGCCCGCGATGGCGGTCACGCGGGACGGGCGTCAACGAAGGCCCAGGCCTCGTCCTCCTCCTCGGGATGAAACGTGCGGGCCTCGCCCGGCATGATCGAGCGCGCGCCCTCGATGACGCTGCGCACGGAGTCGGGCGCGCCGACCACGGCGTACTTCTCCACCTTGCGCAGCGAGCGGACCTGCGCCTTCAGGCTCTCGACGTTGAGCCCGGCGGCGGAGTCCTCGACATCGAAACCTTCCAGGATCAGCAGCATGCTGACCGCGTCCCGCTCGTCGAAGGCCTCGTTCATGGTCCCGGCCATGGCGGCCATGTCTTCGTCATCGACATCCGCGCGGACGCGGAAGGCATGGACAGCCGGATTGGTTGTCGCGATCTGCGTGATGGCCTTGGTCTTCAGCACCTCTTTGGTCCTCCCTGGGGTGGCGGCCGTCCGCCGCGCTCGTCCTTCAGCGGCGCGCCGCCCTGGTGGATCTCCGCCAGCACGGAGTCCGGCACGACGCCCGGCAGAATGGTCAGCAGCTTGTTGCTGGCGCCCGGGACCACGCCGCGCTCGCCGCGCATCATGGCGTCATTGCCGGCATGGGCGACGGCCACCGGATCGTCCTGCGGTGCAGGCGCGCCAGCACGTGTCGGGTGGATCCCGGTGAAGGCGGCCTGGACCGAGGTGATGAAGCCCGAGGTGATGCCCGCGTTGCCGTCCACCATCACCTGATGGCCCTGCCGCGCGACCTGGGACGGGCCGTCGCCGCGCGACCTGGACCGGGCCGTCGCCGCGCGACCTGGACCGGGCCGTCGCCGCGCGACCTGGACCGGGCCGTCCTTGCCCTCCGTCGCGGCCGACCGGCGTCGCCGGCATGCCGGCGCGTCCGGCGCCGCGCCTGCCTCGACGCCAGCCGCCGCCTCAGGAGCAACGCAGAGCGGCGTCAGGGCCCGCGCTGTCGGATCGTCGATGATGCCGTGCAGCCGTGTCGGGATGAACTGCATGGTTGCCGCTCCGTCCGGATCCGCCACCGCCTGTCGGAGGCCGCGGGCGGCACAGCAACCGTCCATATCGCCGACAGTTCCGGTGTCCCCGGCCCTTGGGCCGCCGGGCCGGTCGCGGCTATGGGCCGGCGGCCGGCCCGCGTCGGCTCGGGAGAACGGGTAGGGCGCCGACGAGCGCGTCGCCAAGCCGCCTGGGCCAAGCCGCCTGGGCCAAGCCGCCTGGGCCAAGCCGCCTGGGCCAAGCCGCCTG
>CAZTHL010000037.1:0-5527 GCA_964613585.1 uncultured Mycobacteriaceae bacterium | reverse complement strand
GGCCGGGCCACCTGTTCGGACCCCGAGGCGGTGTTGGCGGCGGTACGCGTGCGGCCTATGTGTAGAAAATGCCGGCATGGCGCCGCTTGCATCGGCGAGCCCGCTCGGCTACACATCCGGCTTTGCTGCCGCATCGGCCGGATCGGTCGCGCGCGGCCTGCTCTCGACGGGCTCTGCCGCCCTCCGGCCGGGCCAGCCCGAGATTCACGGGCCGGCGGCGGCTTCCGGCCCGGCGGCTTCCGGCTAGGAGTGTAGCTCAATTGGTAGAGCACCGGTCTCCAAAACCGGGGGCTGGGGGTTCGAGTCCCTCCACTCCTGCCAAGGCCGGGCGGCGGACGTGGGCGCGGCGGACGTGGGCGGCGCTGGACATTACGGGAACACCTTGAGGACATGGCAAAGACCAAGCCCGTCGAATTCATTCGTCAGGTGCGGCAGGAGACCGCCAAGGTCACGTGGCCGACACGCAAGGAGACGGCGATCACGACGGTCATGGTCTTCATCTTCGTGATCATCATGGCTTTGTTCTTTCTGCTCGTCGATCAGGTAGCCAGCTGGGTGGTGCGGCTGATCCTCGGGCTGGGGGGCTGAGCCATGGCCAAGCGCTGGTATGTCGTGCACGTCTATTCCGGATTCGAGAAGAAGGTGGCCCAGGCGATCCGCGAAGGCGCCGCGCAGAAGGGTCTGGAGGAGCAGATCGACGATGTTTCGGTGCCGACCGAGGAGGTGGTCGAGGTGCGGCGCGGCCAGAAGGTGGCGGCTGAGCGGAAGTTCTTCCCCGGCTACGTGCTGGTGAAGATGGATCTGAACGACGCCACCTGGCACATGATCACCAACACGGCCAAGGTTACCGGCTTCCTGGGCGCCAAGGGCAAGCCCGCGCCGATCACCGACGCCGAGGCGGAGCGGGTGCTGAAGCAGGTTCAGGAGGGCATCGAGCGGCCGAAGCCCTCGATCTCCTTCGACATCGGCGAGCAGGTCAAGGTCAGCGACGGGCCGTTCGAGAGCTTCACCGGCTATGTGGAAGAGGTCGACGAGGAGCGCGCCAGGCTCAAGGTGGCGGTGTCGATCTTCGGCCGCGCCACGCCAGTGGAGCTGGAATATGCGCAAGTGGAGAAGATCTGACACGCCGGCCGAGGACGCAGCGGCGACCAGGGCTTGACCACGGCGCCGCGACGGCTCATATGCCGCGGCCGGATCCGATCCGTGACACCAGTGGGCCGCCGTCCCGGCGGAGCGCGTTAGGCAACGACGATGGCAAAAAAGGTAGTCGGGCTCGTCAAGCTGCAGGTGCCCGCCGGCGCGGCGAACCCGTCGCCGCCGATTGGACCGGCGCTCGGCCAGCGCGGCCTGAACATCATGGAGTTCTGCAAGGCGTTCAACGCCCAGACGCAGAGTCTTGAGAAGGGCATGCCGATCCCGGTGGTGATCACCGCCTATGCCGATCGCAGCTTCACCTTCGTCACCAAGACGCCGCCGGCCAGCTATTTCCTCAAGAAGGCGGCCGGCCTCGACAAGGGCAGCCCGACCGCCGGCAAGACCGGGCCGATCGGCCAGGTCACCCTGGAGCAAGTCCGGGAGATTGCCGAGACCAAGCGGGACGACCTCAATGCCAACGACCTGGAGGCGGCGGTGGAGATGATTCGGGGCTCCGCCCGTTCGATGGGCCTGGAAGTGGTGGAGTAGCCGTCATGCCGCGTCTCAGCAAGCGCATGGAGAAGGTCTGGCAGGGATTGGATCCCACGGTGCCGCTCGATCTGGCCGAGGCGGTGCGCACCATCAAGGCGCGCGCGGTCAGCCGGTTCGACGAGACGGTCGAGATCGCGATGAACCTCGGCGTCGATCCGCGTCACGCCGATCAGATGGTGCGCGGCGTCTGCCAACTGCCCAACGGCACCGGCAAGCCGGTGAGGGTCCTGGTCTTCGCCAAGGGGCCCAAGGCCGAGGAGGCGGAGGCGGCCGGCGCGGACATCGTCGGCGCGGACGATCTGGCGGCGGAGATCCAGAACGGACGGCTCGATTTCGATCGCTGCATCGCCACGCCCGACATGATGGCGGTGGTCGGCAGGCTTGGCCGCATCCTCGGGCCGCGCGGGCTCATGCCCAACCCGAAGCTCGGCACCGTGACCCAGGACGTGAGCGGGGCGGTCGCCGCGGCCAAGGGCGGCGCGGTCAACTTCCGTGTCGACAAGGGCGGGCTGATTCATGCCGGGGTCGGCAAGGCCAGCTTCGACGACCAGGCCCTGGTCGAGAACGTGCGGGCCTTCGTGGAGGCGATCTCCAAGGCCAAGCCGAGCGGGGCCAAGGGCACCTACATCAAGAAGGTCTCGCTGAGCTCGAGCATGGGGCCGAGCGTGCGGGTCGATACCGCCCGGCTGGCGACGGAGACGGCGGAGGCTGCCTAGCCCGCAAGCGGCGTTGGGCGCGGCCCGGGCGGGGCGGCGCCATCGTGGTGTTTCATGAATGGCCCGGCCTCGGCCGGGTCGCGGGTGCCGGCCGCTCGCGCGGCCGCGCCCATGCCTGTCCAAGACTGCAGGTGTCCGTCCGGCCGAGCGCCGGTGGACCGAAGCGACCTGCACGAGACGGGAGGAAGGCCGGCTTCGGGGCCGTTCGGCCCGGGTCTGCGCTGCCACCTTCTGGGACAGGGTCCGACGGGTCGTCGAGGCGCTGCTTGGCGTCGAGCGATCCAGATGCGGCGAAGGGCGGCGTGGTGCCGCCGCCCGACTGAAGGAGGCGAAGCGTGCTGCGTACCGAGAAGGAAGCGCACGTCGCTGCGATGCATGAGGCGTTCGCCCGGTCTCAGCTCTTGGTGATCACTCACCAGACCGGCATGACGGTCGCGGAGTCGACCGATCTGCGGCGCAAGTTCATCGCGGTTGGCGCGCGTTTTCGTGTGACCAAGAACAAGCTCGCTCGCCTCGCCCTTGAGGGCACCGGCTTTGAGTATCTGTCCGACATGTTCACCGGCCCGACCGCCGTGGCCATGGGGGCCGACCCAGTGGCGGCGGCGAAGGTGGTGGTGAGCTACGCCAAAGGCAACGAGAAGCTCAGAATTGTCGGCGGCGGCCTCGGCGGTCAGATGCTCGATGCCGAGGCTGTCACGGCTCTGACCAAGCTGCCCTCGATCGAGGAGCTCAGAGCCAAGCTGCTCGGCGTGCTCAACGCGCCGGCGTCGCAGCTGGTCGGTGTGCTCGACGCGCCGGCCGGCCAGCTCGCCCGTGTCATCGGCACGCCCGGCGGCCAGCTGGCGCGTGTGTTCTCGGCATACTCTCAAAAAAGCGAGGCGGCCTGAGGGCCGATCCCGACTAACCGGCTTTCCCGTGAAGGAGCATTCAGACCATGGCCGATCTGCAGCGGCTCGTTGACGAGCTCTCCAACCTGACCGTCCTCGAGGCGGCGGAGCTGACCAAGCTGCTCGAGGAGAAGTGGGGTGTGTCCGCCGCCGCGGCGCCCATGGCGATGCCGGGCATGGTCATGCCCGGCGCCGCCGGCGCAGCCGAGGAGGAGGCGCCCAAGGAGGAGGAACAGACCGAGTTCGACGTCGTGCTGGCCGCCGCCGGCGACAAGAAGATCAACGTCATCAAGGAAGTGCGCGCCATCACCGGGCTCGGCCTGAAGGAGGCGAAGGATCTGGTGGAAGGCGCCCCGAAGCCGGTCAAGGAGGCGGTGAGCAAGGAGGACGCGGAAAAATTCAAGAAGCAGCTTGAAGACGTCGGCGCAAAGGTCGAAATTAAATAGCGTGCGTGCACAAACGCTTAACGCACCTGCGACAAATCGAAGCGGCCAGCCGGCGTGGTTGGCCGCCTTTCGGCGTTTGCGGTCCATGGAGTGCGGGTCGGGAGGTGCGGTCTGGCGCGCCCGATCCCGGTCCTGATCCCGCGCGGGATTCGGCAGTGCCGCGGGCATCCCCGGCGGCGTCTGCCCTCAGATAACACCGGTCGCTGACCACCTGTCCGGCGAGGAGCATAGATGGCCAAATCCTTTACGGCTCGCAAGCGCGTTCGCAAGGATTTCGGGCGGATCCCAGAGGTCGCCCAGATGCCAAACCTGATCGAGGTGCAGCGCAGCTCCTACGATCAGTTTCTGCAGATGATGACCCCGCCGGAGCAGCGCCCCAATCTCGGCTTGCAGGAGGTGTTCCGCGGGGTCTTTCCGATCAGGGATTTTTCCGAGCGGGCCGAGCTCGATTTCGTGCGCTATGAGCTGGAGCCCCCGAAATACGACGTCGAAGAATGCCAGCAGCGCGGCATGACCTATGCCGCGCCGCTGAAAGTGACGCTGCGTCTGACCGTGTTCGATGTCGAGGAGGATACCGGGCTCAAGTCGATCCGGGACATCAAGGAGCAGGACGTCTACATGGGCGACATGCCCTTGATGACGGCGAACGGCACCTTCGTCATCAACGGCACCGAGCGGGTCATCGTCAGCCAGATGCACCGCTCGCCGGGCGTGTTCTTCGATCACGACAAGGGCAAGACCCATTCCTCGGGCAAGTATCTGTTCGCAGCACGGGTGATTCCCTACCGGGGATCCTGGCTCGACTTCGAGTTCGACGCCAAGGATCATGTCTACGTGCGGATCGACCGGCGTCGCAAGCTGCCGATCACCACGCTCCTCTACGCCCTGTACAGCGCCGATACCGAGCGTTATCTCGCCGAGTGCGCCGAGGCCGGACGCCGGTCCGACCGGAACCGGGTCTTCGGCATGTCGCGCGAGGAGATCCTCAACTCCTTCTACGGACGGATCCTCTTCGAGCGGACGGCGGAGGGCGCCTGGAAGACGCCGTTCGAGCCCGAGCGCATGCGCGGCATCAAACTGATGTCGGACCTGATCGACGCCGCGACGGGCGAGGTGCGCGCCAAGGCCGGCACGAAGATGACGCCGCGCTTCGGCAAGCGCCTGATCGAGCAGGGCCTGACCCAGCAGCTGGTGCCGGCGGAGGACATTCAGCAGCGCTATCTCGCCGGCGACATCATCGATGAGCGGACCGGCGAGGTGTTCTATGAGGCCGGTGACGAGATCACGTCGGAGGTGCTGTCGCTGCTGGACGAGAAGGGCATCGAGAGCTTCGAGGTGCTGGCCATCGACAATGTCAACACCGGCCCGTACCTGCGCAACAGCTTGGCGATCGACAAGAACGCGACCCGGGAGGATGCGCTCATCGACATCTACCGGGTCATGCGCCCGGGCGAGCCGCCCACGCTGGAGTCGGCCGAGAGCCTGTTCAACGGCCTGTTCTTCGATGCCGAGCGCTACGATCTGTCGGCTGTCGGCCGGGTGAAGATGAACGCGCGGCTCGGCTTCGCCACCGATGATCAGCTTCGGGTGCTGCGCAAGGAGGACATTCTCGCCATCGTGCGCATTCTCCTGGACCTGAAGGACGGCCGCGGCGAGATCGACGACATCGACAATCTCGGCAACCGTCGTGTCCGCTCGGTCGGCGAGCTGATGGAGAACCAGTACCGGCTGGGCCTGCTGCGCATGGAGCGCGCCATCCGGGAGCGCATGAGCTCGGTGGACATCGACACCG
>CAZTHL010000036.1:29107-37453 GCA_964613585.1 uncultured Mycobacteriaceae bacterium | reverse complement strand
GGCGGCGGCGCGGGGCCCGGCTCACCGGCCGCGGCGGGCGCGGCGCAGGGCCTGGTCGACCTGGGCGGCGCGGCGGTCGAGGTCGATGGCGCGGCTGGACAGGACCTCGAGGCCGCGGTCGGCCAGCACCTCGGCCTCGGGGCGGCCCCGCGCGGCCGCGGCGAGCACCCGGTCGCGCTCGCGGATCAGCTCGACCACGTCCGGGCGGAACAGGCGGAGCAGCGCCGTCAGCCAGCGGTTGACCGGCCAGGACGGCCGGGCATGGTCGATGACGAAGCCGTCGAGCATGGCGATCACATCCTCGGCGCGGAACCAGGTCTCGCCGGTCACCCAGGCGTTGACCGTGAACAGCCGCGCCGGCTGGCCGTCCTCGTCGACCGCCAGCGCGATCAGGTGGCAGACGATCTCCTCGGGCGGCCGGCGCAGCGCGCCGGGGTCGGCCGGCGCCAGCCCCCCGGGCATGCCGGGGCCGCGCAGGAAGCTGTGGAAATGGCCGTGCTCCCCGTCGGCACGCTCGTGCTCGGGGTGGCGGTGGTAATAGTACTGGGCGTGGTACTCCGGGTCGTAGACGTCGCCGGCCGGGAAGTGCTTCCACGGCGCCAGCGGCCCCTCGCCGCGCATCAGCTCGCTGATCACCGTGTCGCCGGTCTTGGCCAGCACCCGGCGGCACTCGATCGACTCGGCCGCGGCGGTGCGCATGGCCTGCAGCGGGCCGGGACCGAGCGCGGCCAGCCGGGCCACCGGGTCCTCGGCCGGCTCGCCGGCCGGGCCGGCCACGGCCCCGCCCGGCGCGGCCCCGGGCCGGGGCTCCGCCGGGCCGGCGGCCGGTGAGATGTCAGGCGGCATGGCTGGCCTCCCCCTCCTCCCGCTCCCGGCGCGCCGCCGCCGCGGCGTCCCCGGGGCCGCGACGCCGGCGCTGCAGCAGCACGATCGCGCCCAGCAGCAGCAGCGCAGGCGCGAACATCAGCTCCTTGGGCGGCGCGCCCGTGGGCACGATCACCGCCTCGACCTCGTAGCCGAAGGTGACCCCCGCCTCGAAAGCCGGACCGCTGAAGAAGTCGACCCAGTCGACCACCGCACGGGCCTGCTCGCCCTCGCCCTCGACCGCCACGGTCATGCCGGCCTGGCGCAGCCGCTCCCCGGGCGCGCCGTCCGGGCCGAGCGGCAGCAGCAGGGTCTTGGTCTCCTCCTCGCCCTCGAGATTGACACCGGAGACGACGACCCGGACCGACCCGCCGGGCGGCGCCTCGGCCACCACCCGCTCGATCGCCGCGCCGGGCAGCCGCTCGGTCGGCGGCGCGATCATGTCCATCCAGAAGCCGGGACGGAACAGGGTGAAGGCGACCAGCAGCAGCAGCAGGCTCTCGTGGAGGCGGCTGCGCACCACCAGGAACCCCTGGGTCGCCGCGGCGAACACCAGCATGGCCAGCGTGGCGCTGAGGATGGTCAGCACCAGCTCGAGCCAGTGGCCGATGCCGAACAGGATCAGCTGGGTGTTGAACAGGAACATGAACGGCAGCGCCACGGTGCGCAGGGAGTAGAAGAAGGCGTTGGCACCGGTGCGGATCGGGTCGCCGCCCGAGACGGCGGCGGCGGCGAACGAGGCGAGGCCGACCGGCGGGGTCACGTCGGCCATGATGCCGAAGTAGAAGACGAACAGGTGCACGGCGATGAGCGGCACGATCAGGCCGGCCTCCGCGCCCAGGCTGACGATGACCGGGGCCATCAGCGCCGAGACGACGATGTAATTGGCCGTGGTCGGCAGGCCCATGCCGAGGATCAGGCTGAGCAGCGCGACCAGCACCAGGATCAGGATCAGGTTGCCGCCGGAGAGGAACTCGACGAACTGGGCCATTACCAGGCCGATGCCGGTCAGGCCGACGGTGCCGACGATGATGCCCGCGGCCGCCGTGGCGACGCCGATGCCGACCATGTTGCGGGCGCCGAGCACCAGGCCCTGGAACAGCTCGGCCAGGCCGCGCAGCGCCGCCGCGCCATGGCCGCGCTCGCCGCGGAACAGGGCGAGCAGCGGCCGCTGGGTGACGATGATGCCGATCATGAAGACGGTGGCCCAGAAGGCGGACAGGCCGGGCGACAGGCGCTCGACCATCAGGCACCAGACCAGCACGGCGATCGGCAGCAGGAAGTGCAGGCCCGACTTGATGGTCGGCCCGGGCTCGGGCAGCGCCGCCATGGGCGCCTCCGGGTCGTCGAGCTCGAGCGGCGGCACCCGGGCGGCGTAGGCGACCAGCGCGACGTAGAGGACGACCAGGCCGAGGGCGGCGACCGGCGCCGCGAGGCCCGGCAGCGCGGCCTTGAGCGCGGTCAGCGTGAGATAGAGCGCGCCGGCGACGATCACCAGGCTGGCCACCGTGAGGCCGCCGAGGGCGAGCCGGAGCGGCCAGGGCCGGCGGCGGTGGCCGGCCGGCCGCTCCAGCCCCTGCATGCCCTGCTTCAGCGCCTCCAGGTGCACGATGTAGAGCAGCGCGATGTAGGAGATCACCGCCGGCAGCACCGCGTGCTTGATCACCTCGAGGTACGAGATGCCGACATACTCGACCATCAGGAAGGCGGCGGCGCCCATGACCGGCGGCATGATCTGGCCGTTGACCGAGCTGGCCACCTCGACCGCGCCGGCCTTCTCGGAGGAGAAGCCGACCCGCTTCATCAAGGGGATGGTGAAGGTCCCGGTAGTGACGGTGTTGGCGATCGAGGAGCCGGAGATCAGCCCGGTCAGGCCGGAGGCGACCACCGCCGCCTTGGCCGGGCCGCCGCGCAGGTGGCCGAGCAGCGAGAAGGCGACCTTGATGAAGTAGTTGCCGGCGCCGGCCCGGTCCAGCAGCGCGCCGAACAGCACGAACAGGAAGACGAACTTGGTCGAGACGCCGATGGCGATGCCGAACACGCCCTGGTCGGACAGCCAGAACTGGTCCATGGCGCGGGCCAGCGAGGCGCCCTGGTAGCGGATGACGTCGGGGATCCAGGGCTGGTTGCCGAAGAAGACGTAGCCGAGGAAGACCAGCGCCACCGCCATGAGCGGCGGACCGAGCGAGCGGCGGGTCGCCTCCAGCAGCAGCACCAGGCCGGCGACCGAGACGACGATGTCGAGCTGGGTCGGCAGGCCGGGCCGCTCGGCGAGCGCGTCGTAGAACCAGAAGCGGTAGCTGGCGCAGAACGCGCCGGTCAGGGCCAGCAGCCAGTCGGTCGGCGGGATGCGGTCGCGCGGCGAGCGCCTGAGCGCCGGATAGGCCAGGAAGGCCAGGGTGATGGCGAAGGCCAGGTGGAGCGAGCGCGCCTCGGCATCGTTGACGATGAGGATGCCGGTCGCGAACGGCAGCGGCGAGGCGTACCAGAGCTGGAACAGCGACCAGGCGAGGGCGACGGCGACCAGCAGCCGGGCGACCAGCGGATCGGCCGGCCGGCGCGCGCCGGTGTCGACGGCGACGACCAGCTCCCGCGGGTCGGGCGCGCCGGTGCCGGCCGCGGCGCCCGGCCCCGGCTCGGGATCAGGCTCGGGCCGGGCGGCCATGCCGGCTCCGGGCTGGGGTCCTTGCCCGCATCAAGGTCATGGCGGCGAGCCCCGGGGGCGCCGGCGGCCGCGGCGGCGCGGCCCTGGGCGCGGGGCCGTGCCGGCCGCGGCGGGCGCGCCTCAGAGCAGGCCGGCCTCCTCGTAGTAGCGGCGGGCGCCGTCGTGCAGCGGCGCCGACAGCCCCTCCTCGACCATGTCCTCCTTCTCCAGGTTGGTGAAGGCCGGGTGCAGGCGGCGGAAGTCGTCGAAGTTCTCGAACACGGCGCGGACCACCTGGTAGACCGCCTCCTCGTCGGTGTCGGCGCTGGTGACCAGGGTCGCCTTGACGCCGAAGGTCTCGGTCGGCTCCGGGTTGCCGCGGTAGAGGCCGCCCGGGATGGTCGCCTCGGCGTAGTACGGGTTCTCCTCGATCAGCTGGCGGATCGGCTCGCCGGCGACGTCGACCAGCACGCTGTCGCAGCTGGTGGTCGCCTCCTGGATGGTGCCGCTGGGGATGCCGACGACGAAGACGATGGCGTCGACATTGTTGTCGCACAGCGCCTGGCTCTGCTCGGCGGCGGCCAGCTCGGAGGTCTGGCTGAACACGTCGGTGGTCCAGCCATAGGCGTTCATCACCACCTCCATGGTGGCGCGGGCGCCGGCGCCGGGGTTGCTGATGTTGACCCGCTCGCCCTGCAGATCCTCGAAGGTCTCGATGCCGGCGTCGGCGCGGGCGACCACCTGGAACGGCTCGCTGTGGATCGAGAAGACCGCACGGAGGTCCTCGTTCGCCTCCGGGAAGTTCTCGTGGGTGCCGTAATAGGCGTGGTACTGCCAGTCCGACTGGACCACGCCCATGTCGATGTCGCCGGACTCGAGCGCGTTCAGATTGAACACCGAGCCGCCGGTGCTCTCGACCGAGACGCGCACGCCGTGCTCGTCGCGGCCGGCGTTGACCAGGCGCTGGATCGCGCCGCCCGTGGGATAGTAGACGCCGGTGACGCCGCCGGTGCCGATCACCAGGAACTGCTCCTGCGCCGCGGCCGGCTGCCCGCCCAGACCCTGGCCCAGGCCCAGGCCCAGGCCCAGGCCTGCTGCGGCCGCCAGCGCGGCCACCCTGCCCATGCTCATGAGGATGCTCGCCTCTCTGTTCTTCCGCCGGGGTGGCCGGCCCTGCCGGTCCGGCCGGCGGCGGGTTATTTTCGTACCGGGGGGAACTATGCCCGGCCAGCCGCGGCGGCGTCAACGCGGCGTGCGGCGCCGCGCGCCCGCCGCCGTCGCGGGGGCCGGCCTTTCAGGGTGCCGGGCGGGCGGCCGGGCGGGCGGCCGGGCGGGCGATCAGTCGAGCCGGGCCAGCTCGAAATGCATGCCGTCGCGCCGGCGGAAATGGCCGCCCCAGTAGAAGCCGTGCTCGTGGGCGATCGGCACCAGCTCGCGCACCGAGCCGCGCCGGCCGACCAGGGCCGGCATCATGCCGAGCCGGTTGTGGGCGTAGTTGATGTCGAAGGCGCTGCCGAAGGCGTGGTTGCTGAGGGTGCGGGTGCTGCCGCGGATGAAGCGCGGAACGTAGGAGCCGTGCCAGGTGCCGATCCGGTCGAGCAGGCCGGCGCGCTCCCAGGCCTCCCACAGGCGCCGCACCGGCTCGGCGGCGCGGCGGTGGAAGCGCTGGCGGGTCGAGCGCGGCCGGCCGATGCGGGCGAGCTGCGGGATCTCGACCGTGACGATGTTGTCCCGCTCCCAGCCGCCGAGGATGGCGATGTGCTCGCGGTTGTCCGGCTGCGGGTCGTGCACGAACTCGAAGCGGCCGAACACGCGCTGGCGCCCCCCGGTGCCGACCAGCGGCGGGAAGTCCGGCCGCTCCGGCCAGTTGGCGCTGGTCCGCTCGTCGGAGGGCTCGGCGATGGCGGAGCGGTCCTCGGCCTCGTCCCCGTCGATCAGGTCGAAGCCGAGCAGCAGGGCCTGGCCGAGGGTGCGCGGGCCGACGATGCCGTCGGGCACCAGGCCGTGGGTCTGCTGGAAATCCTCGGTGGCGTCCCGGGTGCCGGGGCCGAAGATGCCGTCGACCGGGCCGGGGTCGAAGCCCTGGCCGACGAGGAAGCTCTGCCATGTCTCGACGGCCGCGCCCCGGCGGCCGATGCGCAGGATCTGCATGCTCGTCCTCCCGTGGGTGCGATGGGCGGCGGCGGGCGCCGGCCGGATCGCGGCCGCGGTCCCGCCCGCGCCGGCACCGATAGGACGGCACGGGTGTTTCGGCGGAACGTGCGCGCGGTTTCCGCCGGGTTTCGCCGGGTTTTCGTCGTGTTACCGCCGGGCGGCGGCGGGCGACAGCGCCACCGGCTCGGCGGCGCGCGTCCGCCAGTGCCGCTGACCCTCGGTCAGCGCCCACTCCACCGTGTCCTTGAGCACGGCGCCGAGCGCCTCGTCGAAGGCGGTGACCACGGTGTCGAAGCTGCCGTCGCGGAACGGCACCGCGTGGCTGAAGGTGGCGCCGGCGATGATCTCGCGGTCGGGGAAGCTGATCAGCTTGCTGTTGAGGCCGACCCGGACCCGGGGCTCGCCGCCGAAATACTCGGCCTGGAACTCGCGCAGCTCGCTCTGCAGCAGGAAGTCCGAGCGCAGCCCGGCGCTCTCGCGGCCGACCGAGACGATGCGGCCGGAGTTCTCGAAGCTCTCGACCAGCAGGGTTTGCACCATCTGCGGCGCCCGGTCGGTCCAGGCGACCGAGGCGTAGTAGTCGAGGGTGACCGGGGTCTCGCGCAGGGCGATGCGGAAGGTGTCGAGCCCGGCGGCGGAGACCGGCGGCTCGACCAGCAGCTGCCAGTCGACCCGGGGCAGGCCGTCGGCGAAGGTGCTCTTCGGCGACAGCACGTAGAGCTGCGGCGACTCGGGCCGGAGCGGCTCGAGCACCGCGGTGCAGCCGGCGAGCGCGAGGGCCGCCGCGGCCAGGGCCAGCCGGCGGCGGGCCCGGCCGGCCCGGGAGAGGGAGGGGCTCACTGGATCGGCCGCCCTTCGTTGGTGTCGCCGAAGAACAGGGTGGCGCCGCCGCGCTCGAAGCGGGCGGCGACGCGCGAGAGGTTGTCGGCGAGCTGGCGCAGCTCGCCCAGGGTCAGGGTCAGCTCGTACAGGCCGGACTGGGCGAAGTCGCCGATCGCCGCGCGGTTCTCGCCGATCAGGCCTTCCAGCTCCTCGGCGGTGGCGGCGAAGGCCGCGGCCATCTCGGCCACCTCGTTGCCGACCTGGGCGGTCTGGCCGCGCACCGCGCCCAGGGTCTCGGTCGCCTCCTCGGTCAGCCGGCCGGAGTCGTCGGTCAGCTGCACGACGAGGGCGTTCACGTTCTCCAGGGTGGCGTCGAGCCGGGCGGTCAGCCGCCCCAGGTCGCGGGTCTCCGCATCGAGCGCCTCGGTCAGGCTCTGCACGTTGACCAGGATCTCGGTGACCGTGCGCAGGTTCTCCTCGGAGACCAGGGCTTGAAGGCTGGACAGGATCCGGGTGGCCTCGGCCAGCAGCTCGGGCACCGACTCGTAGACCTGCTCGAGCGGCGAGGGCGTGGACGGGATCACCGGATAGGGCTCGCCGGCGACCTCGCGGATCGGCCGGTCCGCCGCCTCGTCCGCGTCGTACTCGAGCTGGATGAAGACGCCGCCGGTCAGGCCCTGCAGCTCCAGGGTGGCGGCGATGCCGGGCTCGACCGGCGTGTCGGCCGCGACCTCGAGCACGGTGCGGACCCGGCCGATCTGCTGCTCGTCGAGCGCGATGGCGGCGACCTCGCCGACCTCGATGCCGCTCAGCCGGACCGCGCTGCCGACATTGAGCCCGGTGACCGAGCCCTCGAAGAACACGATGTAGCGCTCGGTGTCCTCGCGGCCGCCGATGACGCTGAGCCACAGGGCGAAGCCGAGCAGCCCGGCCATGAGCAGCAGCACGAAGCTGCCGACGGCGATGTAGCTGGCGCGCGTCTCCATGGCCCGGCCTCAGTCGGCCGCCGCGGGCCGGCCGGCCTCGGCGGCCTGCCGCGCCATGCGGCCGCGGGGCCCGTGGAAGTAGTCGCGGATCCACGGCTGGTCGTAGTGCAGGAGGTTCTCCATGGTGTCGACGACGATCCTCTTGTCGATCAGGACGGCGATCCGATCGCAGATCGCCGCCAGGCTGTCGAGATCATGGGTCACCATGAAGACGGTCAGATGAAGGCTTTCGCGCAGGTTGCCGATCAGCCGGTCGAACGCGGCCGCGCCGATCGGGTCGAGCCCGGCGGTCGGCTCGTCGAGGAACAGCAGCTGCGGGTCCATGGCCAGCGCCCGGGCGAGGCCGGCGCGCTTGCGCATGCCGCCGGACAGCTCGAAGGGCGACTTGGTGGCGGCGCTCGGCGGCAGGCCGACCATGCACAGCTTGACCCGCACCAGGTCGTCGATCAGCGAGCCGGCGATGCGGCCGTACTCCTTGAGCGGCACGGCGATGTTCTCGGCCACCGTCATCGAGCTGAACAGCGCGCCGTCCTGGAACAGCACGCCGAATCTGGAGCGCAGGGCGGCACCGTCGCGCTCGTCGAGCGTGTGGGTGTCCTGGCCGAACACCTCGATGCGGCCGGCGGCCGGGCGCAGCAGCCCGACGATGTTCTTGAGCAGGACCGACTTGCCGGAGCCGGAGCCGCCGACCACGCCGAGCACCTCGCCCGGGCGGACGTCGAGGTCGAGGCCGTCATGGACCACCTGGCTGCCGAACTGGGTGCGCAGGCCGCGCACCCGGATCACGGGCGGCGGCTCGGCGAAGGACGCGCGGTCAGGGACGGCGCGGTCGGGGGCGGCGCGGTCGGGGGCGGCGCGGTCGGGGCGGGTCATGGG
>CAZTHL010000036.1:0-29007 GCA_964613585.1 uncultured Mycobacteriaceae bacterium | reverse complement strand
CGGCGCGGTCGGGGGCGGCGCGGTCGGGGGCGGCGCGGTCGGGGCGGGTCATGGGCCGAGGCCGATCAGCGAGAAGAACACCGAGAAGGCGGCGTCGAGGACGATGATCAGGAACAGCGACAGGACCACCGACTCGGTGGTCAGGCGGCCGACCTCCTGGGCGCTGCCGGTCGCCTTGAGGCCCTGGTAGCAGCCGACCATGGCGATGGTGAAGGCGAACACCGGCGCCTTGATGATGCCGACCCAGAAATGCTTGACCTCGACGGAGGACTGCAGCTGCTGGACGAATTGCGGGATCGAGATGTCGAGCACGATCGCGGCCATGACGGCGCCGCCGAACAGCCCGAGCAGGTCGGCGTAGAAGCCGAGCAGCGGCAGGGTGACGGCGAGCGCCAGCAGCCGCGGCAGGACCAGCAGCTCGACCGGGTCGAGCCCGAGGGTCTCCATGGCGTCGACCTCCTGGTTCACCTTCATGGTGCCGATCTGCGCGGTGAAGGCCGAGCCCGACCGGCCGGCGACGATGATGGCGGTGAGCAGGACGCCGATCTCGCGCAGGACCGAGAGGCCGAGCAGGTTGACCACGAAGATCTCCGCGCCGAAGCGGCGCAGCTGCTCGGCCCCCTGGTAGGCCAGGACGATGCCGATGAGGAAGGAGAGCAGCCCGACGATGGGCATGGCGTTGAGGCCGGTGCTCTCCATGTGGTGGATCACGGCGCGCCCGCGCAGGCGGCCGGGCCGGCGCAGCACGGTGCCGAGGCGGACCAGGACCAGGCCGAGGAAGCCGATCAGCCCGACCGCCTCGTCGCGGGCGGCGAAGGTGGCGCGGCCGACCGCCTCGGCCAGCTCGACCAGCTTGGGCGGCGCGCGCTCGCGGACCGGGTAGCTGCAGTCGGCCCGGGCCACGTCGTCGATCAGGCGCTGCTGGACGGCGTCGGCGCCGGTCACGGCCACGGCCAGGCCGCGCTCGGCGAAGGCGTCGCAGGTGCGCCGGAGCAGCCAGGCACCCGCGGTGTCGAGCGTCTCGAGGCGCGACAGGTCGACCTCGGCCGCGCGCGCGCCGGGCTGCGGGGCGATCCCGGCCAGGGCCGCGTCGAGCGCGCCCGCCGCCGACAGATCCCAGTCGCCCATGGCGCGCAGGACCAGCCGGTCCGCCTCGTGCTCGACCCGGACCCGGCCCGGCGCCGCGGGGTCGGCGGCGCGATCCCGGCGCTTGCGGCTCATCGGACGACAGCCCGGACCGGGGCCGGGCAAGAGCGGATCGCTGCGGCCATGGCCCTCACGTTGCGTTTGCCGTCGGGGTCGGTACTATCCGGCCTCGCAAGAGCGGATCGGGGCCTCGATGGACATCAAAGAGCATATCCGGACCATCCCGAACTTTCCGAAGCCGGGAATCGAGTTTTACGATATCTCCACGCTTCTGGCACATCCTGATGCGTGGCGGGCGACCATAGACCGCCTGGCCGACTGGATCCGGCCGATGGAACCGGATCTGCTGGCCGGCATCGAGTCCCGCGGCTTCCTGGTGGCGGCGCCGCTCGCGCTGTGGCTCGGACGCGGCTTCCTCATGGTCCGGAAGCCCGGCAAGCTGCCCGGCGATACCATCTCCTACAACTACGACCTGGAGTACGGCAGCGACCGGATCGAGATCCAGGCCGACGCGGTCCGGCCCGGACAGCGCATCGTGGTGCTCGACGACCTGATGGCCACCGGCGGCACCCTGGCCGCGTCGATCGAGCTGTTCCGGCGCATGGGCGCGGATGTGCGCGGGGCGGTGTGCATCATGGAGCTCACCTTCCTCAAGGGCCGCGAGCGGCTCGACGTGCCGTTCCAGTCGCTGATCCAGTACGACAAGTAGCCGGCTCCCGCCTCCGGACCGTCTGGGCGCACCGGCTACTCGACGGTCACGCTCTTCGCCAGGTTGCGCGGCTGGTCGACGTCGGTGCCTTTGAAGATGGCCGTGTGATAGGCCAGGATCTGCACCGGGATGGCGTAGAGGATCGGCGAGACGATCGGATCGACATGCGGCAGCGCGATGGTGGCGAAGGCGCCGTCGCCGAGCCGCGCGATGCCCTCCCGGTCCGACAGGAAGATCACCTTGCCGCCCCGGGCCATCACCTCCTGGACGTTGGAGACGGTCTTCTCGAACACCTTGTCGCGCGGCGCCAGCACGATCACCGGCACCGTCTCGTCGATGAGCGCGATCGGCCCGTGCTTCATCTCCCCGGCGGCGTAGCCCTCGGCGTGGATGTAGCTGATCTCCTTCAGCTTGAGCGCGCCCTCCATGGCCGTGGGGAAGTTGGCGCCGCGGCCGAGATAGAGCACGTCGCGCGCCTCGGCGACGTCATGGGCCAGCCGGTTGATCGCCTCGTCGTGGGTGAGCACATCGACGGCGCGGGCCGGCACCTCGGTCAGCGCGGTGATCAGCTCGGCCTGCCGGCGGTCGTCGATGGCGCCGCGCAGCCGGCCCATGGCGATGGCCAGGCAGGCCAGCACGGTCAGCTGGGTGGTGTACGCCTTGGTCGAGGCCACGCCGATCTCCGGCCCGGCCAGGGTGGGCAGCACCACGTCGCTCTCGCGCGCGATCGAGCTTTCGGGAACATTGACGACGGAGACGATGTGCTGGCCCTGCTCCTTGGCGAAGCGGAGCGCCGCCAGGGTGTCCGCGGTCTCGCCCGACTGGGAGATGAACAGGGCGATGCCGTCCTGGGGCAGCGGCGCCTCGCGGTAGCGGAATTCGGAGGCGACGTCGATCTCCACCGGGACCCGGGAGATGGTCTCGAACCAGTACTTGGCGACCATGGCCGCGTAGTAGGCGGTGCCGCAGGCGATCGCGGTGATCCGCGTCACCTGGGTGAGCGAGAACGGCATGGCCGGCAGCCATATGGCGCGGGTCGCCGGGTTGACATAGGCGCGCAGGGTGTCGCCGATGACGGCGGGCTGCTCGAAGATCTCCTTCAGCATGAAGTGGCGGTAGCCGCCCTTGCCGATGAGCGCGCCCGACTGGACGGTCTGCCGCACCTCGCGCTCGACCACCCGATCCTCGAGGTCGTGCACGGTGGCGCCGGCACGGCTCACCTCGACCCAGTCGCCCTCCTCCAGATAGCAGATGCGGTTGGTCAGCGGGGCCAGGGCCATGGCGTCGGAGCCCAGGTACATCTCGCCCTCGCCGTAGCCGACCGCGAGCGGCGAGCCCCGGCGCGCGCCGATCATCAGGTCGTGCTCGCCGGCGAAGACGATCGCCAGGGCGAACGCGCCCTCGATACGCCGGAGCGCGGCCGCCGCCGCCTCCCGCGGAGGCATCTGCTCGTCAAGATAGCGGGTGATCAGATGCGCGACGACCTCGCTGTCGGTCTCGGTCTCGAAGGCGTGGCCCAGCGTCTCGAGCTCGCGCTTCAGTTCCCGGAAGTTCTCGATGATCCCGTTGTGGACGATGGCCACCCGGTTCGTGGCGTGCGGATGGGCATTGCGCTCGACCGGCTTGCCGTGGGTGGCCCAGCGGGTGTGGCCGATGCCGACGGTGCCCTCGAGGGGTTCCTCCTGCAGCCGAGCCTCAAGGTTCACCAGCTTGCCCTCGGCCCTGCAGCGGGCGATCCGCCCGTCGGCCAGGGTGGCGATGCCGGCGGAATCGTAGCCGCGGTATTCCAGGCGCTTCAGCCCGTCGACCAGCAAGGGCGCCACGCGCTGCTCGCCGACGATGCCAATGATGCCGCACATGGCCCGATCGTCCTTTACGTCCTCGACCTGGCGGCCTTCTCCGCCGCCTTGCGCTCACGATAGCGCCGCGCCCAGCCCGGCTTGACCCGCTGCTCGGACCGCTCGACCGCCAGGGCCTCGTCGGGCACGTCCTTGGTGATCACGCTGCCGGCCCCGACATTGGCCCGGTCGCCAACCCGGACCGGCGCCACCAGCGCGGTGTTCGAGCCGATGAAGACGTCCGAGCCGATATCGGTCAGATGCTTGAGGAAGCCGTCGTAATTGCAGGTGATGGTGCCGGCGCCGATGTTGCTGCCGGCGCCGACCCGGGCGTCCCCCAGATAGGTCAGATGGTTGGCCTTCGCGTTCTCGCCGACGGTGGCGTTCTTGACCTCGACGAAGTTGCCGATGTGCGCGTGCGACCCGATCTCGGCGCCGGGACGCAGCCGGGCAAAGGGACCGATGCGCGCGCCGCGCCGGATGGCTGTGCCTTCGATATGGCTGAAGGCGGCGATCTCGACCTCATCCTCGATGGTGACTCCGGGGCCGATGACGACGGAAGGGCCGATGACGACGTCCTGTCCGAGCCGCGTATCGGCCGACAGGAAGACGCTGCCCGGGTCGGTCAGGGTGACCCCGCCGGCCATGGCCTGCGCCCGCAGACGGCGCTGCATGGCCGCCTCGACCGCCGCCAGCTCGGCCCGGGAGTTGACGCCGATGAGCTCGTCCGCCGGGGCCTCGACCACCGCGCAGGTCCAGCCGCGGCGGCGCGCCTCGGTGACCGCGTCGGTCAGGTAGTACTCGCCCTTGGCGTTGTGATTGCCGATCGCGTCGACCAGCGTGAAGATCCGCTCGGCATCGAACGCCATGATGCCGCTGTTGCACAGGCCGATCGCACGCGCCTGCGCATCGGCGTCCGCGAACTCGACGATGGCCTCGAGGCCGCCGTCGGCGCCCAGCAGCAGGCGGCCGTACTGGGCCGGGTCGTCCGGCCGCATACCCAGAACCGCCATCGCCGGCCCGGCCGGCTCGGCCAGGGCGGCGGCCAGTCCACGCAAGGTCTCGCCCGTGATCAGCGGCGAATCGCCGTAGAGCACCAGCACGATGCCGCGAAAGCCGTCGAGCAGGGCCCGGCCCGCCTTGACGGCGTCGGCCGTGCCGTCCCGCCGCTCCTGCACGAAGGTCGGCCACGGCGCGACCGCGCGGGACACCGCATCCATGTCCGGGCCGACCACGACGCCGAGGCGAGCCGGCTCGAGCGTCGCCGCGGCGGCCAGCACGTGGCCGATCATGGGACGACCGGCAACCCGATGCAGCACCTTGGGCGAGGCGGACCTCATGCGGGTACCCAGGCCGGCGCCCAGAACCAGGCAGGCCAGGGAGCGTTTCGTCTGCCAATATTCAGTCATATCGACGCCTTCATGCCACATGCCTTGCATCGGCCCAAGTCAACTTTGTAAAGCACTGCCATTTGCCGGATCCTGTTCAATTTTCTTGGGCAGGCTCTCTCGCCCGGTTCCAAACGATCATCCAAATCGGCAGCAATTGAGCCAGGAAGTCGCCAAAAAAAGATTACCTCCTCTGCGACCTCAAGCCCGCATCGCCGCCGCCCTACGGCGGCCGCCCGGGAGATCCGCCATGCCAGCGTCGACCCGCCTCGAAGCCGTCATCTTCGACCTGGACGGCACGCTCATCGACAGCGCGCCGACCATCACGGCAACCCTGGCCCGCCTGCTCGACGAGCACGGCTGCCCTGCCCTGACCCTGGAGACGGTGACAAGGCTCGTCGGGGACGGTGGCCGGACTCTCGTCGCCCGCGCCTTCCATGCCGTGGGGCTGCCCGTCGACGACGCGGGCCTTGACCGTCTCGCGCGTCGGTACGCCGAGCTGCTGGCCGAGCATCCTCCAGGCCCGGAGGTGCTCTTCCCCGGCGTTCCGGAGGCGCTTGCCGGCTTGGCCGATCGCGGCATCGCGCTCGGCGTGTGCAGCAACAAGCCGGCCCGCGCCATCGCCGGCACCCTTGAATCGACCGGCCTTGCCCCCTTCTTCGCGGTCGCCCTGGGGGGCGACAGCCTGCCGGAGCGCAAGCCGGATCCGGCGCCCCTGCTCGAGACCATCCGCCGCCTCGGCCGCCGGCCCCGTCGCTCGGTGATGGTCGGCGACAGCGAGAATGACGCCATGACGGCGCAAGCCGCAGGCGTCCCCTTCGTCGGTGTCAGCTTTGGATATGCGCGCGTGCCCCTGAGCGAGCTTCCGGTCGACCGGATCATCGACGCGTTCGACGAGCTTCCGAAGGCGCTCGAGGGGATGGGCGACAACGGATGACGCCGGGTCGACCGTCCGGGCCAGCTTGACAGTGGGTTTGCGCGATCCCTAGATACTGGCGCCGGCGGGCGCGTAGCTCAGCGGAAGAGCACTGTGTTCACACCGCAGGGGTCGTTGGTTCGAACCCAACCGCGCCCACCAGTCCCCGCGACGCGCGGCCGGAGCGCCATCGCAGCCGGCCGGAACCGGATCGGCTCACCCGTCCCGGCACCGGCTGACCGCGGTTCCGGCTCATTCCGCCGAGGCCTGCAGCCTGACGGGCTCGCCGTTGACGTGACCGAGGCCGATCCGCTTGGCAAAGCGGCTGCGTTCCGCCGTGTAGTTCGGCGCGACCATGGGGTAGTCGGACGGCAGGCCCCATTTCGCGCGATACTGGTCCGGCGTCATGCCGTAGACGGTGCGCAGATGGCGCTTGAGCATCTTCAGTCGCCGACCGTCCTCGAGGCACACGATGTAGTCGGGGTGCACGGACCGGCGGATCGGGACAGCAGGCTGCTGCGGCTCGGCAGCCTTGACCGGCTTCGCCTCTTCTGAAAGGCCGCTCAGCACGCGGCCGACAGTCTCGATAAGCGCCGGGACGTCGGCCGGTGAGACACTGTGGTTGGCAACGTAGTTGCTTACGATCTGCGCGGTCATGCTCAGAAGCTTGGTGTGCTTGGCCTTGCTCATCGCGTCCTCAGTCTTTGACAAATCCTGACCGCGGCAGGCGTAGTCGAGCTCGGTTAATATTTTCTGAACAGCCGCGACCATCCGCAATACCGGCCAGGACGGCAAGCGTGCTCGTAGAGCGGTCGAGGCAAGCGGGCGCTTGCCATTGCCAAGCCAAAGAAGTGATCACGACGGCCAACAGCGAGCGCTCGACTGGGGGTTCCTGACCACTCGGCTCATCGATAGTCATCCCCACCCAATCAACGCCCTTGCCCACCCAATCGACGCCCGTGCCGGGACCACCTGCCACGGCTGGTCCGGGCGACTTGGCGACGGCCGTGTATACGTCGCCACAAGGAAGCCTGCCCAGCTGTTCCAATCAATAATGACATCACGGGAAACCCGGACCTTTGACAGGCGCTCGCAAGTCCATATTCATTCTGGCACCGTAACCGGTCCGCCGATGGCCGCGCCGCTCAGAAGCCAATGATCGAACCGAGCCCCGTCCCCGGGGCGATCGCCGGCGTCGACCCCCCAAAGATAGCTTCGCGCGGTGCCGCGCAACTGCGGCAGCAGGCCAGCCAGAGGCGCGGCCGGGGACCCTAGATCGACCCCGACCGCAAGCGGTGCCTGGGCCGCGATGACCCGGGCCCCGGGGCCATTGCGGTCAACGCGAAAGAGGAGGTCCCGGCACAGCCCCTTCAGGCTTCGGCAAAGCGGATCAAGCTCCGCGATGCTGACCGCCTTCGGGAAGCCGGTCAGCTCCAGAAAAAGCCAGCGGGCGCGCGCCGCGTCCGGAAAGCTCCGAAGCACATGCTCGATTGTCTGGAGGCTTCCGGAGCGAAGGCTGGAGAAGCGCAGCGGCACGATGAAGTAGACCGGCTTGCGCCGATCGATGCTCGCCAGGAGTTGCCTCAGGGCCCCGGCGAGCAGCTCGCTCTCCGGTGAGGTCTGGCGGCGCGGCGCGGCAGCCGGGCCCGCGCAACCACCGGCCTCGGCACAGCGGAAAACGTTGCGCCGCCGGCTCAAGGTGTCCCAGGCCGGCAGAAACATCAGGGGTGTCGACCTGCTGCCCGCTTCCGCGTCGGGCTTTACCGGAGGGATGGTCGTCGTCTCGCTCCGCCACACCAGCCGCCGCCATTCGGGATGCGCGTTCTCCGCGGAGCCGTGCTCGACATCACCCGAAGCGGCGCCAAGGTTCAACCTTGGCCGGGACGGGCTGCTCATGGCTTGCCATCCCGGCTGAGCGCAGCCGCGAGCATCGGACGCTTGAGACATAAGTGGCCCACCTTCTGCGCCCCCTCCCGGGCGTTCGAGCGCCGCTGGCCGGGTCGCAGGTGCTCCTTCGCCGGCCCTGCGCCATGATGCGGCGCCGCCGGAGCCTGACGGAGGCTCGAGACTGCTCCAGGGCTCGATCCGCTTGTCGTCGGGTACAAGCTCGTGCCAGGGCAGGTCCTTGGCCTGTCGGATTGCCTCATCGACCGCAGCCTGGTCCAGGGCGCCATCGACGAGGATCCGCTCGGCCGGGATCGTGGCAAGCTGCACCGCGTCGGGCAAGAAGCGCTCACCGATCAGGCGTCGCATCAGATCCGTCGCGATCTCGCGCACCTTCCGCTCGGCATCCTCATCGGCCAGCCTGTCGAAATGGACGATGAAGGTGTCGTCATCCTCGGCGCAGGCGCGGTCGCCGGCCTCGAGATGCCGGCTCACCGTGTTCTCGGCCGCCAAATGAACCCGTTTGACCACATGCTGCCATTCTTCGCCCAAGGCCTGCTTGAAGCGCCTGAGGGAGAGGATATGCAGCCGCTCACCCGGCTCGATAAAGCGCTCCTGAACCAGGTCCTTGAGGGTCAGGAAGGAGAAGTCCATGTCCGGAAGCCCGGAGGCTCGAAAGGACGAGCCTTCCGTGCGCTGTGGCACGTCCACCGTGATCAGCCGCTTGAAGAAGCGCATACTGAGGATCCGGATCTGATGACGATGCCGGCGCCGGACCGGGATCGGCTCTCCAGCATGCCGGATACCCATGAAGAACGACCGAATATGAGCCAACGGCAGGCTTCGCCCACATCACCTCCAAATGGAGGCATGCCATGATCTTCCGTTCCGCCGCGGCCTCGGATGTCGGCTGCGTGCGCGCCGTGAACGAGGACGCCTTTCTCGATCGACCCGACCGCCAGCTCTGGGCCGTGGCCGACGGCATGGGCGGCGGCCTGATGGGTGATCTGGCGAGCCGCGTTGTGGTCGAGGCTCTGGGCGCAGCGGTGCTCGGCCGCTCTCTTGATGAACGCTCACGCGCCGTTGAGGAGGCACTGCATGCCAGCCAGCAAAGGCTGAGCCGGGAAGGCCACAAGCATGGCCCGGGCGCCATCGTCGCAACAACGATCCTGGTTCTCCTCGCCGTGGACGATCACAGCCGATGCATCTGGGCGGGAGACAGTCGGCTATACCGGCTTCGACGCGGCCGGCTCGATCGCCTGAGCCACGATCACAGCTATGTCCAGGAACTGGTCGACGCAGCCATGCTGCCGGAGCGGGACGCGGAGCATCATCCTCAGGCCAACATCGTCACGCGAGCCGTCGGCGCCCATGAGACCCTCGTCCTGGAGAGCCGCGACGACGCGATCGAGCCGGAGGACCGGCTTCTGCTCTGTACCGACGGTCTGTTCCGCATGGTGGCGGAGCCGGAGATCGCCGCCTGCCTGGACCGCGCGGAGATGGCTGTCAGCGTCCGCGAGCTGATGGACCTTTGCCTTGAGCGCGGGGCGATCGACAACGTAACGCTGGTAGCAGTGCGCGCGCTGTCCGGGAAGAACGGGCCCGGGTCGGTGTGCAAATAAAAAAATGGCGGCACCGAGACGCGGGGTACCGCCGGAAGTCGCCTCTTGAGTTGGGCTTTCACTCTGGTCAATCGATGTCACGAACGGGGTGATAAGTCTGTGACCTCCTCCGGCCAGAAGCACATTATTCGTCTTCGTTCAATCGCCGGTCCGGCGTCAGCAGGCTCGGCTCAAGCTTCACTTCAAGCAGCGCGGGCGTCCCGGCCTGACACGCGCGAGCGAAGGCAGCTGTGAAGTCAATGGTTCTGTCGACGACCTCGCCGTAGGCGCCGAAGGCGGCCGCATAGGCCGCGAAATCGGGGTTCAACAGGCTCGTCCCGATCGGTCGACCCGGATAACACCGGGCCTGATGGGCTCGGATGGTCCCGTATTGTCCATTATTGACGACGATGATGACAATATTGGCTCGGTACTGGCATGCCGTCGCCAGCTCTTGGCCGCACATCAGGAAGTCTCCGTCGCCTGCGAACACGATCACGGTGCGTTCCGGGTGCAGCAGCTTGGCCGCGATGGCGGCGGGCACGCCATAGCCCATGGCCCCGCCGGTCGGGGCAAGCTGGCTGGGGAAGTGGCGATAGCGGAAGAAGCGATGGACCCAGATGGAGAAGTTGCCGGCCCCGTTGGCGACGATAGCATCCTCGGGAAGCACAGCGTCGAGGTGGGCGATAATGTGGCCCAGATCGATCGAGGCAGCCGACGATGGCGGGGCCCGGAAGCGCTCGTAGCCTGCCCGAAGACCGGCGAGCCAGCCGGCCCGGCGCTCAGTTCCGGACGGCGCCATCCGCCGGAACGCCGCCGCGAAGGTCCCGGCGGCAGCGCAGATCGACAGGTCCGGCTGATACACCCGGCCGAGTTCCTCCGCCTCCGGCAGCACGTGCACGAGCCGCTGGTCTGGACGCGGCGCCTTGACCAGGGAGTAACCTCCGGTCGTGGCGTCGCCCAGACGCGGCCCGACCGCGAGCAGCAGATCGGATGCCCTGACCGCGTCGGCCAATCCCGGATCCACCGCCAAGCCGACATGGCCCACATAATGAGCGTGCCGGTTGTCGAAGCGATCCTGCGCACGGAAGCTGGCCGCCACGGGCAGCGCCTGCCGCTCCGCGCAGGCCGTGATATCGGCAACCGCTTCGGCCGTCCAGCCGCCACCGCCGACGAGCAGGAGCGGCCGTTCGGCCCCGGTCAGATGATCGGCCAGGACCTGGAGGTCGCCCGCCCCGGGGAAGGGACGCGGCGCCGGCCCCCTCGCGCTCACCGGCGGCGCCTCGGCAGCCGCCGCCAGCACATCCTCCGGCAAAGCCAGGACGACCGGCCCGGCCCGGCCGGCCACGGCCGCGTGGCAGGCCCGTGCCATGTACTCGGGGAGACGCTCCGGCAGATCGACCTGGAGCGCGAGCTTGGCGACCGGCGTGAACATCGCCTTCAGATCGATCTCCTGGAAGGCCTCGCGATCACGTGTCGTGCGGGAGACTTGGCCGACCAGCAGGAGCATCGGTGTTGAATCCTGCCGTGCCGTGTGAACGCCGACCGATGCATGGCAGGCCCCCGGCCCACGCGTCGCCAGGCAGACGCCCGGACGACCGGTGAGCTTGCCGTAGGCCTCCGCCATGGCGGCTGCGCCGGC
Organism: uncultured Mycobacteriaceae bacterium; assembly: GCA_964613585.1. GTDB lineage: Bacteria > Pseudomonadota > Alphaproteobacteria > DSM-16000 > Inquilinaceae > CAZTHL01. The sequence goes on along the minus strand of CAZTHL010000036.1, from coordinate 17,883 downwards.
TTCGTGACGGCAGATCACCAGCCGGATCGAGGAGGAGACGTCATGCAGCGCATCGAGTATGGGCAGGAAGCTTTCGCCGGGCACGGCAAAGACATGGTCGATGCCGTGCTGAAGCAGCGCGTCGACGACGTGCTGCCCTCCCGTGCGGCGGTGAGGGGACATTGCTGGCTCGGAGGATCGTGGTCGTGGAGCCGGCAGAAAGGCCGACTTGATTCAGCCTAAAGCGCCGCCGGCGCGATTGCCAGAGCCCGGCGCGACCCTCGCCATGTCCTGCGATGTCCCGCGAGAAGCAGGACGACCCGACTGCCGCGTGCGGTTCAGGGCTCGTCGGTGTAGGCGTCAATCAGCCTGTTCGGCGGGCCCGGCTGCGCCTGTGCAAAGCAGTCCGCTTCCGCCAGCGTCCGGTAGCAGTAGATCGGGGAGACCCCGGGGATGTACTCGCTGCGTTCCTGCGCGAGCGCGCGGGGCGCGTTCGGATTTGAAGCGTTCTGGCAGCCGGCCGCGGCCGCCGGCAGCGCCAGGACAAGGACGGCGAGCGCGCGGCTTAGGCCGGGGTGCTGAGGTCCAAGCATCATGGCTGAAAGCCTAGCAGACGGTGGCTCAAGACATCCCTAACGCCGGCAGCGATCCTGCTTGCCCGAGGCACGTCGCGGCGCTCCGTTCTCGTCCCGCCTTGCCCGCTCAGCTTGCCCGCCGCTGGCTTGCCAGGACCACGCCTCCAAGGATCAGCCCCGCGCCGATCAGATGATAGGCCATGACCCGCTCGCCCAGGAGCGCGATGCCCAGCCCGGCGCTGAACAAGGGCATCAGGTGGAGATAGGCCCCTGCCCGGTTCGGACCGATCTCGGCGACCCCCCGATTCCAGCACAGATAGGCGACGACCGAGGCGAACACGGCGACATAGCCGATGCCCAAGAGAGCAGGCGGGCTCGTGGGCAGGGCCGCCCCACCGCTGAGAGCCAAGCCATAGAACGGCGCCACGCAGAGCAGCCCCAAGGCGACGGTTGGAATTAGCAGCCCGAGGCCCGGCAGACCTGCCGGGCGGCGCCTCAGCAGGACCGAATAGAGCGCCCAGACCGGCACGGCCAGCATCATCCAAAGGTCGCCGGCGCCAAGCCGGAGATGCGTCAGTGTGGCCGGCGCGCCCTCGGTGATCAGGATCGTCACGCCAACCAGAGAGACGGCGAGTCCGGCGGCCTGCGGCCAGCGGATCGGCTCGCCGAACAGAAGCCGGTTGAGGAGGACGATCACCAGAGGCGTCATCGACAGGAACAGCACCGAGTTCAGCGCCGGTGTCGTCCTGAGGGCCGAATAGACGCAGTAATGGAACAGACCGACGCCGGTCACGGCGAGGCCGAGCAGGACCCTCCAATGCTCCCGGATCGCGGGCCAGGACCGAGCCAGCGAAGGCATGCCGAAGGGGAGCAGCAGCAGCAGCGCGATCACCCAGCGCCAGAAGATCAGGGTAACGGGGTCGACTTCGTCGCGCAGGGCCCGGCCGGCAATGAAGTTTCCGGACCACATGAGCACGGTCAAAATCAGCAGCAGGTGCGGAAGGGATTGACGCAGCAGATGGGCTTGCGATCCGCGCTGTGAGGAACGCGGCCAGGTCATCACGCTGGTGTCCGCCTGTTGAGTTGGGCGACGGCCGGCGGCCGCCGGCGTTCCACCCTGCCGACCGTGGTGTGGTACATGGTTTGCGTATTGGGGAAGGCACTACCGGGGAACACGGGACCCACGCACCATGCTTGAGAGCACCTTCAAACTTTCGGAGTCGGGCACCAGCGCGCGGACCGAGATCCTCGCCGGCTTCACGACCTTCCTCACCATGGCGTACATCATCTTTGTCAACCCGAACATCCTGTCCGAGACAGGCATGGATTTCGGGGCCGTGTTCGTGGCGACCTGCCTGGCGGCGGCCTTCGGTACCGCGATCATGGCCTTTGCCGCCAACTATCCGATCGCCCTGGCTCCCGGCATGGGCCTCAACGCCTACTTTACCTACAGCGTCGTGCTGGGCGGCGGCTATACATGGCAGGTGGCGCTCGGCGCCGTCTTCATCTCGGGCCTGATCTTTCTTGCGCTCAGCCTGTCACCGCTTCGGGAGGCCATCATAAATGCCATCCCGCGCTCGCTGAAGCTCGCGATCTCCGCCGGTATCGGACTCTTCCTCGGCATCATCGGCCTTGCCAATGCCGGCCTGATCCAGGATCACCCGGCGACCCTGGTCACCATCGGCGATCTGTCGCAACCGGCGCCGATCCTGGCGACCCTGGGCTTCGTGATCATGGCGGCCTTGGCTGCGCTCCGCGTGCCGGGAGCGGTGATCATCGCGATCCTCGGCATCGCCGCGCTGGGCATGCTGCTTGGGGTCAGCGAGTTCAAGGGGGTCGCCGACGTGCCGCCGAGCCCGCTGCCGACCCTGCTCCAGCTCGACCTCGCCGGTGCCTTCGAGCTGGGCCTGCTCTTCATCGTCTTCGCCTTCCTGTTTGTCGACTTCTTCGACACCGCGGGCACCCTGGTCGGCGTCGCGCACCGGGGTGGCATGCTGGACGCCGAGGGTCGTCTGCCGAGGCTGCGCCAAGCGCTCCTGGCGGACAGCAGCGCCACGGTCTTCGGATCCATGGTCGGCACCTCTACCACGACAAGCTACATCGAGAGCGCGGCCGGCATCAGCGCTGGCGGCAAGACCGGCCTGACCGCCCTGACGGTCGCCGTGCTGTTCCTTCTCAGCCTGTTCCTGGCGCCCTTGGCAAGCTCGGTGCCGAGCTACGCCACGGCGCCGGCCCTCGTCTTCGTTGCCTGCCTGATGGCGCGGGGCCTCGCAGAGATCGATTGGGAGGACACAACCGAATACGCACCGGCCCTGGTCACGGCGATATCCATGCCACTTACGTATTCCATCGCCCACGGCATCGCATTCGGGTTCATCACCTATGCCGGCATCAAGCTGCTGACCGGCCGCTATCGTGAAGTCGGCCCGGCTATTCTCGTCCTGGCCGTATTGTTCATCATTAAATTTGCCTATCTCGGCTGAACCGTGGGTACTGGCGCAAGAGTCGGGCTCCAAAATCCCGATTGTTTGCTGCAGCGCAACGAACGAAGTCTCTTGGCCTTGCGCGCTTTGCCCGACAAAAGGCGTGACTCGGCGGTTGCAGATAGGTATTTTCGGCGACGATCAGGGTTCACACAAAAAAGCCGCGCCACGCAAGCGCGACGCGGCTCAAGTTTAGGGAGGAATCGCCACCAGGCGTCAATCAAAGGGCATTGCCCCCTGATCTGATAATAGGGTGAAACGACCCGGCCTCGTTGGCAAGCCGAAAACCGCGGCTTGCCCTTTTTTTTGCTTATAATCAGCCTTTTTGCACAGTTTGCGATCGACTGATGGCGAAGCGAACAAAGAGGTGCCTAATTGCTGATCACGGTTCCGGTTGGACCGCGGCTGTCCGACGCCAAGGAGGGTTTAGTAATGCGATGTGCGCATAAACCGGACAGTCGGCCTCATGCGCGCCCGGCAGATAGCCGAGGCTCACCAGGAACTCCCGCACGATTTCCGGACCAACGAAGCGAAAATTGGCGCGGAAGCGCCGGACCCAGGCATCAAGCGGCAGTGGGTGCTGAGCGTCGAGCCATGCAGCGAAACCACCGTCGCGCTCGCGCAACAGCAGAAGCTGACGGGCGTTGGCCACGATCGCCTGGATCTTGCGCCGGTTTCGGATGATCTCGTCGTTCGCCATAAGGCGGGCATGCTCATCCGGTCCGTACCGTGCCACCGCTTCCACCTGAAAGCCGTCGAAGGCGCGACGCAGCGCCTCTCGCTTCTTCAGCACGGTCAACCAGGACAGGCCGGCCTGCTGTATCTCGAGCGCCAAGCGCTCGAACAGCACCGCCTCGTCGACAGCAGGAAAGCCGTACTCGGAGTCGTGGTAGGCCCGGTGCAACGGGTGGCTGACCGAGATCCGGCAGTAGCTTTGCCTGTCTCCGGGAGGGCCGGCCGCCGCTAAAGGGTCCGAGCCCATTCTCGGAACGAAATGAGGCCGGACTCCGCCAGACCAAACAGCGCCAGCCAGATCAATCCGGTGATGGCGGTGGTCACAGCGAACTTCAGCAGGAGACGAGGCTTGGCCGGCGCGCTGGGCGCGTGACCCTCGGTCACCTCGTCAGGCGGCCTGTTGCCCCAAGGCAGCACGGCGAACAGCACAACCCACCAGGTAATCAGGAAGACGATGATGCCGCTGACAAGACCCATGGGGGCTCGAATATCAGGCGATCGAGAGGAGGTCGCGAGGGTAGCCGGATGCCTTGCCCAGCCATGGCATGACGGCCTCGATGCCGGGAAGGGCCGGCTCTCCGGCCGCCGTCGGCGCGGGCGCCAGACGACCGGTGAGCCGGCAAGACAAGGATAGAGCGGGATAGGCCCAGAGAAGTTCTCCAAGCTCCGGCCGGGGGACGGAGAGGAGCCTGCTGCAATGACTAGGCAGCCTTGGGCACCTGCTCCAGCTCAACCAGGGTGCCGTTGAAGTCTTTGGGATGGAGGAACAGGACCGGGTTGTGGTGCGCGCCGAGCTTAGGATTGCCGTCGCCCAGCACCCGCATGCCCTGTGCCTTCAGCCGGTCCCGCGCCGAAAGGATGTCTTCCACCTCGTAGCAGATGTGGTGGATGCCACCTGCCGGGTTCTTCTCAAGAAAGCCGGCGATCGGCGACTTGTCCCCCAAGGGATAAAGCAGCTCGACCTTTGTGTTCGGCAGCTGGATGAACACCGTGGTCACCCCGTGGTCGGGCTGATCCTCGGGCTCCGAGACATCGGCGCCGAGGGTGTCGCGATAGAGGGCCATGGCCGCACGCAGATCCGGCACGGCGATGGCCACGTGATTCAGCTTCCCGATCATTGGTATCACTCCCTGTTCTGCTTACAGCCGTACAAGATGAATCTCCATCATCGGCTTCTTGCCGCTCAGGCTCCGTATCGATCGCCGCAGTGTCTGGCGCACCGCCTCTCGCAGGCTGTCGTCGTCGCGCCGCCGCGGCCGCGGCAAATCCTCGACGGCAGCCCGGAGCTCCTGACCCATCAGCTCCTCTGAGATCGCCCGGTCCTCGGCATCCTCGATACCGATCAGCCCGACCTGAGGGTCGGCCAAAGGCCATCCATCGCCGTCGACGATCAAGCTAACCATCACGGCGCCATTGTGCACAAGTCGGTGCCGCTGGCGTAGGGCATTCGTGTCCAGGCGCACGAGGCGGCTGCCGTCGAGCGCCAGCCGTCCGGTGGGTACCTGGCCGACCGCCTCCGCCGGACCGGGAGCCAGCCGGATCATCATGCCGTCCGCCGGGACGATGGTCTCGGGCACCTGACACTCATGGGCGAACCGGGCATGCGCGTGCTGGCGGCGCGGGTCGCCGTGGACCGGGACCACAATCTGCGGCCGAAGCCACTGGTACAGCGCGGCCAGATCCTCGCGAGCAGGGTGTCCGGACACATGCACCGGTCCCAGCAGCGTCTCGTCATGCGGCGTGATCACCCGGATGCCACGGCGCACCAGCGCGTTCTGCGTGCGGGCAATCGCCTTCTCGTTGCCCGGGATCTCCCGGGCCGAGAAGATAACCGTGTCTCCGGGCTCGAGTACGATGTTCGGATGATCGTCGCGGGCAATCCGTGTGAGAGCCGCCCGTGGCTCGCCCTGGCTGCCGGTGCAGACCAGCACCACCTTGTCGCGGGGCAGGTAGCCGGCATCCTGCTCGCTGACGAACGGCTCTGCGACGTCGAGATAGCCGGTCTCGGCAGCAACCGCGTGGATGCGCCAAAGCGACCGGCCGATCAGGGCGCAATGCCGTCCGTTGGCATGGGCAGCGTGGGCGATGGTCTGAATCCGAGCCAGGTTCGTGGCGAAGCCGGTCACCGCCACCCGGTTGGGCTCCCGGGCGATAAGCTCGATCAGGGTTTGCCTCACCTCCGCCTCGGACCGGGAATGGCCATGCTCGAGCGCGTTGGTGCTGTCCGAGACCGCCGCAAGGACCCCGGCCTGCCCGGCCTCGCGCAGCGCGCTCACCTGGGTCAACTCCCCGACCAGTGGCGCCGCGTCCAGCTTCCAGTCCCCAGTGTGGACCACGGTGCCGTAACGGGTGCGCAGCACGACCGCGTTGGATTCCGGGATCGAATGGGTCACGCCGATATAGCGCACCTCGAAGGGTCCAAGCGAGACCGTGCCGGAGAGCGGCACCTCCACGATCTCGACACCGACCCCGGTCTCGACGTCACGCAGCTTGAAGCGCAACAGCGCGGCTGTGAAGGGCGTGGCGAAGACCGGGCATTCGAAGCGGGACCAGAGGTACTGGATCGCCCCCAGGTGATCCTCGTGGCCATGGGTGAGAACAATGCCCAAAAGATCGTCGCGCCGATCCTCGATAAACCCGGGATCGGGCATCAAGATTTCAATGCCCGGGGTGGTCTCGTCGCCGAAGCCGATGCCGCAATCGAGCATCAGCCATTTTCCGTCGAGGCCGTAGAGATACAGGTTCATCCCGATTTCGTCGGAGCCGCCCAGCGGCACGAAAACGAGCCCATCGGATTTGGGCATTGCGGCTCCCAAGATCAAGCCAAGTGATGGCGTTCAAACACGGCCAGGAGGCCGCGCATGGTCAACAGGTCATCAAAATGGTCGATGACGGTGCTGGCGTCCCGAAACAGCGACACCTGGCCCCCGGTGCCGATGACCGTCATGGGATGGCCGAACTCGGTCTTGATGCGGTCGACCATCCCTTCGATCAGGCCGACATAGCCCCAGAAGATGCCGGAGGTCATGGCCGCGACGGTGTTCCTGCCGATGACCCGCTCCGGCTGGACGATGTCCACCTTCGGCAGCGCCGCCGCGACATGGTGCAGCGCCTCCAGCGAGGAGTTCGGCCCCGGGGCGATGACGCCGCCGGCGAAATGCCCTTCGGCGTCCACCACGTCGAAGGTGGTCGCGGTGCCCATGTCGATGATTATCAACGGTGGCGGGTAAGCCGCCCGCGCGCCGAGCGCGTTGACCAGCCGGTCAGCGCCGACCTCCGCGGGGCGTTCCAGCCGAGCCTCGATCCCGAGATCGAGCCGGGTCGAGACCACGAGGGGAGCGCGCTGGATATGGACGTCGCAAAGGCGGCCCAGGCTGACCGACGCGGCGGGGACCACGCTGGCGATGACCACGGCCTTGATCTCTGCGAACGACAGCCCCGACAGCCGCAACATGGCATCAAGCCATGCCGCGTACTCGTCCGCGGTGCGGCGGCTGTCGGTCGAGATGCGCCAGAGCCCGAGCCATGTGCCATCACGGTAGGCGCCAAAGACCACGTTCGTGTTGCCGGCGTCGATGGCCAGCAGCATCTAGCCGTTCTCCTGCACGGCAGGGATCACATCGCCGGCCGTTATCTGGTGACCTTGTCCGTTCGGGTCGTCGATGCACAAGGCACCGTCCTTTCCCAGGGTGACGAAGAAGCCCTCGACGGTCTCCATCGCACGCCTGACGGTGAGACGTTGCCCCGGCTCCGGGCCGCGCGCCAGCCAGGACGCGCGCACAATATCGAAGCCGCTGGCGCACCACGTCCCGTGCCACGAGCGAAGCGCCGCGGCGTAGGCGGTGAGCAGGCCTGCGGGGGTGATGTCCGTGGCTCCGGCGGCGTGCAGGGACCCTGTCGGATAAGGAAGGCCTTCAGGGAAGGCGGCGACATTCACGCCGACCCCGGCGATGACCAGGGGCGCGGCGTGTCCGGTGAGCGGCGCGCTTTCCAGCAGGATGCCGGAGACCTTCGCGCCGCCGATCATCACATCGTTCGGCCATTTGAGGCGCGGCCGCAGGTCGGGTGCCAGCGCCTCGATGGCCTCGACCAGCGCCAGGGCCACGACAAAGGTCAGTTCGCCCGCCCTGGGAGGAGCGGCCGCGCAGCTCAAGATCGCCGAGCAGTAGAGGTTCCCCTCCAGCGATTGCCAGGACCGTCCGTGCCGGCCCCTGCCGGCCCGCTGCGATCGGGCCCAGACGATGGTGCCCGGGCCCCCTTGCCCTTGAGCCAGAAGGAGAGCCGCCTCGTCGTTGGTGCTGGCGACGGCGTCACGCTCGATCAGGCGCCAGCCGAGAGGAACGGTCGGCCGCGCGGCCCCCGGCCCCGCCCTCATGGACCGAACAGGGTGCCCGCCGCCGACGCGGCCGTGTCCACGATGATCGACGGAAACAGGAAAAAGAACATGGTGAACAGCCCGGAGACCGTCAGCACCCCGGTCATCTCCCGGCCGATCGGACGATCGAAGGCCTCGACCGGATCGTCAAAGTACATCAGCTTGACGATACGGAGATAATAGAAGGCCGAAACCACGCTGGTGACGACGCCGATCACCGCAAGCGTGTACAATTCGGCATCGATGGCGGCAAGGAACACGTAAAGCTTGCCGAAGAAGCCGGCCAGCGGCGGAATGCCGGCCAAGGAGAACATGAAGACGGCCAGGACCACGGCCATCATCGGATGGGTGCGGCTGAGCCCGGCCAAATCGCCAATGCCCTCCACCATGCGGCCGTTCACCCGCATGCAAAGGATACAGGCGAACGTCCCGACATTCATCGCCAGGTAGATGGCCATGTAGATCAGCACGCCCTGGACGCCGGTCTGGGTGCCGGCGGCCAAGCCCACCAGGGCGTAGCCGATGTGGCCGATCGACGAATAGGCCATCAGCCGCTTGATGTTGCTCTGATTGATCGCGGCGAAGGCGCCGAGGGCCATGGACAGGATCGAGGTCACGACGACGATCTGCTGCCATGACGCGACGAGATCGCCGAACGGTCCGACCAGCACCCGGGTGAACAGGGCGATCGCGGCGATCTTCGGCGCCACCGCGAAGAAGGCCGTCACCGGCGTGGGCGCGCCCTCGTACACGTCCGGTGTCCACATGTGGAACGGCACGGCCGAGATCTTGAAGGCGAGGCCGGCGGCCACGAACACGAGGCCGATAAGCAGGCCGAGGGAGTCGACCTGGTCCACAGTCAGCACCTCGGCGAGCAGCCCGAAATTGGTGGTGCCGGCGAAGCCATAGACCAGCGAGGCGCCGTACAGCAGCATTCCCGAAGACAACGCGCCGAGGACGAAGTATTTGAGCCCCGCCTCGGACGAGCGAACCGTGTCGCGGCGGAACGCAGCGACGACATACAGTGACAGGCTTTGCAGCTCGAGCCCGATGTACAGCGAGATCAGGTCGTTGGCGCTGATCATCATCAGCATGCCGAGCGTCGCGAACAGGAACAGCACCGGATACTCGAACCGGGCCATACGCTCGCGCTCGATGAACTCGACGGACATGATCACGGCCAAGGCCGAGCCGATGAGCACCAGCAGCTTCATGAAGTCGGCGAAGCCGTCGGCGATGAACAGGCCGCTGAAGGTCACCCCGGTACCGTCCAAGGCGACGACAAGGACCGCGGCGATAGCAAAGCTGCCCACGGTCAGGGCGGAGATCAGCCGCGTCGTGTCCTCCTGCCGGAACACGCCCACCATGAGCAACGCCATGCCGGCGACCGCGAGCCAGATCTCGGGAAGGGCATGCGTCAGGTCCGGGAAGTCGGTCATCGGCCTGGTCCTTGATCGGCACCGGCTGCCGCCAGATCGCGGGCCTCGGCCGCCTCCAGCGCGAGCTCGTAGTTCTCGATCAGTTCGGCCACGGATACGCTCATGACGTTGAGAAAGCTCGCCGGATAGATGCCCATCCACAGCACGAGCAGGATCAGCGGCGCGAAGACGGCTGCCTCGCGCGGGCTCAGGTCAAGCAGCCCCTTGAGATCGTCCTTGGTCAGCCGCCCGAAGATGACCCGGCGGTAGAGCAGCAGCATGTACGCCGCGCCGAGGATGATCCCGGTGGTGGCCAGCAGCGCGACCCACGTGTTGACCTGGAAGGCGCCCACGAGGGTCAGGAACTCGCCCACGAAGCCGCTGGTGCCCGGCAGACCGACCGAGGCCAGCAGGAAGATCATGAAGACGAAGGCATAGACCGGCATGTTGTTCACCAGCCCGCCGTAGCGGGCAATCTCGCGGGTGTGGAGCCGGTCGTAGACGACCCCGACGCAAAGGAACAGGGCGGCCGAGACGATGCCGTGGCTCAGCATCTGGAAGATCGAGCCCTCGATCCCCTGGACCGTGAGCGTGAACATGCCAATGGTCACGAAGCCCATGTGGGCGACCGAGGAGTAGGCGATCAGCTTCTTCATGTCCTGCTGCGCCAGGGCCACCAGCGACGTGTAGATGATCGCGATGACGCTGAGCGCAAACACGAGCGGCGTGAAGAACGCCGTCGCCTCCGGCAGCATCGGGATGGAGAAGCGAAGGAACCCGTAGCCGCCCATCTTCAGGAGCACACCGGCCAGGATGACGGAGCCCGCGGTCGGGGCCTCGACGTGGGCGTCCGGCAGCCACGTATGCACCGGCCACATGGGCACCTTGACAGCGAACGACGCGAACATGGCCAGCCACAGCCAGAACTGCATTCCCGGTGGAAACGCCGTCTCCAGCAGCACCGGAATGTCGGTGGTCCCGGCATGCAGATACATGGCGATCAGCGCCAGCATCATCAGCACGGAGCCGAGCAGGGTGTACAGGAAGAACTTGAAAGCCGCATAGATGCGGCGCTCACCGCTGCCCCAGATCCCGATGATGACGAACATCGGGATCAGCACACCTTCGAAAAACACGTAGAAGAGAACGAAATCGAGCGCGCAGAACATCCCGACCATCATGGTCTCGAGGATGAGGAACGCGATCATGTACTCCTTGACCCGGTCCTTGATCGACTCCCAGCTGGCCAGGATGCACAGCGGCGTGAGCACCGTGCAAAGCAGGACGAACATCATGGAGATGCCATCCACGCCCATATGGTAGCCGATGTTGAACGCCGGGAACCACTCGATCCTTTCCTGGAACTGGAAGGCGGAGGTGGTCCGGTCGAAGCCGAACCAGACGAACAGCGACAGGACGAAGGCGGCAAGCGAGGTCCACAGCGCCATGTAGCGGGCGTTGCGGGCGACCTGCTCCGGCGTTCCGCGCGCCAGCAGGAAGATGAAGGCCGCGCCGATCGTCGGCACGAAGGTGATGAGCGACAGGATCGGCCAGCTCATGGCGACGTGGCTCCGGAACCGGGGCGATGGGAACGCACGAGCGCACGCTCAGAAGCGGTAGAAGTACCAGCTGACGAACAGCACGACACCGATCAGCATGGCAAAGGCGTAGTGGAAGATGTAGCCGGTCTGCAGACGTGCCACCCGCCGCGCGGTGATCCGCGCGACCCGCGTCAGGCCGTCCGGGCCGAGACCGTCGATGATCGCGCCGTCGCCGCCTTTCCACAGGCTGCGGCCGAGCCATCCGGCCGGGCGGACGAACAGGCGATCATAGGCCTCGTCGAAGTACCATTTGTTGAAGAACAGGGTGTTGATCGGCGCCAGGCCGGCCGACACGCGCCTCGGCAGATCGGGCTGTCGAATGTAGAACAGCCAGGCAAGGCCGATGCCGGTCAGGCCCATGATGACGGGCAGGATCTTGACCCAGAACGGCACGTGATGCGCCGCCTCGATGACGTCCTCGCCCAGGACGAACAGGCTCCCGCCCCAGAAGGCCTCGCGGCCGTGATAGACGAAGGCATCATAGGCAAGAATGCCGGCGAACAGCGAGCCGAGCCCGAGGACGACGAGCGGCCCGATCATCACCCAGGGCGACTCATGAACATGCGCCATGACCTTCTCGTCGGCCCGCGGCTCGCCGTGGAAGGTCAGGAACAGCAGCCGCCAGCTGTAGAAGGCGGTCATCAGCGCGGCCGCGATGCCGAGCCAGAAGGCCAGGGTGCCGAACCAGGAATGCGCCGCGAACGCGGACTCCAGGATGATGTCCTTGGAATAGAAGCCGGCAAAGCCGTAGATCGCGGGGATGCCGATGCCGGCGAGCGCCAGGCTGCCGATCCACATGAGCGTGTAGGTATAGGGGATCTGCCGCCAGATGCCGCCCATCCGGCGCATGTCCTGCTCGTCCGACATGGCATGGATGACCGACCCGGCGCCCAGGAACAGCAGCGCCTTGAAGAAGGCGTGGGTCATCAGGTGGAAGATCGCCGCCGAGTAGGCCGAGACGCCGATCGCGAAGAACATGTAGCCGAGCTGGCTCATGGTCGAGTAGGCGATCACCCGCTTGATGTCGAACTGGGTCAGACCGATGGTCGCCGCGATGAACGCGGTCAGCGCGCCGATCACCGCGACCACTGCCAGCGCGACCGGCGCAAACTCGTAGAGCGGTGACAGCCTGGCCAGCATGAACACCCCGGCGGTCACCATGGTCGCGGCATGTATCAGGGCCGAGACGGGGGTCGGGCCCTCCATGGCGTCGGGCAGCCAGGTGTGCAGGCCCAGCTGGGCCGACTTGCCCATCGCGCCGAGGAACAGCAACAGGCAGATGGTGGTGAGAGCGTGCACCTCGACCCCGAGGAACTCGAAGGTCGCGTCGGCCATGTCCGGCACGGCGGCGAAGATCGTCTCGAACTGGACCGAGCCGAACAGGAAGAACACGCCCATGATGCCGAGGGCAAAACCGAAGTCGCCGACCCGGTTCACCACGAAGGCCTTGATGGCCGCCGTGTTGGCGCTGGGCCGCTCGTTCCAGAAGCCGATGAGCAGGTAGCTGGCGAGGCCGACCCCTTCCCAGCCGAAGTACATCTGCACCAGGTTGTCGGCCGTCACCAGCATCAGCATCATGAAGGTGAACAGGCTCAGATAGGCGAAGAACTTCGGCTTGTGCGGGTCATGGTGCATGTAGCCGATCGAGTAGATGTGCACCATGCCCGACACGCCGGTGACCACGATCAGCATCACCGCGGTCAGCGTGTCGAGCCTGAGCGCCCAGGACAGCTCGAACTCGCCGCTGTCGATCCAGGTGAACAGCTCGATCGTCCGCGCGTTGCCGTTGATCGCGACGTCGACGAACAGCCAGATGGAGATCAGCAGCGACAGGTTGACGGCCGCCACCGTTGCCGCCATGGCGCCGGTGTCGCCGATCCAGCGCGCGCCCAGCCGGGCCACCAGGTAGCCGATCAGCGGCAGGAAGATCGCCAGCGTTTCCATGGCCCGCGCGCCCTAGCCCTTCATCAGGCTGACATCCGCGACCTCGATGGTGCCGCGGTTTCGGAAGTACACGACCAGAATGGCGAGCCCGATGGCCGCCTCGGCCGCCGCGACGGTCAGGACGAACAGGGCGAAGATCTGGCCGACGAGATCGTTGAGCGACGCCGAGAAGGCGACGAGGTTGATGTTGACCGCCAGCAGCATCAACTCGATCGACATGAGGATGATGATCACGTTGCGGCGGTTGAGAAAGATCCCCATGATGCCCAGAGTGAACAGGATCGCCGCGACCGTGAGATAGTGTCCGAGCCCGATCATCGCGTCACGCTCCGTCGCCGACATTGACCCGGGTGACGGCGATCACATCCTCGCGCCGCCGGCTGGCCTGCGCACCCGGGTCCTGCTTGCGCACCGCCGGGCGGGTCCGCAAGGTCAGCACGATCGCGCCGATCATGGCGATCAGCAACACCAGCCCCGACGCCTGGAACAGGTAAAGGTACTCGGTGTAGATCAGCCGGCCCAGCGCCTCGGTGTTGGTCACCTGCTCCGGCGGAGGCGCCGGCGCCTGCGCGCTGACGATCGCCCCGGGCGCGATCACCCAGCCGCCGATGACCAGGCCCAGCTCGACAAGCAGGATCAGCGCGACCAGGCCGCCCACCGGGAGATATTGCAGGAAGCCGCGCCGAAGCTCGCCGAAGTTGATGTCCAGCATCATGACCACGAACAGGAACAGGACGGCGACCGCGCCGACATAGACCACGATCAGGATGAAGGCGATGAACTCGGCGCCGAGCAGGACGAGCAGCGCCGCTGAATTGAAGAAGGCGAGGATCAGGAAGAGGACCGAATGGACCGGATTGCGGGCGGAGATGACCATGACCGCCGAGGCGATCGTGATGCCTGCGAACAGGTAGAAGGCGAGTGCCGGGATCGTCATCCCTCGGGTCCCAAGACGCGGCAAGCGGGAGGAGGCCGCCTCGCCGAAGGCGGGGCGGCATGACGCGCGTGCGCCCGGAGCGGCGTCTCAGCCCCGTCCCCGGGCGGATGTCACCGTCTTAACGATAAGGCGCGTCGCCCGCAATGTTCGCGGCCAGCTGCGGCTCCCAGCGATCCCCGTTTTCCAGCAGCTTTGCCTTGTTGTAGTAGAGCTCCTCGCGCGTCTCGGTCGAGAACTCGAAGTTCGGCCCCTCGACGATCGCATCCACCGGGCAGGCCTCCTGGCACATGCCGCAATAGATGCACTTGGTCATGTCGATGTCGTAGCGCGTCGTCCGGCGGCTGCCGTCCTCACGCGGCTCCGCCTCGATCGTGATCGCCAGAGCCGGGCAGATCGCCTCGCACAGCTTGCAGGCGATGCACCGCTCCTCTCCGTTCGGGTAGCGGCGCAAGGCATGCTCGCCGCGGAAACGCGGGCTGAGCGGCCCCTTCTCGTATGGATAGTTCAGCGTCACCTTCGGCTTGAACATGTACTTGAAGGTCAGCGCCATGCCCGAGGCGAGCTCCGCCAGCAGGAAGCTGCGCGCCGCGCGATCGATGAAGCTCATCTCTCAACCCCTTGGTCGTTGCCCGAAGCGTGACCGCTCACTCCGGCAGCCAGCCGAAGGCCACCAGGACGCCGGCGGTCAGGACAACCCAGGCCAGCGACAGCGGCAGGAAGATCTTCCACCCCAGGCGCATCAGCTGATCGTACCGGAAGCGCGGGAAGGTCGCGCGGATCCAGATGAACACGAACAGCAGGAACGCAACCTTGAGCGCGAACCAGATGACGCCCGGGATCCAGTTGAACGGCGCCACATCGATCGGCGGCAGCCAGCCGCCGAGAAACAGGATGGTGGTGAACGCGCTCATCAGGATCATGTTGGCGTACTCGCCGAGGAAGAAGAGCGCGTAGGTCATGGCCGAGTACTCGACCATGAAGCCGCCGGCCAGCTCAGACTCGCCTTCCGGCAGGTCGAAGGGCAGCCGGTTGGTTTCCGCCACCGCCGAGATGAAGAAGACGATGAACATCGGCAGCAGCGGGATGGCGAACCACACGGTCTGCTGCGCCAGGACGATGTCGGTCAGATTGAGCGAGCCGACGCACAGCAGCACCGATATGATGACGAAGCCGATCGACACCTCGTAGGACACCATCTGTGCGGCCGACCGCAGCCCGCCGAGGAAGGCGTATTTCGAGTTTGACGCCCAGCCGGCCATGATGATGCCGTACACGCCGAGCGAGGAGATGGCGAACAGGTACAGCACACCGACATTGATGTCGGCGATCACCCAGCCGAGATCGACCGGGATCACCGCCCAGGCCAGAAGGCTGAGGAAGAAGGTGAGCATCGGCGCGATCAGGAACACGGCCCGGTTCGCGCCGCTCGGGATGATCGTCTCCTTGACGAAAAGCTTCAGCCCGTCGGCGATCGGCTGCAGCAGCCCGAACGGCCCGACCACCATGGGCCCCTGGCGCAGCTGCATGGCGCCCATGATCTTGCGCTCGGCGTAGGTGAGATACGCGACGGCCAGCAGCAGAGGCGTGATGATCGCGAAGATCTGGCTGACGGTGAGCAGCGTCGGCCACGCGTAGAGCGTCCAGAAATCACCCATGGGTGCCGGTCCGTTCCTGCATTGCCGGGCGAAGGATCTCACTGACGCAAGCTGCCATCGTCGGCGAGGCGCGGCTGATCGGGTCGGTCATGTAGAACGTCTCGATCGGCGACGTGAACGGCGCCGGGTCGAGCGGGCCCGGCGTGCCGAAGACGCCCCACGGCGCCGGCTCCGGCTGATCGATGGCGGCGAAGACCGGGCTCGCCTGAGCCAGCCGGTCGCGCACCTCGCGCAGCGAGTCATAGGGCAGCCGGCGGTCGATCCAGTCGCTGAAGGCGCGGATGATCTTCCAGTCCTCACGGGCGTCGCCCGGCGGGAAGACGGCCATGCGGCCCTGCTGCACCCGGCCTTCCGTGTTGACGTACAGGCCGTTCTTCTCGGTGTACGCAGCACCCGGCAGGATCACGTCGGCCCGGTGCGCCCCACGGTCGCCGTGATGTCCCTGGTAGACCACGAAGGCCTCCCCCAGCCGAGTCGTGTCGAGCTCGTCGGCGCCCAGCAGCCAGACCAGGCGGATCTCGCCGCTCTCCGCGCCGGCCAGGATGCCCGGCACGTCGCGGCCGCCATGGCCGGGAACAAGGCCCAGATCGAGGCCGCCGACCCGCGCCGCCGCGGTGTGCAGCACGTTGAAGCCGTTCCACCCGTCGCGCACCATGCCGTGGCTCTCGGCAAGCCGGCGGCACAGGTCGAGCACGGCCGCCCCGTCGGGCCGCGCCAGCGCGCCCATGCCGACGATGATCATGGGCCGCTCCGCGTCGCGCAGCACCTGGCTGAACGGATGCCGGCCGTCGGCCACCTCCTCCAGCGTCTGCGGTCCGGCGCCCAGGTAGTCGACGCGGAACGACAGGTCGACCCGGGGCCCGATCAGGCCGACCTTGAGCGGCGTCGTCACGCCGCCCATCAGCCAGCGCTTGCGCAGCCGGGCGTTGATCAGGGTGGCTTCCCAGCGCGGGTTCGAACCGACGATGAGCACCGCGTCGCCCTGCTCGATACCGGCAATGCCGGTGTTGAACAGGTAGCCGGCGCGCTGATCGGTGGGCAGACGGGCGCCGTCCTGCCGGCAATCGATGTGGGGCGAGCCCGCCGCCTGCATCAGATCCTTGAGCGCGACCATCGACTCGGCGTCGCACAGATCGCCGGCGATCGCTGCCATCGCCGACCCGTCGAGGCCGTGCATGACCTCGGCGATGCGCTGGAACGCCTCGGTCCAGCTGGCCGGCTGCAGGCGCCCGTCGCGGCGGACATAGGGCCGGTCGAGCCGCTGCCGCTTGAGCCCGTCATAGGCGAAGCGTGTGCGGTCGTTGATCCACTCCTCGTTCACGTCCTCATGCAGCCGCGGCAGGATCCGCATCACCTCGCTGCCGCGCGAGTCCGCCCGGATGCTGCAGCCGACGGCGTCCAGAACGTCGATCGTGTCGGTCTTCTTCAGCTCCCAGGGGCGCGCGGCGAAGGCGTAGGGCTTCGAGGTCAGCGCCCCCACCGGGCAGATGTCGATCATGTTGCCCGACAGCTCGGAGGTAATCGCGTGTTCGATATAGGGCCCGATCTCCATGTGTTCGCCGCGGCCGGTGGCGCCCAGCTCGGGCACCCCGGCGATCTCGTCGGCGAAGCGGATGCAGCGCGTGCAGTGGATGCACCGGGTCATGAAGGTCTTGATGAGCGGGCCCAGATACTTCTCCTTCACCGCCCGCTTCGCCTCCTGGTAGCGGCTGCGGTCGAACCCGTAGGCCATGGCCTGGTCCTGCAGGTCGCACTCGCCGCCCTGGTCGCAGATCGGGCAGTCGAGCGGATGATTGATCAGCAGGAACTCCATGACCCCGCGACGGGCCTTGTGCACCATCTCGGTGTCGGTGCGGATGACCATGCCGTCGGCGGCCGGCATCGCGCAGGAGGCGACCGGCTTGGGCGACCGCTCCATCTCGACCAGGCACATGCGGCAGTTGGCCGGCACCGAGAGGCGGTCGTGGTAGCAGAAGCGCGGGATCTCGATGCCGAGCTCCTCGCATGCCTGCAGGATCGACGTGCCGGCCTCCACCTCGATCTCGATGTCGTCGATGGTCAGTTTCGGCATTGGACCTGATCCACCCCCGTCGCGGATGCCTCGTTCGCGACACCGGCCTCGAACCCGGGCCGGCACGTCGCCCACTCCATGTTTCCCTCGCGCGCCGCGCCGGCGTTTCC
>CAZTHL010000035.1:0-37576 GCA_964613585.1 uncultured Mycobacteriaceae bacterium | reverse complement strand
GCCGAGTTGTTGCGCCGGCGCTTGCGCGACCGCCTGGCCATGGCGGAGGTGGGGGCGACGGGGGTGGCCTAGCGCGCCCGCGCGGTGGCCGCCGGCCGCGCTGCCGGCGAGGCCGCGGCCCGGGAGCGCGCGCCCGACGGCAGCGGCACCCCGGCACTCGAGGCGCCCCGCTCGACCGGCTGACGCGGCGCGAACGCGGACTGGTGCCCGACCGCGGCCGCCGCCGCGGCGGCCAATCGGGTTTGCCTTCGCGCCGATTCGCCGCCATGATTCCCGACCAGGCCAGTCCGGGACCGGCGCCTCGCCCGGCCGACCGGGACGCGGCGTGGGCGGGAGGATGGCGATGCAGGACCGGGCATGCGGGTGGTGAGCGCCGCGGAGGTCGAGACCGCTCTCGACTACGGCCTGCTCATCGAGCGTCTGCGGCAGATGTTCCGCATCGGCTGTGTGGTTCCGGCCCGGCACCAGCATGCGATCGCCAATCTCGGCCAGGACGAGGCCACGCTGCTGCTGATGCCGGCCTGGCAGATCGGCCGGCACATCGGCGTCAAGACCGTCACCGTGTTTCCGGACAATGCTCGGCACAGCCTGCCGACGGTGATGGGCGCCTATCTCCTGCTCAACGGCCGGACCGGGGCGCCGCTCGCGCTCATCGACGGGCCGGCGCTCACCCTTCGCCGGACCGCCGGCGCCTCGGCGCTCGCCTCCCTCTACCTGTCGCGGGAGGACTCCTCGCGGCTGCTCATGGTCGGCACCGGCGCGCTCGCTCCGCACCTGGTCGCCGCGCACTGCCGGGCCCGGCCGATCCGCGACGTGCTGATCTGGGGCCGCACCGCGGACAAGGCGCGCCGGCTGGCCCGCCGCCTGGCCCGGCGCGGCCTGCGCTGCGACGCCACCGAGGATCTCGAGGCGGCGGTGCGCGGCGCCGACATCGTGAGCTGCGCCACCATGGCGACCGCGCCGCTGATCCACGGTGAATGGCTGCAGCCGGGCACCCACTTGGACCTGGTCGGCGGCTTCGCTCCGGACATGCGCGAGGTCGACGACGGCGTCATCCTGCGCGCGCGCCTGTTCGTCGACACGCGCGACGGGGCGCTCGCCGAGGCCGGCGACATCGCCCAGCCGATCGCCGCCGGGCTGATCCAGGTGTCCGACATCGCCGGCGACCTGTTCGACCTGACCCGGGGCGACCGGGCGGGCCGGCGCTTCTACAGCCAGATCACCCTGTTCAAGTCGGTCGGCACGGCGCTCGAGGATCTGGCCGCCGCCCAGCTGACCCTTCAGCGCGCCTGACCGTGTGGCGAGGCCGACCGCCATGAGCGACAGCGATCCCGACATCCGCGACACCGCCGCCGTCGTGCCGCCCCTGCGGCCGTGGCTGCTCGACACCGTCCTGCCCTTCTGGGCGGAGACCGGCGCCGACCGGGAGCAGGGCGGCTTCTTCGAGCGCCTGGGGCCGGACCGGCGGCCCGTGCGCGACGACCCCAAGAGCCTGCTGGTCCAGGCCCGGCAAACCTATGTGTTCAGCCACGCCCATCTGCTGGGCGCCCCCGCCTGGGCGCTGGAGTCGGCACGGCACGGCTTCGTCTTCCTGATGGCCAGAGGCTGGGACCGCACCGACGGCGGCTGGTTCCACGCCTTCAGCCGCGCCGGACGGCCCGCCGACATCACCAAGGACACCTACGACCACACCTTCGTGCTGCTGGCCATGGCCTGGCTGCATCGGGCGACCGGCGAGGGTGAGCCGCTCGACCTGGCACGGCGCACCATCGGGTTCATGGACCGCCGGCTCGTTGATCCGCACGGCGCCGGCTACCACGAATTCATCCGGGAAGGCCTGCTCGACATTCCCCTGCCGCGGCGCCAGAACCCGCACATGCACCTTTTCGAGGCGCTGCTGGCGCTGTTCGAGGCCACGGGCGACGGGGAATGGCTGGACCGGGCCTCGGGCGTGCTCGATCTCCTGGACCGGCATTTCCTCGACCACGACACCGGCAGCCTGGGCGAGTTCTTCACCCTGGACTGGCGGCCGGCGCCCGAGCCCGACGGCGGCTGGCGCGAGCCCGGACATCATCTCGAGTGGGTCTGGCTGCTGCACCAGTACGCCCGCATGGCCGGCACCGGCCGCGGCCTCGACATCGCCGATCGGCTCTACCGGTTCGCCCTCGCCCACGGCGTCGAGCCGGATCCGGCCCGGCCGTTCGCCGCCTACGAGGGGGTGGGCCGACGGGGCGAGATCCGCCGGGACACCAAGCGGCTCTGGCCGCAGACCGAGGCTCTCAAGGCCCACCTCGCCGTGCACGAGCGGACCGGCGACCCGGCGGCTCGGGATCGGGCCGAGCGGCAGCTGACCGCGCTGTTCCGGCACTTCCTCGGTGCCGATCACCCGGGATTCCATGAACTGCTCAGCCGCGAGGGCGCGCCGGTGGACCCGTGGATGCCGACCACCTCGCTCTACCACCTGTTCATCGGCATCGTCGAGGCGATGCGGGTGCTCGGGCGGTAGCGCGGCCGGCGCCGGCCGTCGGCGGATCGGGCGGCGACCGTCGATCAGTGTCGTCGTCCGGGGAGCGGATGACCGGGTCGCGGGTTCTCGGGAGCATTCGTGCCGGACCCGTGTCGCGAATGCGACTCCGGGCGGGTGTGAACGGCCCGTGGCGCCCCTATTTGGCCATATCGACCGCTATAGGCTGCCCGGGCGACTCCGGCGTCCGTCGCAGGCCGGATCGTCATCGGGACGATGCATACGCCGCTATTCGCGGAATGCAACAAGAGGATCATCCATGAGTGAGAACGTCGAAGGCCACACCAGTCGCCGTCCGTCCGCCGTGCACTCCCGGCGCGGTTGGCTCGGCGGCGCCCTTGCGGGCGCGGCCGCGATGGGGCTGGTCGTCGCCGCGCCGGGCTGGGTGACCGGGCCGAGCCAGGCCCAGGAAGCCGACACCCGGGATCCGGTCGACATTCAGCAGCCGGCGCCGCCGAGCTTTGCCGACATGGTCGAGGCGGTGGCGCCCGCCGTGGTCAACATCGCCACGACACAGCGGATCGACATGGCCGACCGGCCGCACGGCATGCTGCCGGACATGCCCGACCTGCCCGAGGGCACGCCGTTCGAGGAGTTCTTCCGCCGCTTCTTCGAGAACGGCCCGTCCGACGGCGGCCCCTCGCTGCCGCAGGAGCGCCAAGCGCTCGGCTCCGGCTTCATCGTCGACCCGGACGGCTTTGTCGTGACCAACGACCATGTCGTCCGCCAGGCCGAGGACATCGACGTCGTGCTCAACGACGGCCGAAGCTTTCAGGCGGAGCTGATCGGCCGCGACCCGAAAACCGACCTGGCGCTGCTCAAGATCGACGCCGACGATCCCCTGCCCTACGCCGAGTTCGGCGACGACCAAGCGGTCCGCATCGGCGACTGGGTGATCGCCGTGGGCAATCCGTTCGGGCTGGGCGGCACGGTGACCGTCGGCATCCTGTCGGCGCGCAACCGTGACCTCCGCTCGGGCCCCTACGACAACTTCCTGCAGATCGACGCACCGATCAACCGCGGCAACTCGGGTGGGCCGACCTTCAATGTCGAGGGCGACGTGATCGGCGTCAACACGGCGATCTTCAGCCCGAGCGGCGGCAATATCGGCATTGGCTTCGCGGTGCCGGCGACCCTGGCCAAGGAGGTCATCGCCGATCTGCGCGAGTTCGGGTCGGTCCGCCGTGGCTGGCTCGGCGTCAGCTTCCAGCCGGTGAGCGACGAGATCGCCGACGCGGTCGGCCTAGATCAGGCGCGCGGCGCGCTGGTCGCCGAGGTGCTCGACGGCGGCCCGGCCGCTGCGGCGGGCCTGCGCCAGGGCGACGTGATCATCGGCTACGACGGCGAGCCGCTTGAGGAGGCCGGCAACCTTCCCGAGCGGGTCGCCGAGACGGCAAGCGGCAGCACCGTGCCGGTGACGGTGTGGCGCAACGGCGAGGAGGAGACCCTGGAGGTCACCATCGGCACCCCGCCGGAGGAGGCCGAGCTGGCCGCGCTGCAGCAGGAGGAGGCGGTGCCGGAGCCGGAGTCGCAGACGCTGGGAATGAGCCTGGCGCAGCTGGGCCCGGCCTCGCGCGAGCGCTTCGGGCTGCCGGAAGGCACCGAGGGCGTGGTGATCACCGAGGTCACCCAGGGCACGCCGGCGGCCGAGACCGGCCTGGTGCCGGGGGACGTCATCCTGCAGGTGAATCAGGAGGCGGTGGAAAGCCCGGACGCGGTGCGCTCGGCGCTCAGCGCGGCGCGCGAGGCCGGCCGCGAGCGGGCGCTGATGCTGATCCAGCGCGACGGCCAGCAGCAGTTCGTTACCGTGCCCCTGGCCGAGGCGTGATCTGGCCGGGCCGGGTCGCACGGGCGCGCCCCGGCCCCGGCCCGAGGCCGTCTGTGCCCCGACGGGCGTCCGCTGCCGCGCCTCGGGTCCGTGAGGCGGCGGTGGCGGGCGTCCTCTTCGCGTGAGACGGCCGACTCGATGAGGGCCGGACGCGCTTGACCGGGACAGGGAACGAGCCGCCTCGTCCGCCCGGCGCACCACGCCGATGCCACCGCGTCTGGTGAGAAAGCCTTGAAAAGGCGTTGCTTGGCATGTGCAGCGACCCTACGCCCCGGCGCTGAAACAACAAAGATGCGCGTCGGGCACAATCTCGATTGCGGTGCTTTGGTATAAAACTCTATGCATGGCGCTCAATCGCGATTCGTAGGAAAGAGAGCCGCCATGTCGTCTCCGCTCGGCCATGATCTGAACGGCTTCGATTTGATCTACGCGCTTACCCAGCGCACCTTAAACAACCAGATAGCGTTGCTCTCGGCTCTTTCGCTGCTACCGGGCCGCTGGAGCTATGCCGGCCCCCATGGCCTCACCGGCATCGACGCCGAATTGGACACGCCGGTCGTGGACATGGCCACCGGCGATGCCTCGGCTCGCAAGGTCGACCTGACCTTCCCCGTGGCCTCCGGCTCGATGACCTACGGCGCCATCGGCTTCGACAGCAGCAACGTGCCGACCGTCGTCCCCAAGCGGGTCGATGTGACCGGCTGGTACCTGAAGCTGAGTGTCAATTTAAGCCTTGCCGACATCGCCCAGCAGGCCCTGCAGGAGCACAGGAAGGTGCCGAACGCGGTGAAGCGGCAGCTGCAGCACTTCACCAGCGATATGTACGACATCCGGCATTTGTTCCTTAATTTTGAGGATGCCGACCTGGTCGACAATTTCGAGTTCTCGCCGCCCGACGATGCCCAGAGCCAGGAGATGACCGACCCGACGGTGCTCAATCAGGTCCGGTCAAATGTTCAGGCCATGATCAACGGGCTCAAGGGGTCCGACAATCCGTTCATCTTCGGCTATGCGGTTACCAACCGCACCACGAACGAGCCGAACGCCGACTTCCTGCCGACCGGCACCACTTATTCGGTGTATCCGGAGCCGAAGATTATCGACCGCAGCGCTCTCAACTTCCTGTCGGTCACCGGCGGCGCCAAGGTGCCCGGCGGCAACCACGGCCTGTTCACCCACAACTGGATCACGGCGGACAATGTTCAGGGCGCCTTCGTCATCGCCCAGGAGCTGTTGATGGCGAAGATCCTGCCGCCCATCGCCGCTCAGCTCGGCGCCACGCTTGGCGAGTTCCAGCAGACCGGCTCGTCGCTCCACGTTGCTAAGGGCAATGATCAGGGCGGCACGATCAGCGTCACCGTCTCACCGGTGGTCCATCAGCCGAGGATCACCGCCGCCTTCGTCTCCACCTTTCGCCAGGACGTGCATGACCGGGCCGGCTCGAAGATCGGCTACACGGACGGGCAGATGTCCTGGACAACGACCTTGACCTTCACCTTCGACAAGACCAACAATTTGGCGATCGAGGTCAGCAATTCTCCGGTCAAGCAGGAGCACCACAATCACAAGAATGCTCTCGGCAAATTCGAAAGCGTGCTTTCGGTCTTCGGCGACGTAGTCCTGAAAATATTTTCCTTTGGGCTGGCGCCGAATGTCTTCGAAAACTTGTCTTCAGGCGACTGGCACAACAAAATAAACGCGGACTTTTCGAACATCACTGGCAATATCAAGACCAGGTTGGTGCTACCGGCCGGGTCCCAGTTTTTCTTCAAGGATGCCACGATGTCCCAAGAGGGGCATCTCATCATGACAACGACCATCAAGAACTGATCGTTTCCGGTCGACCGCGGCGACGTCAAGCCGACACGCGACCTCCATTCCCTGCTCCAGATGTCCTGCACTTTCCGGCGGAGGCCCTCCGATGCTCAACCTGTCCCTGTCGTCCGAGCTCATGAAGACCTACATGGCCGGCTCGCCCGTGAGCGGCGAGACCGAGATCGCCACCGCCATGGACCGCGACGGCGGCCTGCTCTTTTTCTCCATCGGCAGCGATAAGCGCGTCTACATGTTCACCAAGGCCGGCGGCAGCGCCACCGGGTGGCAACGCACCGACTTGAGCGAGGATTTCGACGGCTGGACCGAGGCGACTCACTTGACCACCGCGCAGGCGCCGGACGGCACGCCGATCCTCGCCGTCGCCCTCCATGACAATGAGCACCGCAACAATCCGAAGCTCTACTTCACCTCCGACATGACGCCGGGCAGGAAGCCGGGGCGCTGGGTGTTCCGCGGGAACCGCAACGACGTCCGCGTCACCGCGCTCGGCACCGGCGCCACCAAGACCGGCGACGTGCTGGTCGCCGTCGCCACCGCCGATGCGGACGGGCACGTCGCCAGCTACCTGGTCAACCCCGACCCCACCGACACCGGCTGGCTGTGGCGCGAGGTGCCGCTGCCGCTCAACGGCGAGGCGGTCCTGCAGCTGGCCATCGGCCACAACCGCAAGCTTGAGAAGCTGGCCCAGGTCGACGCCCTGCTCTACACGCTGATCAAGGTCGACGAGACGACGAACCGGCTGGTCGTCACCTCCCTGCCCGACTTCACCTTCTACAATCACCTCGTGCCGGTCGACTTCAGCATTGGCGCCTTCGCCGTCCCTCCGCCCGTCCACGGGAACACCGATCTGTTCCTGGGCAGCGACCGGCTCTACCACCTGACCCCGTCCCAGCAGCTTACCAAGGACACGAGCCAGCTCACCGCCGCCAGCACCGCGATCGGCAGCGTCACCTTCCAGTACCCGGCGGCCCGGATGGCCGCGGGCCGCTTCACCGACGGACGGCTTGAAGTGTGGGCGCTCACCGCCGACGGCGTCGTCTGGTTCGCCGCCGAGCAGCTGCCGAGCGGCTGGGGCGAGCCGTTCGCGCTCGAGCAGCGCGTCGGCCAGATGACGGCGTGGCGGAATCCCGACACCGACTCGATCGACCTGTTCACGGTCGACGCCGACAGCCAACTGCACCATCTCTGGCGCGATCCGGTCACCACGCGCTGGCTCGAGCACCCGATCCTCCTGGACGCGACCGAGGACACGGTCGAGGCGGACTGCTTCACGACGCAGATCCTGCTGACCGACGGCGAGGACAATCCGATCGTCGACGAGCCGGTCACCGTCAATGCTTCCGAGCTCACCCTGGTCGGGCTCAACGGCCGGCACTACTTCGTCGACGAGCAGCGGGACAGCGCCACCGTTGCCACCGATGAGCGCGGCATGCTGGCGGTGTCGACCCGGGTGGCCTCCTTGTCGGCTCCGGTAATCCGCATCCACACAAAGGACATGGCAGCGCCGTTCGACCTTGATCCGAAGCCGGTCATCGCCCGCAAGCTGGCCGGGCTCGACGGCCAGGCCCTGAAGTCCGCGCGCGTACCGACCGGGCGCGGCGACGAAACCGAGCCGCTGGTCGCCCATGCCGACGCCGAGGCGCTCGACGGCGGCGCCCAGGCCGTGCGCGAGCTGATCAAGCTGCACGGCGAGCTGCCCGCCCACCCGGCGGCGAGCGGGGTCAGGGTGGAAGCAGGGGACCAGCCGCCGGGCTCGGTCGCCGCCGCCACGGCCGGCAGCCGCATTGCCAAGCCGATCAACCTCGCCGCCCTGCCTGACGGCTACCACTGGGGCATCGAGGTCGGCAAGGGCACGCCCCGGCTGATCACCGACAAGACCGAGCTCGCCAAGCTGTCGGCGCCGGAGACGCGGAAGACGAGCCACGGCGGCGGCTTCTTCCACAAGGTCGGCCATTTCTTCGGCGATGTCTGGCATGCGGTAAAGAACGGCATCGTCAAGGCCACCCATTTCATCTTTGAGAAGGTGAAGGAGGGGGTGAAGATCGTCATCCATGGCCTGGAGGAAGCGTTCACCGCCGTCATCCACTTCGCCGAGCAGGTTTGGGATGTCGTCAAGCAGGTGTTCCACGAGATCGGCGTGGCATTCAACAAGCTGGTTCGATGGCTCGGCTTCATCTTCAACTGGAACGACGTGCTCCGTGCCCACGATGTCGTGCGCACCGCGGTCAATCACGGCCTCGACTACGCCGCCCGATCGGTCGCCTCGCTGGCCAAGGAGACCTCGTCGCTGTTCGACCGCATGCGTGAGCAGCTCGCCGCCGGCAGCCCGGTGGCCAAGCTGGGCGACGCCGGCTCGGTCGGCCTGTCCGGCGCCACGAGCCATTTCGGCGTGCGCGCGCAGACGCCGGATGCGCGGACGAACTGGACCTACAACAAGGTCTCCGACGGCACCTTCACCGGCGGCCACGTCACCGAGCTCGACTTCGAGGGCACCAGCCTGCTCGGCGTGCTCAAGGACTTCGCGGTCAACGAGATCCACGTCATCGAGGACGCCTTCAAGCAGGTCGCGCTCGACATCGCCGCCGGCTTCGCCTCGCTCGACTTCGCGACCATGTTCGAGAAGGTGTTCACCGCGCTGAGCGAGGCGGTCCTGGCCACGGTGGAGAACGGCACGGTGACGCTGCTCAAGCTGGTCGAGCTGGCGATCGAGGGGCTGAAGGCGCTGCTCAACCTGCGCATCCGCATCCCGATCCTGACCTGGCTCTACGAGCATGTCATCGCGCCGGGACGTCGGCTGACCCTGCTCGACGCGGGCGCGCTTATCATCGCCATCCCGGGCACCGTGATGTACAAGCTGGTGGCGGACGAGGCGCCCTTCAGCCAGCACGAGGCCGATCGGCTGACCGCCACCAGTGACCTGCACGCCTTCGGCGACGTGCTGTCCG
The DNA here is from genome assembly GCA_964613585.1 of uncultured Mycobacteriaceae bacterium. Taxonomy (GTDB): domain Bacteria; phylum Pseudomonadota; class Alphaproteobacteria; order DSM-16000; family Inquilinaceae; genus CAZTHL01. Next base: position 28,443 of record CAZTHL010000035.1, on the reverse strand, counting down.
GCATGACCACGCCGCAGCCCGCCTCTCTGAGCGCCGCCGACGCCTCTGGCCAGGAGACCGCGAGCACCCCCGTCAAGGCGTCCCACATCCTGGCGTTCTTCATCGGCGCGGCCCGCACCGTGTCGTTCATCTGCTTCGGCTTCAAGGAGTTCGCAAAGTCCGAGCGGGCGGCGAAGATCAAGTTCGTCTTCGATATCGGCAACTGGGTGCTGTCGATGACCACGGCCATCATCGGGGTCACCGCCAAGGAGGCCAACGCCCGACAAAAGGCGGAGGTGGTCCTGACCTCGCTACAGGTGCTGTTCCCGTTGCGTGACGGGGCAATCCTCCTGTGCAAGTCCAAGGGCATCGGAACCACGAAGCCGGAGGACGGCGGCCAGAGCCCCCTGGACGGGGCGGGCCTGGTGCTGGCCTGGGTCGAGTGCGGGCTCGGCGTCTGCTACCTGGTGTGGGCCTCGGTCAATTTCGGCCTGGAGCGCGACGAGCACAGCAAGGACCCCGACGCCGAGGAGTACCAGCTGCACGCGATGAACATGAAGTACGCACAGAACTTCCTCGGCTTCTCCTACCGGATCCTGGCGCCGTTCCCGAAGATGGACGTGGAGCCGGTGACCAAGGCGATTCTCATCGGCAGCCGTCTCACCCTGCTCATCGGCCGCACCGGCCTCACCTTCGCCCGGGCCGGGGTGACGCTGCGCCACAAGGCCGCCTACCTCGACTACTGAGGCGACGGCGGCCGGCCCCGGCGGCGCACCCTCGTCCGCGCCGCCGGGGGATCAGCCGGTCACGCCCGGCTGCCGCCGGTACGGTCGCGCGGGAAGATCGAGTGGATGTCGAGGATCCGGCGGGACTGGGAGTCCTTGGCCTCGCCACGCTCCTCGGTGCGCCGGTGTGCCGCCTCGGCGACCGCCTTGTCGGTGGCCGCGGCCCGCCCGGCCTCGGCTGCGGACGCCGCTTCCCGGCCCGGCCCCGGCTCCTTCCTGTCGCCGGCCGCCGCCTTGTCGCCCGGCTTGTCCGCCGGCTTGGGCGGCGCGTCGGCGGCCTTGCCCTCGGCCGGCCCTTCGGGCTTCGCCGGCGCCTCGTCGCCGCGCGGCACCGCGTGCGGCCGGGCTCCGTCTGCGCCGACATCGTTGGCCAGCTTGAGGACGTGGCCGACCATCCGGTCGACCTCGCCCAGCCCGTCCTCGACCAGCCCGAGCAGCTCGTTGAGGCGGGTGGTCAGCGCGCCGTTCTCCTGCTCGAGCTCGCGGATCCGGGCGCGCGCGTTGCTGAGATCCTCCTGCTGCAGGCGGAAGCGCTCCTCGACCTGCGCCAGAAGCTCGAGCGCCGGGTTGGCGTTGCTCTTCGGATCGCCGCGCAGCGTCTTCAAGCGCGTTCCCGCCGCCTGCAGGCGGCTGTCCAGGTCCTTGAACTTCTCCATGTCGCTGCCCTGTTCTTCGAAGTGTGCCGAGAAGTGTGCCGATCCCGGCAGACGCGGGTCGGAGCGGGGCCTGCCTGGCGTCGGTCGGGGCCGCTGTCGTGCGGAGCCATGGCCGCGGATCACACCGGCAGCCGGATCAGGCACCGGAGCCCGCCCCGGGGTGAGCGGGTCAGCCGGATGTCACCGCCATGGCTGCGCGCGACGTCGCGCGCGATGGTCAGGCCCAAACCGGTGCCGCCGGTGTCCTGGTTGCGCGAGGCGTCGATGCGGTAGAACGGCCGGAACACGTGCTCGATCTGGTCCTGCGGGATGCCCGGGCCGTCGTCGTCGATGACGATCTCCACCTGCTTGCCGCGCAGCTCGGCCGTCATCCAGACATGCTCCGCATGGCGCCGGGCGTTCGACAGCAGGTTGGCGAGGCAGCGACGGAACGCCTGCGGCCGGAGCGGCAGAGCCACCGGCTCCGGCAGGTCGAGCGCGATCACGGCGCCCTCGCGCCGGGCGCCACCGACCACGTCGGCGAGCAGCGCGGCCAGATCGGTGGTCACCGGCGTCTCCTTGCCCTCGCCGCGGGCGAAGGCGAGATAGCCCTCGATCATCCGGCCCATCTCGGCCACGTCGGCCTTGAGCTCGTCGACCTCCGGCCCGTCGCCGAGCATGGCCAGCTGCAGGTGCATCCGGGTCAGCGGCGTGCGCAGGTCGTGGCTGACCCCGGCCAGCATGTCGGTGCGCTGGGTCAACTGGCGGCGGATGCGCTCGCGCATGACCAGGAAGGCGTGCGCCGCCTGGCGCACCTCCGAGGCCCCCTCGATCTTGAACTCGGGCACGTCACGGCCCTTGCCGAAGCTGTCCGCGGCGTGGGCGAGCCGGCGGATCGGCCGGATCTGGTTGCGCATGAAGATGATCGCCACCGTGAACAGGGCCACGGCCGAGCCGGTCATCCACAGGATGAAGATGGTGCTGGTGTCGCTGAACAGCCGGCGCATGGGCGACATCGCGTGCAGCACCCCGCCCGGCAGCTGCACCTGCACCTCGACCCAGTTGTCGGTCACCGCCGGATCGATGGCGAAGGGCCGGCCGACCTTGTCCTCGAGAGCGTCGCTCAGCTGGCTGCGCAGCACGTCGTAGCCGAAGCGGTACGGGATCTCGGCGATCTCCGAGCCCGGCTCGTAGGAGTAGATGACCTGCGTGGTGCGGCCGAACAGCGAGAACAGCTCCGGCCATTCGGCCTCGGGCACCCGCTCCATCTGCTCGATCAGCAGCCACATCTCACCGGCCAAGCCCTGCGACAGCCGGGTCGACATGGAGTCCCAGTGCCGGTCGTAGAACACCCAGAGCGCGATCGCCTGCATCAGGAGAAGCGGCGTCAGGATGATCATGAGGGCCCGGCCGAACAGCGTGCGCGGCAGGATCCGCTTGATCCCGAGCCGGCGCCGGCCGAGCCCGAACGCCTCCGGCTCGGCCGGCGACGGCGGCCGGGGCTCGGCGGCGGCCGCGCCGCCCAGGCGCTCGACCAGGGTCATCGCGGGTCGGGCCTGAGCACATAGCCCTCGCCGCGCACCGTGTGCAGGAAGCGGGGCATGCGCGGGTCCGGCTCGATCTTGCGGCGCAGGCGGGTCACCTGGACGTCGACGGTGCGCGCGTTGCCGCTGATCCGGCTCCGCTCGGTCAGCTCCTCGCGGCTCATGATCTCGCCGGCATGCTCGGCCAGCACGCGCAGCAGGCTGGCCTCCGCGGTGGTCAGCCGGATCCGCTCCTCGCCCGCGCGCAGCTCGTCGCGCGCCGGGTCGAAGACGATGGCGCCGAGCCGGACCGGCCCGGGCGCCGACGGCTCGGGCGGCGGCACCACCCGGCGCAGCACGTTGTTGACCCGGAGCAGCAGCTCGCGCGGCTCGAACGGCTTCGGCAGGTAGTCGTCGGCGCCGCATTCGAGCCCGGCGATCCGGTCCTCCGGGTCGCCGCGCGCGGTCAGCACCAGGATGCCCGGGACGTCCCGGCACGCGCCGTCGCGCCTCAGCGCCGCGGTCAGCTCGAGCCCGCTCTCGCCCGGCATCATGATGTCCATGACGATCAGGTCGAAGCTGAGCGCCGCCAGCTTGGCGCGCGCGTCCGCGGCGTCGACCGCCGAGGTCACCAGGAAGCCGTTGTCGGCCAGGTAGCGGCGCAGCAGTTCGCGCAGGCGCTTGTCGTCGTCGACCACCAGGATGTGCGGCTGCTCGGCAGCCATGGGGCTGCGGGACTCGCGGTCGGTGGCGGCGAGGTCGGCCATGCCCGGACTGTCGCCGAAAACCGCGGCCGGCGGCAAGGGTGGAGCGCGGGTCAGGCGGGACGGCGGCCCGGGGAGCGGCCGGAGCGGCGATGGCGCGGTCATGGCCGCGGCGGCTCGCCCAGCACGTCGGCCCGGCTTTCGTCGTCGACCATGCCGAGCAGCACGGTGCAGAACCCGTCGACGGCCTCGGCGCCGGCCTCGCGGTAGGCGCGGGCGATGCGCTGGCGCTGGTGCTCCGACAGCCGCCGTTCCAGCTCGCGACCCTTGTCGGTCAGCTCGAGCAGGCGCTGACGGCGGTCGCGCGTGCCCTGGCGCTGCGCGACCAGCTCCTTGCGCACCAGGTCGCCGAGCACCCGGCTCAGGCTCTGCTTGGTGATGCGCAGGATGTGCAGCAGCTCGGTGACGCTGATCTGCGGGTAGCGGCCGACGAAGTAGATGACTCGGTGATGGGCGCGCCCCAGACCGATGCGCGCCAGAATGGCATCCGCCTCGGCGGTGAAGTCGCGGTAGGCGTAGAACAGCAGCTCCATGCCGCGGCGCAGCTCCTCCTCGCGAAGGAAGCGTGGATTGACCGGTGCTTTTACGTCAGCCATGTTGACGCAGATTGACAAGCGAGATGATGAATGTTACACATTTGCACACTCTGAGGGAATAAATTAACAAAAGGTCGCCGGCTTGATGGCTCTTGTTCCGTTCGACGATCGCGACGGCGTGATTTGGCATGACGGCGCGATGATTGCTTGGCGCGACGCGACGCTGCATGTGCTGAGCCATGGGCTTCATTATGCAAGCTGCGTGTTCGAAGGGGAACGCGTTTACAACGGCACGGTCTTCAAGCTGACGGAGCACTCGCAGCGGCTGGTCGACAGCGGACGTCATCTGGGGTTCGACTTGCCCTATTCGGTGGCGGAGATCGACGAGGCGACGCGCGCGGTGGTCGAGGCCAACGGCATCAAGGACGGCTACGTCCGCCCGGTCGCCTGGCGCGGCGCGGAGATGATGGGTGTTTCGGCGCAGCAGACGCGGATCCACGTCGCCATCGCCACCTGGCAGTGGCCGAGCTACTTCGAGCCTGCCGCGCGCATGCAGGGCATCCGGCTGCAGACCTCGCCGTGGCGCCGGCCGGCCCCGGACACCGCGCCGGTCAAGGCCAAGGCGGCCGGGCTCTACATGATCTGCACGCTCAGCAAGCACGCCGCCGAGCAGGCCGGCTTCCACGACGCGCTGATGCTCGACTGGCGCGGCCGGCTGGCCGAGGCGACCGGCGCCAACCTGTTCCTGGCGATCGAGGGCCGCCTGCACACGCCGGTGCCGGACTGCTTCCTTGACGGCATCACCCGGCAGACGGTGATCGCGCTGGCCCGCCGCCGCGGCATCGAGGTGGTCGAGCGGCCGCTGTGGCCGGACGACCTGGCCACGGCCGAGGAGGTGTTCCTCACCGGCACCGCCGCGGAGGTGACCCCCGTCGGCTCGATCGACGGCCGGACCTTCACGCCCGGCCGCCTGTGCGAGGCGATGATCGCCGACTACGACGAGGCGGTGCGGGCGGAGGCGATGGCCGCGGCGGCGGAGTAGCACGGGCGGGTGGCCATCACCTCAATCCAAGCCGGATTGCCGGCCCGTACCCCGTGGATGCCCTTGCACGTCATCCGGGCGTGGCTCCACTCATGGGGCGCCATGTCTTGACACCAGACGATCGACGCAAGCGTCAGCGGTTGGGCGTGGCCGATCCCGCCGGGGCGGCGTGAGCCGGTGGCACGACGACCGTCGCGAGGTTGAAGACTACGCCGCCTGAGACAGGCCTATCCCCGATGAGCTGCCCGGCCGCCCGGTTTCCGGGAACCCGCGGGTCGAGCCATCTCATCAGGGCGAGACGGTCGGTCGATGGGAAAAGCACACTTCTCCCCCTTGCTTTACTCATCATTGCCGTGGCCGCGAGCCGCGTTGTCGGCCAGAGCGGCGGTCCGCTCACCGTGGGCTTCATTGTCAGCGCGTTGAGTCGGCGCGTTGAATCGGCACGTTGAGTCGGCGCGTTGATCATCCGATACGGCGGCATCCGGTATCGTCTTCTGGTCAAGACATGTGTCTTGACCAGGAGAACTGAAGGCGGATCGGCGCGACCTTGACGCTCTTCATGAGTGGGTTGAGCAGAAAACGGACGTCGTGACCGACCGTCCGGTCTTGTGGGAGGCGCTTGGCCTGGCCTCGGACGATTGAGGCGCGCTGAAGAAGCGGGCTCTCTGGCTCTCGAGGCGGATCGACGATCGATGCCGAGCTTGGTCGGCCTCGTTCCGCCACGGCTGCTTGGCCGTCTCCGTGGTCTCTTGGGCGAAGGCCGTGGCGATCAAGGCCGGGACCACGGGCCGGCCGCTCTTGCCGGCGTCGGCGCCGGCGGTGCGCATGACGTGCACGCGGCAGGGCTGCCAGGGCGAGCTTAGCACCCGGGTGACCGCGGCCTTCAGCCCCTCGCGGGCGTCGGAGACGACCCGCTCGACCCCGCGCCGGCGCGAGCCGAGCCCAGGACCCCGGTCCGGAACGACTCGGCCTCGGACAGGCCGAGCGCCGTGATCCGCTCGTCGATCCCGAGCGGGTCGCGATGCCCTGGATGGTGGCCTTCCGGATGACCGCGGTCAGGGCTGTCTCGGCGAGGGCGTCTCGGCGCGGGGCTCCTGAACGGCGGTCAGAGCGCGGCCCGATACTCCGCCCATGCCTTTAAAGCCGCCCCTCGCGATCGAGCCGGAGGACGTAGACGTCCTCGTAGCCGGCGCCGCTCGAAGTGGTGAAGCCGCCGACCAGGAGGCCGCCGTTGCCGCTGCCGGTGATCGCCGTGGCCATCTCCCACAGCGCGCCACCGAAGGTGCGTTCCCAGCGGGTGCGGCCGTCCCCGGCCAGCCCGATCAGCCAGGCATCGGCGCTGCCGGCGCCCCGGGAGGCGGTGTAGCCGGCGACCACGAATCCGGCGTCCGGCCGGTCGGTCACCGCCAGGGCCAGGTCGTCGCCGGACCCGCCGATGCGCCGGTCCCAGACCACCTCGCCGGCGCCCGACAGTCGGACGATCCGCGCGTCGGCCAGCATCTCGCCCTTGGCCATGCTGCGGCCGGCCACCACGGCGCCGCCGTCCCCGGTGCCGATCACCGCCGAGGCGGCGTCGAAGCCCTCGTCGCCGACCCGGGCCTGCCAGCGCGGGATGCCGTCGCCGGACAGGCGCGCGGCCCAGATGTCGAGCCCGCCGGCGCCTTCGGACCCGGTGTAGCCGGCGATCAGCAGGTCGCCGCCGGCGGCCGGCGCCAGGTCGAGCGCCGCCTCGTCCCGCGCCCCGCCGAAGCTGCGGCTCCAGCGTACCTCACCCAGCGGGTCGAGGCGCAGCACCCAGGCGTCGCCCTCGCCGGCGCCGTAGGAGCGGGTGGCGCCGGCCACGACCAGATCGCCGCCGGGCAGGCTGAGGATGCCGTAGGCGCGCTCGTTGCCCGTACCGCCATAGGTGCGGTCCCAGATCTGCCGACCCTCGGCGTCCAGGCGCAGCACCCAGATGTCGCCCATGCCGGCGCCGGCGGAGAAGGTGTGGCCGGCCACCGCGAAGCCGCCGTCGGCGAGCGGCGCCACCGCCGTGCCGTGATCGCCCTGGATGCCGCCGAAGGTCTGCTGCCACAGCAGGGTGCCGCCGGCGTCGATGCGCATCAGCATGATGTCGTCGCGACTGCCGCGATGCCAGCGGCTGCGCCCGACCACCACCATGCCGCCGTCCGGCAGCGCGGCGATGGCCGAGGCCTTGTCGACGCCGAAGCCGCCGAAGGTCATCTCCCAGGTGCAGACAAGCGCCGGGCACGCCGCCGGCTCGGCCGGCATGGCCACGGCCTCGCCCTCGGCCGCGGCGGCCGGGCCGCCGACCGCGGCGAGCAGGACGGCCAGCGCGCCGGCGCCGCGGCGCAACGGTCGCAGATCCCACATGACGCGCTCCTTCGATGTCATGCGGCCCCCGCCGGGCCGCCCGATCCTCCGCGAACCCTCCGGCCGGCCCGCCGGATCCGCCGGGCCGCGCCGCCGGGTCCCTTCGCGCACGGGCAAGCGCACCTGCCGTGCGCGGTCGACCAAGCGCACCTGCCGTGCGCGGTCGATCAAGCGCACCTGCCGTGCGCGGTCGACCAAGCGCACCTGCCGTGCGCGGTGAACAGGGTGGAGTGGCGCGATGCCCGGCAGGCGCGACTCCGAACTTGGGACCCCTCGGCTTCGGGCCGCTCTCCCCGGCCCAGCCGTGACGCGAGGCGGGTCGGGGTGGATCGGCACGGGACTCACCCCGAGCGGCCGCCGTTGGGGGCGAGAGCATCGCCGGTCATTCCCACCGTCCGGCCGCGGCGTCGTCTTCCGGGTGTGCCTCGACCCAGCGCTCACCGTCCGGCCGCGCCTCGCTCTTCCAGAACGGCGCCCGGGTCTTCAGCCAGTCGACCAGGAACCGGCAGGCCTCGAAGGCGGCCTCGCGGTGCGCCGAGGCCACGGCCACCAGGACGATCCGCTCGCCGGGCGCGAGCCGGCCGACCCGATGCACGATGAGCACCCGCTCGAGCGGCCAGCGCTCCCGGGCCGCCGCCTCGAGGGTGGCGAGCCGCCGCTCGGCCATGCCCGGATAATGCTCGAGCGTCAGGGCCGAGACCGGGTCGGCCGCCCCGGGGCCACCGCGCACCAGCCCGACAAACGAGGTGATTCCGCCAACCGTGCCGGTGCCCCCGTCAAGCGCCGCGAGCTCGGCGCCGACGTCGATGTCCTCCGTCTGGACCCGCGCCGCCACGGCGTCAGCCGCCGGTCACCGGCGGAAACAGCGCGACCTCGTCGGTCGGCGCCACCGGATCGGTGAGGCGGGCAAAGTCCTGGTTGACCGCCACCTTGACTAAATCTAACGATGCAAGGGCCCGCTGATAGTTCGGGCCGCGCGTGCGCAGCCAGTCCAAGAGGCCGGCGACATCCCGGACATTCTCCGGCGGCTCGACCTCTTCCTCGGCCACGCCGATCGTTTGCCGAACCCAAGCGAAGTAAAGTAGCTTCATTGCCCGCTCGCGTCGAGACTGCCTGATCATGTAGAGACGGTGGCATGGCCAAGGAGGCGCCGCCCTGCCTAAGATGCGCCAACCGCGCATCGAGGGGATCCATGGGCACCGCCTCCAACGGCGACCATGCCGTGCTTTTCACCGAGCTGTCGAGGGAGCTTCGTCGGGTCGCCGACGAGCTGCGCCAGGATGACGGCGACCAGTCGGCCCTGCGCCAGGCGACGGCGCACCGTCTCGATGCCTATGCCCGGGAGATCGAGCACGATCTGCTGACGGCGGCCGAGCGCCTGCCGACGGTCCAGTCGCGCCCGCCGCCACCGCCACCGGCGGCGCCCGCGGAGCCGGCCGCCGGGCCCGACGATCCGCCCGGTCGAGGCTGAGCCGCCGCCGCCGGCCCGGGCGCCCCGCCGGCCGTCACGGGCTGATCGAGCGCTTGGGCCGGCCGAAGCGGGCCCGGTCGCGCCGCTCCTGCCGCTTCTGCCGGCGCTGCTGCATGCGCCGTCCGACATACTGGCCGAAATGATAGCCGCCGACGGCGCCGGCGATGCCGAAGGGCAGGCTGCCCAGGAACACCGTGGCGACGATCGGCCAGGCATCGGCCAGCACGCGCCAGGGCGGTTCCTCATAGAAGCGCCGCAGCACCGCCTCAACGCCGTAGGAGCCGGTGTGGCACTCGACCACGGTGCAGGCGGCGACGTAGTAGAACGAGTAGATCGGCGCGAAGGTCAGCGGATTGCTGATGCCGGTGAGCAGCAGCGCGATCGGAAAGTTGAAGGACCAGCCGATCTGCCGGCCGACCAGCCAGAACAGGCCGATGACGGCGAGCTGGCAGCCCGGCGGCACGCACAGGCCGATCAGCACGCCCATCGCCACCGTCATGCCGACATGGTCCGGGCTCATGCGCAGCCGATTGATCGGCCGCAGGAAGCGCCGGAAATACTGGCGGCGGTAGTAGGTCTGGCGGAGGAAGCGCACGGGCGGCTCGGATCGGCTCCGGTACTCGTCACCAGGACGGGGCGGCACGGCGCGGCACACGGCACCCAGGGGGCACGCCGTCACGGGGCCGGGCGCCGCGCCAGGGCTCCGGTCCAACGCACCGGCCGGCTGCACGCGGCCCGGCTCAAGGCATGGCGCCGATCGGGCAGCCGCGGCTCACGCGCCCCAGATTAGAAAACCCAGGGTCGAGTTCCAAGCCGGCTGCGCCGGCCGACCCCCCGGGTGTCACCCGGGCCGGTCGTCGCCGGGCCGGGCCATGTGCCGCAGGCCCGCCCGGACATACTCGACGCCGGTGATGACGGTCAGCGCCGCCGCCGCCCACAGCGCCGCCGCGCCCACCACCGTCACCGGCATGTCCGGCGGCGTCGCCTCGCCGACGATAAGGAGGCTGAGGGCGGCGAGCTGCACCATCGTCTTCCACTTGGCCAAGCCGGAGACCGGCAGGCTGCCGATGCCGCGCCCGGCCAGAAACTCGCGCAGGCCGGTGATCAGGATCTCGCGCAGCAGGATCACCAGGGCCGGCAGCAGCAGCAGACCGTCCAGCCGGCCGAAGACGGCAAGCGCCAGCAGGGCCGCGGCCACCAGCATCTTGTCGGCGATCGGGTCGAGCAGCGCGCCGAACGCCGAGCCCATGGCCCGGGTCCGCGCCAGGTAGCCGTCCAGGTAGTCGGTAATCGCCGCCGCCACGAACACGGCGGCCGCCGCCCAGGGCCCCCAGGGCGCCTCCACGTAGAGCAGCCCGACGAAGACCGGGATCAGCCCGATGCGCGACAGGGTGAGGAGATTGGGCAGGGTCGTCGGCATGGCACCTCGACGGGACGGCGGCGGACAGCAGGCCACGGTGCTATCACGGATCGACCCTGAACACCCGTCCCGCCGCCCCGGTTCACGCCACCCGGCCATCGGACGCCGTCCAGGGCGTCGCGCAAGGCGGCGGCTGACGAGGTCGGGGAACGCCCGGCGGCCGAGGCCGGGCGGCCCGCGCCCGGCCCCTGCTCGCCACATCGCCGGCGACCACGGCCGGACCCGGCGCCTGCACCGGCCCGTGGCGCGATGGGTGGACGCCGCCGGGAGCGCGGCACGGGCGCCGCCGCGGCCGAGGCCGTCCCAACCGACCGTCCGTACCTCAAGCATCCCGGACAGCGGTACGGGAGTCCGGCCGGGCCGGCGCGGGGGCGCACCCTCGTGCCGCGGTTTCCCGCCGTGGCCCGCTTGTGCGGTGCGACAGTCTCCCTATATCCGCTTCGCTTCATCATTAACTCTCTGCTTTCGCAGAGGGCCATTGCCCTGCGTCTTGCCTGGTCGATCGATAAGGAGAGCCGTACCGATGCGTATTGCCCAGATCGCCCCTCTGTACGAAGCCGTACCGCCGAAGCTTTACGGCGGCACCGAGCGGGTCGTCTCCACCCTCGCCGACGCGCTGGTCGAGCGCGGCCATGAGGTGACGCTGTTCGCCAGCGCGGACAGCCGCTCGCGGGCACGCCTGGTGCCCGGCCGCGCGCAGGCGCTGCGCCTCGACCCCGGTCTCGGCTGGGACCTGCCGGCGCACATGGCCATGCTGGAGGAGGTCCGGCGGCAGGCCCACCGGTTCGACATCCTGCACTTCCACACCGACTGCCTGCAGATGCCGCTGTTCCGGGACATCGCGGGCCGGACGGTCACCACCATGCACGGCCGGCTCGACCTGCCCGACCTGCGCGCCTTCTTCACCCACTACCGCCACATCCCGCTGGTCTCGATCTCCAACGACCAGCGCCGCCCGCTGTCCTTCGCCAACTTCGTCGGCACCGTTTACCACGGCCTGCCGCGCGCCTTGTATCCGTTCACCGCCCGGCCCGACGGCGGCTACCTCGCCTTCCTCGGCCGCATCTCGCCGGAGAAGCGGCCGGACCGGGCGATCGAGATCGCGAAGCGGGCCGGCCTGCCGCTCAAGATCGCGGCCAAGGTCGGCCAGGCCGACGCAGCCTATTTCAACGACACGATCAGGCCGCTGCTCGACCATCCTCTGATCGAGTTCGTGGGCGAGATCAACGACTCCCAGAAGCCCGGCTTCCTCGGCAACGCCGCGGCGCTGCTGTTCCCGATCGACTGGCCGGAACCCTTCGGCCTGGTCATGATCGAGGCCATGGCCTGCGGCACCCCGGTGATCGCCTGGCGCCGCGGCTCGGTGCCCGAGGTGATCGACGACGGCGTCACCGGGCGCATCGTCGAGGACCTGGACGACGCGGTGGCCGCGGTCGAGACCGCGAGTCGGCTCGACCGCGCGTGCATCCGCCGGGTGTTCGAGGAGCGCTTCTCGGTCGAGGCCATGGCCGAGGGCTACCTGCGCATCTATCGGCGGCTGTTGGCGCGCGAGGCCGAGCCGATCCGGATCCGCCCGGTCGAGCTGGGGCGGCGGCCGGCGGCACGGCGCCCGGCCCGTCCGGGAGCCTCGGCGCCGGCCGCGCCGGCCCCCGTGGCGCCGGCCGCGCCGGCCCCCGTGGTGGCGGCTGCCAGGGCGCTTCGCGAGCGCGAGCCCGGCTTGCCGGAGTCCTGATCCTGGAGGCCCGGGGCGTTCCGCCGGCACGGGACGCCCCGGCCGTCGCTCACGCCGCTTTCGGGACCCGGTGGGCCGGCGCGCCGCGGTCCGCTCCACAAGCCAGCCAGCGCGCCATGGACACGGCAGAAAACACCCTGGTTCTCGGAGCTCCCGCGCCGGAGGACACTGTCTACTTCATCCAGGCCAGCACCTCGATGGTCGAGCGGCGGCCGCGCATCCTGAAGCACGGCGACACGTTCGGCATGTTCGACCCGTTCGGCGACATCCTGCCGGCGGCGGACAAGGCCGAGGGGCTGTATCACCGGGACACCCGCCACCTGTCGGGCTTCCAGGTGCTGATCGCCGGGCGCAGCCCGCTGCTGCTGAGCTCGACGGTGCTGCTCAACAACGCCGAGCTCAAATGCGACCTGACCAACCCGGACATCTTTGACGGCGGCCGGCTGGTGCTGCCGCAGGACGCGCTGCACCTGTCGCGCACAAAGTTCCTGTGGCAGGCGGCGGCCCATGAGCGGCTGGCGATCCGCAACTTCGCCGCCGAGATCCTGGAGTTCGATGTCGATCTCGCCTTCGCCGCCGACTTCGCCGACATCTTCGAGGTGCGCGGCTTCCGCCGCAGCGAGTTCGGCCAGAAGGCCGCGCGGGTCGAGGCGCCCGACCGCGTGCGCATTGACTACCATGGGCTCGACGGGGTCGGCCGCTCGACCGTGCTCGTCTTCGACCCCGCGCCCGACCATCTGTCGGAGAGCGAGGCGCGCTACCGCCTGGCGCTGGAGCCCGGCCAGGCACGGTCGGCGTTCGTCACGGTCCTGCTCAACGCCGAGGGCGAGCCGGCGCGCGCCCCGGCCAGCTTCTTCAACGCGCTCAAGCAGGCGCGCCGGCCGATCCGCGAGGTGGCCCGGCGCAGCACCGCGGTCGAGACCTCCAACGCGATCGCCAACGAGGTGCTGTGCCGCTCCATGGCCGACCTCACCATGCTGGCCACCGAGACCGCCGACGGCGCCTACCCCTATGCCGGCGTGCCGTGGTTCAGCACCGCCTTCGGCCGCGACGGGCTGATCACCGCGCTGCTCATGCTGTGGGTCGACCCGGCGCTGGCGCGCGGTGTGCTGGGGGTGCTGGCGGCGACCCAGGCCGAGGCGGAGGATCCGGCGGCCGACGCCGAGCCCGGCAAGATCCTGCACGAGACCCGCGACGGCGAGCTGTCGCGTCTCGGCCAGGTGCCGTTCCGCCACTACTACGGCACCATCGACGCCACGCCGCTGTTCGTCGTCCTGGCCGGAGCCTATCTCGAGCGCACCGGCGACTTGGCCACGGTCCGGCGGCTCTACCCCCATGTACAGCGGGCGCTCGCCTGGATGGAGCGGCACGGCGACCGCGACGGGGACGGGCTGATCGAGTACGGACGGCGCCGCCACGACGGCCTGATCAATCAGGGCTGGAAGGACTCGCACGACTCGGTGTTCCACGCCTCGGGCGAGCTGGCGACCGGACCGATCGCGCTCGTCGAGGTGCAGGGCTACGCCTACGCGGCATACCGGGCGGCGGCGGCGCTGGCCCGGGCTCTCGGCGAGCCGGTCGAGGCGGCGCAGCGCGACCGCCAGGCCGACCAGCTGCGCGCCCTGGTCGAGCAGCGGTTCTGGTCCGACGCGCTCGGCTTCTACGCCCTCGCCCTCGACGGCGACAAGCGCCCCTGCGCCGTGCGCAGCTCGAACGCCGGGCAGCTGCTGCTGACCGGCCTGCCGGCGGCGGACCGGGCCGGCGCCGTGGCGCGCGCGCTCCTGCAACCGGAGTTCTTCACCGGCTTCGGCATCCGCACCGTGGCCGCCGGCGAGGCGCGATACAATCCGATGTCCTACCACAACGGTTCGATCTGGCCGCACGACAACGCGCTCATCGCGCTTGGCCTCGGCCGCTACGGGCACAAGGAGGCGGCGCTGCGCGTGCTCGACGGGCTTTACGACGCCGCCGGATTCATGAGCCTGCGCCGCCTGCCGGAGCTGTTCTGCGGCTTCCGCCGGCGCCCGTCGACCGCGCCCACCCTGTACCCGGTCGCCTGCTCGCCCCAGGCCTGGGCCAGCGCCGCGCCCTTCGCGCTGCTGCAGGCGGCCCTCGGTCTCGGCTTCGACCCGGCCCAGGGCCTGATCCGCCTCGACCGGCCGCGCCTGCCGGCGAGCCTTGACACGGTCAATCTCAGAAACCTTCAACTCAACGGCGCCACGGTCGACGTGCAGATCCGCCGGGTCGGCGAGGACGTCGCGGTCAACGTGCTGCGCCGCAGGGGCGACATCCGGGTCGACATCGTGCTGTAGCGGCCCCGGCCGGGCCGGCGGCCGCGCCCGCGGGAACGTCGCGGGCCGGCCCGCGGTTGTCGCGGTCATGGAGCAGGACCGGACGGCGGCGCGCGCCGTCACCGCCACCGAGCCCGAGCGCACCCCGGCGCTCAGCCTGGTGCTCGGCTACGGCGCCATGGCGCCGCTGGTGGCGGCGGCGCTGTGGGCCTGGCTGGCGCCCGGCGACGCGGAGACGACGGCCGCCCGCGGCGCGCAGCTCTGGGGGGCCGCCATCGTCGTGTTCCTGGCCGGCGTGCGCCGCGGCTTGAGCTTCCGCACCCCCGGGGGCGCCCGGCCGGGCCAGCTCGCCATGATGCTCTGGCTGTTCGGCGCCGGCGTCGTCGCGCTCGTGCTGCCGTCGCCCGTCCCGGCCCTGGCGCTGCTGCTCGCCGCCTGTCTCAGCATGGCCGTCATCGACTTGCGGGCCGCGCGACAGGACGAGGCGCCGCTCTACTTCGAAAGGCTGCGGCCGCTGCAGATGGGCATCGCCGTGCTCGCGCTGGGCGCGATCCTGCTGCGACTCATGGTCGACGCCGGGTAGCCGGCCTCCGGCGTGGGCGGCCGGCGGCCGATGCTCGGCGTCGGCAGTCCCGCGGGCGGCCGAGCGCCACCCCGGTACCGGCTCATTCCCGGTTGCGGGTGCCCTCGCGCGGCTCGCTCAGCAGCGCGGCGATCCAGCGGGTGGCCGGGAACTGGCCGCAGGCGATGATGAAGGTCATGGTCAGCGGCGCGGCCAGGAGCGCGCCCGGGATGCCCCAGATCCAGCCCCACAGCATCAGGGAGAACAGCACGACCACCGGCGACAGCTTCATGAAGCGCCCCTCGAGCCGCGGCGTCACGATGGTGCCCATGACCAGCTGGATCACCGACAGGCCGAGCCAGACGACCAGCGGCAGGGCCCAGCCGTCGAATTGCACGAGGGCGAACAGGGTCGGCGGGATCACCGCGATGACCGAGCCGATGGTCGGAATGTAATTGAGCAGGAAGGCGATGATGCCCCAGAGGATGGCGAAGTCGAGCCCGACCAGCCAGGCGAACCCGGTGGTCAGCAGGCCGGTCAGGATGCAGCCGATGGACACGGCCGCGAGGTACTTCTGCACCTTGGTCGCCACCTCGCGCACGGTGCCGGTGATGGCGCGCGTATGGTCCCGCTCCAGGCCGGTCAGCATGCGCTGGCGGAAGCCGTCGACCGCCGGCAGGCCGAGCGCCACCAGCGACAGGATCAGCGCGATCAGCCCGAGCGTGCCCCAGACTCCGGTGACCACGGCCGGCAGCACCTGGGCGAGGCGCGAGAAGGCCTGCCGCGGCTCGGGCAGGTCCAGCCCCAGGCCGCGCACCGTGTCGCGCAGCGATTGCCAGACCGACTGAAGGCGTCCGTCCGACCCGGTCATCATCTCGGCGATCTGCCGGCCGCTGTAGTAGATGCCGGCGGCGAACACCGCCAGCACCAGGAGCAGCACCAGCAGGGTCACCGTCACGCTCGCCGGCTGCGGCAACCATCGCCCGGTCCAGCGCCGGATCGGCCAGACGACGATGATGATGAAGAGCGCGAAGGCGAGCGGCATGGTCACCGGGCTGCTCCATTTGAGCGCGCCCAACACCAGCAGCACGGTGATCACCGACAGCAGGCGCGCCGCGGCGGGAGGTGTCGCATCCATGGGGCCGGTCCTCGCCGGGTCGGGGCCCGCGTGCCCCGTCGTGTCGCGT
Source organism: uncultured Mycobacteriaceae bacterium (assembly GCA_964613585.1). Taxonomy (GTDB): domain Bacteria; phylum Pseudomonadota; class Alphaproteobacteria; order DSM-16000; family Inquilinaceae; genus CAZTHL01. Next base: position 12,143 of record CAZTHL010000035.1, on the reverse strand, counting down.
TCGGGCGGCAGAAGGGCGGCCCCGCCGGTCCGGTTCCGGCTCGCGCAGGATCGGGGCACGGCCGTCGGCCCCGACCCTGCGCGGTCGCAAGGGAGCGCTACTCGGCCACCTGGCGGGCGGCGTGCTCGGCCTTGTGCCTGGCCTGGCGCGCCTTGGCGCCGAGCGTGCTCGCTCCGCCGGGGGCGAGCACCGGGACGACGCGGTAGCGCGCCTCGACCCAGCAGTAGACGGCGAAGGCGACGAGGCCGGCGCCGACCAGCCCGAGCAGCACCTGGCCGAAGAGGGCGCCGCGCACGGTGTCGAGCGCCTGGCCGATGCCGCCCGCCTTCTGCGGGTCGGCGGTCAGCGCCGCCCAGATGAAGAAGCCGCCGATGATGGCGATGACCGCGCCGTGGGCGTCGAGCCCGAACTTGACCACCGGCGCCAGCCGCTCGGCCGCCCGGTCCGCCGCCAGGGTCTCCTTGTAGGTCTCCTTGTGCGCCTTGACGAAGTGATAGATACCGACGCCGATGACGACGAGGCCGACCCCGGCCACCAGCCAGCGGCCGAACGGCTGCTGCATCAGCATGGCGGTGCCGCTCTCGGTGGTGCTGCCGCCGCCCTGGCCGGCCTGCGAGGCCTGGCCGCCGCCGCTCCCGGCGGTCTGCCACACCAGCGAGCCGGCATAGACGGCGAGCGCCAGGTGGGTCAGGCCGGAGACGAGCTGCCCGCCGCGGCCGATCCAGCCCTTGGCGCCGCCGCCCTTGTCCTCCAGGTCCCACAGCGCGCACAGGCCGCGCCACACCGCGTAGGCGAGGAGGCCGGCGGCGATCGCCGCGAGCAGGGCGACGCCGACCGGGCCGCCCAGCAGGTTGTCCAGCGCGCCCTTGGTGCCGGGCGCGGCGCCGCCGTCATGGGCAGCGAGGAAGGCGAACCCGCCGACGATCAGGTAGACGGCGCCACGTGCGGCGTAGCCGGCGCGCATGACCGGCTCGACCCATTGGGGAACGCTCTTGGACATGGTTTCCCTCCGTCGTGTGCGTGGCTGGAGCGTTTCCGCCTGACGCGGACCCGGCACCGGCCCGTGCCCGCCCGGCCAGCCTGAGCAGACTGTCGTCGATGGCCGGGCGGGGACGCGGGCCGGCGATGCCGCCGAACCCGGAGACGCTCTAACCGGCTGCGGAGGAAGCCGTTCCTTGATCGGGGCGTCGTTCCGGCCTCGCCACCGGCGACGGTTCAGGGGGAGCCACCTGCCCGAGCCTCATGACGCCGAGCCGACCGGATGACCCGTCGGCCCGGCCGGGGGCGCGGCTGCGGGCGACGGCGGCAAGCCTCACGCCGCCTGGATGTCCTCCAGGAAGCGGCGGACCAGGCCGTCGAGGGCGGTGGCGCGCTCGGCCAGGGCGCCGGCCGAGCCGAGCACCTGGCCGGCGCCGGCGCCGGTGCCGGCCGCCGCCTCGGTGACCCGCGCCACGGTCGCGGTCACCCCCTGGGTGCCCTGGGCCGCCTCGGTGACGTTGCGGCCGATCTCCTGGGTGGCGGCGTTCTGCTGCTCCACCGCGGCGGCGATGGCCCCGGCGATCTCGGCGACGGCGGCGATCTCGGCGGCAATCGTCTCGATGGCGTCGACCGTGGCCCGGGTCTCGGCCTGCACGGCGCCGATCTGGCCGGCCACCTGCTCGGTCGCCTTGGCCGTCTGGTTGGCCAGGTTCTTCACCTCCGAGGCGACCACGGCGAAGCCCTTGCCGGCGTCGCCGGCGCGCGCCGCCTCGATCGTGGCGTTGAGCGCCAGGAGGTTGGTCTGCTCGGCGATCGAGGTGATCAGGCTGACCACCTCGCCGATGCTCTGCACCTTTTCGGCGAGGCCGCGCACCCGCTCGCGGCTGCCCTCGGTGGCACCGGTCGCCTGCTGCGCCTTGGCCGACTGGTCCTGCACCTGGCGGCTGATCTCCTGGATCGAGCTGCCGAGCTGCTCCGCGGCGCTGGCCACGGTCTGCACGTTGCCGGAGGCCTGCTCGGCGGCCGAGGTGGCCTCGCTCGCCAGCCGGCTGGTGTCCCCGGCCGTGCCCGACATGGACTCGGCGACCCGGCGCATCTCGCCGGCCGAGTTGGTGACGCTGTCGAGCTCGGCGCGCACCTGCCGGTCGAACGCGGCGGCCATGCGGCCGAGCTCCTCGGCCCGCCGCGCCCGCCGCTCCTGCTCCGCCGCCGCGGCCGCCGTCAGCTCCTCGTTGCGGATCAGGTTGTCCTTGAACACCTGAACCGCCCCGGCCATCTCGCCGATCTCGTCGCGGCGTCCGGTGCCGGGAATGGTGACCGTCGTGTCGCCGTCCGCGAGCCGGCTCATGGCCCGGGTGATCTGGCCGATCGGCCCGGCGATGCCGCCGCCGATCCACCAGGCCAGGCCGCCACCGATGATGAGGCCGCCGACCAGGCCGCTCCACACCAGGGTCTTGGCGAGCCCAGCGGTGTCCCGGCTCGATTCCTTGCGCGCCGCCAGGAGCGCCTGCTCCTCGGCCTGGAACTCGCCCATGATCGCGCGGAAGCGGTCGAAGAACACCTTGCCGCGCGCCTCGCCCACCAGCGCGGCGATGTCGTCCATGGTGGCGCCGCCCTGCCCGACCTCCCGGCGCAGCGCGATGGCCGGCTCGACCACCCGGGACAGCCAGTCCTGCAGCACCGTCTTGGCCTCGTTGAGTCGCTCGATCTGGGCCGGATTGTCGCTCACCGTCTGCTTCAGCTTCTCGATCGCGGCGAAGGCGGACTCGCGGCCGGCGTGAAACGGCTCGAGGAACGCGTCGTCGCCGGCCAGCAGGAAGCCGCGCATGCCGGTCTCCATGTTGATCGCCGCGGCGACCACGGCGTCCGACCGGCCGAGGGCCCGGTAGGTATGCTCGACCCAGTCTTTCGTGCTCTGAAGGGCCTGCAGCGTGAACAGCGTTACGGCGGCGAGCATCACCAGGAGCAGCAGCGGCGAGCCGACCCCCAGCAGCACCTTGCTCTTGGTCCGCAGATTGGCGAAGGCCGGGCCGATTCCTCCAGGCATGGCGATCCCACTCCCTGACAAAGGCCCGCCTATTTGACATAAGGGAGGCGCGGCGCTCCCTGGCCGACCACGGTGGGCAAGCCCCTCGGCCTTGAAACTATGGCAAGAACTTTTAAGGGGGCGTGAATACCGTTCGCGCTGCGGACGAAGAGCGGCCCGCGCGCCCTGTCGCGGCGGGGCCGGATGATCCTCGGGATCGGCGACGGCCGTGGCCGGTCAGCCCGCCGGCCGGCGAGAGGACCCGTCAGGTCCACGCGGCCGCCGGCGCCGGCCGTCCTCGCCGGGCCGGCGCCGGGATCGCCCGGCTGCCCGTCAATGCCGGCACACGACCTGGCGCACGGACCGGCGCAGCAGGTCGGGCGCGGCGGCGACGAAGCTGTCTGGGGTCAGGGTCCGCGCCGGGCGATCGGCCACCGTGGCCGGGCCGGCGCCGAGCGTCCCGGCCAGGGCGGCGAGGGCGGGGGCGCCGGCCAGGGTGATGCGCGCCCGCCGCGGGTCGCCGCTGGTCACCGCGCCGACCACGTTGCCGTCGCCGTCGAGCGCCGGACCGCCGCTGATGCCGCCCAGATGGCCGCGGATCAGCGGCTTGCGAGCCCGCTCGCGCAGGACGATGCCGGCGTAGACCGTGCCGAGCTCGGCGTGGCGCACCGCGGCGCGGCCCTGCGCCTCGGCCCACACCGCCGCCGGCCGGCCGCCGGGGAAGCCGTAGAGGAACACCGCCTCGCCGGCGCGCAGCGGGTCGGCGGCGAAGCGCAGGCCCTGGGCGTGCCGCCGGCCGACCGCGATGGCGCTGACATCCTCGGCCGGGTGACCGCGCGCCGGGACCAGGCGGATGCCGTCGCCGAAGGCGAGGATCCGGCAGTCGTCGGTGACGTGGCGGGCGCTCAGCCACAGGTCGGAGCCGGCCAGCGCCCAGGCGGTGCCGGTGAAGGCGTCGCCCCGCCGCGGCGTCGACTCCCTGCCGACGACCAGGCTGACCGGCAGCGTTTGCCGGGGCGGCGCGGCGACCCGGGCGGCGAGGCCGGCCTCGTCGGCGAGCGGCGGCGGTGGCTCCGCCACCGTGCCGGGCCCCGGGGCGCGCGGCAGCGACGGGCCGGGCGGGACCGCCTCGGGGCCGAGCGCGACCCGCTGCAGCACCATCGCGACCAGCAGGACGATGACCAGCCAGTCGAAAAGGCGCACCGGCGGCGGCTCCGCGGCGTCGGGATCAGGACATGGCGGCGGCGTTCAGCACCGCCACCGCCAGCTTGACCGAGACCAGCACCACGGCCGGCGCCACCTCGCCCCGCTCGATCGACGCCGACAGGCCGCGCAGCATCAGGTCCACCGCCTTGAAGGCGAGCAGCTGCAGCAGCAGGGCGACGCCGCCCCAGATGGCGATCTCGAGCAGGCTGACCGAGTTGGCCATGGCGGCGCCGAGCGGGATCGCCAGCCCGACCATGGCGCCGCCGAAGGCGATGGCGGCGGCCGGGTTGTTGGCGCGCACCAGGTCCAGCTCGCGGTGCGGCGTGATCACGGCATAGAGCGCGCTGCCGCCGATGAACAGCAGCAGGGTGAGCGCGAGATGGGCCAGCAGCACGGGCAGGCCGAGCGCGGCGCTGTCAACGACGGCGGGCATGGGGGTCCGTCGTCCGCGGTCGCCCGGCGGCGAAGGTCATGGCCGGTCTCTCAGGCATGCGCATCACCACCCCTGCGGTCAGGGCGCCGGAACCGGAAGCGACGCCTGGTCGCTCCGGCACTCCTCGAGCCCTCAGGCGAACATCGCCGGATTGACCTCCTCCACCATAGTGATGGCGTCGGCCGGGATGCTGGCCCGCTCGCTGGCGCGGCGGATCGCCTCGGCGTTCGGCGCCTCGTACAGGCAGTAGGTCTTCCGCTTGTCGGCGCACAGGAACGAGAAGATCCACTTGATGCCTTCGTCGACATTGATCTGCTGGACCTGATCGGCCGTCTCTTTGGTGATCTCGAGCTGCTCGGCGAAATTGCGTTCGATGATGAATTTCGGCATCGGTCCTGCGCCCCCGGGCTGAACGTGTCCCTCGAGCCGCCCTAGTCGGCCTGTCCGGTCGCCGGCGCCGTAAGGCGCTGCTCCAGGGCCTTCATACCGAACCGGCGGGCGTCCGACAAAGCCTCCTCAAGCAGGGCCTGCGCGCGCGACCGGTCGGCCGGCCGGCCGCGCCGCGCGAGCATGCGCGCGTAGTCGTGCCGGGCATGGGCCAGCCAGGGCCGGGCCCGCATCCGCTGGTTCATCGCGAGCGCCGTCTCGAAATGCTGCTCGGCGGCGGCCCAGTCGCCGCCGACGCCGGCCAGCAGGCCCAGATGCCGGGCGGCGGCGCCCAGGCAGACGGTGTTGATGCCGGCCGTCACGGTCATCTGCCGGTACGGCAGCAGCAGCGTGTAGAGCCGCTCGGCGCGCGATTCGTCGGCCAGCGCGACGCACACCTCGGCCAGATAGGCCAGGGTGGTGCTGTGCTTGGCATCAAGCGGAAAGGTGAACCCGGCCGCCGCCAGCTCGCCGAGGATCCGGCGCGCCGCGTCGTGGAAGCCGAGGTCGCTGGCGACCACGGCGAAGCCGGGGCGCCAGGCCGTCCGGCCGGGGCTGTCGTCCAGCAGGCGCTTGATGACCGGTGCCACCTCGGAGAGCCGTCCCTGCTCGCGGCGGATGGTGAACATCTGCATGCCGTGGATGCCCTCGACATGCTGGCCGTAGGTCCGACTGCCCAGCGCGAGCGCCGTGTCGGCATGGCGCTCGGCCGCGGCGAGGTCGCCGTCGAGGATCGCCACCATGGCATGGCCGTGGGCCGCGATCCAGGTCAGGTGCAGGTGCTGCCGCGTCTCGGCCATCTCGGCCAGGCGGCGCAGGACCGCGTCCATGCGATCGCGGTCGCCCATCTCGGCCGAGATGAACAGGTCGAGGCTGAGGGTGCGGCCGCGGGCGTCGTCGTCCAGGCCCTCGGCGAGGCGGGCCATGGCGTCCAGGCGCCGCCGCCAGTCGGCGACCTCGTCGGCGTCCCGCGTGCCGGCCGGCGTCAGGAAGTCGTTCACCTGCAGGTTGAACAGCGATTGGCGGTCGCCGATCCGGCGCGCCAGCTCGGCCGCCTGCCGGTTGTAGGCCAGGGCGCCCCGGCCGTCGCCCAGGATCAGGCTGGCCCGCGCCAGGCGGCTCAGGATCTCGCCGCGGGCCCGGTCGTCGTCCGCGGTGACGCGATCGAGGGCGTCCTCGAGCAGACCGGTGCTCTCGTCCACCGGCTCGGCCGAGAGGAACAGCACATTGTCGAGCGCCAGGACCGCCTGCACATAGGCATGGCGGTCGCCGCCCGATCGGGCGAGGCCGACCGTCTCGCGCGCCAGGGTGAGCGCGTCCTGCAGCCGGCCCGCGGTCTCGAGGGCGGCGACCAGCAGCAGGCGGGCCGCCAGCGACTCCTGCCGCCGGCGGGACGGGTCGGCCGCATGCTCGGCAAGGGCCAGCGCCTGCTCGGCGTGGCCGACCGCCTCGAAGTTCGCCGAGCGCGCGAGCGCGCGCTCCGCCGCGTGCCGCCAGTGGGGCAGCGCCCGCTCCGGCTCGCCCGCCTCCTGGAAGTGGCGGGCGATCAGCTCGGGCTGGCCCTCGCCGCGCTGCGGGCCGGCCGTCTCCATGAGCTCGGCGACGCGGCAATGCAGCCGGCGCCGGGGACCCGACAGCAGGGACTGGTAGGCGGTATCCTGCAGCAGGGCGTGGCGGAACATGTGGCTGGCGCGCGGCGCGCCACCGACGACCAGGATCTGGGCCTGCCGCAGCTCGGCGAGCGCGTCCGCCAGGGCCGGCCCGCCGATCCCGGCCACGGCCGCCAGCAGGCCGTCGTCGAGCTCCTGCCCGATCACCGACGCCGTCAAGGCCAGGGTCTTGGCCGCGGGCGACACCCGGTCGAGCCGGGCCATCAGCCAGCCCTGGAGCGTCGCCGGCACGCCGGCGATCGTCCCCGGGCCCTCGCCGCCGCGCTCGGCGATGACGCGGCCCAGTTCCTCGACGAACAGGGGCACCCCGTCCGAGCGCCGGGCCACGTCCTCGAGCAGGGCGGGATCGGGCGGCCGGCCGAGGATGCCGCCGAGCAGCTCGGCGATCTGCCCCCGGTCGAGCCGGCCGACGGTCAGGGACGTGACATGGCCGAGGCCGCCGATCCCGTCGACCGGCCCCTCGGGCCGGCGCGTCACCACCATCATCACCGGACGCCTGGGGATCGCCTCGGCGAGCCGCCGGCACAGCTCGACGGTCGACGGATCGGCCCAGTGCACGTCCTCGATCACCAGAAGCACGGGCCCGTGGTCCGAGCCCGAGAGCAGCTGCCCGACCAGCACGGCCAGGGTCCGCTCCTTCCGCTCCGGCGGCGCCAGGCCGGGCGGCGGGCAGCGGCCGGCCGTGTCGAGGGACAGGAGTCCGGCGCAGACGGGCACGGCCGCGGCCGGGTTCTCGCCGGTCCCGGCGAGCATCCGCTCCAGCTTGTCGAGCCGCTCCGCCGCCCCGTCCTCGGGGCTGAAGCCGGCCAGGCGCGCCAGGCGCTCGATTACCGGGTGGAAGGCGCTGCCGGCATGATGGGGCCAGCATTGCAGGCGCACCGGCGCCCGGGCATGCTCGGCCACCCGGTCGAGCAGGGCCTGCACCAGGCGCGACTTGCCGATGCCGGCCTCGCCGGAGACCAGGACCACCTGGCCCTGCCCCGCGCCCGCCGCGCGCCAGCGCTCGAGCAGCAGGCCGAGCTCGTGGACCCGGCCGACCAGGGCGGTCAGCGCGCCGGGCCGCGCCGCCTCGAGCCGGCTTTCCACCGGCCGCTCGCCCAAGACGCGGAAGGCGCGCACCGGCTCGGCAAAGCCCTTGAGCGCCTGCGGTCCCAGATCGTCGAGAGCGAAGGCGCCGCCGATCAGCCGCCGGGTGGCTTCCGCCACCAGCACCTGGCCCCGCTCGGCGGCGGCCTGCAGCCGGGCCGCCAGATTGGGGGTGTGGCCGGCGATGGCGCCCTCCTCCCGCCCGGCCACGCCCTCCAGATCGCCGACCACCACCTGTCCGGTGGCGATGCCGATGCGGGTGTCGAGCGGCGTGCCGTCCGGCGTCCGGGTCGCGCGGACCGCGGCCATGGCCTCGAGCGCGGCGCGGATCGCGCGCTCGGCCTGATCCTCATGGGCGCGCGGCCAGCCGAAATAGGCCAGAACGCCGTCGCCCAGATACTTGGCGACGTGGCCGCCGTAGCGGGTCACCGCCCCGGCCACCGCGTCCTGGTAGCGGCGCAGCAGGTCGCGCAGCTCCTCCGGATCGAGCCGCTGCGACAAGGCCGTCGACTCGGCGAGATCGCAGAACAGGACGCTGAGCAGCCGCCGATCGGCCTCCTGACGCGGCGGCTCCGGACGCGGCGGCTCCGGGGCGGGTGCGGGGGACGCGGGCGCGAGTGGTGCTTGGGCCCACCCCTCCTCGTGCGGCGGCGGAGCGTCCGCCGGGGCCAGGCCGGCGATAGCGGCGAGCAGGATCCTGCGGTGGCCGAGCGAGACCCCGAGCTCCCGCAGATCCGCCTCGGTCAGATGCGGCAGCGCGCGGTGATCGATGTCGTTCGCGCGGAACACCTCGCTGTACTTGCCGAGGCCGAGCCCGCTCAGCCAGCCGTCGATCGCCGTGCTCATCGGATCCGGGTCGGCGCCAGCCATGCATCGCCTCGGGTGGTCTCGCCGCGGTGTGGTCCGTCTCGGACCGGGCATCCTGGGACCGACGGCGGGGCCGGTGTCACGGTGGGCGGTCCTGCCGCCATGGGTCGCCCCCGCCGCGCGCCGGCGCCACCCGGGCGGAACGAGACCGCCCCGGCGCAAGCCCTCGGCGGGGCCGCCCTCCCCGGCTGAGGTGGGCCCGGAGGCCCGATCATCAACCGTCGCGGTGTCATGCCGGGGAGCCGACGCGATGACCCGCCGGCTCGGCTGAGGGCGCGCCCGGCCACCCTGCCGCCGCCCCGGCGCGCCGTCGCCCATGGACGCCATCGGCTCGCCGGTGTCGGAGGCCGCCGGATCTCGAAGGTCGCCGGTCGACGGTCCGCCGAAGGCTCAGGCACGCGTGAGGCCGCGCGTCGTCCGGCCGCGCACCTCGGCATCGGCCTCGGCACCGTGCGGCGGACACCAGGGGCGGCCTGGGCCTCCGGCACCGTTCAGGACACTGGCGGCACGGCCATGATGCCGCCAGAATGCCGGCATGCGCCGGCCGCCCGACCCATCCCGCTCGCCATGACCGAGGCCCCCGCGAGGCTCGTCGCCACCACGGTTCTGGACATGGTGCGCACCGTGTCGATCGAGCCGCTGCCGGTCGGCGATCCGCGCTACGCCGACGTGGCGCCCGGCCGGGACGACCGCGGCCTGCGGATGATGCAGGCGCGGCTGGAGGATTTCCTGCTGGGACTGCAGGACGGCGGCTTCGCCAAGCTGACCCTGACAGGCCACCGCGGCAGCGGCAAGACCACCGAGCTGCTGCGCCTGGAGAAGGACGTCGAGGACACGGCCTTCCCGGTGCACCTGTACCTGGACGAGAAGCTGCGGGACGGCTTCGACTATTCCCTCATGCTGCTGTGGCTGGCCAATTCCTTGGCCGAGCATTTCGAGCAGCAGGGCATGCCTCTCGACGATCGCTACATCGACGACATCGGCGACTGGTTCGCGACCGTCACCGAGACGCGCGAGGAGATCGTCGCGATGAGCGCCGAGGCCAAGGCCAGGACGGAGGCCAGGGCGGGCGGCAGCGTCCTCGGCTTCGGCATGAAGGCCCTGGCCGCGCTCAAGTCGCGGATCGTCGGCAACACCGAGGAGCGGGTGCGCATCCAGCGCATCCTGCAGCGTCGCAGCAGCGAGCTGGTCGAGCGGATCAATGACCTGCTGCTGCACGCCCAGCAGGTGCTGGACAAGCGGCGCGGCGGCCGGAAGCTGCTGATCGTTCAGGACAATCTGGATCGGCTGCCGGCCGCGCCCGCGGCGGACCTGTTCATCGGCCACGGCGACCTGCTGCGCGAGCTGCGCGTCCACCTCGTCCTCACCGTGCCGATCGGCCTGACCCTGGCGCCGCACCGGATCGGCGGGGTGTTTCCGGATTCCTTCAGCCTGCCCATGCCCAAAGTCGAGACCCGCGACGGCGCGGATTTCGAGCCCGGCATCGACAGCCTGGTCGGCCTCATCGGCCGGCGCGTCGACCTCGACCGGGTGTTCGGGACGCGCGCGGCCGTGCGGACGCTGGTCAAGGCCAGCGGCGGCAGCTTCCGCGACCTGATGCGGCTGCTGTCGCAGGCGCGCCTGGCCGCGCGCGCCGATGGCGCGGCCACGATCGACGCCGGGCATGTCGACGACGCCTGCCGCACCCTGCGGCTCGACTTCGAGCGGATCCTGATCCCGTCGCGCACCTATTTCGGCCTGCTGGCGGCCGTCCACCGGCACAAGCGGGATCCGTTCGACACAAACGAAGACGCGCCGGCGGCGGCCAAGGACCGGGAGTTCCTTCGGGAGCTGATCGCCAACGGCGCGGTGCTGGAGCACAACGGCCAAGAGGTCTGGTCCGACGTCCACCCGGTGCTGCGCGATTCGCCGGCATTCCAGGAAGCGCTGTCCCGATCATGACCTTGGCAGGCGATGTCGTCATCGAGGATGCGCTGGATCGCCAGCAGCGGCGCTTGCGGATGTTCCTCGAGGACGGGGGCGGCTTTCGGCTGGCGCTCGCCACCTATGCCAGCCCGCGGACCCGCGATCGGGTCATCGGCGCGTTGACGGACGAGCTGGCGCGAGCCGGCATCCGCGTGGTGACCTTGGACATGGAGAGGGTGGCGCCCGACATGCCCCTTCTCATCGCGGCCGCACGGGCGTTGAGCGAGGCGGGTGCGCCCGAGCCGCCGCGGGCCCTGATGGTGATCGGCACCGAGAGCCATGTCGACTTCGCCGCCGACGATCGCGATCCCGGCGCGCACGCCGTCTTCGCCACGGCCAACCTGCACCGGGAGCTGTTCGTTCAGCGCGTGCCGGTGCCAACGGTGCTGTGGCTGTCGCCTCTGGCGACCGCGCGCTTCGCCTGGCTGGCGCCCGACCTCTGGCACTGGCGCGCCGCCAGCTTCGACTTCGTCGACCGCGCGGAGGCCCGGGAACGCACCCTGCGGGAGCGGGAGATCGAGTACGACCGGCTGTCCGAGACCGCGACCGTCCGGACACCGCAGCACCTGGCCCTGCTGAGCGAACTGCTGGCCGAGCTGGAGCGGCAGGGCGATCCCGGGTCGGCCGCCTACCTGTCGGAACGGCAGCGGCTCCTGAGCCGGATCGGCGAGCAGCGCCGGATCAAGGGCGATCTGGAAGGCGCGCTCCAGGCGTGCCGGGAGGCGCTGGAGATCGCATCCCGGCTGGCCGAGGCCGATCCCGCCTCGATGGACCGTCAGCGCGAGCTGTCGGCGAGACAGATCGACCTCGGCGACGTCCTGCAAGAGGCCGGCGACCTCGACGCCGCCCGCGACCGCTTCCAGGCCGCCCTCGACCTTAGGGAGCGCCTGGCCCGCGACAACCCCGGCAGCGCCCAGGCCCGGCGCGATCTCTCCGTCAGCTACGAGCGGCTCGGCGACGTCCTGCGCGAGGCCGGCGACCTCGACGCCGCCCGCGACCGCTTCCAGGCCGCCCTCGAGGTCGCTGAGCGCTTGGCCCGCGACAACCCCGGCAGCGCCCTGGCCCGGCGCGATCTCTCCGTCACCTACACCAAGCTCGGCGACGTCCTGCGCGAGGCCGGCGACCTCGACGCCGCCCGCGACCGCTTCCAGGCCGCCCTCGACCTTAGGGAGCGCCTGGCCCGCGACAACCCCGGCAGCGCCCAGGCCCGGCGCGATCTCTCCGTCAGCTACGAGCGGCTCGGCGACGTCCTGCGCGAGGCCGGCGACCTCGACGCCGCCCGCGACCGCTTCCAGGCCGCCCTCGACCTTAGGGAGCGCCTGGCCCGCGACAACCCCGGCAGCGCCCAGGCCCGGCGCGATCTCTCCGTCAGCTACGCCAAGCTCGGCGAGGTCCTGCAAGAGGCCGGCGACCTCGACGCCGCCCGCGACCGCTTCCAGGCCGCCCGCGAGGTTACGCCGGCTCATAGCGCTTGACGTCGATCTCC
>CAZTHL010000034.1:0-37970 GCA_964613585.1 uncultured Mycobacteriaceae bacterium | reverse complement strand
TACATTCAGCTTGATTAGCATAGGAGGGAGGGTTTCGATTTGGTGCCCAGGAGAAGACTCGAACTTCCACGGCCTTGCGGCCACAGGTACCTGAAACCTGCGCGTCTACCAATTCCGCCACCTGGGCATGGCAAGCCGCCTTACTAGGCTCCGGGGCCTTGTCCTGTCAATTGGCTTTGCCCAACCGCGCCGCGGCCTCGTCAGGGGTCCACGTTGTCAATGACAGAGCATGGATCCTATCGGCCAGCTCCTCCTCGAGAGCCGCATGCACCAGCCGTTGCCGTTCCAATCGGGATCGGCCGGCGAAGGCCGAGGCGACCACCAGCACCTTGAAGTGGCTCTCGCCACGACCGTCGTGCCCTGCGTGACCGACATGTCGCGCGCTCTCGTCAACAATGTCCAGCACGGCCGGGGCGAGTCGGCTCTTGAGCTTCTGTCGTATTCGATCGACCATGGACATGGCGCACGGCACTACATTAGCAGGTGGCCAGCATTTCTTAGGCCCTTTAGACAAATAATGCCACTGGGCCGACCGCCGCAAGGGCGCTCTCGGATCCCGAGCCGCCGTTGCCGCCCCGCCGACGGCTGCAGCTTGTCTCAATCGCAGGGCCTGCCCATACTTCGCCCATGGCCAACGCTCGGTTAAGCCCCTCCCTGCTTGATGACACGCCTCGCCCCGAGGCACGGCTCTGCGATCATCCCGGTTGCGAGGCGCCGGGCGAGTATCGTGCCCCGAAGGCGCGGGACCGGCTGAATGATTACTTCTGGTTTTGCCTTGAGCATGTCCGTAGCTACAACAAGGCCTGGAACTATTGCGCGGGGATGAGCGACGACGAGGTCGAGTCCATGGTGCGCCGAGACACCGTGTGGCAGAGGCCGAGCTGGCCCCTGGGCTCGTGGCATCAAGGCGAAGCGGATATCAGGAGCCGTGTCCATCGGGAGTTCGGCGTGAACGGCGCTGGCCGACGGACCAGGGACAGGTCGAAGCCCGGAGCAGGCGCCGGGGGCGCCCATGGACACGGGCCGCGCGGGGTGGAGGATCATGCCCTCGACGTGCTGGACCTGTCGCGCCCGGTCGAGTTCGCAACCATCAAGGCTCGCTACAAGGCGCTGGTGAAGCAGCATCATCCTGATGCGAACGGCGGCTCCCGCGAGGCCGAGGAGCGGCTAAAATCGATCAATCACGCGTACGGCATTCTCAAGGCGGCTTACGCGTCCTAAATACCGCGCGAGCCCTCGCTCTGCCGCAGCCCCGACCACGCTGCCCCTACCGATCCCGACGACGCGCGAGTCAGGCCTATGGAAAATCATCCTCTGGCCCAGAGCATGCCGGACATGATGGTGTCTGTGCGGCAGACCTTGGGCATCGATAGCGATATGAAGGTGCCGGCGTTCAGCAGGTCTACGGATTACGTCCCGTCGGTGGACGACGCCTATCGTTTTGACCACGATACTACACTGGCGATTATTGCGGGTTTCGCCTACAACCGTCGGGTCTTGATCCAGGGATATCATGGCACGGGAAAGTCCACCCACATCGAGCAGGTGGCGGCACGGCTCAACTGGCCGTGCATTCGGGTCAATCTCGACAGCCATGTCAGCCGTATCGACCTGATTGGCAAGGACGCCATTGTCGTGCGTGACGGAATGCAGGTGACGGAATATCGAGAGGGGATACTTCCTTGGGCGCTGCAGCATCCGTGCGCGCTCGTCTTCGATGAATACGATGCCGGTCGGCCCGACGTGATGTTCGTGATCCAGCGGGTGCTGGAGCTCGAGGGCAAGATGACCTTGCTTGACCAGAACAGGGTGATCCATCCGCACCCGGCCTTTCGCCTGTTCGCGACCGCAAACACCATCGGTCTCGGTGATACAACGGGTCTCTATCACGGCACCCAGCAGATCAATCAAGGCCAAATGGATCGTTGGAACATTGTGGTCACGTTGAATTACCTGGAGCATGATGCCGAGACCGAGATCGTCACGGCCAAGGTGCCGCACTTCGCCAATGACGATGGCCGCGAGCTTGTCAGCGCCATGGTACGGGTGGCTGACTTGACACGGGCCGGCTTCGTGGCTGGAGACATCTCCACGGTCATGTCGCCGCGGACCGTGATAACCTGGGCAGAGAACACTCAAATGTTTGGCGGTGACGTGGGCTTTGCGTTCCGCTTGACATTTTTGAACAAGTGCGACGAGGTCGAGCGTCCAGTAATCGCGGAGTACTATCAGCGCTGCTTCGGCACGGAACTGCCGGAGACGGGGGTCAAGCCGCAGCTTATCTAGGGCCGTTCGCGGGTCGCGGGGCTCTGGATCGTTGTGCCGGGCCGGTGGTCGCGCGCCGGCCGCTTGTACAGGCGTCGGCCCTGGCTCAGGCGATGCTTCATCCTTTGAAGACGGGCCGAGGGTCCGTCCTGGACGCACGATACGATGTCGAAGGACGAAAGCCCGGTTGATGTCTTCAAGCGCGCGACCGCGGCCACTTTGAGGGCGGTTGCGGAGCGCTCCGAAGTCACCGTGAGCTTCGGGGCGGAGCCACCGGGGCTGGCTGGCAACCGGGCTCGCCTGCCGATGCCGTCGCGGCACATGAGCCCGCTTGACGTGGCGCGCGTTCGCGGAGCGTCCGACGCCGTCGCCTTGCGCATGCGCTATCATGATGCTCAGGTGCACGCGCATCAGATGCCGCGGGGCGAGACCGCCCGGGCCGCGTTCGAGGCCCTTGAGCAGGCTCGCTGCGAGGCCATAGGGGCTCGGCAGATGGCCGGGGTCGCGGACAATCTGGGCGCCGCTCTGGAGGAACGCTATCGTCGGCAAGGCTTCGAGCGGATCACCGAAAGAGAACAGGCTCCGCTGCCCGAGATCATGCGCCTTGTCGCGCGCGAGGCCATGACCGGAGCGCCGCCGCCGACCTCGGCGCGTCAAGCGGTCGATCTCTGGAGGCCCTGGATCGAGATGCGCATCGGCCGGGGCCTGGAGGCGCTGGCATCTTTGCTTTCCGATCAGGACGGCTACGCCCGGGAGGCCCGTCGTCTCCTGAACGACATGGATATGGATGTCGGGGCCGAGCCGGATCCGGAGCCGGAGGACGAGGCGCACGAGGAGGGAGAGGAGGACAGGCAGCCCGAGGCGCCGGAGCAGCCGAGGCGCGACGGCGAGCAGGTCAGCCTGCAGTCGGATGGTCGAGACAGTGATCGGGAAGCCGGGGAGGAGGCAGAAGCCGAGGCGGGCATGGAGGAGCCGTCGGATTCCGAGCCCGAGGACGCCAGCCAGCAATCCGAGGTGCCGGGACGGCCTTGGCGTCCGGACCTGAATGATCCGACGGAGCACGATGGTGTCGGATACAAGGCCTTTACCCGCACCTTTGACGAAGTCATCGACGCGGCCGATCTGTGTGACGCGGATGAGCTGGCGCGGCTGCGCCTGGCTCTCGATCACCAGCTGATCCATCTGCAGGGTGTCATCGCTCGGCTGGCCAACCGTCTGCAGCGGAGGCTGATGGCAAGGCAGACCCGGGCATGGGAATTCGACCTCGAAGAGGGGTTGTTGGATGCATCCCGCTTGGCGCGGGTGGTCGTGAACCCTCTGACGCCTTTGTCCTATAAACGGGAGAAGGATACGGAGTTCAGGGACACGGTCGTAACCTTGCTTATCGACAATTCCGGCTCGATGCGGGGCCGACCGATCTCGATTGCTGCCATCAGCGCGGACATTCTCGCGCGCACGCTGGAGCGTTGTGGCGTGAAGGTCGAGATCCTGGGCTTCACCACGCGGGCCTGGAAGGGCGGCCAAGCGCGCGAGGCCTGGATCAAGTCGCACAAGCCCGAGCAACCGGGGCGCCTCAACGACTTGCGTCACATCATCTACAAGGCGGCGGACATGCCCTGGCGTCGGGCGCGGCGCAATCTTGGCCTGATGCTGCGTGAGGGCGTCCTAAAGGAGAACATCGACGGTGAAGCCTTGCTGTGGGCGCATCATCGGCTGCTCGGTCGGTCGGAGCAGCGCCGCATCCTGATGGTCATCTCCGACGGCGCTCCGGTGGATGACAGCACCCTGTCGGTGAACGCTGGCAATTACCTGGAGCGACATCTGAAGCAGGTCATTGGATGGGTCGAGCGCTCGTCACCTGTTGAGCTGGTCGCCATCGGGATCGGCCATGACGTGACCCGATATTATCGTCGCGCGGTCACGATCGTCGATGCCGAGCAGCTTGGCGGAACCATGATCGATAAGCTTGCCGAGCTCTTCGATGAGGAGGTCCAAGGACCGCCGACCGCCGGGTCGATGCGGCCGCGGCAGTCGACCCGGCGCGCAGTCTAGAGCCGGCCTCGGCGCGCGGACGACGGCACGGCGCTTGCCACGTAACGGCAACGTTTGTAGCGGACGCCGGCTGTACGGACGGCCACAGAGGCGTACGGCCGCCAGGAGATCGCTCAATGAAACAGCGAATCTTGACTTTTTGTTGCGCCATGAGGGTCGGGCTGCATAATCGAACCACCAAGGGGGGCCGATCGGGACCTCGCGGGCATCGTTCAGGCTGTGACCGACGGCGGGGGAGGTTCACGTGCGGCCAAGGGAATTGACGGTCCTGGCGGAGCGGGACGAGGAAGCCGGGTGCTGGGTGGCGCACAGCGACGACGTGGCCGGACTCGTTTTGGAAGCGGACACGTTGGATGATCTGGCGAAGATTGCCAGTGCCGCCATCACCCGGTTGCATGCGCTCAGTGAGATGCCCCCTGAAGACTTCGTTCTTGTAATCAGAGAAATGACTCACAGCGACGAAATTCGGCTGCGCACGGGCTAGTGACGAGCAACTGCTAAGGACGACTATGCGGACTTCTGAACACGCAAGAGATGACGAATTTGTAAGAAGCTGAACAGCAAAGGCTGCAAACGTATCGAGCAGCATGACGGATTTGAGCTTTGGCAGAACAGTAATGGCAATCTCTTTAACAGCACCGACGCCCGTTCGAACCAAAAAAGCCTTTGATTATGTCTTGGAAAAGTCTGACGAAGAAAAGATATAGCCTTAGCCTAATCTGACCCAGATGCGCTTCCTCCGTGTATGATCGTTTCCATTTGACGACGCCTTCAAAAAAAGAGTCGGTTGAAAGCTCCCCCCGGCGAGCTTCGCTGGAATCGCGTTTCCGTATCGATCCGGCTCCCGGTTGGCCCGGCGCCAACACCGATCCCCGGCGTCGGCGGGCCAGCTGGCATCGCCGGCCGCTCCCTCGCCAGGTCAGCCGACAGATAACGCTTGGTTGAGGGAGGCGGGCGGGGCAGCGGGCCGGTGCTCCTTATCAAGGTCACGCGCGCACGCCCTAGGACACCGCCAGCACCGGCTTTCCTGTCTGGCCGCGAGTCCCATCAGGCGACATTCGCGGGTGGTGGGGCCGTGACCACACGCTCTGGCTCGAGCACAACCGCTTCGGTCGCATCGGCGGCAACGGCGCGCTGCACGGTGGTGCGCAGCGTCTCCTGGGAGAACGGTTTGAACAGGCAGGGCGCGCCGCTCCTGAGCACTCGTTTTTCGGCAGGCAGGCGGTTCTCGTATCCTGACATGAAGACCACCTTTACGTGAGGGTGGCGCTTTCCAATGCGCCTGGCAAGCTCCGCCCCGTTCATTCGGGGCATCATGACGTCCGTGACAACGAGGTCGACGTGGACATTGGCGTGCTCGATCTGCTCAAGAGCCGATTCCGGGGTATCGGCGCGCATAACATCGTAACCCTGGTCCTGCAGGGCGATGGCCACGAAGTCGCGCACCGGAGCCTCGTCATCAACCACCATGACGGTCCCGCGCGGCGGTGCCGCCAAGGCAGGGTCATCATTGGCCGGCAGCCTCGTCGATCGGGGAAGGTAGATCGATACCGAGCAGCCGCAGCCGGGGGCGCTGTCGAGGGTCACCATGCCGCCCATGCGCTGCGCGAAGCCGTAGACCATCGCCAGACCCACCCCGACCCCGGGACGCTTGGTGGTGAAGAAGGGCTCGAAGGCATTGGCGACGGTCTTCTCATCCATGCCGATGCCGGTGTCCTTGACGGTCACCACGGCATGGAGGCCGGCGTGCCGCCCGCGATGGGCACGGACAAACTCCTCGTCGAGCTCAACCAGCCTGGTCGTCACGGTAAGGAGGCCTCCGTCCGGCATCGCATCGCGGGCGTTCAGGGCAAGATGGATCAGCGCCTGGTCGAATTGGGCCGCGTCGATTTCGATAGGAGTATTGCGGTCCGCCAGCTGAAGGTGTAGCTCGCACTTGCGGCAGAGCAGGGGGCGGATGAGCCCGGCGACCCCTTGGACCGCGTTTCCAACGCCGATCACCTTGGTGTCACCGGGCGTGCCTGGCGAGAATGCGAGCAACTGCTTCGTCAAGCCGGTGGCGCGGTTGACGTTCCGCATGATCTGATCAAGCGACTCGGCCACCCGGACCGGCTGGTGCAGTTGGCGGCGTGCCAGCTCGGTGAAGCCGCCTATACCTGTCATTAAATTGTTGAAGTCGTGAGCCAGCCCGCCGGCAAGGCGTGCGACCGCCTCCATCTTTTCGGCGCGGCGGATGCCCTGCTCCCGGCGCTTGGTGTCCGTTATGTCAACCAGCAACCTGAGGACATCACCTCGCGATGTGCGCTGCTGCCGGATCCGGTACCAACGACCGTCCTCCAGCCTGGATTCGGTCGGCTCGTCGCTGGCGAGCGGGTGTCGGAAGCGCTCAGCCATCCATGCCTCGGAAGCTTCCTCGGCTGGCATGACATTGCCACGGTCGATGATTGCCCCCACGAGGTCGTGCACGACCGCGCCCGGTATCAGCCGGTCGGCGATCAGGGGATAGGCTGCCCTGTAAGCTTCATTGCAGCATATCAATCGGCAATTTCGATCGAAGAGGGCAAAGCCGTCGGCGAGGCTGAGGACAGCGTCCTCCAGCCGGATGGCCAAAGGCTGTCCTGCCGTCGAGGCGGAGCCCTTCGTGCAGGCTTCGGAACGGTCCCCGCCTTGGCGGAGGACGTGGCGGACGGCCAGGACGGCGAGCGCCGCGGCTGTCGCCGCCAAGGCCGAGGACAGGAGGAGGGGGAATGACACGGATGACACCGGCACAAGCCTCTGAACCCATTCAGGCCGCTGGGAACCGCGGTTGACGACAAGCGGTAGGACAACTTGCTTAAGAAAATTTGAATTTTGGCGTCGTTCTAAAGTGGTTGCCCGGAAGCGCGCGGCAGCAAACCGTGCTTGCGAAGCAGCCCACGAAGCTGATGATAGCTCAACCCAAGATTGCGAGCTGCTTGTTGCTGATTGTAGCGAGCGCGACTCATCGCCGTTTGAAGCAGGTCGATCTCGCAGGCCTTGACCCTTTCCTTGAAGCCCTGGTGCTCCTCCGACATGCCGGGCCTTGCCTCGGGCGAGCCGCTGCCGGTCGCCGCGCTTTCGACCGGTGCGGGCTCGTTCGGGGCGTCCGTCCTGTCGATCTGCGGGGCTTGAGCTGACGGCCGGTAAGGTGAGTCGAACGGATCAAGGGGCCCCGGCGGAACCGGCCGATCCGATGATCGGGCGCCGGCCACCGCACGTTCCACCACGTTCCGCAGCTCCCTCACGTTTCCCGGCCAGCGATGGGTCGTCAACTGCTGCTGGGCGGCCTGGGAGAGCCCTGGAAACGACGCCCAGCCGAGCTCACGCGCCATTCCTCGGCCGAAATGATCGGCCAGCAGCAGGATGTCCTCGGGTCGGGCCCGCAGCGGCGGCAGGGTGATCACGTCAAAGGCCAAACGATCGAGCAGATCCGCGCGAAACTGTCCGGATAGCGCGCGCGACGGGAGGTCAACGTTGGTCGCTCCAATGACGCGAACATCGACCTGAAGCGTCGTGGCGCTGCCGACCCTCTCGAATTCTCCGTATTCGACGGCTCGCAGGATCTTCTCCTGCACACGAAGGGAGGCGTCGGCAATCTCGTCAAGGAACAAGGTGCCGCCGTCGGCTCGCTCGAACCGACCATGATGGCGACGCGCGGCCCCGGTGAACGCGCCGGCCTCGTGACCGAACAACTCGCTCTCGAGGAGATCGGGAGCGAGCGCCGCACAGTTGACCTTGATGAAGGGCCGCTCCCAGCGGCGTGACAGGAAATGCAGTCGCGCGGCGATGAGCTCCTTGCCGGTCCCGCGCTCGCCGACGACGAGAAGCGGCCGGTCGAGCGGGGCCAGGCGCGAAACTTTCTCCAGCGTTGCGACGAAGCTGCGCGCGATTCCGAGAGGTGCCGGCAGCTCACCGGGCGTGAGTGTCATGCTCTGATCGGTCAAGATTCGGTAATTTACGCTGAGATATCGCCCGTTTCGCCACACGCCGCAAGCGGACGCGCTGGCGGGTAAAGAAAATCATTCAATTTCAATGACTTGTGCTGATGCCGGGGAGTGGCATCGATTGTGCTTCAAGGGGCGTGGCCCCGCGCGTGGACCGGCACGATCCCGGACAGTCGGCGCGGCAGACCATGACGCGGCGGGCGCCGCGCAGGAGGAGACGCTGATGAGTATATTTTCCCGGCTTGGAGACATCATCAATTCCAATATCAACAGCTTGCTCGATCGTGCCGAGGATCCTGAGAAGATTGTCAGGCTGATCATCCAGGAGATGGAGGACACGCTGGTCGAGGTGCGGACGGCCGCCGCCCGGTCGATCGCCGACAAGAAGGAGCTGGTCCGGAAGATCGGCGAGCTTCGTCAGGCCGCGGACGACTGGAGCCGCAAGGCCGAGCTCGCCTTGGAGAAGGGGCGCGAGGACTTGGCGAAGGGGGCGCTGCTGGCCCGCAGCAAGGCCGGCGAGACCGCCGACCTCATGGAACGTGAGCTGCGCACGGTTGAGGACGGCCTCGCCAAGACCAATGAGGACATGAGCCGGCTTCAGGCGAAGCTGTCCGAGGCGAAGGCCAAGCAGAAGTCCCTCGAGCTTCGCCGGAAGACGGCCACGGATCGTGTGCGGGTGCGGGCGCAGCTCCATGACGATCGGATCGATGAGGCCTTGGAGCGCTATGCCGGGGTCGAGCGCAAGCTCGACGAGCTCGAGGGCACGGCCGAATCCTTCGATATGGGGCGTCGCCGCAGCCTTGCTGAAGAGTTTGCGGAGCTCGAGTCCGAAAGCGCCATTGAGCAGGAGCTCGCCGAGATGAAGGCACGGCTCGCGGCTCGCAAGTAGGCAGCGGCGCCGAGCTTAAGGCAGAAGCATCAGAATGGAAATGTTCGGAGCCATCTTTTTGGCAGTCCTTCTAGCCGTCTTCCTGGTGATTGTCGCGCCGATTTGGCTTATTCTGCATTACATCACCCGGTGGCGGTCGAGCCGCATGCTGTCCGCCGAGGACGAACGGATCCTGGTGGACTTGTGGGAGAGCGCGCGGCGCATGGAAGCGCGGATAGCCGCCTTGGAGACCATCCTTGATGCCGAGGTGCCGCATTGGCGGAGGAAGACATGATGGATCACATGAGACGACGCGACAGCCTGGCGGGCTCGCTGAATCCGCATCGGCCCTACCGGAACCCCGAACGAGGCATGCTGTTCGGCGTCTGTGCCGGGCTTGCTGACTATTTCCGTCTGCCGGTTTGGCAGGCGCGGCTCGTGGCGATCGTGGCCCTGCTGCTCTTCACGGTTCAAGCGCTGCTGGTCTACTTCGTCGGTGCCATGGTCATGGGCCGACGTCCCGAGCGCCTCTATGGCAGTCCGGACGAGGAGGAGTTCTGGCGCGACGTAAGCCGTGCTCCGGATCAGACCTTCTATAGCCTCCGCCACAAGTTTCGCGACCTCGAGCGTCGCCTGGCGTCCATGGAGACGCTGGTGACGTCGGAGGAGTTCAAGTTCGATCGGGAGATCCGCGGGCTGGACCGGTGACTGCCGCGCGGCTCGAGGAGGTCTCATGACGGCGAGCCCGGGCGGCGGCAGGGTTGGCGGGCGCCCCGGGCCGAGCCGACGAGCCATCTCGTCGGCTCGGCGGCATCAGTCCGCGGAAAGGCCGATCGTGCCCGCCAGGTTGGCGCCGTCGAGCCGGCAGCCTTGCAGCCGGGCCCGCGAGAGATCCGCCCGCTGCAGATTGGCTCCGGAAAGATCGGCGTTGCGGAGGTCGGCGTCGACAAGCTCGGCACCCGGCAGCTGGGCGCCCCTCAGATCCGCGTTTGACAGATCGGCCTCATTGAGCCTGGCCCGCAGCAGATTGGCTTGCCACGTGAAGGCGTTGTCCCCGGCGATCTCGACGGGCGAGAGCCGGGCTCGGGTCAGGCAGGCGCCGGACAGCGAGGCCCGCTGCAAGGTCGTGCCACGCAGGTCGGCGTGGCTCAAATCGGCCCGGCGCAAATCAGCCAGGGTCATGTCGGCCATCGCCAAGGCGGCACGGTTCATCCGGGCGCCACTCATGGCAACAAAGCGGAGGACGGCGGCGGCGAGGTTCCGGCCGGCAAGGTCCACTCCGCTGAGCTCGAGCTCGGACAAGTCGGCGCGCTCCCCGGACCGGCCATTGCTTTCGACCCACCGGGCATGCTCGGTCAAGATCTCGTCGAGGGACCGGCGCAGCGACGCCAGGGGCTTGTGCAGCTTTGCGTTGGCCGTCATGGCCTTGGCCAGCCGTTCCGGCTCGTAGATCGCCCCGACCAGGTTCGCGTTGCTGAAGTTCGCGCTGGCGATCATGGCGTTGGTGAGGTCGGCGCCCTGCAGGATGGCGCCGTTCAGGTTGGCGTTGGTGAGGTCAGCACCTTCCAGATTGCAGCCGGTGAGGTTGGAGTTGGTGAGATTGGTGCGGACCAGCTTGGCATCCTTGAGGATGGAGTCTGTGAGATCAGACTGCATGATGAAGGCATTGGCGAGACGCGCCCGGGTCAGATTGGCGCCGTTCACCTTTGCGCAGGTCAGCTCGGTGCTGGTGGGATCGAATCGCACGGGACGAAGCGCCCGGTCCGGGCCCGGAGCGATCACGGCGCCGTCGCGCAAGTCGGTGTCGATCATAAGGGTCTCAGTCAGGATGGCGCCACGCAGGCAGGCTCCCTTGAGATCCGCGTTTGAGAGGTCGGCCCGGCGCAGATTGGCGAGCCGGAGGTCGCTGCCGAAGAGAATGGCGTCCGCCAGACGGGTGTCGATCAGGCGTGTGCCGTAGAGCTTTGCACCGGTGAGATCGGCGCCGGTCAGATCCTGGCCGGAGAGATCGAGATGGGAGAGATCGCAGAGCCGAAGCCGTGCACGCTCGCCAGATCCATCGCGCACGAAGCGGCCATGGGACCGAACGATCCCATCGAGCTGCTGCTGGCTGAGCCGGCGGCGGACCGGATCTTCGCTGAACTCGGGCATGGACCATTCCATCGCTCAAGTGAAGGACGGCGTTAGGCTGACGAGGCGAAAGATTTCGTTAAATGCGGGGGATGACCCGCGGCCTTTCGGACGGAGCGGTGCCGTTGACAGGCCTTCGTGCCGTTTCTACCTTCCGGGAGCGTCAGGAAGCGTCATCCGGCACTTCATGAGGGATCCGGCTGATGTGTCGCTGTCCGAGGCGACCGGCGGTCTGGCAGGGCGCGGACGAGGAATGGCCCGAGATGTGGCGTGCGGTCGGGCTCGTGTCCCCACAGCCCCGATGAGGGATCCGCGACCAGGGCTTGAGTTCAAGGATGACGGCAATGTTCGAGGGCCTTAGCGGTCGCCTCTCAGATATCTTTGAGCGTCTCAAGCGCCGGGGTGCCTTGAGCGAGGCCGACGTGAACGAGGCCCTGCGGGAGGTGCGCGTCGCCCTCCTCGAGGCTGACGTCGCGTTGCCTGTGGTGAAGGATTTCGTCAAGCGGGTACGGGAACGTGCCGTCGGCCAGGAGGTGCTCCGGTCCGTCACTCCCGGTCAGCAGGTCGTCAAGATCGTCCATGACAATCTTGTCGAGATGCTGGCGGCCGAGCCGGCGGACAAGCGGGACGTGCCTTCGGACGCGGACACCAAGGGTCAGCTGCCTCTCGATCTCAACGCGCCGCCGCCGGTGCCCGTGCTGATGGTGGGCTTGCAGGGCTCGGGAAAGACGACGTCGTCGGCGAAGATCGCGCTTCGGCTGAAGGAGCGTCATCACAAACGGGTCATCATGGCGTCGCTCGACACGCGTCGCCCGGCGGCGCAGGAGCAGCTGCGGATACTCGGGGAGCAGGCGGGCGTCGCAACGGTGCCCATTGTTCCCGGCCAGGGGGCGGTGGACATCGCCAAGCGCTCCATGGAGATTGGCCGGCTTCAGGGATACGACGTCGTTCTGCTCGACACCGCCGGCCGCCAGTCGATCGATGAGACCCTGATGGCGGAGGTCGCCGCCGTGCGCGACGCCACGCAGCCGGCGGAAACGCTGCTCGTGGCCGATGCCATGACCGGCCAGGACGCCGTGCGGGTCGCCGAGAATTTCCACCGGCAGGTCGGCGTTACGGGCATCGTGCTGACACGTATAGACGGTGACGCGCGCGGCGGCGCAGCGCTCAGCATGCGAGCCGTGACCGGTCAGCCCATCAAGCTGATCGGCACCGGCGAGAAGATTGACGCCATCGAGCCGTTTCACCCCGAGCGGATCGCCGGCCGTATCCTGGGCATGGGCGACGTGGTCAGCCTGGTGGAGCGGGCCGCCGAGACCATGGAGCAGGATGAGGCCGAGAAGCTCGCGGCCAAGATGCGCAAGGGGAGCTTCGATCTGGAGGATATGGCATCCCAGCTGCGCCAAATGCGCCGCATGGGGGGCTTGTCGGGGCTGATGGGCATGCTGCCCGGGGTTGGCAAGCTCAAGTCGCAGATTCAGGAGGCCAATCTTGACGATCGGCTGTTGAAGCGCCAGGAAGCCATCATCTCATCGATGACGATTTCGGAAAGGCGAAACCCCAAGGTGCTGCACGCCTCCCGGAAGCGCCGGATCGCGGCCGGCTCGGGAACGTCGGTTCAGGATGTCAATCGCCTTCTGAAGCAGTACCAGCAGATGAATGACATGATGAAGCGTGTCAAGAAGATGGGCCGCAAGGGTCTGATGCCAGGGAACATTCCCGGTCTCGGCGGGAGCGGTGGGCTTCCGCCGGGGATGATGCCGCCCGGAGGTCCCCGCGGATGAGCGGGCAGGGAAGGCAGCCGGGAGGGCTGCTCGGCCATTACGGTTCACGGCAGGCCGATCGGCTGTCGCAGAGGGAAAGGTGAGACAAGAGAATGCCTGTGCGGATTCGTCTGGCTCGTGGCGGGTCGAAGAAGCGGCCGTTCTACAGCATCGTCGTAGCCCACGGAGCGTCCCCTAGGGATGGGCGCTTCATCGAGAAGGTAGGAACCTACAACCCATTGCTCGCCAGCGATCACCCGGATCGGGTGGTGCTGAAGGAGGAGCGCCTTCGGCACTGGCTTGGCAATGGGGCGCAGGCGAGTGACCGGGTGGTGCGGCTGCTGGGCGCCCGCGGCATCGTCCCGCGTCCGCCAATCCCGAGCAATCCGAAGAAGTCGGCACCGAAGGCGAAGGCACAAGAGCGCCTGAAGGCTGCCCAGGAAGCGGAAGCGGCCGCACGGGCGGAAGGCTGAACGCCGTTGGGACGGATTGAACGCTCCGGATCGCGCTGATGGATTAGCCTTGCCATGAGCCGGGCGGAGCGGCGCGTCTGTGTCGGCGAGATTACCGGGGCGCACGGCGTGCGCGGCTTGGTGAAAGTGCGTCCCTTCACGGCGGAGCCGGCGTCGCTTACCTCGTATGGTGCGCTGACGGATGAAGCCGGGGTCCGCCGATTCGATTTGGAACTGCTGTCACTCCAGCGGGGCCAGTGGGTTGCGCGTATCGCCGATGTCGCGGATCGCGAGGCGGCCAGCGCTCTTTCCGGCGTTCGGTTGTTTGCCGAGCGGGAGGCTTTTCCCGTTCCGGAGGACGACGAGTTCTACCATACCGATCTCCTCGGACTTCGGGTCGAGAACAGAGAGGGACAATGCTTGGGCTCGATTCGGGCCGTGCATGACTTCGGCGCCGGAAATATTCTGGAGATTTCGCTTTCTCCCGGCGGCTCTCTCGTCTTGCCGTTCAATCGTCAGGTGGTGCCGGTTGTCGATATAGAGGCCGGGCGGATTGTCGTCGATCCGCCCGTGAACGTGGTCACCCCCCAAGCCCATGAGATGGCCGGCCATCAGTCCGATCACGATCATGGATGAGGAGTGCCGATGGCATCGGCCTTCTGGACGTGCCGGGTCGTGACCCTTTTTCCACAGATGTTTCCCGGCCCACTGGCGCACAGCCTCGCCGGCAAGGCCCTTGAAGCCGGGGAATGGGTGCTGGAAACGGTGGACATCCGCGACTTTGCGAAGGATAAGCATCGCTCGGTCGACGATGCTCCGTTCGGTGGCGGGGCGGGGATGGTTTTGCGCCCGGACGTGGTGGACGCCGCCCTGTCACTTGCCCGGCAGAATGCCGATCGGATCCTTTACCTGTCGCCCCGCGGTCGGCGGCTCCAGCAGTCCTTCGTCCGTGAGTTGGTATCGGCGCGGGTGGTCGTGCTCCTCTGTGGGCGCTATGAAGGCATTGACCAGCGTGCGCTCGACGCCCATGCGGTGGAAGAGGTCAGCGTGGGTGATTATGTTCTGTCGGGCGGCGAGCCGGCTGCGTTGTGCCTCATTGACGCCGTCGTTCGGCTGTTGCCGGGCATCATGGGCAACGAGGCCAGCTCGACCGAGGAGAGCTTCGCGCCGGGCGGAACGGGTTCTCTGCTGGAGTATCCGCAGTTCACACGACCCGCCGTGTGGTGTGGGCATGACGGTGTCGAACGGGCGGTCCCTGAGGTACTGCTGTCGGGTCACCACGGCCGGATAGCGGCATGGCGCCGCGAGCAGGCCGAGCGGATTACCAGGGAACGCCGCCCGGATCTGTTGGTCGGATCGCGATCGACAAATGGACGTGATTGAGCAACCAAGTCGAGGATGAGGCGGTGAATATTGTCGAGCAGCTGGAGCGGGAGCAGATTGCCGCGCTGACCGATCAGCGGCCGGTGCCCGAGTTTGCGCCGGGAGATACGCTTCGGGTAAATGTCAAGGTGGTCGAGGGCAGCCGCGAACGGGTGCAGGCGTTCGAGGGCGTGTGCATCGCCCGGAACAACGCCGGCATCGGAAGCTCCTTCACGGTCCGCAAGATTTCCTACGGCGAAGGGGTAGAGCGCGTTTTCCCGCTTTACAGCCCGCGAATCGACTCGATCGAGGTCATTAGGCGAGGCGACGTCCGACGGGCGAAGCTCTACTACCTCCGCTCGCGTCGAGGCAAGGCGGCCCGGATCGCGGAGAAGGCGGCGCCGCGACCGAATGCCGAGCAGCGCAAGCCGGCTGCCAAGGGCGGGGCGAAAACGACCACCAAGCCGGTTGCCAAAAGCAAATCGTGATCCTTCGCGCTCGCCGAGCGGAGAGGAGCGTTCGCGCGCCGTTCACAACGCCTTTACATCCATCGGCAAGACTGGCTGCAGATGCCATTCCAGCAGCTCGAAGCATGCACCCATCGCCGATGAAGCCTGTTGCTCCGCTTGGCAGCGATTCCATCAGAATTCTCGACGTCATGGCGGAAGGTGTGCTGATCACGGATGCACACCTCCAGTCGCCAGGACCATATGTGGTATACGTGAACGCCGCCTTTGAGCGATTGACCGGTTGGCGTCGCGAGGAAATTGTCGGGCGGACGCCTCGTGTTCTCCAGGGTCCGGAAACCGACCTGTCGGCCTTCGAGTCGATGCACGACCGTTTGGGTTGTGGCGAGGCGTGGGAGGGGCGGGCGGTCAACTACAGGAGATCGGGGCAACCCTTCGTCATGGAGTGGTCGATTGCTCCGCTCCCGGACCTTCACGGTGCCGTCCGTCATTACCTTGCCGTGCAGCGGGACGTCACTGAGCGGATCGAAGCCCAGCAGCGGCTCGAAACCGCTCTCCGGGCCGCTCACGATGCGGACCGGGCCAAGCTCGATTTTTTGGCCATGATGAGCCATGAGCTAAGGACGCCGCTCAATGCGGTGATCGGCTACGCCGAGCTCCTGATGCAGACACCCTTGTCAGCACCCGACGCTGAACATGCCAAGGCCATCGGACAGGCTGGACACGATCTTCTGGCGATGGTCGGCCGATTGCTGGCGGTGTCCCGATCCGGTCTCGATGCCTCCGACCTCCGGGAAGAGGAGGTCGATGTTGGCGAGCTCGTCCAAGAATGCATTGCCAGCGCTCGGCCAACAGCCGAGTTGAAAGGAGTGACGCTGAGCGCCACTCTTCGTCGGTGTCCACGGGTCCGTGCCGACCTGCGGCGCCTTCGCCAAGCGATCCATGAGGCGCTGGACAACGGGATCAAGTTCAATCGGTCGGGTGGCCGGGTCGATGTTGTCGTCGATGTGGAGCCAAAGGGTGTGCGCATGGACGTTGTCGACGATGGGCCTGGAATGACAGACGAGGCACATCAGCAGGCCTTTGCGCTCTTTTCACAGGGCGAGCCGGCCTTGACCCGTCGGCGAGCAGGGGTCGGTCTCGGACTCTGCCTTATCGAGCGCTTTGTCACAATGCATGGCGGCGAGGTCGCGCTGGCGAGCCGGCTGGAGCAGGGGACGTGCCTCCGGATCTGGCTGCCCGAGGCGCGCCTTACTGGACCAAGCGAGGCGGATCCGCTGCGGTTCGCCTGACTCCCGCCTTCCTGCTTGCCTTGGCTTTCGGACCATTCCCGAAGGGCGTGAGCGCTTGCTTCATCTGTCCTCTCGGGTATGGTCGCGCGCTTAGGCGTTGCTTCAAAGGACCTCGGCCATGCCCCCGCGCACGCTGTTCGACAAGATCTGGGACAGTCATGTCGTTCACCGTCATGAGGACGGCACGTGCATCCTCTATATCGACCGCCATCTGGTTCACGAGGTCACCAGTCCTCAGGCCTTTGAAGGACTTCGGGTCAACGGCCGTGACGTGCGCCGCCGCGACGCAACATTGGCTGTCGCCGATCACAACGTGCCGACCTTGGATCGCTCGAACGGGATAGCCGATCCGGAAAGCAAGCTTCAGGTGGACACGCTCGAAGCCAACGCGCGGGCGTTCGGCATCCGCATGTTTGGCATCGACGATCGTCGGCAGGGCATCGTTCACATCATCGGGCCGGAGCAGGGCTTCACGCTCCCCGGCACCATCATCGTCTGTGGAGACAGCCATACTTCGACGCATGGCGCCTTCGGCGCTCTCGCATTCGGCATCGGCACCTCGGAAGTTGAGCACGTGCTGGCGACGCAGACGCTGCAGCAGCGTCCGGCGAAGAACATGCGGATCAACGTCGAGGGTGGCCTGCCCCCCGGGGTCGGGGCCAAGGATCTGATCCTGGCGATCATCGGCGCCATTGGGACTGCTGGCGGGACCGGTCACGTCATCGAGTATGCCGGTGACGCGGTGCGCGGCTTGTCCATGGAAGGCCGCATGACCGTCTGCAACATGTCGATCGAGGCTGGTGCCCGGGCCGGGCTGATCGCTCCTGATGACAAGACGTTCGCCTATCTCAAGGGCCGGCCGATGGCGCCCAAGGGCGAGCATTGGGATCTGGCCGAGCAGTACTGGCGATCCCTGCCGTCGGACGCGGGCGCGACCTATGACCGTGAGGTCCAGCTCGAGGCGGCGGACATCGCGCCCGTTGTATCCTGGGGAACCAGTCCGCAGGACGTTGTGCCCATCACCGGGCTGGTGCCGACGCCGGAAAGCTTCGGTGACGCGGGACGGCAGCGCGCGGCGCGCCGGTCGCTGGAGTACATGGGCCTGCAGCCCGGGACGCCCATGCAGGACATTCGGATCAATACGGTCTTCATCGGCTCCTGCACCAACGGCCGTATCGAGGATTTTCGCCTGGTGGCTGCGATCGCCAAAGGCCGAAAGGTGGCGGAAGGGGTCCGCGCGCTTATCGTGCCCGGCTCTGGGCTGGTGCGAGCCCAGGCCGAGCAGGAGGGGCTTGACCGGATCTTTCAGGACGCCGGCTTCGAATGGCGTGAGCCTGGCTGTTCCATGTGCCTTGCCATGAATGCCGACCGGCTGGCGCCGGGAGAGCGTTGCGCCAGCACATCCAATCGCAATTTCGAAGGGCGTCAAGGCCGGGGTGGACGCACGCATCTCATGAGTCCGGCCATGGCCGCCGCGGCGGCGGTGACCGGACGGTTGAGTGACGTTCGCGATTTGATGAGCTGAGCCCGGACGGGTAGTGGCCGGACGGCTGACACATGCTCCGACCGAGTATTCATCGTTGGAGCGTTTCCGGCCGACCCGGAATTGGCTTCGGCGCGCTCCCCAGCTCCCCCGCCCGGCCAGCCTGAGCATGCTGTCCTAGGGAGGCCGGGCGGGGAAGCGGGCCGGCGATACCGTTTGAGCCGGAAACGCTCTCATGCCGGAGCATGGACATGCCGTTCCCGACGTCCGTCAACGATCAGATCGCCGAGTTGGCCCTCACCGCCGATGGGGGCTCGGACTCCGTTCTTGATCGCTGGTTCGGCGCTGCGGGTCCATGCCCAGCCCTGCGCAGCAGGCCTGGACATGATCGTTTCGGCTCATGCCGGCGACCCAATGGCTTCAGCCATCGGCTCGCGACGGCGCCCCCGGGCGAGGGTAGGGTTGGCGGGCGCGCCCCGAGCCGACACGTCATCTTGTCGGCTCGGTGGTGTCAGATGCTCATGCCAAAGCTCTGCTCGAGAGCTTTCTTCCCATGTGGCGCCCTGGCGCCCGGCTTCAGGGCGGTGGCAGCTCCTGGGGAACCGGTTGACGGCACCATGGGCCTCGTGCAAACGCGGGTGTCGGCTATCGACGGGCGCCGGCTCACCGGCGCGGCTGCCTTGAGAGTGAGACCATGTCGGAAACCGCATGCGGGCCGGACGCCAACGCTCTTCTGAGCGGCGGGTGCCAGTGTGGCTTGATACGTTATAGGCTCAATTCCCGCCCGGAGGGAGCGCATCTTTGCCATTGCCGGATGTGCCAGAAGGCGGTGGGCAACGCCTTTGCGGCGCTTGCGCCGGTGCGCAAGGGCGACCTTGCCTGGACGCGCGGCAGTCCTGCCTTCTTCCGCAGCTCGAGCCACTCCATGCGCGGCTTCTGCCGTGACTGCGGCACGCCCTTGTCATTCGCCTATCTGGACAGCGAATGGATAGACATAACGATTGGCAGCCTTGATCAGCCGGGCGACACACCGCCGCTCGTTCATTACGGGGTCGAGTCGATGCTGCCTTGGCTTGCTCTCGGCGATGACCGGCCGCGGCGCCCCACGGGTGAGGCGACTCACGAAATTTCGCTTGATGGCCTGAAGGGCTACCAGCATCCCGACCACGAGACCGAGGCTTGGCCGCTCCGCAGCCTGGACTGACGGATCCGTTGCGGCCAACGCTCAGGGCCTGGAGGCCGACGAGGTGCCAAGGACATGAGAAACGGAACACGTTTCGCGGCGGTTTTGGGGCTGCTGCTCGTTTCCCTCCTTTCTGCGGATCGCGCGGGAGCGGAGGTCAGAGCGCTCGAGACGGTGGCCAGCTTCGGGCCCGGGACACCGCCGGGAAATGTGGCGGTCGGACCGCAGGGACGGGTCTACCTAAGCCTGCACCAGTTCTACGAACCCGAGCTTCGGGTTGTGGAACTGCAAAAGGACGGCTCGACCCTGGCGTATCCGCCGCACGGCTGGAACCAGCCACCCGGACCGGAAGGCATCGGCCTGAACGCCGTGCTCGGACTGGTCGCCGACCGTAGAGGCGTGCTTTGGCTGCTCGATAACGCCATGACAAGCGCTGACGCGCCGCGGCTCCTAGGCTGGGACACCCGGACCAACCGGCTCGACCGTTCCATCTACCTTCCGATGCCGATGACGCGGGAGGACGCATTCCTCAATGATCTTGCCGTCGACCGCGTTCATGGCGCTGTCTATGTCGCCGACACGGCCGCCGGCTCGAACGCGGCGCTGATCGTGGTCGACCTTGCCACGGGTCATGCCCGGCGGGTTCTCGAGGGGCATAGGAGCGTGCTGCCCGAGGATGTGGATATGGTCATTGATGGGCGCACCGTCACGCTTGGCGGCGCGCCCGCTCGCATCGGAGTCAATCCGATCACCGTGGATCCGGCGGCGGAATGGGTCTATTTCGGACCGATGAGCGGCACCTCGCTCTATCGCGTACGAACCAGCGATCTCCTGAAGGTCGACCTGCCAAGCGCCGACCTTGCCGCCCGCGTCGAACGCTACGGCGACAAGCCGATCAGTGACGGCATCACGGTCGACGGTGCGGGCAATGTTTACATCACTGACATTA
Organism: uncultured Mycobacteriaceae bacterium; assembly: GCA_964613585.1. GTDB lineage: Bacteria > Pseudomonadota > Alphaproteobacteria > DSM-16000 > Inquilinaceae > CAZTHL01. The sequence goes on along the minus strand of CAZTHL010000034.1, from coordinate 17,742 downwards.
CCGCCAACGCTATTGGCGTCACTCGCCCTGATGGCCGCTATGAGATCCTCTACCAGGACGATGCGCGCCTGAGCTGGCCCGATGGATTTGCCTTCGGCCCGGATGAATACGTTTATGTGACCGTAAATCAGCTGCATCGGTCGCCCGTGCTCGCCGATGGTGGTGGCACGGCGCAGATGCCATTCCTGCTGCTACGCTTTCCCGCGTTGGCGTCGGGCTCGGTCGGTCGCTAGAGCGGTTCCGCCTGGCGCGGACTCGGCACCGGCCCGCTCCCCCGCCCGGCCGGCCTGAGCATGCTGTCATTGGGTGACCGCGCGGCAGAGGTCTGCTCCCAGGCTCCTCGCAATGAAACCCGTGACTCGGCATCGTTGCCGGCGCGCGTTGCGGCTCCGCTGCCGGTCAAGCCTGATAGCCCTTCAGGCGTGACCGGCCTCGCCCGACAGCATGGCTGGAGAAACACCCAGCTTGCCGATCGCCCGTTCCCACTTGGTCGACAGATCGGGATCGAACAGAATGGCTTCATCCGCGGGAGCGTTGAGCCAGCCATTGGCCTGCATCTCGGCGTCGAGTTGCCCCGGGCCCCAACCGGCATAGCCCAACGCCAGAAAATGACGACGCGGTCCGCTGCCGGTGGCGATTGCCTTCAGGACGTCAACCGTCGCGGTGAGGGCGATCCCGGGCTCCACCCGCATGGTGCCGTCCCGGACAAAATCGTCAGAATGGAGCACGAATCCTCGACCGGATTCCACGGGACCACCGAAATGCACCGGCAAACCGCTCACATCGTTCACCGGACTCTCGATGCTGAGCTGTTGCAGCAGATCGCCATAATTGATCGAGTTCATGGGCTTATTGATGACGAGCCCCATGGCGCCCTCGTCGCTGTGAGCGCACACATATATCACTGTGCGCTGGAATCGAGGGTCCGTCATGGCCGGCATGGCAATGAGCAATTGGCCTGTCAGGTATGGCTCGATGTCTTCCATCTCACCCGCATCTGGCTGATCGCTGGTTAGGTCCATCTTCATGCCGAGTCCATCAATCCGTCGAGAGCGGGCAGGCCCTTATCGCTGGCGCGAATGTGAGATCCGCAGGTGACGGGGCCGGTGATAAGGTATGCCCAGTTTACTCACGTTTCCTAGATGAGCGAGATGCGAAGCCTTTGCCATAGCCCTCGCGGTCCCCTGATCGTCGTTCTCGTCGTTCTGGCGGCGACGCTGCTCGGCGTGCCGCCCGCACAATCGGCAGCCGGATCATGGCAGTCCCAGGAAGTGGTTCCAGGGGAGTTCGTGGAAGCGCGGCTCATTGCCGCCGTCGAAGGTGTTGGCAACCTGACGGCGCTTCCGATCGGCCTGCAGCTCCGTCTGGATGGCGACTGGAAGACATATTGGCGTTCCCCTGGTGATGCCGGCCTCCCTCCCCGGGCCGACTGGTCCGGATCGAGCAATGTTCGCGACATCCAATGGCATTGGCCGGCGCCGGCTCGGTTCAGCTTGTTTGGGCTCGATACCTTCGGATATGCGAAGGAGGTCGTGTTCCCGTTGTCTGTCACCCCCTTGCGTCCGGGTGAGCCGGTCAGCCTGGAAGGGATGCTCGACATCCTGGTGTGTTCTGACATCTGTGTCCCGGCCACCTTTCAGGTGCGGCTTGATCTGCCCTCAGGCCCTGCCGGCGTGAGCGACCGCTCTGCCAACCTTATCGAAAGGTATACCAGCAGAGTACCGGGAGACGGTGCGCTGGCGGGTCTCGATCTCGAAAGCGCCGTCTTGGACGGAGGCGCGCTCCTGGTGACCGCTTCGGCCCGGGACGGCTTCGACAGGCCCGACATCCTCGTCGAAGCCCCGCGTCCTTATGTGCTTGGCAGAGCGGAATTGGACATTCAAGAGGGTGGGCGTCGTGTTCAGGCACGCCTGCCCATTATCCAGGATAGCGAGTCCGGTAGCCTCTTGGGATCACAGGTGACGCTCACCCTGGTGGACGGCAACAGCTCCGCAGAATGGCGGGTGAACTTGACTCGCGGTAGCGTTCAGCCGGCCGAAGTCGTCGACGCGACCTCTACGGACACCGCCATCCGCTTTCCCATCATTCTAGGCTTGGCGGTGCTTGGCGGACTGATCTTGAATCTGATGCCCTGTGTGCTCCCGGTTCTGTCCTTGAAGCTGCTATCGATCGTGGGCCATGGCGGCGAGGCGCCGGCTCAGGTGAGGGCCGGCTTCCTGGCGTCGGCAGCCGGTATCCTGGCGTCGTTCATGCTTCTGGCCGCCGGCACAATCCTGGTGCAATCCGCCGGTGGCGCTGTTGGGTGGGGCGTGCAATTTCAGGAACCGTTGTTCCTCGTCTTCATGGTCGTTCTTCTGACGCTGTTTGCCTGCAACCTTTTCGGGCTGTTCGAGATCATTCTGCCGCCACGTCTGAACGACCTGGCAGGTCGGTTCGGCAGCGGTGGGGGGCTGGGCGGCCATTTCGCGACGGGAGCCCTGGCGACGCTTCTCGCCACCCCTTGCTCGGCTCCGTTTCTCGGGACTGCCGTCGGCTTCGCGTTGTCAAGTGGTCCCATCGACATCCTGGCGGTCTTCCTGGCCCTCGGCGTCGGCTTGGCGCTTCCATACCTCTTGGTGGCTGCGGCGCCACAGCTTGCCAGCCGGCTGCCAAGACCGGGTCCTTGGATGGTCACGGTGAAGCGTGCGCTTGGCATGGCGCTCGTCGGCACTGCTCTCTGGCTTCTGGCGGTGCTGTCAGCCCAGCTGTCGCTGCCTGCTGCGATCACCGTCGGTCTCTTGATGCTCGTCCTTGGCATGGTGTTCTGGTTGCGACACGGCGCGACGGGGCGCGCCCGCACCATAGGCACAGGCTTGGCAGCCGCGATTGCGCTGGGCGCATTCCTGGCTCCGGCGACACTTGATGGTAAGAGCGCCGAAGACGCAGCCGCATCAGGCATGGAAGCTGACTGGCAGGTCTTCAACGAGAGATCGATAGCTTCCCATGTCGCCGACGGACGTACGGTCTTCGTTGATGTGACGGCGGACTGGTGCCTCACTTGCCAAGCCAACAAACTGCTGGTGCTGGATCGAGAAAATGTCAAGGCGGCGCTTGGAGAGAGTCCGGTCGTGGCCATGCGTGCCGATTGGACGCGGCCCGACCCGGACATCGCAGCTTTTCTGGCGAGCTTTGGGCGCTATGGGATACCGTTCAACGTCGTGTATGGTCCCGAAGCGCCGGACGGTATCGCTCTTCCGGAGTTGTTGACCGTGGATGTCGTGCTGGATGCCCTGGAGCGAGCTCAGGGGTAGGCTGGCATGGCTTGGGAGTGATGCGGCTGTGCGGTGTCGCAGCTTGATCTGCGGCGCCTCGACCTGATTGACTTGCTGTCCTGACCGACACCTGGACACGGGTCGATGGCAAAGCCTCTTCCCATCCTTGAAATGGACCAAGACCACTGGCATTGAATGACTGTGGTCATTCGAAAAAGGGATCAGATGCAATGGCGATCCAGGTCGGCGAGCGGGTTCCCGCGGTTACGCTCAAGCACATGACCGGCAAGGGCATGGAGGATATCACCACCGACGAGATTTTTGCGGGGAAGAAGGTGGTGGTGTTCGGAGTTCCGGGCGCCTTCACGCCGACATGCTCAGCCAAGCATCTTCCTGGCTACGTTGAGCATGCCGAAGAGCTAAGGTCCAAGGGCGTCGATGTTATTGTGTGCATGGCTGTCAACGACCCCTTCGTAATGCGGGCTTGGGGCGATCAGGCTGGCGCCGGCGAGAAGGTGATGATGCTGCCCGATGGAAATGCCGAACTGACCCATCTGCTGGGCTTGGAAATGGATGGTCGAGGTGTCGGGCTGGGTGAACGGTGCCGTCGATTTGCCATGGTGGTGGAGGATGGCACCGTAAATCACATCGCTGTCGAGCCCGGCAGCGGCGTCGACGTTTCCGCGGCCGACCAGATCCTGAAGGTGGTTGGCTGATTGGATGCTGGCCGCAGGCCATCTTTTGATCCACCACCTCGGCCGGCACCGATTGACGTCAACCCGGGCTTGCTGTTGCCCTGAGTTGTCGACAGGCGGATCCCAGCCCAGCGGTGCGTCGCGGCCAGTCTAGGCCCAACAGGTTCGGCTGGCCGTTTGGGATTGCTTGGGCAAAGCCGCATGATCTTGCGATGCATTTACGGTGTGCTTTCATTGGCCGGGCCTGACTGGCTGGCACGTTTTATGGCCGCACGCGCCAACTGGTCGGCCCGTTCGTTGTCTGGATGTCCCGCGTGGCCACGGATCCAAAGCCACTCGATCTGGTAGGACTTGGTCACCACATCAAGCCTCTGCCACAGATCGAGGTTTTTGACCGGCTTGTTCGCCGCGGTCCTCCAATTGCGTGCTTTCCAGCGCGGCAGCCATTCCATGATGCCTTTCTTCAGGTATTCGCTGTCGGTCGATAGTCTTACACTGACCGGGCGCCTGAGGGCTTCCAGTGCGCAAATGGCTGCAGTCAATTCCATCCGATTATTTGTGGTGCACGGATCGTGTCCGGACAACTCCTTTTCGTGGTCTCCGTAGCGCAGGATCGCGCCCCAGCCGCCCGGGCCCGGATTGCCGCTACAGGCCCCATCCGTGAAAATTTCCACAGTCATGTCGGTGTTGCCGGCGGTCGGGCCAAGATGCAAGGCATGGTTGCTGAATGCCGGATCACTCAAGACCATACGAGCCGGGGCCACGTACGGACTGATGGAAACGGAGACGGTTCCAGTACTCTATGGGATCCTTCTTGCGGACAAGCACGCCGTCCGGTGTGTTCAGCCAGTCATACAGTCGAGTGAGGAGGAAGCGCAAGGCGGCTCCTCGGGCCAGCACCGGCAGCGCTGCCAGCTCGGATTCCGAGATTGGCCGGACTCGACGATAATGGAGGAGCAGGAGCCGCGCCTTCGTGACGTTGAATGAGTCGTCGGGTTCAAAGCACCAGGCATTCAAGCAAATTGCAATGTCGAACGCGTAAAGATCCGTGCAGGCAAAATAGAAATCGATGATGCCGGTAAGGTGGTCACCCCGAAAGAAGACATTGTCCGGAAAAAGATCTGCATGAATGACCCCTGCCGGCAATGCGGTCGGCCACGCTTGTTCCAGAAATCGGATCTCCTGATCCAACGCTTCGCTTAAGCCAGGCAGCACCCCGTCCGCTTGAGGTGCCGACGGCTCAAACAGGGATCGCCACGCATCGACTGACAGCGTGTTCAACCGCGTCATCGTAAAATCGCGACCGGCCAGATGCATCCTGGCCAAGGCCTCGCCAAGAGCCGCGCAATGTCGCGGACGAATGGTGCGTGGAGACATGCCCGACAGGAAAGTGACGATGGCAGCTGGACGGTCGGCAATGTATCGAAGCGTCCGTCCATCGCGTGCACGCAGCGGCAGCGGACAGGGTATTCCGCCAGCCGCCAAATGCTCCATCAGTTTGAGAAAAAATGGCAAATCCGCCGAAGCCACTCGCTTCTCATACAATGTCAAAATGAATGGCCCCTGTTCGGTCACAAGCAGGAAGTTCGAATTTTCGACTCCTTCAGCAATTCCTTTCAAGGATGTAACGGCGCCAAGCTCGTAGTGCGCCGCGAACGCAGCGACCTCCTCATCGGTGACATCCGTGTACACGGCCATGGCTGAACCATGCTGTCGTGGATCCGCGGAAGCGTCAATCGTTCGGCACCGGGTGGCTATGGCCATCGCCCGCAGCGTCCAGTATGGGCCAATTTTCGCCATGCCACTCGGTCAGATGAGTGTGCTCGGCTGGCACCTTGCCGGCCCCACCAGGAATCTCAATCATGTAGGCGGGAAGACACAGACCTGAGAGCCGAGAGCGCAGATCACTTGCGATATCCCGACCACGCTTCAGTCCGACCCTGAAGTGCCCGGTGCCGGGCGCCGGGTCGGGATGGTGAAGATAATAGGGCTTGACCCGCAGCTGCGTAAGGCGTCGGAACAGCCGTTCGAGAACCTCGGGGCTGTCGTTCACCCCATGGAGGAGCACGGTCTGGGAGACCAGCGGGATCCCGGCATCAAGGAGGCGAGCGATAGCCTCCTCGGCGGATTGAGACAGCTCGCGCGGATGATTTACATGTATGGATAGCCAAAGGGTCTTTTGGCCCGTGCTCAGGATGGCGGTGAGCGCGTCCGAAATGCGCGATGGATCAGCCACCGGCACCCGGCTATGGACGCGGATGAGGCCGATATGCGTCATTTGGTTCAGCGCATCTATGATCTGCCCCAATACTTTTGGCTTCAGCATTAGGGGATCACCACCGCTGAGGATGACCTCCCACACCTGTTCCTGACGACGGATGTAGTCCAATGCAAGCGCCAGCTCGGCGTGCGACAAAGCCTTGCTCCCCGGTCCGACCTGCTCACGACGAAAGCAGAAGCGACAATAGGCCGGACAGGCTCGAACCGGCATGAGAAGAAGTCGATCCGGATACCGATGCACGATCCCGCTGACAGGGCTGTGGAGCCGGTCCCCGAGCGGGTCAAATCGATCCTGGTGGCTGTTCTTCGCTTCTTTCGTGCTGGGCAGGAACTGAAGAGCGATAGGGTCGCCCGGATCCGTCGGATCAATGAGGTCAGCCAGGTGCTGTGTCAGAGCAAAAGCATGACGCTTGACGATCGGCTCAATATCCGCTCGAGCCACCCCTCGCAACGCGCCCAGGCGGATGGCATCATCGATGGATTGAAGCCTGCGGCTCACCCGTCAACAGCGATCGGTGGGAGCTTGAAGACCACATCCTCAACCGTGACGGGCACGTCCTCCACCTGCACGTCGAACCGACGTCGGCAGGCGTCGATCAATTCCTCAACAAGGAATTCCGGAGCCGAAGCGCCAGCGGTGATTCCCAGTCGATCAACGTCTTCGAGCTGTTTCCAGTCGAGATCGGATGCACGCTCTACAAGCAATGCACGAGGGCATCCGGCTCGCAGCGCCACCTCCACCAGACGGCACGAATTCGACGAGTTCGGCGCACCGATCACGAGCATCAGGTCGCAGCGCGGGCCGATCGACTTGACCGCTTGCTGACGGTTGGAGGTCGCGTAGCAGATGTCTTCTTTCCGGGGCGACGTGATGCGTGGAAACCGGGACTGCAACGTAGTGACGATTTCAGCCGTGTCGTCAATGGAAAGTGTTGTCTGAGTCACGAAAGCCAAATTGTCGGGGTCGGATACTTCAATGTTGTCGGCATCCGATACCGACTCGATCAACTTGACGCTTCCCTCGGGGAGTTGTCCCATCGTTCCCACGACTTCGGGATGGCCAGCATGGCCTATGAGTAGTATCTCGCGCCCCTGTCGATAGTGTAACTCGGCTTCACGATGTACCTTGCTTACCAGCGGGCAGGTCGCATCGACATACATAAGCTTGCGACGCCGTGCTTCGGTAGGCACCGATTTCGGAACGCCATGCGCCGAAAAGACGACCGGAGCGTCGTCAGGAACAGCGTCCAGTTCCTCGACAAAGACTGCGCCTTTGGCCTCCAGCTGCTCAACAACAAACTTGTTGTGCACAATTTCATGGCGAACGAATACAGGCGATCCCCACCGATCAAGAGCGTGCTCGACGATTTGTATCGCTCGATCGACGCCAGCGCAAAACCCCCTCGGGCTGGCCAGCAAAATGCTGAGAGGCCGCCGCGATCCCCCGCCGTCGGCGACGTCTGCGACTCCATTCCCGGTGCTGATGGGTGCCCTTGAGCGTGTCGATGCCATTGCCTACAGTCGCCAACCACTCCGGAAGCAGGGAAAATCGATCGGCAATGCGCCACCGACACCGAGGTAATATAGGCAGCCGGCAATGTGAAGGCGCCCCCTCATTCCATGAAAAAGGCGTCGGGCAATGCGCCGCAGTTCTCGCCACCCTCCTGATCGTCGGAGCTTGCGCGAACGACGCCGATGTGGCTGGCGCCGCTGGGCCAAGGCCGCAAAGCTGCCCCGACGTCAGTGTGGTAGGCGACCTTGCCGAGGTGGTCATGTTTGAGCCCGGCACCGGACAGGATCTCACCGATGTCGTCGCACGCGGCCGCATAGCCGATTTTGGCGGTGAGTGCCTTTATGGGGACGATCGAGTCGATGTCGTGCTTAATGTAGTTATGGTGGCAGAGCGCGGTCCGGCATCAACTGAGGAAGAGGTCCCGTTCCGTTACTTCGTCGCCGTCGTCAGTCCTGGAGGCGAGATCCTGGCGCGCGAGATTTTCGAGGCGCCGGCTCGCTTTCAGCAGGGCGCCGATCGAGGTGTATGGTCTGAAGCTCTTTCGCAAACGATCCCCTTGCCGGATGGCGCTCTCAATGGCCCACAATATGAAATCCTTCTGGGCTTCCAGCTGACGCCGGAGCAGCTTCGGTACAATCAGGAAAATGTCCTTGATCTCCGCAGCTGAGCGGGCGGCCTTCGCGGCGGCTCGGGCCTTGGGCCGCGCCCGAGGCAGGATTGACATTTGCCGACCGCCTGCTACGCTGACCCCTATTGAACATTGATGCCAACGACCTTTGCGGGAGAGATCGCCTCGCCACGGACGGCGGGCGGCGCCGAAGGAGCAACGGCCCCGGAAACTCTCAGGCAAACGGACCGCAAGGCGAGGCGCATCTGGAAAGTGGGGAACACGACGTGGTGATTCCCTCACCGAAGGAGTAAGCCGTCGGCAGGACGGTGAATCTCTCAGGTCCCAGACAGAGGGGTGTGGCGTGCGGAATGCCGCATCCCTTTCGCTGTCTGGGTCCGGGTGACAATGGTCAAGCAGCCGTCCGATCTTCGTTCGACTCCGTTGTTGGGGCTGCACATCGCCTTGGATGCGCGGCTCGTGCCGTTCGCCGGCTTCACCATGCCGGTTCAGTATCCGACTGGAACCATCGCCGAGCACGGACATACACGGTCGGCGGCAGGGCTCTTCGACGTCTCCCACATGGGACAGGTGTTTCTGAGCGCGCCCGGAGATCCGGGTGCCGTTCTTGAGCGCCTTGTTCCCGGCGACGTGAAGGGCCTGGAAGCCGGACAGATGCGCTACACGCTTCTGCTCAACGACAAGGGAGGCATCGTCGACGATCTCCTGGTGGGGCGGCTTCCACAAGGCGACGATCGATACTTCGCCGTGCTGAACGCGGCACGCCGGGAGGCCGACATTGCCCACATCCGTGCGAGGACGGGTGAGGCGTTGACTGTGGAGCCCGCCGACGATCGCGCGTTGCTCGCCCTTCAGGGGCCCCTGGCCGCCGCGGTGCTGGGTCGGTTCATCCCGGGGCTCGACGCTCTGACCTTCATGCGGATCACCTGGGCCGAGGTGCTTGGTGCGCGCTGCCTCGTCAGCCGCACCGGCTATACGGGAGAGGACGGCTTCGAGATCTCGGTCCCCGCTGGCCATGCTGACAGGCTGGCCCGGGCCTTGCTGGATCAAGCCGAGGTTCAGGCCGTGGGGCTTGCTGCCCGGGACACGCTTCGTCTCGAGGCCGGGCTGTGCTTGCATGGTCAGGATATCGATGAGGAGACCACCCCCATCGAAGCGGGGCTGGCTTGGACGATACCGCGATGGCGGCGTCAGGAAGGCGGGTTCGTCGGCTTCGCCACCGTGGAGAACCAACTGCGGGATGGGGTGGATCGGCATCGGGTCGGCTTGCGGCTCGAAGGACGCCAGCCTGTACGCCAGGGCGCCGACATCACCGATTTGGACGGCCGGATCGTTGGGCACGTGACCAGTGGTGGCTTCGGGCCCACGGTCGGTGTGCCGATTGCGATGGGGTATGTGGCGACCGAGGCCAGGGCCGAGAACACGCCACTCCTGATCAGGGTCCGCGGGAGGTCTCTGATGGCGCGCGTGGTCAAGATGCCGTTCATCGAAACACACTACTACCGCGGTTGAGCGGACCATCGTCATCTCTCGGAGCAGAGCGTTGCCATGAGCGAGATTCGTTTCACCGAAGACCACGAATGGATCCGCCGTGACGGGACCTTGGGCACGGTTGGAATAACCGACTACGCGCAGCGGCAATTGGGCGACGTGGTGTTCGTCGAACTGCCGGAAGTCGGAAAGGCTGTGAGCAAAGGCGACGAGGCGGCGGTCGTGGAATCCGTGAAGGCGGCGAGCGAGGTCTACGCTCCGGTCGCCGGCGAGGTCGTTGAAGTTAACGGGGCGCTGACGGACGACCCGGGTCTGGTCAACCGGGCTCCGCTGGAGGACGGATGGTTCCTGAAGATGAGGATAGCGGATCCCTCCAGCGTCGATGCCCTGATGGATTCATCCGCGTATCGCGCCTTCTGTGAGGGTTTGGAATAATGCGCTATCTGCCTCACAGTCCTGGGGATCGGCAGTCGATGCTCGGCGCCATCGGTGTCGACGGCATCGATGATCTGTTTCGAGACGTTCCCGATCAGGCTCGCCTTGACGGCCCGATACATGGCTTGCCTTCCTTCAAGAGTGAGCTGGAAGTCGAGCGGATCCTCGGGGACATGGCCGCGCGAAACGCGTCCTGTGGCTCAGGGCCATGCTTCTTGGGCGCGGGGGCTTATCGGCACCATGTGCCGGCAACGGTCGACCACCTCATCCAGCGTGGGGAATTCCTGACTTCCTATACGCCTTATCAGCCTGAGGTGTCGCAGGGCACCTTGCAATCATTGTTTGAGTTCCAGACCCAGGTCTCATTGATCACCGGCATGGAGGTGGCCAACGCGTCCATGTACGACGGCGCTACAGCCTGCGCCGAAGCGGTTCTCATGGCCAATCGCATCACCCGGCGGAGCAAGGCTATCGTGTCCGGCGGCCTGCATCCTCACTACAAGGAAACAGTCCGGACATTGGCGCGCTTTGTCGGCTTCGAGTGCATCGAGCTGGCGCCGGATCCGCATGCGTTCGAGAAATCGAGTGATCTCCTCGATGAGGGCACCTCGTGCGTTGTGGTGCAAACGCCCTGCGTATTCGGGCACCTTCATAATGTCGGCGACTTGGCGGCTGCCTGCCATGCGCGAGGAGCGCTGCTGATCGTGGTCGTCACCGAGATTGTGTCGTTGGGCCTTGTGACGCCGCCGGGCGACATGGGCGCGGACATCGTCGTCGCCGAGGGACAGTCGCTCGGCAATGCGCTCAGCTTTGGCGGTCCCCATGTCGGACTATTCGCGACCCGGGAACGGTTCGTCCGACAAATGCCTGGAAGATTATGCGGACAGACGGTCGACGTGGATGGGCGTCGCGGGTTTGTCCTGACCTTGTCGACCCGAGAGCAGCATATCCGCCGTGACAAGGCGACGAGCAACATCTGCACGAACAGCGGTCTGTGCGCGCTGGCCTTTACCATCCATCTCAGCCTGCTCGGGGAGGTCGGCTTTCGGCGGCTGGCGGAAATCAACCATGCCAACGCGGTGCGGCTGGCCGACATGTTGGATGCGATCAACGGTGTGGATGTCCTTAATGACGCCTTTTTCAACGAGATCGCGATCCGGTTGCCGCGTCCGGCAGGAGCTGTAGTCGACCTCCTTGCCGAGCGGGGCGTGCTGGCCGGCGTCCCGGCAACTCGCTTGTTTGGCCCGGATCCCGAGCTAGACACGATGCTGCTCGTGGCGGTCACCGAGATGAACACCGACGACGACATGACCACTCTGGCCGAAGCCTTGGGGGAGGCGGTCTCTTGAGCGAAATCACTCGGGCCATCAAGGCGGGATCCCGAGGGTCCGCATCGTCGATCGGGCCTCGCCAGGACGACGCCGGTTACCCGCCGGCAAGCGGCCGTCTCGATCTTGAGGAGGCGTTGATCTTCGAGCAGGGGTCGCCGGACAAGACCGGGGTCGACTGGCCGACGCCCGGGCGTGGCCGTCAGCGGCTGGGGACGGTCGGGCGCCGTCCCACCATCGGCCTTCCCGGCCTGTCGGAGCCGGAGGTGGTCCGCCACTACACCCGCCTCAGCCAGAAGAACCTGGCCATCGATTCGACGCTGTACCCGCTCGGCTCATGCACCATGAAGCATAATCCGCGCCTTAACGAGCGCATGGCGCGGCTCCCGGGCTTCGCGGATCTGCATCCGTTGCAGCCAGAGGCGACCGTTCAAGGCGCGCTCGAGCTGATCGACACCTTGGCGGGGTGGCTTAAGGCGTTGACCGGCATGCCGGCGGTCGCCATGACGCCCGGTGCCGGAGCCCATGGCGAGCTGTGCGGGATGATGGCGATCCGTGCCGCTCTCGAGCACAGGGGCGATCGTCGCCAACGGGTGCTGGTGCCGGATTCGGCGCACGGCACGAACCCGGCGACCGCGGCCGCGCTCGGCTACGCCGTCGATCCCCTGCCGGCCGACAGGCGTGGGCGCGTCGATCTCGCCGCCTTCCGGGACAAGCTTGGCGACGACGTGGCCGCCGTCATGCTGACCAACCCCAACACCTGTGGCTTGTTCGAGAACGATATCCTGGACATTGCCGAAGGCATACACGGCATCGGCGGCTTCTTTTATTGCGATGGCGCGAACTTCAACGCCATCGTCGGCCGGGTCAGGCCGGGAGACCTCGGCATCGACGCCATGCACATCAACCTCCACAAGACCTTCTCGACACCGCATGGCGGCGGCGGGCCGGGCGCGGGGCCGGTCGTCCTCTCCGACGCGCTTGCCCCCTTCGCGCCCTATCCGGTCGTCACACGGATGGCTGACGGCCGGTATCGGCTGGTCGAGCGTCCGGACGGCGACCATCACCTCAGCGTGGGCCGGCTCAAGGCCTTTCATGGACAAATGGGCATGTTTGTCAGGGCGCTCAGCTACATGCTGAGCCATGGCGGCGACGGATTGGCCCAGGTCGCGGCGGATGCCGTGCTCAACGCCAATTATCTTCTGGCCCGGCTTAAGGACACCTTCTCGGTTCCCTACGACGAACGCTGCATGCATGAGGTCGTCTTTGACGATCGATTCCTGAGGGATACGGGTGCGACGACCCTGGATCTCGCCAAGGCGCTGCTTGACGAGGGATTTCATCCTATGACCATGTACTTCCCCTTGATCGTCCACGGCGCCATGCTGATCGAGCCGACCGAGACGGAAAGCAAAGCCACCCTGGACGCCTTTGTGGTCTCGCTGAAGCGGCTGACCGCCCGGGCGCGGTCCGGCGACGGTGACTATCTGAAAGGGGCCCCGTATCATACGCCTCGACGCCGGTTGGACGAGACCGCGGCGGCTCGAAAGCCGATGCTGCGGTGGAAGCCCGCGGAGGCCGCGCAGAAAGCGGCGGAGTAGCGCGCTGCCTCTGCCGCCGGGATCACCGGCGGCAGGGCCTTGCCGGGCAGGGGACATGGCGTCGAGACTGACGACCGTGGGTCTCGGCTGATGGTGAAGGTCTCCCTGGCGCTTCGTCACGTGGCCTTCGAGGGCCTGGGAAGCTTCGGCGACGTCCTGCTCGAGCGCGGGTTCCAGATCTGCTACCTGGATCCGGCGATCGACGATCTGAGCGCGATCGACCCTCGGGCACCTGATCTGATCGTCGTTCTCGGTGGCCCTCTTCGGGCTTGCGCCGATGCCCACTATCCTTTCCTGCGGCAGGAGCTGGATCTTCTTGATCGGCGAATGGCCGCCGATCGCCCCACAGTGGGGATTGGCCTCGGCAGCCGGCTCATGGCGCGCGGGCTTGGCGGCCGGATCGTGCCTTCGGCCACACAGGAGATCGGTTGGCGTCCGGTCGAGCTTACGGACGCCGGCGTCGCCTCGCCGCTCTCCTGGCTGGCCGTGTCGGGACCCGAGCGTCTGCGGATCGAGGATGGTGCCCGGACGACGCCCAGCCTGCCCGCCGGCTGCCGGGAGCGTCGCGCCCTGACCTTCCACTGGCGTGACGAGAGCCTTGATCTGCCCGCGGGCGCCGATCTGCTCGCGACAAGCCCGACCTGTCCCTGCCAAGCCTTTCGGTGGGGCCGCTGCCAGCTTGCCATGCAGTTCCATCCGGAGGTCCGAGCGGCCGATCTGGAGCGGTGGCTAGTGGGCTACGCAAGGGAAATCGACAGGACCCCCGAGACCACAGTGGAGCAGCTGCGTGGCGACGCCGCCCGACACGCGGCCGCCGCGGAGCGCCGCGGCCGGCTCCTGTTCCGCTCATGGCTTGACGGCGTGGGTCTCTAGATCTGCCCACCGCCGGTCGGCCGACCGGCGCCGTCATCCGCCACCGCCGGCATTTCAATGCAGCCGGTCCTCAAGCCCCTTGATCGACGTGTTGATCAGCAGATTGGCCTTGCCGCGGTCGATTTGCCCGGCGATCAGCCGGCGCGCGGCCGCGACCGCGACGTCCACCGCGGTGCTTCGGATCTCCGCCGCGGCCATCTGCTCGGCGTGGCGGATGCGCTCCAGGGCCGCCTCTTCGCGACGTTTCAGATCCTGCTCGAGCGCGGCGTTCGCCTGCACCCGGATGCGTTCCGCCTCCTCCCTGGCATGCGCGACGATGCGCTCCGCCTCCTGCAGGGACTCGCGCTGCCGCCTCTGGAACGAGGCCAGCGCCGATTGCGCCTCCTCGCGCAGGCGTTCCGCCTCCTCGAGATCGTGCTTGATCCGCTCCGCCCGCTTGTCGAGCGCCCCGAGGATGGTGTTCCTGACCGGCTTCCAGACGATGACGAACAGGACGATCAGGGCATAGAGCAGCAGGGCCTCGGCGGTGACCAGCAGGGGCACGTGCTCCTCCTCGGCGGTCACCTCCTCGGCCAGCCCGATCTCGGCGTTCCCCGGCTCCTCCGTCCCGGCCTGGGCGAGGATCAGCAGATCGTTGGTCTCGGTCATCGCACCGGTTCCGGCATTGCCTGATCGACCGACTTGCGCACCGCCTCGTCCGGCGGGGCGGCGCCGATCAGCTTGTCGACAATATCGCTGGCGATGTCCTCGGCGACGTCCCGGATGCCGGACTGGGCGGCGGCCTTGGCCTCGGCGATGCGCGCCTCGGCCTCCTCGATCCGGCGACCCAGCTCCCGGCCGAACTCGGCCTGCCGCTCGGCCGCCGTCCGCGCCATCTCCTGGTTGGCGCCCGCCAGCAGGTCGGCCGCCTCCTGGCGGGCCTTGGCCAGCGCGTCCTCATAGGCGCGGATGATGCCGTCGGTCTCCTGCTTCAGCTCCTCCGCCCGCTCCAGATCGTTGGCGATCCGCTGGGCGCGCTGCTCCATCACCCCGGCGATGCGCGGCAGCGCGATCCGCGAGAGCAGGAAGTACAGCGCGATCACGCTGATTGCCAGCCAGAAGATCTGCGTGGCGAAGTAGGTCGGCTCGAATTGCGGCATCGGATGGCTCTCCCCGGACGGGCGCCGGCACGCGGAGCGGCGCCGGCCGTGTCAACGGACGCCCGGGCTCAGCCGAACAGGGCGATCAGGCCGATGATCAGGGCGAACAGCGCGATCGCCTCGGTGACGGCGAAGCCGATCCAGATGCTGGCGCCGATATCGTCCTTGGCGGCCGGGTTGCGGGCCAGGGCCGCGATGTAGCTCGCCCAGACATTGCCCACGCCGATGCCGGCTCCGATCATGCCGATCGCCGCGAGGCCGGCGCCGATGAGGCTGGCGGCTTCCGCTTCCATGTGACAGTCCCCTTGGTGCTTCGGTTGAATGGATCGTTCTTGCGGGTCCGGCCGTGCCTGGCCACCGGCGCGGCGCCGACCCGAGCCGGCGGCCGCGGCCGGGCGGTGCTCAGTGCAGGTGCAGCGCGTCGTTCAGGTAGACGCAGGTGAGGATGGTGAAGATGTACGCCTGCAGGACGGCGATGAAGATCTCCAGCAGGGTGAGCGGGATCAGGAAGGCGAAGGGCAGGACCCCGAACACGATGCCCAGCGCCGGCACGAACCCGGCGATCACCTTCAGCAGCACGTGGCCGACCACCATGTTGGCGAACAGCCGCACCGACAGGCTGATCGGCCGCGACAGGTAGGAGATCAGTTCGACCGGGATCAGGATCACCCCCGTCCACCAGGGCGCGCCGTGCGGGAAGAACATCCGCAGATAGCCGGCGCCGTGCTTCACGAAGCCGAGGATGGTCACCGCGATGAACACCACGGCCGCCAGGGTGAAGGTGACGATGATGTGGCTGGTCACCGTGAAGCTGCCCGGGATCATGCCCAGCACGTTGGCGAACAGCAGGAACAGGAAGAGGGTGAAGATGTACGGGAAGTACTGGCTGCCGGCCGAGCCGACCGTCTCCCGTATCATGTTGGCGACCATCTCGTAGAGTATCTCGGCCGCCGCCTGGACCCGGCTCGGCACCAGGGCCCGGCCGCCGGTGCTGAAGGTCATCAGCGCGCCGCCCAGCCCGACCGCGAGGGCCATCCACAGCGAGGCGTTGGTGAAGGAGAGGTCGAGATCGCCGATATGGATCGGCACGATGGGGTGCACCTCGAACTGCTCGATCGGCGACGCCACAGCACGCTCCCCCGTTCAATCCCGTCTCGTCTCGTCCGGCCGAGGCGGCCCGGGACGCGGCCCGCCCCTCGCCTCCGCCTTGCGCTCGCGCGCCCGCCGGTCCAGCTCCTGGGCCGTACGGTATACATTCAGGAACCCGGCCATGCAGCCCAGGATGAAGAACACGATGAGCAGCCACGGCTGGGTGCCGAGCCACCGGTCCAGAACGATGCCGATGCCGGTGCCGACCCCGACCGCCGCGGTCAACTCGACGGCGATGCGAAGGCCGGCGCCCATGGCCTCCGACCGCTGAGGGCCGCTCGTATCGCGCGCTTGCGCCGTCTGCGCCCGCGCCCTGGCCTCGCGAAGGCGCCGCTCGAACCCGGGCGACAGCCCCCGCTCCGCGGCACGCCGCCCGTCGTCCCCGGCCCCGGCCCCGTTGTCGTCGCTCATGATCCCCGGCGCTGCCTGCCTGCTGCGGCGCGCCCGCCCGGGCCCGGAAAGCTGCACGCGCGAGAGCGTCCCTCGTGCTGTGCCGAAACTAGTGACCGGCCTCGTCGACTGTCAAGAACCCTCGTCCAGCGGCGCGGGCGCTCACGCCGTGCGGCGCAGCCGCTCGGCCCGCTCCAGGTCGACCGACACCAGCTGCGAGACGCCGCGCTCGGGCATGGTCACGCCGAACAGCCGGTCGACCCGCGCCATGGTCATCCGGTGATGGGTGATCACCAGAAACCGGGTCCGGCCCTCGCGCGCCAGCGCCGACAGAAGCTCGCAGAAGCGGTGGACATTGGCGTCGTCGAGCGGCGCGTCGACCTCGTCGAGCACGCAGATCGGCGCCGGGTTGGTCAGGAACACTGCGAACAGCAGGGCGATGGCGGTCAGCGCCTGCTCGCCGCCGGACAGCAGCGACAGGTGCTGCAGCCGCTTGCCCGGCGGGCTGGCGAACACCTCGAGCCCGGCCTCGAGCGGCTCGGCCTCGTCGGTCAGCCGCAGGAACGCCTTGCCGCCGCCGAACAGCTCGATGAACAGCCGCCGGAAGTGGCCGTCGACCGCGGCGAACGAGGCGGCCAGCCGCTCCCGGGCCTCGCGGTTGAGCTGGGCGATCGCCTGGCGCAGCCGTCCGATGGCGCCGAGCAGGTCGCCGCGCTCGGCCTCCAGCCCGGCGATCCGCTCGCCGAGCTCGCCGGCCTCGGCCTCGGCGCGCAGATTGACCGGGCCCAGGGCCTCCCGCTCGCGGCCGAGCCGGGCCAGCCGCTCCTCCAGCTCGGCCTCGGCCGCCGGCGCCGCCGCCAGCGCGGCGGCGTGCTGCTCGGCGGCCTGCTCGGGTCCGGCGCCGAGCCGCTCGAGGATGCGCCCGCGCACGGCCTCGCGGGCGGTGGCCGTGGCCTCGGCCTCGGCCTC
>CAZTHL010000033.1:17242-38026 GCA_964613585.1 uncultured Mycobacteriaceae bacterium | reverse complement strand
GGTAGACGGGCAGTTCTTCGTCTTGTCGGATGCGCAGGGCGTCGTCGAGGTTGCCGCGGGCCTCGAGGATGTCGGCGATCTTGCCGCGGGTGACGGCCTCGGACCGGACGTCGCCGAGGCGCTGGTAGACGGGGAGCACCTCGTCGGTGAGGAGGCGATGCGCGCGCTCCGGGTCCCCGCGTTGCATCAGCCTCTCCGCGACATCGAGGAGCAGGTAGGCGGCATCGCGCTCATCGATCTCGGCGCCCTGGGCGCGCGCCGCGGCGAGCGCCGTGGTCGCCCGGTCGAGCAGCGTGTCGGCGGTCGCGCCGTCGCCGGCGGTGGCGACGCTCGTCGCGGCGCGCGCCAGCAGCCCCCAGGGCACGGCATGGCCGTGGCGCTCGAGCAGCGCGATGGCGGCGCGGCCGACGTCGGCCCGGAACTCGGCATGGCCGCCTTCCAGGGCCACCATGGCCGCGCTGGCGCAGGCGCCGACCACCGCCGGGTCGTCGGCGGCAAGGGCAAGGCGGGTGGCCTCCAGGTCGGCCTCGATCGGCCATCCCGGTTCCGCCGCCAGCCCGCCCCAGGCGGTGACCAAGTCCGGCAGGGCCAGCGCAGCCACGGCGGCGCGCTCCGCCGCGCTCGGCTCGGCCAGCCGTGACCGTGCCAGGGCGTTCACGGCGCGGGCCGCCGTGCGATGGTCGACCACGTCCTCGAACGCCTCGATCAGGCCCAGATCCTCGAGCCGGCCCGGGTCGCCGCCGACGCTGCCGGCCAGCGTCTCGATCACGCAGCGCGGCACGGGAATGGCGAAGATGGACGCGGCGCGCAGCAATTCCCGTCCGCCCGGGCCGGACAGGTCGATCAGGCGGTCGATGGTCAGGTCTTCCAGGAACGTGCGGATCTCGGCCTTGGCCGGCAGGTCGCCGCCGTCGAGCCAGGCCTGCATGGCGTCGAGCGCCGCCTCGGCCTGCTCCGGCGGCACGGCCGGGCCCAGCACCAGCTTGCGGCCGATCAGATCCTGCAGCCCCGGATTGCCGCGGGCGACGTCCTTGACTCGCGGCAGCAGCGCCAAGCGCCGCTCCAGGGCCGCGGCGTCCAGAGACCCGTGCGCCGCGTCCGCCTGGCGCCGCTCCAGCTTCTCCCGGGCCGCCGGGGACAGCGGCGGCAGCGGGATGGGCTCGAGGGCGCGTTCCCGCCCGCCGAGCCGGAACGCATAGCGGCTGGTAACCACCAGGCGGCTGTCGCCGACCTGCGGATCGACGGCGGCCAGGATGGCGGCCAGCACCGGCGCGGCCTTGGCCTGCACCCGCTCCGGCTGGCCCGCCTCGACCTCGAGGATCCGCTCCAGATCGTCGATCACCAGCAGCAGGGGCCGGGCCTTCTCGTCCTCGCCGCCGTCGAGCTGCGTGATCAGGTCGATCAGCGTGTCCTCGAGCCGGTCCGAATCGTCGCGGACCACCGCTATTCGGTCACGCAGGAGATCCCGCGCGGCCGGCACGGTCTTGACGGCCTCGGCGATCCTGTCCAGCACGCTGAGCGCGTCGTAGCGTCCGTGGACGACGGCCAGCAGATGCTCGTCCTTCAGCCGGTCGGCGATGCGCGCGGCCAGGCTCGACTTGCCCTGCCGGCCCATGCCGGTCAGCAGCACGCCGCCATGGGCGCCGTGGCGCAGCGCGCGCAGCGCCGCCTGCAAGGGCCGCCGGCGGCCGACGAACATCTCCGGCGCAGCGACCTCCACCTGCTTGCCGGTGTCGAGGAACGCCTTGGTGCCGTGGGTGGCGGAGCGGGTCGAACGCTTCCTCCGGCCGTTGACGATGGCGGCACCGGCATCGCGGCCCCGCCACAGCCGCGCCAGGTGCCAGTCGCCGCGTAGTCCCTCTTCAGCGTGGTTCAGGAGCGCACGGCGGGCGTCGGCGACGGCGTCGGCCAGCGGCACCCGGTCGTTGAGGCGGGCGTAGAGGGCGGCGGCGAACAGGGTCGCCGCCCGGTCGCGCACCGAGCCTTCCCAGCCCAGCACCGCCGGCGCGCCGCCCTGGATCAATCCGGTGGCCAGCGAATCCGCCACCTTTGCCCGGGCCAGCGGGGCCGCCGCCTCGTCGCGCTTGCCGTCGACGGGGCCGCGGCCGGGGGCCGCCGCGCTGTCCGCCGTGGTCAGGCAGGCGGACAGGAAGACCAGGCGCGGCATGGTTGGGCGCAGGCACTGCAGCAGGCCGGCCACGTCGGTCGGGCGCTCGCCGCCCTCGGCATCCTCCAGGAACACGACCGGCCGGGGCGGCGCCTCGGCGGGCTCGTCCCGGCCCTTCCACGCGTTGTGGCCGTGGCAGGACAGGTGCAGCGCCTGGCAGCCGGCGAGGCGCGGCGGCAGCGCCTCCGGGTCGCCGGTCTCCTCCACCACCAGGTCGATGGTCTCCGGCGCCTGCCGGTCGGGGCGCACGGCGGCCAGGATCGCCATCTCCTCGGCCTCGTAGTCCAGCTCGCGCTGGCCGCGCGGCGCCGCCGCCATGAAGGCGAGGCCGAGCCGGTAGCCCTCGAGCGGCGGCGGGACGTCGCCGGCACGGTCGAGCCGTCGCACGGGCGCGAAGCCGAGCGGCACGTCGGCCGCCCAGAAGCCGGTGTCGTCGGCCAGCAGCTCGAGCGGCGCCTGGAGCAGCGCCCATTCGGCTGGGCTCGGCTCGCCGGGGGCGCGGACCTCGAGCCGGAACGGGCGCGGCGCCTCGGCCTTGAGCCGGGTGAGCGCGCCTTCCTCGCCGTCGAGCCAGGCGCGCAGGTCACGGCCGAGGGTCAGCAGCCCGGCCGGGTCGTCGCGGTCGGCCAGCGTCCGGTAGCGCTCGTGGAGCGCGCGGAGCCTGGCCGCCGCGGCGTCGTCGAGCTCCCGAAGCGGGCCGAGCCGCGTGCCGCCGAGCACGACCTCGAAGCCGTCGTTCCGCACGACCAGCATGGGGGACCCCCTCGTGCGCCTTGCCGAGGCGTCAGGCTACCACCGGCCGTCCCCCCGCCACGTGGTGAAACGCACAGCGGCAGCCGACCACCGCACTGCAAGAAAATACAAGAGGCTCTTCTACCAATGCGGGCGTTGAGGAACGTTGGGGTGAGGGCGGACAGGAGTGGAGGTCACCGGGGGTGAAGGCCACCGGGAGTGTAGGCCACCGGGCGCGTAGGCCACCGGGCGCCTAGGCCACCGGGCGCCTAGGCGGCGCGAAGGGCCGGCGGTCCCGGCCCGCTTGCAGGCGGCCACGGCCTCGACCGCCTCGGGCCGCGGGGCTCCAGCCTGCCCTCGAGGCCGCGCCGATGGAGGTGCCGCCAAGGCAAGCCGGCTCCGCTGTGGTCTATTCACCGTCGCAGGACGGCACGCTCGCGTCCGCCCGCGTCATCGAGCGGACGTCGTGACCCGGGCGGATCCCGGCCATGGCGAGCCCGAGCATCGCCGACGCCCAGAACGTCGCCTCCAGGCCGAGCCAGCCGGCCAGGCCGCTGGCGACGGTGGGGCCGACCAGCTGACCGGCGGAGATCAGGAAGAAGGTGGCGCCGAAGCCCGCGGCGGGACGGTCGTTGAAGACATTGACGCTCCAGATCCCATACAGGCCGGTCACCAGGATGAAGGCGGCGCCGAACACCACGCCGCTTAGCTGCACCACGGCCCCGTGGCCCGGAAGTGCCGCCATGGCGCCGGTGACCAGCGCCAGCAACGTCGTCGCCGCGGTGATCACCGCGCGCACGCCGAACCGGCGCACCAGATCGCCGGCCATGGCGCCTGCCACGCCGGCGACACCGATCAGGATCCAGAAGAGGCGCGCCTGGTCGACCGCCAGGCCGCCGGCCGAGACCACGAGCTCGACCGCGAAGGTCCAGTACACCGAGATGACCAGGCCGAAGGCGAAGGCGCCGGCGAACAGGGGTCGCGCCTCATCGCGCCACAGCCAGGCGCGGGTCAGCCGCGGCGGCGGGCTGCCGGCCCGGCCGCCCGCGCCCGGCAGGAGGAGCCAGTTCCACAGGGTGGCCGCCAGGGCGAGGCCGGCGAAGGCCAGCCACGCCTCCCGCCACGCCGCGCCCGCCAGGATGGCGACCGGCCCCGACAGCATGACCCCGACGCTGGTGCCGGCGTTGACGATGGCGTAGGTGCGATTCTGGTGCGTCTCGGCGATGTGCCGCATGACCGCGTCCGAGAGCGGTGGATAGGCCAGGCCGGGGCTCGTGCCGGCCAGGATCACCCCGGTCGCCAGCACCCAGACATTGGGCGCGAGCGCGATGGCCGCCATGCCGCCGGCCGCCGCAAGGCCCCCCAGCACGACCGGCATGCGCGGCCCGGTCCTGGCCGACATTGTCGAGCCGAGCAGGGTGGCGGCCAGGTAGGCGGCATAGGACCCGGAGGCGATCAGCCCGAGCGACAGCGGGCCGAGGTCGAACGTCGCCCCGGATTCCGGCACAAACAGGCCATAGGTGTAGCGCGCCAGACCATAGGTCGACGCGACGATGGCAAGCCCGGCGGGGATCAAGGCAAGGGGCGACATGCGGGCGTCACACTGGTCTCGCAACGGCCCAGTCGGTACCACGAAACGCCGCACAATACCGCCGGGCCGACGAGATGACTCCCCGGCTCGACCGGTCTCACCGATCGTCGCGACCGGTGTCCTCCCCGGTTGAGCCCACCCCGGTCGATCGGGTCGACCCGGTCGCCTTGGTACGGCGTGGCACTCTTCTCTGGGGTGATGCCGGCCATGTTCCGATCCTCATCGAAGGCGCATGTCCGCACAAGGCGCCTGGGCAAGCGATGATGACCGCGCCATCCGGGGCAGGCACGCCGTCTCACCCGGTCTGGGGACGGGACGCGACCAACAGCGCCGATCGCGGCACCGATCGACAAGCTGGTTCGGTCGGCGCCGGCCGGGCTGCTCGCCGCGGCCACCGCCCCTTGTTGGGTTCCGCTTGCGCTCCGCCCGAGCTTCCGATGGTCGGGGCGTCGGTCGGCTGGAACGGTGGCGGGGCCCGGCATCGCGCCGGCCGGCCCGGTCGCGGCTTCCCTCGCGACGGCGCCACGCCGGCGTCGTCGGTCAGCCGATCGGCCCCTCGGTGATCGGGCGCGCCCGGACCCATGCCGCCGGGTCGGCGTCGGCGCGCTGGGAGGGGACCGCCGCCAGGGGGCTGAGGTTGAGCCACGGCACCAGCGCGCGGCGGGCGGCGGGGGCGCCCAGGATCTCGAGCGCGCCGAGGTCGACGGCCCGCTCGACCGTCAGGTCGCCCTTGACGATGTAGATCATCACCGGCAAGGCGCAGGCGAGATAGAGGTCGACCTCGAACCCGGGGTCGTCGATGCACAGCTCGCAGCCGCCGTCCCGGTTCAGGTACCACCACAGGCGCTTCCTGGCCGGCTGATCGGTGAAGTCGACGCGCACCAGCGTGCGCCCCGGCCCGAACGCGTCGGCCTTGACGGTGCTTTCCAGGGTCCAGAGCAGGAGCCCCAGATCGACCTCGCCCTCGGCGAGCTGGCGGCGCGACCAGCGCTGGCCCCAGACGCCGAGCGCGTCGACGATCGGCGCCAGCTCCGCCCCCGCCGCGGTCAGGTGATAGGTCCAGCTCTGCCCGGCGGGCGAGCGGCGGCGCTCGACCACGCCCTCGGCCTCGAGCTGCTTCAGGCGGCGCGACAGGAGCGTCGGCGACATCAGCGGCACGCCGCGATGAATGTCGGAGAAGCGGCAGGATCCGGCGGCGAGGTCGCGGATGACGAGCGCGGTCCAGCGCTCGCAGAACAGCTCGGCCGCCTTGGCGACCGGGCAGAACTGCCCGTAGGACTTCATGGCGCCGCCCCTCCCCGGCTCTGCCCCGGCTCGGCACCGATCCTATCAACGTATGCGTCGGCGCGGTACTACACTTCGTGCACTATCGGGACAGCCCGGGTCCGGCGACGCTGCCGTCTATCGACAGAGCTCATTTGGGGAGGGCAGGCGGATGGACAGCGCCGTCAAGGGACAGGTCTCGGGCAGCGCGGCCGAGGTCTACGAGCAGGTCTTCGTGCCGGCCTTGTTCGGCCCGTGGGCGCCGCGGGTCGCCGCGGCCGCGGCGCTCCGGCCGGGCGACCGCGTCCTCGACGTCGCCTGCGGCACCGGCGTGCTGGCGCGCGAGGCGGCGGCACGCGTGCGGCCGGGCGGCTCGGTCGTCGGCCTCGACCGCAACGACGGCATGCTCGCCGTGGCGCGCGCCCGGGACGCCGACATCGACTGGCGCTCTGGCCTCGCCGAGGCGCTGCCCTTCGCCGACGGTGCGTTCGACGCCGTGGTCAGCCAGTTCGGCCTGATGTTCTTCGACGACCGGACGGCGGCGCTTTCCGAGATGGCGCGCGTGCTGCGGCCCGGCGGGCGGCTGGCCGTCGCGGTGTGGGACCGGCTCGAGAGCAGCCCCGGCTACGCGGCGATGGTGGCGCTGCTCGACCGGCTGTTCGGCGCGCCGGCCGCCGCGGCCCTGCGCGCGCCTTTCGCCCTCGGCGCGCGCGCGGAGTTGCGGGCGCTGCTCGCCGGGGCCGGCCTCGAGGACAGCGCGGTCGCGACGCAGGACGGCACCGCCCGCTTCCCCTCGATCGACGACTGGGTGCGCACCGACATCAAGGGCTGGACCCTGGCCGACATGATCGACGAGGCGCAGTACCGCCGGCTGCTGGCCGCGGCGCGCGAGGAGCTGACGGCGTTCGTCGGACCCGACGGCACGGTCGCCTTCCTGGCGCCGGCCCATATCGTCACCGCCGTCACGCGGTGAGCCCCGGACGCCCAACCGACCGATGATCGTGCACCAATCGGGATCGGCCGCCATCGGTGGCGGGTCGACCCGACGGTGCGGACCTTGGAAGCGTTCGCGCGCGGCGCCGGCGGATGGGAGCTTCGGGCAGCCCTGACGGATGACGCGCGCGGCCATCCCGCCCTTGCCATCCCGCTCTTGCCATCCCGCTCTTGGAAGCCACCCTCTTCTCCTCGGTGTCCTGTAGGCCTGACCAGGAGTGTGCCGGATTTGGCTGAAAGCTGGACCACATCGGCGTTCTGGGCCCGTTGTTTCGGGCCAGTGAAGGGGACCATTCAGCCGTCAGCGCCGGCCTGGGCGAACGACCATGTCACGATCCGGAGAGCCGCCGGTGTTGGCCCCCGCGCCGCTCCAGGCACTGTGCTGGACGCACTCCACTCCCGGCTCTCCGCTCCCGGCCCTCCGCTCCCGGCCCTCCGCTCCCGGCGCTCTATGGATGCGAGGCCGCCGGCCCTGCCGTGCCGGCTGCTGCCCGCGCCTCGCGCCGGCGGCGCCACCATTTCTCCAGGCTGATGATCGGCACGATGAGCAGGCCGACCGCGGCGGCCTCGAGCCACGCCGTGGCGGCGAGCGGAGCCGAGCCGAACAGCGCGTTCATGAACGGCAGATAGACGAAGCCCGCCTGCAGCACCAGGATCGCGCCGATGCCGGCGAACACCCACGGGTTGCTGAGCCAGCCGATCCGGCCGATCGGGTCGGTCAGCGAGCGGCAATTGAGCAGGTAGAAGATCTGGAAGAACACCACCGTGGTGACCGCCGTGGTCTGCGCCTGCGCGTAGTCGAGCAGCGCGCCGTCCCGCGTCGCGGCCAGCCCGCCGTATTCGATGAGGAACAGGCCGATCGCCCCGGCCGCCATGAGCAGCGCCACGTAGAGCGTCCGGGTCAGCACGAACGGGCCGAGCACCGGCGCGTCGGGCGGCCGCGGCGGCCGCTCCATCACGTTCGGCTCCATCACCTCGAGGCCGAGCGGCAGCGCCAGGGCCACCGCCGCCACCAGGTTGATCCACAGGATCTGCACCGGCTGCATGGCCAGCACCGGCTGGCCGTCGACGATCGGGAACGCCGCCACCGCCGCCATCAGGATGAGCGCCAGGCCCAGATTGGTCGGCAGCACGAAGGCCAGCGCCTTGATCAGGTTGTCGTAGACCCGCCGCCCCTCCTCCACCGCCGCCTCGATGGTGGCGAAGTTGTCGTCGGTCAGCACCATGTCGCCGGCCTCCTTGGTCACGGCGGTACCGGTGATGCCCATGGCGATGCCGATGTCGGCCTGCTTCAGCGCCGGGGCGTCGTTGACGCCGTCGCCGGTCATCGCCACCACCTGCCCCTCGGCCTGCAGCGCGCCGACCAGGCGCAGCTTGTGCTCCGGCGCCACGCGGGCGAACACGTTGTGCCGCAGCGCGACCGGGCGCAGCTCGTCGGCGGACAGGTCGGCGAGCTGGCGGCCGGTCACCGCCCGGTCCTCGGGACCCGCCAGCCCCAGCGCCTCGCCGATGGCGCGCGCCGTCGCGGCGTGGTCGCCGGTGATCATCTTGACCGTGATGCCGGCCTGCCGGCAGGCGGCGACGGCCGCCACCGCCTCCTCGCGCGGCGGGTCGATCATGCCCTCGAGGCCGAGCAGGTCGAAGCCGTCCTCGACGTCCGCCTCGTCGAGGCGCTCGGCCGGCCGGTCGAGGCGCTTCGCGGCGAAGGCGAGCACGCGCATGCCCTCGCCGGCGATGCGCTCGACCTCCGGCAGGATCGCCTCGCGCGCCGAGCCGCCCTCGGGGCGGGTGCCAGCCGGCCGGGCGCAGCGGCGGGCCACCACCTCCGGCGCGCCCTTCAGGTAGATCACCCGGCCGCCCTCGGGCGTGGCGTGCAGGGTCGCCATGTACTGGCGCTCGGATTCGAACGGGATGGCGTCGACACGGGGATGGTCCCGGCGCAGGTTCGCCGGCTCGAGGCCGAGCTTGCGGGCCGCGACCACCAGGGCGCCCTCGGTCGGGTCGCCGGTCAGCACCCAGCCGGCCTCCGGGTCCTGATGCAGGGCGGAGTCGTTGCACAGCGCGCCGCAGCGGATCAGCTCCGCGACCGCCTCCGGCAGCGGTTGCGCCGGGGTGCCGTCGGGGCCTTGCAGGTCCCCCTCCGGGGCATAGCCGATGCCGCCGACGCGGTAGGACCCGTCGGGCGTCCACAGCGCCTGGACGGTCATCTCATTGCGGGTCAGCGTGCCGGTCTTGTCGGAGCAGACCACCGTGGTCGAGCCCAGGGTCTCCACCGCCGGCAGCTTGCGCACGATGGCGCGCCGGCGGGCCATGCGCTGGACACCGATGGCCAGCGCGATGGTGATGATCGCCGGCAGACCTTCCGGGATCGCCGCCACCGCCAGGGCGACGGCGGCGAGCACCGCGTCGGCCAGCGGATAGCCGCGCATCAGCCCGATGCCGAGCAGCAGCGCGGCGATGACCACCACGGCGAGCGCGATCCAACGGGCGATCCGGCCGAGCTTGCGGGTGAGCGGCGTTTCCAGCTCCGACGCCTGGCCCAGCAGGCGCGAGATGCGGCCGAGCTCGGTGGCCGCGCCGGTGGCGACCACCACGCCCGTCGCCGTGCCGTAGGTGACCAGCGTGCCGCTGTAGGCCATCGAGCGGCGGTCGCCGACGGCGGCGTCCGGAACGACCGGCTCCGTGGCCTTCTCGGCCGGCACCGACTCCCCCGTGAGCGCCGCCTCCTCCACCTTCAGGCTGCGCGCCTCGAGCAGCCGCAGGTCCGCCGGCACCTGGTCGCCCGACTGCAGCAGGACCACGTCCCCCGGCACCAGCCCGGTGGTCGGCAGCGACCGCTTGCGCCCGCCGCGCAGGGTCACCGCCTCGGACGGCACCATGGTGGTCAGCGCCTTGATCGCCTGGCTCGCCCGGAACTCCTGGACGAAACCGATCAGCGCGTTCAGCACCACCACGCCACCGATCACCAGACCGTCGACCACCTTGCCGGTGAGGATGGCGAGCACGGTCGAGCCGAGCAGCACGTAGATCAGCGGGTCCTTGATCTGGCGGACCAGGATCTTGAGCGCCTCATGCCCGGCCTCGCGCGGCAGGGCGTTCGGCCCGTACCGCTCCAGGCGACGCGCCGCCTCGTCGTCGGACAGGCCGGCCTCGGAGGTGTCCAGCCGCCCGAGCGCCTGCCCGGGCGACAGCGCATGCCAAGCGCCGTCGACCCCGGGCGCGGCCGGGGCGGGGCGATCGGCCGCGGTCGCTCGGCCGTCCATCGGAAGCTCGTCCATGGCGTGTCGTTGGCTCGTGTGGGCCGGCCGGGTCTCCGGCGGTTAGCCGCAAACAGGCGCCCGACGCAAGCCGTTCCGGGTGCCGCCGGAGCGGGGCCGGGGGAAAGCCGGAGCGGACGGCGCCGCTCGACGTCCGCGTTGCATCGTCGCCGA
This sequence comes from uncultured Mycobacteriaceae bacterium, assembly GCA_964613585.1. Taxonomy (GTDB): domain Bacteria; phylum Pseudomonadota; class Alphaproteobacteria; order DSM-16000; family Inquilinaceae; genus CAZTHL01. The sequence goes on along the minus strand of CAZTHL010000033.1, from coordinate 27,849 downwards.
TGATTGATCCCCTTCGCCGCAGCCTCCTGCCCGGGTCAATTGCCCGCGGGGTTTTGCCCCTCGGCGGCTCGGCGGCTCGGCCCCTCGGCGGCTCGGCGGCTCGGCGGCATCAGACGTTGGCGCGGCGCTCCAGGTGGCGGTAATATTCCAGCACCCAGACCCGGGTGGCGGAAGCCCAGGACTGGCCCCGGCGGCGCGCCCGGCCGACCCGCGCGAACAGCTCGCGCAGCTCGATCTCCTCGTCCTCCACGATCTCCGGCAGCAGCGCCCAGAAGAACGGCTCGAGCCACAGACGCCGTCGGCCGCCCGGCAGCGCCACGTGGCGGCCCTCGAGTTCCATGCCGAGATCCTCGACGGCCAGCCTCGGTCCCGCCGGAGCGGCATCGTTGATGGCAAGCTTTCTCGGTTCCACAGCCCGAACCTCTGCGTCGACGGCGGTGTGGCGTGGTCCCGGCCGGCGCGTGGCCACGGTGACCTCGACGGGGCCTGGCCGGCAGGCAAAGGAACGCCGGCGGGGCTGGCTGAAGCAAGCCCCGGCGGCGTCGGGTCACATTGTATCGTGACAGCCGCGGCGAAACCAACCCGGGCGGGCGGCCTCCTCGTGAAAAGTGACAAGGCGCGCCTCGGGCACCGCGCGGCCGGCCGGCGGCGGGCGGCAACGGCGCGTCCCCCGCGTCCCGTCGCGGCCGCCTGCTCGCCGTTGGAGCGCTTCAAGGAAGGCGGCGGGCTCCACGCCGAAGGCGGCAGCCTCAACGCCTTTGCCGGCTCGCCCGGACCCGCCCCGGTCCGCTCCATCGGACAGGCCCCGGACGCTGTTGCGCTTGCGCCGGACGCGGCACCGCCGGTGCCGCCCGGTCCGGCAACGCCTCAGCGGATCTGGGCGACCGGGAAGCGGTCGGGCGGATCGGCGATCCGGTCCTGCGCGGCGATCAGCTGGATCTCCCTCGCCCCGGCGCTGAGCGTCGCCTCCATCACCGCGAAGATCGAGGCGGCCACCTTGGACAGGGTCGCCGCCGTGTCCTTGCTGCGCAGATAATGGGCCAGGAACAGCGCCGCGGTGGTGTCGCCGGCGCCGTTGACCGAGAGCGGCAGGAGCGGCGTCGTCACCAGCCACGCCCCCTCGTCCGAGACCGCCAGCATCTCGATCGAGTTGGCCGGCGCGTCCTCGCGCACCAGGCTGGTCACCAGCACGATCGACGGGCCGAGCTCGCGCGCCGCGTCCGCCGCCTCCAGCGCCTGGTCGAGCGTGGCCACCGGCCGGCCGGTCAGGAACTCCAGCTCGAACTGGTTGGGCGTGATGATGTTCGCCGCCGGCACCGCCTGCTCGCGCATGAATTGGGGAATGCCCTCGCGCACGAAGAATCCGCGGCCGACATCGCCCATCACCGGGTCGCAGCAGTACAGCGCCTGGCTGTTGGCGGCACGCACCCGGTGGACCGCGTCGAGGATCACCCGGCCCAGGCTGACATCGCCCATGTAGCCGCTCAGCACGGCGTTGCAGCTCGGCAGCACGCCGCGCTCGTCGATCCCGCAGATGACGTCGAACACGGCGTCGGCCGGCAGCACCGGGCCACGCCACTGGCCGTAGCCGGTGTGGTTGCTGAAGTGCACCGTGATTACCGGCCACACCTCGATGCCGAGGCGCTGCAGCGGGAAGGCGGCGGCGCTGTTGCCGACATGGCCGTAGCCGACCGAGGATTGTATCGAGAGAATGTTCAAGGCGTCTCCTTCCATTACGGCGCTGCGGGACAGGGCGTCGGTCCCGGGACCGTCGGTCGGTTCCCGGAGGCTTTCCGAGGCGGCGCGGGCGCGGCTCAGGCCTGGGCGATGCAGGGCTGGGCCGGCTGGCGCAGCAGCCCGGCGATCAGGCGAAGGCCGCGCTCCAGCTCGTCGCGGTCGGCGGGCGCGCTCAGGCAGACGCGCACCGCGTGCGGCGTGGGCGCCCGGCCCGGGACGAACAGCTCGGTCGGCGCCAGCGCCACGCCGGCCTGCCGGGCGGCGGCGACCAGCTCCTGGGCACGCCACGGCTCGGGCAGATCGAGCCAAATGTGAAAGCTGGCCGGACCGGCGTGGTAGCCGACTCCGTCGAGCGCGCGCCGGGCGAGGCGCAGCCGCTCCACCGCCTCCCGGCGCAGCTCGGCCGAGATACGCTCGGCCTCGCCCTCGGCGTCGAGCCGCGCGAACAGCTCGACCAGCAGCGGCGGCGCCATCCAGTTGGTCGCCCGGGAGGCGGCGCTGAAGCGCGCCACGCGGTCGATCGGCACCGCCGCGAAGCCGACCCGCAGCGTCGGCGCCACGCTCTTCGACACCGAGGTGATGTAGATCGAGCGCTCCGGCGCCAGGCTCGACAACGCCGGGGTGTCGTCGCCGAGGAAGCCCCAGATGTCGTCCTCGATGACGGTCAGGCCCTGGCGCCGCGCCACCTCGGCGACGGCGCGGCGCCGCTCGAGCGACATCGAGGCCGTGCACGGGTTGTGGATGGTCGGCATGGTGTAAAGCAGGCGGGCGCCGCTGGCCCGGCAGGCCGCCTCGAGCGCGTCCGGCAGCAGCCCCTCGCCGTCCATCGGCACCGGCCTCAACTCCAGGTGCAGCAGGCTGGCCAGCGCCCGGGTGCCCGACCAGGTGAGCGACTCCACCAGCACGGTGTCGCCGGGGTCGGCGAAGGCCATCAGCGCCGAGGCGATGCCGTGCTCGGCGCCGCTGGTCAGCAGCACCTGCTCGGCCGGCACGTCGAGGCCGCGGCGGGCGAGCCAGCGGCGGCCAAGCAGCCGGTGCTCCCAGCGGCCGGTGTGCGGGTCGTAGTTGAGCAGCTCGGCAAGCCCGTCCCAGGCCGCCATCTCGGCCATGGCCGCGGCGACCGCGGGTTGGGCCAGCCAGGCCATGGGCCGGTTGATGCCGAGCTCGATCAGCTGCGGCCCGCCCTCGTCCGGCATCTCGAGCGCCGCGGCCGAGCGGGCGCCGGCGCGCACGAAGCTGCCGCGGCCGACCTCGCCCAGGATCAGGCCACGCCGCTCGGCCTCGGCATAGGCGCGGCTGACGGTGCCGACGGTGACGCCGAGCCGGGCGGACAGATCGCGGTGCGTCGGCAGCCGCGCGCCGGGGCCGAGTCGTCCGGCGAAGATGTCCTCGGCGAGCGCCTCGACGATCCGAAAGTATTTCGGCCCGGGACGCTCGGCCAGGTCGGGCAGCCAGTCGGACTCGGTCATCGTCGGACGACCCCTGATCTTAAGGAATTATTAAGCCTACGCCAGGGAATGGAGTGGAACAATCGGAAGATTGCCCCCTATCCAAGGGGACAATGCCGGCCCGGAGCCCGCCCGGCCCCGGCGGCGGCCGGGGAGGCCCGGGCCGACGTGGCCCCAGCGCCACAGCGCGGCCATGGTGCGACGCAGGGACGAAACGCCGTCATTGCCCGGCCGGCACATCCGGCGCATCACTGGATGCCGCGGATCCCCCGGCGGTTCCGTGTAGAATGGCCCGGATGGGGCCTGGATGGTGCATGCCTGAGTGACCCGAGCCCGGAGGATCCGCCATGACCGCTCGCTCGACCCCGGGCCGGGTCGTCGTCCTTGCCGTGCCGCTGGCGCTCGCCGGCTGTGGCCAGTTCGCCACGCCGGGCGAGGAGCTCTGGCCCTACGACTTCGATTACTTCGGCACCGAGCAGCTGGCCCGGGCGGAGCCGGCCGTCGTGGTTCTCTATGAGGATAACGAGGTACGGGTGGTCCAGGAAATCGGCGTCGGCCCGACCCGGGTGGTGATCGAGAACCTGAGCGAGGCCGAGGCCGTGGTCGTCGTCTACGAGGATCCGGCCGGCGCGCAGGCCGAGATCGAGCTGCCGGTCGGCGGCCGCGAGCTGCTGCCCGAGCCGCCGCGCCGGGTCCTCGAGGTGCGCTGAGCCGGCGACCCCGGGCGCGGCAGAAGCAGCCCAAGGTGTGATCGCGGGCGACGCTTGGGATCGAGGTATTGGTTCGCGGTGGAAAGAAGCCAAGCTGAATCGCTTCGCTTCGCCCGCACTGACAGTCGGGTTTGCTTGCGCATCGCTCGCGGAGACAACGTCCATTCCTGGAAGCGCCTCGGTGCGCAGGCCTTGCCCATCCGCGGTCATGATCTGATCGCTCAGCAGCTCCGCCTTTGGCCGGTCGCCCTTCCGCGCTGTCTCCCGGGCGACGGATCCGGGGCGGGGCAGAGCGGCCGAGCCGAGCACGAGGAGCCGCCGGATCGGCTCGCCGGCCTGCCGGGCCTCTCGCCGGCCTGCCGGGCCGACGAGACGACCCGCCCGGCGGTGTCAGGCGCCGTCCTTCAGCGCCGTGTCCACCTTGACCTCGGCGTGCAGCGAGCGGTGCACCGGGCACTTCTCGGAGATCTCCATCAGCTTGGCGCGCTGCGCCGCGTCGAGGTTGCCGGTGAGGGTGATGTCGCGGGTGATGTGGTCGATGCGGCCGTGCGTGGTCTCGCACTCGCCGCAGTCCTCGGCGTGGATCTTCTCGTGGCGCAGGACCACGTTCACCTTCTCCAACGGCCACTGCTTGCGCTCGGCGTACATGCGCATGGTCATGGAGGTGCACGCGCCAAGCCCGGCCAGCACCAGGTCGTACGGGCCGGGGCCGCTGTCGGCGCCGCCGACGCTGACCGGCTCGTCGGCCAGCAGCTTGTGCGCGCCCGCCACGACCGCCTGCTGGAAGCGGCCGTGCCCGGTCTCCTCGACCACCACGGCGCCCTTGACCGGCTTGACGTCGATGCCGTCGCCGGCGCCGTCGAGGATGTAGCGCGAGGCCCAGCCGGCCAGCGCCGTCGCCACATACTCGGCGTCGACCCGCCGGGACAGCAGGTGGTCGGCGTTGTCGAGCGAGATGAAGCTCTTCGGATGCTTGGCGGTGCGGAAGATGATGCCGGCGTTCTCCACGCTCACCGTGTTGTCGACCGGCGAATGGAACACCAGCAGGGCCTTGCGCAGATTGGCGATCTTCTCGGCTTGGCGCTGCGAGCGGATGTCGGTCAGGAAGTGCTTCTGGATGCGGAACGGCCGGCCGACCAGCTGGACCTCGGCCTCGCCCTTCTCGGTGATCTCGTCGATATGGTCATCGAACAGATGGGTGACGTGCTCGGGATCGGCCGGCGAGCCGATGGTGGCGACCGCCCTCGCCTCCGGGATCTGCCCGGCCGCCGCCAGCACCGCCGCGCCGCCGAGGCTGTGGCCGATCAGCAGCCTCGGCGCCTCGCGGGCATAGCGCAGATACTCCACCGCGGCGGACAGGTCCTCGACGTTCGAGGTGAAGTTGGTGTTGGCGAACTCGCCCTCGCTCGAGCCGAGGCCGGTGAAGTCGAAGCGCAGCACGGCGATGCCGTGCTCGGTCAGCATCTGGGCGATCTTGCTGGCCGCGAAGATGTCCTTGGTGCAGGTGAAGCAGTGGGCGAACAGCGCGTAGGCGCGCGGCCGGGTGCTCGGCGTGTCGAGCCGGGCGGCCAGGCTCATCCCGTGCGCGCCGGGAAACACGAAGCGTTCGCTGGGCATGGGGAACTCCGGATGGGGCAGGCGCCGGCCTGCGTTGTCCTACAGCCTCGATGGGCCGGCAAGTCGCCCGGATTGGCAGTTCAGCCGCCAGCGGGCCGGCGCCCGGCGGCGGGCCTGAAGGACGCCCGGTCCGGCGAGTCGCAGACGTCGGTCATCGGTGAGCCCCGGCGCGCCCGGGCGGCGCGGGGTTGGCGAGCCCGCCCCCCCCGGCCGGGCCGACGGGGCGGCTCGGCGGCATCAGTCCGGCCGGGGATCGAGGATGGTGAGGCCGGCGGCGCGCCAGTCGGCCTGGAACGCCTCCAGCCCGCGATCGGTCAGAGGGTGGCGGAACAGGGCGTGCATCACGGCCGGCGGCAGGGTGGCGACGTGGGCGCCGAGCAGCGCCGCCTCGACCACCTGGCGCGGCCCGCGCACCGAGGCGACCAGCACCTGCGTGCCGAGCGACGGCTGCTGGCGGTAAAGGCGCGCGATCTCGTCGATCAGCCCGAGCCCGTCCTGGCCGATGTCCTCGAGCCGGCCGACAAAGGGCGACACGTAGGCCGCCCCGGCCTTGGCCGCCAGCAGAGCCTGCCCGGCCGAGAAGCACAGGGTGACGTTGACCGGCGTCCCCTCGTCGGTCAGCGTTCGGCAGGCCCTGAGGCCGTCCGGCGTCAGCGGCACCTTGACCACCACATTGGGCGCGATGGCGGCCAGCGCCCGGCCCTCGGCGAGCATGCCGGCGACGTCGGCGGCCGCCACCTCGGCGCTGACCGGGCCGGGGACCACGGTGCAGATCTCGGCGATCACCTCGGCCATGCCGCGCCCGGCCCGGGCGATCAGCGACGGGTTGGTGGTCACCCCGTCCACCAGGCCGGTCGCCGCCAGGTCGCGCACGGCCCCGATGTCCGCGGTGTCGATGAACAATCGCATGGCGCTCCCGCCGTCCCAGGCTCGACCGCTGCTGTCATGCCACGCCGCCGGCGCGCCGGCAAGCCGGGGCCGCGGCCCGGATCCGGCGCGGTGCCGGGGTCCGCCAGGATTGCCGCAGCGGCGCCGCCGATGTACGCTGTCCGCCGCATGAGACATCACGACACCCCCTACGCCGGCCCGAGTCTCCGGGTCGAGGTCGAGCATCGCCGCCCGAGCGAGGGCCGCGGCGAGACGATCACCGTGCACATGACCGCCGAGCCGGACTTCGCGGCTCTGGCGCGCTCGCTGCAGGCCCGCGCCGCGCTCGCGGCGCCCTGGCTCGGGGCCATGGACAGCCTGATGCGGCTCAGCCTGCAGATGTGGCAGCCCTGGCTCCGGCTGTGGAGCCCGGCGCTGATGCCGTTCGGCGCCCCCGCCGAGCCGCCGCGCACCGAGACCCGGTCGGCCGCCGACCTGCAGGATGTCGAGTACCGGGAGATCAAGCGGTAGCGGCGCGCGGCCGAGGCGGATCCTGATCCCGGCCTCGGGACTTTACGCGTTGACGCGGGCCGGCTCGCCTCCGGGATCGGGCGCCCGGCCGCGCCGGCCAGGGCTCCGGCCCGGCACCGGAACGACGGCAAGGAGACGACCCGCCGTGCAGAATCTGAGCTTGGGCAAGGCGTGCTTCGTCATCATCAAGGCGCGGGCGTTCGACGCCAAGGGCGGCTCGGCGGAGACCCGGCATTCGGTCGGACCGGGCGAGGACGACACACCGGACGTGCTCGACCTGCACCGGGACGATCCGATCTTTGAGGAGCTGCAGGGCGCCCTGATCGAGCTCAACCGAGACGAGATGGCCGAGCTGATCGCACTGGCCTGGCTCGGCCGCGGCGACTTCGCCGTCGAGGACTGGGCCGACGCGCTCGCCGAGGCGCAGAACCATGTCGGCAACCATCCGGTCCGCTACCTCGTCGGCATGCCGATGCTCGGCGACTATCTCGAGGAAGGGCTGTCCACGCTCGGCTATTCCTGCGAGGAGTTTGAGCTGAATCGAATGTAGGCCGCCGCGCGATCACGCCGCCCCGCCGCCGGCCGCTGTGCATGACAGATCTCGCCGGCGTTGTCTTGCACGGAGACCACGCCTGTCGCGGCAAACCTCGGGAAACGGTCAGGTCTGCTTGACATTTGTCGGCCCCGTCCCCGACACGGCGGGGCTGATTCCTTGAGCGCCAAGTTTATAATTGAACCGTTCGGTTAATCGGCCTAGGTACCCGAGGCGTTTCACTCGCCGGCCGGGCGCCTGGTCCGGTCGCCTGTGGCACAGGGATCGTCATGAGCCATCTCGATAACTTGGAAGCGCAGTCGATCTACATCCTGCGCGAGGCCTATAGTCGCATCAAACCGCTCGGCATGCTGTGGTCGATCGGCAAGGACAGCAACGCGCTGCTCTGGCTGGCCCGCAAGGCGTTCTGCGGACACGTGCCCTTTCCGGTGGTCCAGCTCGACACGGGCATGGAGCTGCCGGAGGTCTACGCCTTCCGCGACCGCGCGGTCGGAGACTGGGGGCTCGACCTGCGCGTGGAGATGTGCCCGCCGGAGGAGGAGATGGATCCGACCCTGCCGCCGGCGACCCGGGCGGCGACGCGCAAGACCGAAGGCCTTCGCAACCTCCTGCGGCGGGACGGCTATCGCGGCATCCTCGCCGGCATCCGCCGCGACGAGCAGAGCACCCGCGCCAAGGAGCGCGTGTTCAGCCCGCGCAGCCTGGACGGCGCCTGGGACTTCCGCGACCAGCCTCCGGAGTTCTGGGACCAGTACAAGACCGACTTCCCGGACGGCACCCATGTGCGCATCCATCCGCTGCTGCACTGGACCGAGATCGACATCTGGCGCTACACCCAGCGCGAGAACATTCCGATCGTCTCACTGTATCTGGCGCGCAACGGCAAGCGCTATCGGTCGCTGGGCGAAAAGAACATCACCTTCCCCATCGACAGCAACGCGGCCACCATCGACGACATCATCGCCGAGCTGGAGATGACGCGCGCGCCCGAGCGCGCCGGCCGCGCCATGGACCACGAGACGGAGGACAGCTTCGAGCGCCTCCGCAGCACCGGCTACATGTGAGGTCCCCGTCCATGTACGATCGACCGAAGACCGCGCGCAGCCAGCTGAAGATCGTCATGGTCGGCCATGTCGACCACGGCAAGTCGACGCTGATCGGCCGTCTGCTGCACGACACCGACAGCCTGCCCGAGGGCAAGCTGGAGGAGTTGCAGCGCATCAGCCGGAAACGCGGCATGCCGCTCGAGTGGTCCTTCGTGCTCGACGCCTTCCAGGCCGAGCGCGACCAGGCGATCACCATCGACACGACGCAGATCTGGTTCAGCACGACCCGACGCGACTACGTCATTATCGACGCGCCGGGGCACCGCGAGTTCCTCAAGAACATGATCAGCGGCGCGGCCCTGGCCGACGCGGCGGTGCTCGTGGTCGACGCGCAGGAAGGCGTGCGCGAGCAGAGCCGGCGCCACGCCTATCTGCTGCACCTGCTCGGCCTGCGGCAGATTGCCGTGGTGGTGAACAAGATGGACGTCGTCGGCCATTCCGCCGACCGGTTCAACGAGGTCGCCACCGAGATCACCGAGTATCTTGACGAGATCGGCCTGGCGCCCACGGCGATCGTGCCGATCTCCGCGCGCAACGGCGACAACCTGGCGCAGCGCTCGCTTCACATGCCCTGGTTCTCGGGCGAGGTGCTGGTCGACGTGCTCGACCGCTTCGCCACTATCACGGCGCCGACCGAGCGGCCGCTCCGGCTGCCGGTCCAGGACGTCTACAAGTTCGACGAGCGGCGCATCATCGTCGGCCGCGTCGAGACCGGCATGCTCCGGCTCGGCGACACCCTGGTCTTCTCGCCGCACAACCGGACCGCCCGGATCAAGAGCATCGAGGCATGGAACGCGCCGGTCGCCCCGGTCGAGGCGAAGGCCGGCCAGTCGGTGGCGATCACCCTTGACGAGCAGATCTTCGTCGAGCGCGGCGATATCGCCAGCCACCTCGAGCATCCGCCGATGCTGAGCAACGTGTTCAAGGCGAACCTGTTCTGGCTCGGCCACAAGCCGCTCACCGTCGGCGCCCGGTACAAGCTCAAGCTGTCGACGGCGGAGGTACAGGTCACGGTGCAGCGCATCGAGCGGGTCATCGACACCCAGGACCTGGGCGGCCGCCCGAGCGACGAGGTGCACCGGAACGACGTGGCCGAGGTCGTGCTGCGCACGCGCGAGCTGCTGGCCCTCGACCCGTACCGGAGCAATCCGACCTGCGGGCGCTGCGTGCTGATCGACACCTACGACACCGTCGCCGGCGGCGTGGTGTCGATGGAGGGCTATCCCGACCAGCGCCAGCTGTTCACCGTCAAGTCAACCAACATCCACGAGGTCGAGCACCTGCTCAACCCTCAGGCGCGCGCTTGGCGCAACGGCCACCACGGGGCCGTCATCTGGCTGACCGGCCTGTCCGGCGCCGGCAAGTCGACCCTGGCCATGCGCGTCGAGCAGCGGTTGTTCAGCAAGGGCCGGCAGGTCTACGTGCTTGACGGCGACAATGTCCGCACCGGCCTCAACGCCGACCTCGGCTTTTCGCCGCAGGAGCGCACCGAGAACATCCGCCGGGTCGGCGAGGTGGCCGCCCTGTTCGCCCAGGCCGGCATCATCGTCATCACCGCCTTCATCTCGCCCTACCAGTCGGACCGGGGGCGCGCCCGCCAGGCCGCCGGCGACGCCTTCCACGAGATCTTCGTGCGCGCCGATCTGGAGACCTGCGAGCAGCGTGACCCCAAGGGCCTGTACCGCAAGGCGCGCGCCGGCATGATCCGGGACTTCACCGGGATCTCGGCGCCGTACGAGGAGCCCGACGTGCCGGAGCTCGTGGTCGACACCTCACAGATGTCGATCGAGGACGCGGTCGACGTTCTGGTCAACTACATCGACCTGCAGACCGCGGTCGACCACCCCGACGCCCCGGCGCTCAAGTCGGCCAGCTGACGCCCGGGCCCCCCTCGGCCGCCGGCGCGATCAGGCCCGCGGCCGAGGGGTAAATGGCCGCGCCTCGCCGATCCCCAACGGCCGGCTTGCGGTGAGGGGCCGTGACACCGTGGCGGGTGCGGTCGGCGGCGGGTGCGGTCGGCGGCGGGTGCGGTCGGCGG
>CAZTHL010000033.1:0-17142 GCA_964613585.1 uncultured Mycobacteriaceae bacterium | reverse complement strand
ACCGTGGCGGGTGCGGTCGGCGGCGGGTGCGGTCGGCGGCGGGTGCGGTCGGCGGGCCTCAAGGCGGCCCGCCGACAGGCGCGTAGGGCTTCCGCGTCGGGCTTCGCCGCGTGATCAGCGACCGCCGAGCGCCGCCGCGCCGCTCACCCTTCAACCGGTCACGATTCTCCCCGGGTCGAAGGCGCCCAGCGCCACGAACGCGCCATTCCTGAAGCCGGGCTTCTTGTAGAGGAACGGCGCGCCGTCGGGCTGCACCACGTGGCCGCCCGCCGCCGCCAGCACGGCATGGCCGGCCGCCGTGTCCCACTCCATGGTGGTGCCGAAGCGCGGGTAGAGATCGGCCGCGGCCTCGGCCACCCGGCAGAACTTGAGGGAGGAGCCGGCCGAGGTGAGCCGTGCCACCGGCAGCCGCGCCAGGAATGCGTCGGTGTCGGCGTCCCGATGGTTGCGGCTGGCCAGCACGATGAGCCCGTCGGCCGGGTACGCCCGGCATTGGATCGGCTGGTCGCCCTGCCCGGCATGGTGCCGCCAAGCCCGGCCGAGGCCGTCGACCCAGTAGCTCTGGTCGAGCGCCGGCACGTGGACGACGCCCGCGGTCGGCCGCCCGCCCTCGACCAGCGCGATGTTCACGGTGAACTCGCCGTTGCGGGAGATGAACTCGCGGGTGCCGTCGAGCGGATCGACCAGGAAGAAGCGCTCGCCGACATCGTCGGCCGGCAGGCCGCCGGCGGCGACCCGCTCCTCGGCAACCACCGGGATGGCGGGACAGGCGGCCTCGAGCGCGGCCAGGATGAGCGCCTCGGCGCGCTCGTCGGCGTCGCTGACCGGCGAGCGGTCGGCCTTCTCGCGCACCTCGAAGTCGGTGCGGTAGATCTCCAGGATGACCTGGCCGGCGCGCCGCGCCACGTCGAGCAGGAGGTCGGCGAGCCGCTGCCGCTCATCCGGCGTGGCCAGGGTGCCGAGGTCTGCCATGTCAGGCGTCCCTTCCGGATGCGCCGGTTCCGCCGGATGCGCCCGGGGCCCGCGTCAGAGTGAGCCGATGGCGCAACCGCAGAAGGGGCAGGCGGTGGCCAGCAGCGCTTGCCGCTCCGCCTCCGGCACCTCCCTCGTCTCGAGCTCGGCCTCGACCAGGGCGCGCAGCCGCGCGTGGTATGAGTCGACCGAGCAGGCCTCGAGATACTGCCGCTCGGTCTCCGCGCGCAGCCGCTCGCGGGTCAGCGCCACGGCGGGGCCGGCCGCCGTCAGCCCGCCGAGGCCGACGAGCGAGCCGCTCAGGAAGCGGCGGCGATTGGTGGTCATGGCCATCCCTCGAAGCCGGAACGCGCGAACCGTAGCAGAGCCCCGTCGGCCCGGCAATCGCCGGCGCCGACCCGCCGAGGCTTGCGCCTGCGGACACGACGCCCCACCTGCTCGGGCCACGGGGGCCGTCACGAATGTTGAACGGACCCCCGCGGGGTGCCATAACGCGCGCCTCGGATCAGCTCCTTGCCGGCCGCGCGGACGGTCGGCTAGGCGCGGGCGGCTGGCGATCGCGCGCAGCGCCGCGCCGCGAGACAGCCAGAGGGAGAGCCGATGCCGCCGTACGAGTGCGTGTTCATCGCGCGCCAGGACATCGCCGCCGCCCAGGTGGAGGGCCTCACCGAGACCTTCACCACGGTCATCGCCGAGGGCGGCGGCAAGGTCACCAAGACCGAATACTGGGGCCTGAAGAACCTGGCCTACCGGATCAAGAAGAACCGCAAGGGCCACTATACGATGCTGCACATCGACGCGCCGCCGGCCGCGGTGCACGAGGTCGAGCGCCAGATGCGGCTGCACGAGGACGTGCTGCGGCATCTGACCCTCCGGGTCGAGACCCTCGACGAGGGCCCGTCCATCATGATGCAGGTGAAAACGGGCCGCGAGGGTGGCCGCGGCGAGCGCGGCGAACGTGGCGAGCGTGGCGAGCGTCGGGCCAAGTCGACCGCCGCACGCGAGGCCGAGGCGGCGGCCGCCGAGGGAGGTGCTGAATGAGCCCGGCCATGGCCCGGCGCCCGTTCTTCCGGCGCCGCAAGACCTGTCCTTTCTCCGGGCCGAACGCCCCGAGGATCGACTACAAGGACGTGAAGCTGCTCGGCCGCTTCGTGTCCGAGCGCGGCAAGATCGTGCCGAGCCGGATCACCGCGGTGTCGGCGAAGAAGCAGCGCGAGCTGGCGCGGGCGATCAAGCGGGCCCGCTATCTCGCGCTGCTCCCCTACTCGGTGCAGTAGCCGGCCCCGGCGGCGACGCGGCGGGAGCGCCGGCCCATGCGATCAACGGCGCTCGCCGCGCTCGGGGGCGGCTTGGCGAGCGGCGGCCTGTTCCTGGCCACGCTGACTGGGACCGCGGGATCGCTGATCCTGGCCTATCTGACCACCCTGCCGCTGCTCCTGGTCGGCCTCAGCCTGGGCGCCACGGCGGCCGGGCTGGCGGCGGTGGCCGGCGGGCTGCTCGTGGCCGGCGCGATCGGCCTGCTGCCGGCGGCGGGCTACCTCGCGGTCAGCGGCCTGCCGGCGGCGCTCCTGGCACGCCAGGCGCTGCTCAGCCGCCTCGCGGCCGACGGCTCGGTGGAACACTACCCGGCCGGGCGGCTGGTGCTCTGGCTGCTCGGCTACGGGCTCGGCCTGTTCCTGCTGGCCGTGGTCCTGGCCGGCGGCGCGGAAGGCGGCCTTGAGGCCGCCATCGAGACGTTCGTCACCGGCAGCGTCGAGGAGCTTTCGGCCATGCTGGGGCCGGCGATGGCGCCGCCGCCCGGCTTCGTCGAGCAGGTGCAGCGGATCGCATCCGTGGTGCCGGCGCTGGTCGTCGGGTCATGGGCCCTGATGCTGATCATCAACGCCGCGCTGGCCCAGGGCGTGCTTGCCCGCTTCGGCCGGCAGGCCCGTCCGGCGCCGCGGCTGTCGGCGCTCGAGCTGCCGCGGGAGACGGCGGCGGTGCTGGCGGCGGCGGCCGCCGCCGGCGCGTTCCTGCCCGGGGTGGCCGGCTTCGTGGGCGCCAACATGGCCCTGGTGCTGGCGCTCGCCTACGGGCTGGCCGGCCTCGGGGTGGCGCACTACTGGTGCCGGAGGCAGCGGGCGCGGCGGCTCTCGCTGGTCCTGCTGTATCTCGTGTTGATCCTGTTCGGCTGGCCGGCGCTGCTCCTGGCCGTGCTGGGTCTGGTCGATCAACTGGCCGGCTGGCGCCGCTCGCAGGGCGGCGGCGGCCCCGCGGAGGAGGACGAGTGATGGAGGTGATCCTGCTGGAGCGTATCGCCAAGCTGGGTCAGATGGGCGACATCGTGAGGGTGCGCCCCGGCTACGCCCGCAACTATCTGCTGCCGCAAAAGAAGGCGCTTCGGGCGACGGCCGAGAACAGGGAGTATTTCCAGCACCAGCGCGCCCAGCTGGAGGCGGTCAACCTGAAGCGGCGCGAGGAGGCCGCCTCGGTGGCCGAGCGCATGCAGGATGTCCGCATCACCCTGCTGCGCCAGGCCGGCGACAGCGGCCAGCTCTACGGCTCGGTGTCGGCGCGCGACATCGCCGAGGGCCTGGATCAGGCCGGCTACACCGTGGGCCGCAACCAGATCGACATCGACCGGCCGATCAAGAGCCTCGGTCTGTTCGAGGTCCAGGTGGCCCTGCACCCGGAGATCCGCGTGCCCGTGACGGTGAACGTCGCCCGCTCGGCCGAGGAGGCGGAGATGCAGGAGAAGCTGGGCGGCATGGTGACCGGCGAGATGATCGAACGGCAGATCGCCGCCGAGGAGGCGGCCCAGGCGGAGGCTGAGCGCGCCGCCGAGGAGGCCGCGGAGGCCGCGGAGGCCGAGCTGGCCGCGGCCGAATCGGAGGAGCAGCCCGCCGAATCGATGCGCTGACCCGCATGCCCCGCGCCGTCCCGGCCGGCCCGCGCGCCGGCCGCCGCCATCGCCGAGCCGGCAAGGCCACCGCGCCACGGGGCCGGCAACTCCGCCGCTGACGGATCGTTTCCTCGCCAGTGACCGAGCCGTCACGGGAAGGTGACGGTCCGTGCGCCGTCCGCGCCTTGCCGCGGACGGCCCGTCTCACCTAATCGCGGTGCTGCGTCGACACGACGACACCACGGCTTGCGGAGACGGACATGAACGGCACGGACCCTGCGGATCTCGGCGAGGAGCTGCCCTCCGACGAGGCCATGGTGCTGCTCCTATCGGCCATGCGGGTGTGGCGGATCGGTCGCGCCACCGGCATTCCCTGCTCCGACACGCTGGCGGCGCTGCTCGACCATGCCGGGGCGCTGAGCGCCGGCCCGGCGCTCGACGGGCTGATGGTCTGGCTCGACGCGGCGGGCCCGGGGTTGCGCTTCGCGCGGCCCGGCGACGACGATGCCACCGACGACGAGCGGCGACTGGTCCAGGCGCTGTCGCTGGCCCAGCGCGGCTTCGGCGAGGCGGCCGGCGGACTGCTGCTGCCGATGGCCGGCCCCGGCTCCCTGCTGCCGGTCCTGGTTCAGCTCGAGGCGCTGGCCGACAGCCTCGAGGCATGCGGCATCCGCGTGAGCGAGGCCGAGGAGGCCGACTCCCTGGCTCTGCCGGCGGCGGAGCCCGCGTGGCGCGATGCGGCGTCCCGGCTGCACTAGCAGTAGCAGTCTGCCGGGCTTGGGCGCACACCGGCCAACCCCGAAGGACTGCTGAAGCGGCTCCGTGTGACGCGGAATCGGCACCGGCCCGGGAGCGTCGCTCCGCGCGGCTCGGCATGCGGAAACCTCATCGCAGCCGCGGCGTGACGACACCGCCGGGGCGGCCTCCCCCCATGGGCCCGCGTTGCGCAAGCGCTTGAGAGGCCGGCTCTTGCAACGCCCTTGCCGCGCTACGGCCGGTGTCGGAGCCGGCCTTTGTCGACACGCCGCGGCTTCGCCATGCGCCGCGCCACGGCGAACGGGGCGATCAGCACGAGACGCAGCCCGTGCCAGGCGAGCAGCACCAGCAGGAGCGCCATGGCGGCGTAGGCCAGGCTGGCGGCGTCCACCGGCAGCGCCGGCTCGAAATGCCGCCACGCGTCCGCCGCGATCTCGCGGTCGACATGGGCGAGGAAGGCAAGCGGCCGCTCGAGCAGTCCGGCGCGGGCCAGATCGTGATAGGCCGCGCTGAGCGCGCCGGCCCGGTCGATCTGCTCCTGCAGCGCCTCGCCCTCCCGGCGAAACACCGGATTGACCGCCGAGGCGAACTCCTCGAGATAGGCATAGACCGGCATGCCGGCGGCGCGGGACCGCTCGATGATGCCCTCGACGCCGGCCCGCGCCTCGGCCAGCCGCCCGGCCAGGTTCTGGACATAGTGCTGCAGGTACAGCGAGAACTGCGAGCCGGCCAGCGCGCCCGCCGCCGCCGCCAGGACCTCCGTGATCGTCCCGAGCCGGGAGGCCACGCCCCCGAGCACCGTCGCCGCCATGCCTGTGACCGCCCGTCCTGCCATGAGGGCCCATCGCAGCGCCCTCGTGCGGCACCATTGTGGTCGATCAGCGGCGAAGGGATGCTGAATTCCGCGTCCGCCGGGGGTCGGGCGCCGCCTCCCGGGAAGACGCGCCGGTCACCCGGCTCCGCGGCGGCGTCAACGCGATGCCGAAGCGGATGGCGTCAGCGGCGTCGATCTGCGCCTGCCGCCGGCGCGGACCCGGCGGCAGCTCATCCGGCGGTGCCCGCCGTGCCGACCGGCCAGCCTTCCAGACGGTAGGCGCTGTCCCAGAACATCCATTCGTACTGGGTGGCCCGGCGGAAGGCGGTCAGCATGGCCGCCCGGGTCGGCGGCCCGCTGCGTGCCGCGGCGGCATCGGCGATGGCGATGACCTGGTCGGTCGCGGCACCGAACTCCGGGTCGGCGTAGGTGTCGATCCAGGCCTGATAGGGATTGTCGGGCGCGCTGTCGGCGGCGACGTGGTTGCCGACATCCCAGTAGATCCAGAAGCAGGGCAGGATCGCGCCGACCAGTTCCTCGAAGCCGCTCGTGGCCGCGAGCCGAAGCAGGTAGCTGGTGTAGGCAAGGCAGGTCGGCGACGGCTCGGCGGCGGCAGCCTGAGCCGGGTCCAGGCCGAACCGCTCGAAGACGCCGGCGTGCAGCGCCCGCTCGACGATCACCGCGGTCTCCGCCGCCTTGGCGAAATGCGCGATGGCGTCGTTGTCGGGCGCCTTGGCCGCCGCCGCCGCCAGCGCGCGCGCGTAGTCCGACAGGTAGAGAGCGTCCTGGATCATGTAGAAGCGGAAACGCTCGCCGCTCAGCGTGCCCCGCGCAAGCTCGCGATTGAACGGGAGCTCCAGGATGCTCCGGCGCAGCCCGGCGACGTCCCGCCAGGCCTGGTCAGAGAAGCGTTCGGTCATGAGATCACCAGATCGGTACCGAGGTTGGAAAGAGCCGGCCGTGCCGCCGCGTCATCCGGACGCCGGCGCCGCGCCGGCCCCGGCCGACGGCTCCGTCCAAAGCGCGTGGAAATGATGCACCGGCCCGTGGCCGTGCCCGACGCTGAGGCGGTCGGCGGCGGCCAGCGCCGCGCTCAGATAGTCCTTGGCCTCGGCGACGGCCCGGACCGGGTCCGGCCGCTGCGGCAGCAGGGCGGCGATGGCGGCCGACAACGTACAGCCGGTGCCGTGGGTGTTGCGGGTTCGCACGCGCCGGGCCCGCAGCTCGGTGAGACGGCAGCCGTCGTAGAGCAGGTCGACGCTGTCCTCGCCCGAGAGGTGCCCGCCCTTGAGCAGGACCATCGCCGGCCCCAGGCCGTGCAGGGCCACGGCGGCCTCGCGCATGGCCTCGAGGCCGGCCGGTGGCTCCGCATCCAGGAGCACCCCCGCCTCGAGCAGGTTCGGCGTGACCACGGTGGCCAGCGGCAGCAGCTCGCGTCGCACCGTGTCGATGGCCGAGCGGTCGAGCAGCGGGTCGCCGCCCTTGGCCACCATCACCGGATCGAGCACCACCGGACCGACGTGGAGCCGGCGCAGCTCGCGGGCGACAGTGGCGGCCACCTCGGCGGTGTCGACCATGCCGATCTTGACCGCGTCGATGCGGACGTCGGCGAAGAGGCTGTCGAGCTGAGCGGAGACGAACGCGGGCGGCAGGTGATGGATGGCCGACACGCCCTGCGTGTTCTGGGCGACCAGCGCGGTCACGACGGCGGTGCCGTAGGCCCCGAGCGCGCTGAAGGTCTTGAGGTCGGCCTGAATGCCGGCGCCGCCGCTGGGGTCGGTGCCGGCGATGGTCAGCACATTGGGGATCATGAGGGAGCGGGTGACCTCCGGTTCGGATGCGACGGGCTGGCGAGCTGGAACAGCGTGCGGGCGGCCAGCTCCGGATCGGCGGCGGCGCAGATCGCCGAGACCACGGCCACGCCATCGGCGCCGGCGCTGAACACCTGGGCCGCGTTCTCGACGGTGATGCCGCCGATAGCGACCACCGGCAGGCCGGGTGGGATTCGGTGCCGCAGCGCGGCAAAACCCTCGACACCAAGGGCCGCGCCGGCATCCGGCTTGGTCGGGGTGGCGAACACCGGTCCGACCCCGACATAGTCGACCACCTCCGGATCGATCTCGAGCGCCTCGGCATCGCTGCCGACCGACAGGCCGACGATGGCGTCGGGGCCCAGCTGGCGGCGCGCCTCGGCGGCCGGCAGGTCGTCCTGGCCGACATGCACGCCGTCGGCGCCGGCGGCCTTGGCGACATCCACCCGGTCGTTGACGATCAGCGGCGTGGCGCCGTCAAGCTCGGCGCGCAAGCGCACCGCCTGATCGTAGAGCGCCCGCCCCTTCACCTCGGGATCGCGCAGCTGGACCATGGTGGCGCCGCCGGCCACGGCTGCGTGCACCGTGGCCGCCAGGCCGCGCGCCCCGACCTGGATTGGATCGGTGACCAGGTAGACGGTCGGCGCGAAGCGCGTGCGCCAGCTCACGACAGCCGGGCCCGCCGCGCCAGGGTGCCGGCGTCGAGCGCGTGCAGCGCGTCGAGCAGGTGCATCTGCAGGCTGCCCGGCCCGGCCGCGCGCTCCGCGGCCAGCTCGCCGGCGACGCCGAGCACAACGAGCGCGGCCACCGTGGCATCGAGCGGAGCCGGCTCGACCGCCAGGAAGGCGCCGACCAGCGCCGTCGCGGTGCAGCCGAGGCCGGTGACCCGGCTCATCAACGCATCGCCGTTGCCGATGGCGACCACGCGCCGGCCGTCCGTCACGTAATCCGTGGCGCCGGTGACCGCGACCACGGCGCCGCTCTCGGCGGCCAGCCGACGCGCCGCGCCGACCGCGTCGTCGGCCTCGTGCGAGGTGTCCGCGCCGCGCGTCGGGCCCTCGGCCGCGCCGGCCAGGGCCAGGATTTCCGAGGCGTTGGCCCGGATCACCGCGGGCCCGCGCCGAAGGAGGTCGGCGGCCAGCGCGCTGCGATAGCCGGTGGCGCCGACGCCGACCGGATCGAGCGCCCATGGCACCCGCGCCTGACGCGCCCGCGCCGCCGCCAGGCGCATGGCCGCGGCCCAGTCCGAGGACAGGGTGCCGATGTTGATGACCAGGCCCTGGGCCAGGCCGACAAACTCCTCGACCTCATCGGAAGAGTGGGCCATGGCCGGCGAGGCGCCGACGGCCAGCAGCGCGTTGGCGGTGTTGTTCATCACCACGAAATTGGTGATGTTGTGGACCAGAGGTCGGCTCGACCGCACCGCGGCCAGTAGGTTGGAGATGTCGGCGGGGCTCATGCGTCTCGGCCCTCCCGCCAGCGGCGGGGCCGGCCGGCCCGGGGCAACGGCCCGGTGACGGCGCCAGTTCCCTTGGGCGTGACCGATCCCTTCGCTGGCATGACCCAGATCAGGTTCAACGGGTATCATCTCAGCCCGTGCCCCAAGGCACCGGCACCCCGTGTCACATGCGGGTCATAATGGGCGTTGCCGCGGCCTTGTCAACGGCACCGGTGGCGGCGTGGCGGCTTGCAGGACCATCGCGACGGTCGTCCGGCCGCGACGGCGACGGCTTGGCCGGGCTCACTCACCCCGCCGCTCCGTTGGCCGACCAGCTCGCGCATGGACACGCGAACGGCGGCCCCGCCGTCCTCAGGACACGCGCGCCGGCGCGGCGGCCGCCTCCGGCCGCACCGGCGCGGCCCGCGGCCGGGCGAGCGGCGCCGGGAGCTCAAGGCCGAGCATGGCCACCTCGGGCGGCGGCGCGTGCTCCTCGGGGATGCGGCACAGGCCGAGCCGGGCCAGGACGCGGCCGGCCGCGACCCGGGAGGTAAGCCAGGTGAACGGCGCGGCCAGAAGCAGGCCGACCAGCACCGGTGCCGCCCAAGGCAGCACCGAGGGGGCCCACGCGGCGAGCGCCGCGACGAGCGCAAGGCCGGTCGCCATGTGCGGCCACAGGCCGCGCAGCGCCTGGCCGAGCGGCACGGCGTGACCGTCGCGGCGCTGTGGATCCCAGCGCACTTGGCGGCCGAGCAGAAGCCCGGCCATGAACACGGTGTGGGTGAGTGACAGCACCGGGGCCAGCAGCATCGAGAAGACAAGCTCGACCGCCGAGCCGGCGAGAATGCGGGGCGCGCCGCCATAGGCCCGGCGCTGGCCGGCACGCAGCAGGATGTCGAGGATGCCGAGCAGCTTGGGCGCGAAGACCAGGGTCATCATGGTCACGAACAGCGCCAACCCGGGGGCGTCGGGACGGATCTCCACATGCGGCTGCGCCATGGCGGAGCCGAAGCCGACCGCCAGGAAGCCGAGCCACAACGGCGCGGCCAGATACATGAGGATGCCGAGCGCCATTTGCAGCCTGCCGAGCGGGCGCACTCCCGGCATGCCGAGCAGGCGCGTGTGCTGAAGATTGCCCTGGCACCAGCGCAGATCGCGCTTCAGGAAGTCGGGCAGTGTCGGTGGATTCTCCTCGAACGAGCCGTCCTCGACGGGCAGCACACGCACCTCGTAGCCGGCGCGGCGCATCAGCACCGCCTCGACCTGGTCATGGCTGAGCACCTCGCCGCCGAACGGTGGCCGGCCCGGCAGAATGGGCAGGCCGCATTGCTCCCGGAACGGCGCTACGCGCAGGATGGCGTTGTGCCCCCAATACGGTCCCTCGTCGCCCTGCCACCAGGCACTGCCCACGGTGTAGGGGCGCATGCCCTGGCGCATACCGAACTGGAAGATGCGGGCGAACGGGCTCAGGCTCGGCAGGCCCACCGGCAGGGTCTGCAGAATGCCCAGACGCGGGTTCGACTCCATGATCCGGGTCAGGCGGACGAGCGCCGCACCGGACATGACGCTGTCGGCGTCGAGCACGATCATGTAGTCGAAGCGGTCACCCCAGCGCTCACAGAAGTCGCGAATGTTGCCGACCTTGTGGCCGGTGTTGCGCTCGCGCCGGCGGTAGTGCAGCCGCTCGGGCCGGCGGTCGCGCGCCCGCCAGGCGGCGAAGCGTGCCTCCTCCTCGCGCGCGATCTCCGGATCCCGCGTGTCGCTCAAGAGGAACAGCTCGAAGGCCGCGGCCTCGCCGGTGGTGTCGAGCGTCGCGGCGATCGAGCGCAGATGTCGGAAGACCCGCTCCGGATCCTCATTGTAGGCCGGCATGATCACGGCGACCCGGCCGAGGATCGGCTGATCGGGCCGGGCACGCGCGACCAGCGGGTTGACCGTGCCCAGCGGATCGCCGCGTCCGTGCAGAATGGCGAAGCCGATGACCGCGTTCCAGAAGCCGAGCACCACCCACGGCGTGTTGAGCGCGAACAGGGCGATCATCAGCACGCTCGACGTGGTCAGCCCGTATCGGCCGAGCAGCCACGCCATGGCGGCAACGAGAGTCAGAATGGTCCCAACGACCAGCCCGGCCATGACCCGGCGGCGACGCCCGAGACGCGCGCGCTCGTGACCCGGCGCGCCGGCGAAGTCCGGCGCCTCGACAGACTCCAGCACGAGAAGGCTCCCTGTCCCCAGCGGCCGCGTGCGCGGCCCTCTTGTCTTGAGCGGCGCCCGCTACGCCCCTCGCGCCGGCCCCCTGGCGTACAAAAATTGCCCGAGCGGGCCCGCCATCAAGACCCGCCAACCTCGCTGCACCGCAAAACAATAGGATAATTTTGTGATCAAATGGCTATCGGCGGTGCCGGCCGCGCCGCCGGCCCTTGACAGGTCGGGCGCTCGCGAGGCTTCGGACCGCGTCCGGCCGGCATGTCCGCCGACAGGCGGGTAGGCTGTCGGACGCAAACGACGGGCTGGCGGGCGGCCATTCCCTGCGCATACACTATGGGGGCCTTTGCGCTTCGGAGATCGACCGTGGCGTACCTCCGTGGCCGCCTGTTGTGGCTCTGCCTGATCCCGGCGGTGCTTCTGCTCGCGCTGCCGGCTTCCTCGGCCCAGGAGGCCGGCCCCGCTCCAGCGCCGGAGGCGGCGGCGGCGCTGGAGACCTTGTCCGGCACCCTCCGGCCCGAGCAGATCGACGCGATCCTGGCGGTGCTCGACGACGGCCAGGTGCGCGCCGCCTATCGCGACAGCCTGATCGCCCGTGCCGAAGCCGCGACGGCGCGTGAGGCCGCGGCCGAGCCGGTAGCCTGGCTCGAGCTCTACGAGGCGCGGACCTCGGCGCTGCTGGCGGCGACGGCCGCCCTGCCCGGCGACCTCGCCGTCCTGCTCGACCGCACCGGCGCCAACGGCGGTGACAGCGTGAACGCAGGCCGGCTGCTCCTGTCGATCGCCGGGCTGCTGCTGCTGGGCGCCGCAGCCTATGCCGGCGTTCGCCACGCCGTCCGTGATGCGCGCCGCCGCCTCGAGCAAGGGCCGGCGGCCGGCCGCCTGCGTCGGCTCGGCCGCGGCCTTGCCCGGCTGGCGCTCGACCTGCTCGAGGTCGCCGCCTTCGCGCTCGCCCTGGTGATCGGCTATCTAACGCTGTCGCCGCAGGACCCGCGCGCGCCGGCCGTCCTTGGCATGCTGATCGAGGCCGGCGTCGCCGTCCTCCTCACCGTCACGGTCTCGCGCCTGCTGCTGGCGCCGGCCACCCCACCGCTCCGGCTGGTCCCCCTGGAGGATGCCTCGGCCCGGCGTTGGCACCGGGTCGTGGTCGGCCTTGCCGTCGTCTGGGCCGGCGGCGAGGGCCTGACGGCGCTGCTGGAGGTCCTCGGCCTGCCACCCGACGGGCTCGCCGCGGCGGAGATGCTTGTGGGCCTTCTGATCGCCGTCTATCTGGTCGTCGCGGCGTGGCTTTACCGGCAGCCGGTGGCGGCTGCCCTGCGCGCACGCCTCGGCGAGGATAGCCCGGCCGCCGGGCTGGCGCCGCGTTGGCCCTGGCTCGCCACCCTGTACTTGGCCGGGCTGTGGCTGCTGTCCCTCGACGCCCAGATCCGCGGCCGCCCCGACATGACCGGGCCGGCCCTGCTCAGCCTGCTGCTGGTGGCTGCCATCCCGCTCGCCGCTCATGCCATCGAGACCGGCCTCCGCCGCCTGTACGGGCCCGAGGAGCCCGGGGCCGAGGCCGTGCCGTTGCCGACCCTGGCCGCCGGTGGCGAGGGCGAGGGACCGTCCGGCGGCATTGCCATTGAGGGGCTGGAGGGCGGCGCCACCCTCGGGACCCTGATGCGCACGGTCTGGCTCGTCCTTGTCGCCGTCGCCGCGCTGGCGACGGCGAGCCTGTGGGGCGTCGACCTGGCGCAGCGGACCGGCCTCGGCGCCGCCGCGCTGCGCGTTCTGATCGAGGGCACGGTGCTCGGCCTGGCGGGCTACCTCCTCTACCAGATGGTCAGCGTGGCGGTGAGCCGGCAGCTCAAGGCCGCTCTGCGGCGCGACCGCGGCTCGCGCGCCAAGCGGCTGGCCACGCTGCTGCCGCTCGCCCGCAAGTTCATCCTGGGCGTGCTGGTGGTGGTGATCGCGCTCATGGTGCTGTCCGCAGCCGGGGTGGCGATCGGCCCGCTCCTGGCCGGCGCCGGCGTGGTCGGCATCGCCATCGGCCTCGGCGCCCAGGCGCTGGTCACCGACATTCTGGCCGGGATCTTCTTCCTGATCGACGACGCCTTCAGCGTCGGCGACTATATCGAGGTGGGCGAACTGCGCGGCACGGTGGAGCAGATCTCGATCCGCTCGCTCAAGCTTCGGCACCATCGCGGCCAGGTGCACACAATTCCGTTCGGCCAGATGCCGTCGCTCACCAACTACAGCCGCGACTGGGCGATCATGAAGCTGGAGTTCCGGGTGCCGCCGGACACCGACCTCGCCAAGGTGAAGAAGATCGTCAAGCGGATCGGCGCCGAGCTCATGGCCGATCCGGAGCTGGGGCCGAGCTTCCTGGAACCGCTCAAGTCCCAGGGCGTGCGCCGGGTCGAGGACAACGCCCTGATCCTCGGCATCAAGTTCATGTCGAAGCCTGGGGAGCAATTCGTGATCCGCAAGACCGCCTACCAGCGGATCCGCGACGCGTTCGCCGAGAACGGCATCGAGTTCGCCAACAAGGGCGTGACCGTGCGCGTGGATGCGACCGGCCTGCCCGGCGCCGCAGCGGCCGGGGCCGGCGGCGCGCCGCTGATCCCGCCCGAGGCCATCGCCGCCGCCGCCGCCCAGGCCCTCGACCAAGCCGAGCGCGGCCCGGGCGGCGACGGGGCACCAAACCGGCATCCGAACGAGGGGTAAGCACGGCGCGGCCCGCCCACGACCGGATCGAGGCTCGGCAACCGCCGCCGCCGCGGTTTGCCGACGGCAAGCCAAGCACCCGACGCCATGCCGCGCGGCCGCATCGCCTCGAGGGTGGGCGCACGCCCTCCGTCGCCGTGCGGATCGGGATCGTGTGGACGATGGTCCTCTATCGCATCGCCGCCACGTTGCCCTCACCGGGAGCGGCTGGCAGACCATCGCCGCTCACCCTGGGCTCGGGCTCGGCCGCGGCGGGCATCAGGGAGAGCCCCAGCTCGGTCTCCAGGCTCGCCAGATGCCGGAGCACCCGCTCCCGGTCGTCGGGCAGCGCCGCGACGTACCACCCCCGCGCCATCTCGGCGGCGGCCAGCTGAGCCTCCACGGTGTCGGGCGTCAGCGCGACGCCGAAGCCACCGGCACCCGGCGCCGCCGGCTCCCGGCCCCGCATGATCCGCAGCATGCGCCGGCCGATGTGCGGCTTGTAATGATGCGCATCGTAATAATGCTCGCTGAGCCCGGACAGCGGGATCGTGGTGATGGGGTTGTAGCCGGAGAAGTCCCAGACCGGCGTGCCGGTCTCCGCGCCGATCTCGGCGACGGCGCGCATCCAACTCCGGTACATCGGCCCAAGCCCAAGCTCGCGCACCGTCTCGTGCATCATCGCGTGCATCGGCGACAGGAAGACCGTGGTCTCGATGCCGTCCCGGCGCAGGTCGGACAGCAGCCGGTCGAACGTCTCCAGGCTGTCCTCCATCGACCGCATCTCTCCGTAGAGATAGGGCCGGCGCAGGAACAGTCGGATGTTGTTCATGGCGAAGCCGACCGCCTCCTCCGGCGGGTTCTCATCGACGATCTGGAAGCCGTCGAGCCGGTAGCCGACGAGATCGGGATCGGCCCGGTTGGCCTCGAGGGTGAGCAGCATCTGAACGGTAGCCGTGTAGGACAGCGCGGCACGGAAGAAGGTGCGCGGGCTGTACCAGCCGCGGAACACATCCTCCTCGAAGCCGGCGCGGAACGGCTCGGTGTCGTTGAACTGGTAGAAGTCGAGGCCGAACACGACGTGGCCGACCGGCGCCTCCTCGACCGCGTGCCGGATCAGCCGCTCGATCTCCCGCATCGACACCAGCGGCACGCCGTAATTGTAGACGGGCGCGCCCAGCTCGGCCATGTCGGCCGGGTCGATGCCGGAGCGGACGCGCGAACTGCCAATCACCAAGCTCGCCGGCTCCTGGTAGAGAATGTGCAGCGGCTTGCCGAACCGGGCAAAATCGTCAAGGCTGACCTTGTTCTGGTTGAAGCCGGCGCGGGTTGGCACGCCGAAGGCGCCGAACGGGTCGACGGCGATGTTGGCGATCGCCAGCATCCCCAGCACGCCGCCGGCCGCGAGGCCGAGGTTCCGCAGATAGCCCATCCCGTGACGTCCCTTGCTCTGGCGGGAATTGCCCCATTGCTGACGGGGGCTGCGCTCAAGGCCTAGGAACGCGCGGACGTCCATGAAGTTCGCACCGCAAGACTGTGCTAGTTCCATGGTGCTAAGGGCACGACTTTAGCGTTATTCTCGACTCTTTGGTGGTACTCCCCTCCGGAGCGGGTCCGTCGGCGTTCCCGGGCGGGCAGCGCCAACAATCTCCCCCCAGGGGACTCCCTTGGTCCAGGTCACTCGGCAGCCGATGCCAGAGCCTCGTCGAAGAAATCGAGAACGACGTGGCCGGCCTCATAATATTGCCTCACCTCCCGAAAACTGGCGGTGCTGCCCTCGGCATGAGCCACGCTGTGCCGATTGGTGATGATGTTGCCGTAAAAGGTCTCGGCCTGCGGATGCTCCTTGAGAAGCGCGGTGAAGCGGGCCTTGCAGGACGGCCCGAATTTTCCAAGGAGGCCGGCAAGGTCGGTGACGCGCGGTCCGCGGAACACGGTGTCGATACAAGCGCCAACGAAGCCGCGGACCGAACCTTGTGTGATCTGCGCGCACTCGCGACGCAGGATATCCTTTATCTTTCCCTCGAACTCAGAGCACATGAGAATCAGCAGGTACTGCGTCAGCAAACTCTCGACCTCCGATCCTCGTGCCGCGGTTCGCGCCAGATGCTCCTCGCATACCTCCACGCTCTGGTCGATTCGGGGCAATCGAGTCCAGCACGCTATCCAAAAAGCACAGTGTCGGCCTGGGCGATCCGCTGCCGGACGCTGTCGTCGTCGGTGGTCGCACGCTGCGTGTTCGCCTTGAAGTCGCGATCCTCGTTCAAACGCGCATACCGTTCCTTGATGTCCGTCGATATGGCCTCAAGGTGGCGGGAGAAGGCCGTCATCACCGCGTCGAACACGGCCGCGTTGAGGCCGGCACGAACATGGAACGGCTTGTCGCCGAGGGCGGCGATGACCGCGGCGCAGGTCCGCTCGAACACGTTGCGAGCGCTCTCAAGCCGTTCCTCGGATGCATCGCGGTTCCTGCGCATGAACTGAGACAGGAAGTCCTTCATCGGCTTGCGGTAGCTCGCCACGTCCCTGAGGGCAAAGAAACGCACCAGAAGCTCGATATCCTTTTTGCGGGTGTCCGGCTCGGCCTTGCCCAGGATACGACGCCACGCCGAACAACGGTTGAGTTCCGCCAGGAAGGAAATGAACCGCCCGTGAAAAATGCAGTTTCGGATCTCCTGGTTGCTGAGCAATGTTCCACCGGTATTCAGCCTTCCAAAGATATGATACATGCTCGTATCGTCAAGAGGATCGAGCTGGTTGACGATAAAGCATCGAAGAACTGCATTCTTTAGCTTCCTTTGATCCTCCTCTGGAAGCTCGTCGAATGCCTTTTGGTGATAAGGGCTAAGAGGGCTCAGGCCCACGAGCCTAAAGACCGAACGCTTGCCGTGTGTCTCGCGGCCGAAGGACCCCTCAAAGAAATAGGCAATGCTTTTCAGCCGCTGCTGGCCATCGATGACGAAAAATTTTTGACTGCGGCGCTCGTTGTACAAAAACACAGCCGGCACGGGCAAACCAACCAGAAACGATTCAATCAGCTTGCTCGACTGCACCGGCTTCCAGACGAAGCTGCGCTGGAAGTCGGTAATCTCGATTTCTCCTGCCTTTAGCTTATTGTGCAGAACTTCGAGCGTGAAGTCGGCCGGATACG
This sequence comes from uncultured Mycobacteriaceae bacterium, assembly GCA_964613585.1. Lineage (GTDB taxonomy): Bacteria > Pseudomonadota > Alphaproteobacteria > DSM-16000 > Inquilinaceae > CAZTHL01. The sequence continues at coordinate 429 of CAZTHL010000033.1, read as the reverse complement.
TATTGATCTGGTAATCGGGCGGCGCGCTCTCGTAGTCCTCGTCCTCGGAGACAACCGGCTCGAGTTCAAGGTCGGAGTGCCGCCGCTCGTACTCGATGCGACCGTCCTCCATCTCCACGGTGATTGCTTCCGCTTCAGTTGCCGCCCCTCGCGCGAGCGCCATTTCGTCCGCTTGCGGCATTGGGCCGATCCTGCTCCATGATGGGTAAATGCGCCGTTAAGCAAAACTGGTTTTGGTCGGCTCCGGCTGTGCCAAGGCGTTCACCCCATGGCCAGAGGCGTGGCCTCTATGCCGCCGACAGGATGTTTCGTCGGCTCGGGGCTCCGTGCGCGCCCGCCAAGCCGACGCTGCCCGGGCGCTCCGGGGCACACCCAAGACAAACGCCAACGGCGCACCGGCATCAGGCGCCCCTGCATCCGGCTGATCCC
>CAZTHL010000032.1:24623-39405 GCA_964613585.1 uncultured Mycobacteriaceae bacterium | reverse complement strand
CTAGTCAACCTGCTGCAGGGCAAGCGCCTCATCCGCAAGGGTTTCAAGACCACGATCCTGCTCTACGGCCCGGGTGTGACCCTGGGCGTGGTCCGCGGCTTTCCCAAGCTCGGCGACGCCGCCTTCCCGGGCCATCAGAACTTCAACGAGCAGCTGAAAAACTTCATGGACGAGGGCGGCGAGGTCTATGCCTGCCGCTTCGCGCTTCAGGCGCTGTACGGGCACGGCGAGCCGTCGCTGCAGGAGGGCATCGTGCCGATTAGCCCGCAGGACGTGCTGGACCTGATCCTGCTGCACCGTCGCGACAACGCCTTCATCCTCGACACCTGGACCGTGTGACCATGGCCGGCGCAAGGATCGTCCGCGCCGCCGCTGCGCAGCTCGCGCCGGTCCTCGACCGGCCGGGCGGCACGCTCGACAAGGTGCTGGGCACGATCGCCGAGGCCTCGGGGCAGGGCGCCGGGATCGTCGCCTTCTCCGAGACCTTCGTGCCCTGCTATCCCTATTTCAGCTTCATCGAGCCCCCGGTCTCGATCGGGAAGAAGCACTTGGCCCTCTACGAGGCCGCCGTGGCGGTGCCGGGGCCGGCGACCGAGGCGGTGGCCGCCGCGGCGCGGGCGCACGGCATCGTCGTAGTCCTGGGGGTGAACGAGCGGGCCCACGGCACGCTGTACAACGCGCAGCTGGTCTTCGACGCGGACGGCGCGCTCATTTTGCATCGGCGCAAGATCACGCCGACCTACCACGAGCGGATGGTCTGGGGTCAGGGCGACGGCTCCGGCTTGCGCGTCGTCGACAGCGCGGTCGGCCGGCTCGGCGCGCTCACCTGCTGGGAGCACTACAACCCGCTGGCCCGCTTCGCGCTGATGGCGCAGCACGAGGAGATCCATGTCGCCCAGTTTCCGGGCAGCCTGGTCGGGCCGATCTTCGCCGAGCAGATGGAGGTGGCGCTGCGCCAGCACGCGCTCGAGGCCGGGTGCTTCGTCATCAACGCCACCGGCTGGCTGACCGAGGCGCAGAAGGCCGAGATCGATCCGGGCGGCGGCATGGCGAAGGCGCTCACCGGCGGCTGCTGCACGGCCATCGTCTCGCCTGAGGGCGTGCACTTGGCGCCGCCCCTCACCGAGGGCGAAGGCCTCCTCATCGCCGACCTGGACCTGGCCCTGGTCACCAAGCGCAAGCGGATGATGGACAGCGTCGGCCATTACGCCCGGCCTGAGCTGCTGTCCCTGCTCATCGACAATCGGCCAAAGCCGGTGGCCGCCCCTCAGATCCCTTTTGGAAGCGAGACGGATGGCGCCCGACACCCTGATGACGCCGGAGACGCTGATCGTGGAGCTGCAGTCCTACGGGCTGCGGCTGGTTGACCCGAAGGCGGGTCAGGAGAGCCGCCGCGGCGGCGCCGGCCCGTCCGACCACAAGGCGTTGCTGGTCGATGGCCGGACGGTGATGGCGCCGGTCCACACCGCCACCGCCTTCGATTCGCCGTACGTGGCACTGCGGCCGGACGCCGCTGGCGAGAGCGTGATCGAGCGCGACGGTATGCCGGTCGGCCGGGTCGCCTTTCCGCCACGGCCCCGCTTCCACGCGCTCAGGACGGCCGACGGCGTTCCCTACAGCCAGATCGCCGTGCTGCACGGCCGCGACGTGCTGGCCACCACGGTGCTGCAGACCTGCATCCGCTACGAGAGCCGCCGCAGGACCTGCCGCTTCTGCGCCATCGGCCAGTCGTTGGCCGCCGGTCGTACCATCGCCCGCAAGACGCCGGAGCAGCTGGCGGAGGTGGCGAAGGCGGCGGTCGAGCTCGACGGCGTCCGCCACATGGTGATGACGACGGGCACCCCGAACAAGACCGACCGCGGCGCCGCCGTCCTGGCGGAGAGCGCGCGCGCCGTCAAGGCGGCGGTCGACCTGCCGATCCAGGGCCAGTGTGAGCCGCCCGATCGGGACGACTGGTTCGGCGCCCTGCATGACGCCGGCATCGACGCGCTCGGCCTGCATCTCGAGGCGGTCACCCCGGCGGTGCGGGCCCGGGTCATGCCCGGCAAGGCCGAGGTGCCGGTCGAGCGCTACCTCGACGCGTTCGCCGCCGCCGTGCCGGTGTTCGGCCGTGGCCAAGTGTCGAGCTACATCCTGGCCGGCCTCGGCGACAGCCGGGAGGCCATCCTGGCGATGTGCGAGCGGCTGATCGCGCTCGGTGTCTACCCCTTCGTGGTGCCGTTCGTGCCGATCTCGGGCACGCCGATGGAGGATCATCCGCCGCCCTCGGCCGCCTTCATGGAGGCGCTGCTGCGGCCGCTCGGGCGCATGCTCGCCGCGGCCGGCATGACAAGGGACACGATCAAGGCCGGCTGCGGCCGCTGCGGGGCCTGCTCCGCGCTCTCGGCCTTCGAGGGGCTCGGCCCATGATGCTCGAGCCGATCCGGCCCTACATCTCGCCCGATCACCGGGTCAAGCACGCCACGGAGGCCTGGGAGCGCGCCGGCGCCGCGCGGCTGCGGCGGGCCGTGTTCTGCCGGGAGCAGCACATCTTCAAGGGCGACGACCGCGACGCTGTCGACGCGCGCGCCTTCTGCATCGTCGCCCTGTCCACCGCCTGCGGCTGCGAGGACGAGGTGGTCGGCACGGTGCGCATCCACCGCGGCGAGCCCGACGGCGAATGGTGGGGCTCGCGGCTGGCGGTGGCCGAGGCCTATCGCGGCCAGGCCGGGCTCGGCACATCGCTGATCCGCCTTGCCGTCTCCTCGGCCCACGCCATGGGGTGCACGCGCTTCCTGGCCCGGGTGCAGAGCCGCAACGCGCTCCTGTTCCGGCGGCTGCACTGGCGGACCCTGGAGCGGATCGATTATTGCGGCCTGGAGCATCACCTGATGCAGGCCGATCTCGCGTTCTATCCGCCGATCGCCGACGGCGCGGCCGGCTTCACGACCCGGACCGCGGCATGACCGGGCTGGACGCCCTGGCCGCGCGCCTCGCCGCCGCCCCCGGGCTGCTCGGCAAGACCGATGTCGCCGCGGCCGTCGCCGGACTCGGCCTGGGTGGCGATGCGGCGATCGCGGTTGGCGACGACGGGGCGGCGATCCCCGATGGCGAGGGCTGGAGCCTGCTTGCCTGCGAGGGGATGATCGAGGAGCTGGTGGCCGCCATGCCCTGGTTCGCGGGCTGGTCGGCGGTGATGGTCAACCTCTCGGACATTGCGGCGATGGGCGGCCGGCCGGTCGCCGTGGTCAACGCCCTGTGGGCGGCCGGCGCCCGGGAGGCGGCCCCTCTGCTCGACGGCATGCGTGAGGCCTGCGCCGCCTATGGCGTGCCCATGGTCGGCGGCCACGCCAATCTGCGTGCGCGGGGCGGCCAGCTCGCGGTGGCCGTGCTGGGCCGGGCCCGGGCCCTGCTCACCAGCTTCGACGGGCGGCCGGGGCAGGATCTGGTGATGGCCGTCGACCTGCGCGGCCGCTGGCATGATCCGCACCCGTTCTGGGACGCCGCCACCGGCGCGCCGCCCGAGCGGCTGCGCGCCGATCTCGATTTGCTGCCGCAGATGGCCGAGGCCGGTTTCGCCCGGGTGGCCAAGGACATCAGCCAGGGTGGCGTGATCGGCACCACGGCAATGCTGGCGGAATGCTCGCGGGTCGGCGCCGAGATCGATCTCGAGGCCCTGCCGGCGCCGCCCGGCGTCGACCTGGAGCGCTGGCTCGGCGCCTTTCCGAGCTTCGGCTTCGTCATGGCAACCGACCATGCCTGGGTACCCCGGCTCGTGGATCGTTTCCGGGACGCCGGCATCGCCGCCGCCCGCATCGGCGTGCTCGACGGCAGCCGGCGGCTGAGCATCCGGCACGGCACGGCCGCAGCGACGGTGCGCGACCTGGCGGCCGATCCGCTGATCGGCTGCGCGCCCGGCGAGGCGGTGGGGGAGAGGCTCCGTGCCTGAGATGCGCTTTCGAATCCAGTGGCCGGATGGCGATGAGGCCGTCTGCTACTCGCCGTCCACCGTCATCGCCGAGCATTTCCGTGTCGGGGAGGCCATGCCGCTCGAGGCTTTCGTGGCCCGCTCGCGCGTCGCGCTCGGCGAGGCGAGCCGGCGGGTGGCCCGGCGCCATGGCTTCTTCTGCGCCCGCGCGGCGGCGCAGCTGGCCGAGCTAGAGCGCGCGGCAGCGGCCAAGCCGCCGGGCGACGTCACCATCCTGTCCCTCGAATGATGCCGGAGATCCCCATGCCCGATCGAGCTTATCACCCGGTGATCGTCGTCGGCGGCGGCCAGGCCGGCCTTGCCGCCAGCGCCCGCCTCAAGGAGCGGGGGATTGCCCATATCGTGCTTGAGCGCGCCCGGGTGGCCGAGGCGTGGCGCAGCCAGCGCTGGGACAGCTTCTGCCTGGTGACGCCGAACTGGCAATGCCAGCTGCCCGGCTATTCCTATGACGGCGCCTTCGGCGGCACCGATCTCGACGGCTTCATGCTGCGCGACGAGATCATCGCCTATATCGAGGGCTTTCGCGCGCATATCGGCGCCCCGGTGCGCGAGGGGGTCGAGGTCAGCCGGCTCGCCCGCCTCGGCGACGGCTTCGTCCTGGAGACGAGCGCCGGCCCGCTCTCGGCCGGCGGCGTCGTCGTCGCCACCGGCGGCTATCATGAGCCGAAGCTGCCGCGCATCGCCGCCCGCCTGCCGGCGCGGCTCCTGCAGCTGCATTCCTCCACCTACCGCAATCCGGGGCAGCTGCCGGAGGGCGAGGTGCTGGTGGTCGGCAGCGGTCAGTCCGGCTGCCAGATCGCCGAGGACCTGCACCTGGCCGGGCGCGTCGTGCACCTCGCCACCGGGTCGGCGCCGCGCGCGCCGCGCTTCTACCGCGGACGCGACGTGACCGCGTGGCTGGTCGACATGGGCCACTACGACATCACGGTCGAGCAGCACCCCCAGGGAGTCGCCGTGCGCCGGAAGGCCAACCATTATCTGACCGGCCGAGACGGTGGACGCGACATCGACCTGCGCCGCCTTGCCCTCGAGGGCATGCGCCTGCACGGGCGTCTGGAGACGGTCGAAAGCGGCATGATCCGCTTCGGAGACGACCTTGCCGCCAATCTCGATGCCGCCGATGCGACCGCCGAGCGCATCAAGGCCGAGATCGACCGGTTCATCACCGACAACGGCATCGACGCGCCGGCCGAGGCGTCCTGGCGGCCGGTCTGGAGCCCGGGGCCGGAGGAGGGGCGCGCGGTGCCCGTCGAGCGGCTCGGGTCGGTCGTCTGGTGCACCGGCTTTCGCATGGACTACGGCTGGATCGACATCGACGTGCTCGACGGCGAGGGCTACCCGCGCCACCGGCGGGGCGTGACCCCGGTCGACGGGCTGGTGTTCCTGGGCCTGCCCTGGATGCACACCTGGGGGTCGGGCCGCTTCTCGGCGGTCGGCGACGACGCCCGTCACGTCGTGGCGGCGATCGAGGAGCATATCCGAGCACCGACCGCGCTCGCCGTCTGAGACCGCCGAGCCGACCAGGTGACCCGCCGGCTCGGCTGGCGGGCGAGCCCGCCAGCCCTTCTGCTCCCAGGGCGCGCCGTCGCCAACCCATGGCTGAAGCCATCGGCTCGCTGGCATGGCGCGCTGGCATGGCGCGCTGGCATGGAGCGATGGCATGGGACCGCGGTACGCCGCCGGCGCGGCCGAGGGCTCAGCCCGGTGCGAGGGAAAGTCCCGGCGCCAGCGATGGCAGGCGGCGCACGTTGCGACGGCATGTCCGGGCCCGTCCGCGGCTCCGCGCCGTCCGGATCTGCGCTATAACGCGGTGACCTCGCCTGCCTCGGACACCGTCGTCGCCTCATGGTCAATCGGCTGCGCCTGGCCAGCGGCCTCGTCCTCTTCGTCTTCGTCCTCGGCCACCTGCTGAACCACGCGCTCGGCCTGATCTCGCTCGAGGCGATGAACGCGGGTCTCGCCGTCTTCATCCTGCCCTGGCGCGGGTGGGCCGGAACGGCGCTGCTGGCCGGCGCGGTCATCGTCCATGTCGGCGTGGCGCTCTGGTCGTTCGCCCGGCGCCGCTCGCTCCGCCTGCCGCGCTGGGAATGGGCGCAGCTGTCGCTCGGCTTCGCGATCCCGTTCCTGCTCCTTGAGCATGTCGCCGGCACCCGTCTCGCCAGCGAGTTCGCCGGGGTCGACGACGACTATACGTTGGTGCAGCTTCTCTACTGGGAGGTGCTGTCGCCCCGCTACGTGATCCAGCAGATTCTGCTGACGCTGGTGGTCTGGGTGCACGGCTGCATCGGCATCCATTACTGGCTCCGGGTGAAGGTCTGGTACCCGCGCGCGGTGCCGCTCCTGTATGCCGGCGCCCTGCTGGTCCCGGCGCTGGCGCTCGGCGGCTTCGTCTCGTCCGGCATGGAGATCCGCTCGCTGGCCGGGACCCCCGGCTTCGTCGAGGCGACCCTGGGCGCCGGGAATGTCACGCCGGCCACGGTGGCCTTCGTCGACGGGGTGACCAATGCTGGCCTGGTGACGGCCGTGCTGATGCTGCTGGCCGCCGCCAGCGTGCAAAGCGCCCGTTTCCTGTATCGCAAGCGGCCGGGCGCCCCCAGGCTGATCTATCGCGACTCGCGGGTGCTCGACATCATGCCGGGCGCGACGGCGCTCGACACGATCCGTGCCGCCGGCATCGGCCACGCGTCGGTCTGTGGGGGGCGCGGCCGCTGCTCGACCTGCCGGGTGCGGGTCGGGGCCGGCGCCGACGCGCTGGCGCCGCCGTCTCTGCAGGAGCAGCGCGTGCTGGAGCGGATTTCGGCACCGCCCAATGTGCGCTTGGCCTGCCAGATCCGGCCCACGCGGGATCTCGAGGTGACCCCGCTGCTGCCGCCGACCGCGACCGCGCGGGAGGGGCTGGCGATGCCGCGCTTCCTGGCCGGGGAGGAGCTGGAGATCGCCATCCTGTTCGCCGACCTGCGCGACTACACCGGGCTTGCCGAGGCCAAGCTGCCTTTCGATACCGTGTTCATCCTGAACCGCTTCTTCGAGGCCATGGGCCGGGCGATCGAGCAGAGCGGCGGCCGGGTCGACAAGTTCCTGGGCGACGGCGTCATGGCGCTGTTCGGCCTTGGAGCGACGCCGGAGACGGCCTGCCGTCAGGCCCTGGATGCCGCGCGCGCCATGGCCGAGCGGCTGGAGGAGCTGAACGGCAGCCTGGCGGCCGATCTGCCGCGTCCGCTGCGCATGGGCATTGGCATCGCCTTCGGGCCGGTGATCGTCGGCGAGCTCGGCTACGGACCGGGCAAGGGCCTGACCGCCATCGGCGACGCCGTCAATCTGGCGAGCCGGCTGGAAGCCTTGTCCAAGGAGCGGGCGGCCCAGCTGGTGGTGACCGACGAGGTGGCGCGCCGCGCCGGGCGGGACCTGTCGGTCGTCGCGGCCGAGCCGGTGCAGGTGAAGGGCAAGCGGGAGCCGGTCCTGGTGCGGCTGATCGGCTTAGCCGGGGATGAGCCCGCGGGCGCTCCGACAGCCTCGCAGCCTGGGCCGAGGTCGTGAAGACCTCCTTCACCCTCGTTCCAGTTTTCGGGCTACTTGTCTAGGACGTTTAAAGGTTTCGTTATTATCCGCCGTGAGAAAACGAAGCTACCATTCCGTAAGGACGACCGGAGCCGGGTTCATGAACAGCGACACGCCGATCGAAGACCGCCTACGCTTTCTCGGCGTCACCGAGGCGGATCGCGCGGCCTTGCGGGACCTGAAGCCGCTGATCGAGCGCGAGCTGCCTGGGATCCTGGATGGCTTCTACGTCATGCTGCGGCAGTGGCCGAACATGACCGCGATGTTCTCCAACGATGCGCATATGGCGCACGCCCGGAAGATGCAGCTTCAGCACTGGATGAGCATCGCCTCCGGCCGATTCGACGAGAACTATGTCAGCTCGGTGCGCAAGATCGGCGAGGCCCATCATCGCTTGAACCTGCAGCCGCAGTGGTACATCGGCGGCTACGCGTTCATCGTCGCCGGGCTCGCCTCCGCCATCAGCCGGAGCTACTCGAGCCGGCTCAACGCCGGTCAGTCGGAGAAGCAGCGCAGCCGGCGCCTCGAGGCGGTGGTCAAGGCGGCCATGCTGGACATGGATTTCGCCATCTCGATCTACCTGGAGCAGGGCCGGCTGGAGCGGGAGCATACGCTTCAGACCCTGGCCAGCGATTTCGAATCGACCGTCGCCAGCGTGGTGGAGAGCGTCTCCTCGATGGCCACGGAGATGCATGCCTCGGCCGAGACGATGACGAGCACGTCCCGTCACTCCTCTGAGCAGAGCGTCGCCGTCGCCGCCGCGGCCGAGGAGGCCAGCACCAACGTTCAGACGGTGGCCGCGGCGGCCGAGGAGATCTCGAAGTCGATCCAGGAGATCTCCCGACAGGTCTCGCAGTCCGCCGGCATCACCGAGCAGGCGGTGGAGCGGGCCGAGGTGACGGATGGCAAGGTCAAGAGCCTGGCCAGCGACGCCAGCAGGATCGGCGACGTGATCAGGCTGATCAACGACATTGCCGAGCAGACGAACCTGCTGGCCTTGAACGCGACGATCGAGGCGGCACGCGCCGGCGAGGCCGGCAAAGGCTTCGCCGTGGTCGCCCACGAGGTCAAGAACCTGGCCGCTCAGACCGGCAAGGCGACCGACGAGATCAGTGGCCAGATCACCTCGATCCAGCGGGCCACCGAGGACGCCGTCGGGGCGATCCGGTCGATCCGCGAGACCATCGAGGAGGTCAGCGACGTGTCCCGCAGGATCGCCTCGGCCATGGAGGAGCAGACCGCGGCGAGCGGCGAGATTGCCCGCAATACCGAGCAGGCCGCGACCGGCACCAAGGAGGTGTCCGGCAGCATCGGCTCGGTCCAGCAATCCTGCGCCGAGAACGAGAATGTCTGCCGTCAGGTCGTCAGCGCCGCCGACGAGCTGAGCCGCCAGGCGGCCACGCTGCGCCAGCAGGTCGACGGCTTCCTGAACAAGGTCCGCTCGGCCTGATCGAGGCGCCGGCGGCGTCGAGACCGCGACGCCGGGACCCGCGCCCCGCGGCCTCAAGAGAAACGGGTCTGCCGAAAGCTTTCCCGCGCTGTCATCCGTCGATGCCAGCTCTCCAGCCCCGGGCAGGACCCCGGCCAGTCGATCTCCGGCAGCCGGAACGCCAGGTAGTCGAGCGCCACGGCGACCATGACGTCTCCCAGGGTCACCGTCTCCGCCGGGCAGGCGTCCTTGAGCCTCTGATCGAGAGTGCGGAGGACCCGATCAATGGCCCGGCGTCGACGCTGGCCCAGCGTGGTATCGTCGGCTGCCGCGCCCTGGTGCTTGCGCGCGATGACCGTGTTGAAGGCGGCCTCCATGAGGCCGTGGCCGAGACCGGCAAGGGACAGCGTCTCGGCGAGACCAGCGGCCGGCAGGATCGAGCCACCCCCTCCATGGCTGTCCAGGTGCCGGGCAATCAGCAGCGACTCCGTCAGCGGCACGCCATCGTCGGTGACGAGCGTGGGCACCCGGCCGATCGGATTGACCGCCAGGAGCGTGTCATCGTCGGCCCAGGGATCGCACCAGCGAAGCCCAACCGCGTCCCCCAGCCCCTTCTCGAGAACGACAACGCGAACCGCGCGCGCGTAGGGAGACGTCGCGTTCAGGTACAGCTCCATTTTATGGCCTCCACGAGGGTAATGACCGCTGGCCCAGGCATCCTTCGGCGGTCCGGCTGACGAGGAGAAGCGCGAGGCCACCCATGAGCGCGAGGCTGCCGAAGGCGAAAAGCGGCTCCGATGTGCCCTGGGCGGCGTAAAGCCACGACATGCCGTAGCCGGCGGCGGCCTGCGCCGTCGCGAACGCGGCCGTCGCGCGGCCCCACAGCCGCTTGTGATCGGACGGCCCCGCCACCTCCGCGAGGCGGCCGGAGGTCAGCGCCACGATGGCCGGGATCATCGCGCCGACCAGGAGGGACGACAGGGTCCAGCCGATGACCCCGAGCCCCAGCAGCGGCAGCGCCACGGCGGACGCCTTCAGGAGGAAGGCCAGGGCCAGGCCGGAATGCCAGCCGACCCGGCGGGCGACCTCGCCGGCGAGCAGAGGGCCAAGCACCGCCCCAAGGCCGAGCACGGCCCATTGCAGCGAGGCCGGTCCGGTCCCCAGTCCCTGCTCCCGGGCAAGGTGGTCGACCCAGAAGACCGTATGGGGGACGAAACCCACCGCGTCGAGGGCGTAGGCCGTGATCACCAGCAGCACAATGATGCCGGCCCCCTTCGGCCAGCCGTCGGTGGCGTCGCCGTCGAGGGTCGCGGCAGCCTCCGCGGCGGGGAGCCGGGCGAGGCCCCAACCGCCGGCAAGGCCGGCGATCAGGCAGAGGATCCCGAGCGCCAGCCACGCCATTGTCAGGCTGAGGCCGAGCAGGAGCGGGACCAGGCTTGCCGAAAGCAGGACGCCCAGGCCGATGCCGGTGAAGGCCAGGGCGGCCACGGACTTCCGCCGGCTGAGCGGTGTCGCCGTCAGCGCCAGGGACGGTCCGACGACCATGAGGATTGCGCCCGCCACGCCCGAGACGAAGCGCCACACGAAGAACCAGGCGAAGCTTGCCGGCGCCGCGCACAGCAGGAAGCTGAGCACGATGGCGGCGAACGCTGCGGCCATCACCCGTCGGGGCAAGAAGCGCTCCGACAGGGCATGGGCCGACAGCGCGCCCACCAGATAGCCCAGCAGATTGGCGGCTCCGAGATAGGCGGCGTCGCCGGCGTCGAACCAGCCGGCCTCGATGACGGACGGCAAGAGCGCCGTGTAGGCGAACCGCGCCAGGCCAACGCCGGCCAGCGTCGCCATGAGCCCGGTGAGCAACGCCGGTAGGTCGGAACGGGATGGCATGGCGCGCGCTCCTCGATCATTCGGCCGCGCATAGCGCGGTCGGAGGTTCCGGCGCGACCCCCAATCTGCGCTGCTCCCGGCGGAAGAGCTCGCCAACGCTCCGTCCGGCGTCGACGAGAGCGGTCGAGTTCACGTTGGGCCGTGGCACGATATACGTGTAGAATTTGGAGCCTTCGCAGACGGTGCCCAAAGCCCAGGCATTGGGAAGGGCAGCCCCCGACAAGGTGACGATGCGCAAGGATTGATCCACCTCGATTCCGCCAATCTCCACGCCGTTGTTGCGGAAGGTGCGGATGAGGCCGCGCTCGAGCAGCCGCTGCGTCAGCTCCGACCGATCCTCGCCAGGCGACGCCTTCGGCACCCTGGCGCGGACCAGCACGTCGGCGCGAAAGGCCCTCTGCGGAAACAGCTTGCTCTGGACCACGAAGGACGCGGCGGCCTCATCCAGGGCGACCTGCGCGCCCGGGCCGAAGCCGAGATCGAGATAGCCGCCGCGGATGAGCGCCAGCAGCTCCTCGACCCGCTCCAAGGGCGGGCCGACCGCCAGCCGGTTCATCACCGGCACGAACTCCGACATGAACCGGGCATGCGAGTCCGCGGACAAGGCGCCAAAGTCGATGGCGTTGCGGAGATTGTCCCGGATGTCCCGCAGCACGTCACAGGCCGCCTTGAGCGGACTGTCGACGTTGCCGCGGCGCGCCTCCTCAAGATCCGTCTCAAGGAAGGTCAGAAGCCAGCGGCTGAATGCCTCTTGGCTTTGGAGTGCCGCTCCGTCGATCGGATCGACCAGCCGGTCCCAGGAAAATCCGGGTATTCCCGGGCAGTATCGCTGGAAGAGGGCGTCGGCGGACACGGGGTCGACCCGGATCAGCATTTCGTCGAGGAGATCGGCGAAGATCCGGCCATGGCGATGCCGCGCATGGGTGATGCAATAGGCATGGGCCATGTCGCGAAGCAGGAGGGGCAGCACGTCGGCGAAGAAGTCCAGTTCGCCCGCGCCCTTCTCAGCCTTCCAAGCCGATACCCGCTCCGGAGTAAGGAACCGGGCCCGATACTGGTCCGACGCCCCCTTCTGGTTGTGCGCCCGAGCGGACAGCGGCAGTCCGCTCCGGGAGAACAGCGCCAGGGCAGGCTCCTCGCCGGACGGACGATAGATCAGATCGCCCGTCTCCTCGTTGCGTCGGAAGCGGCCGCCGCGGCCGATGGTCAGGCTGGCGATGATGTCGATCGCGGTCAGCCCCATGCCCTCGATCGCCACGGCCGCGCCGGGCGGGATCGCCTGCAGGGAGTCGTCGAAGGGATAGGGAGTGGCGACGATGTAGCCGAGACAGGGGTTGGCGGGACGGTGCCCCTCGACGAACCCGTGCCGACGCCGGTCGACCTCGTCGGGATGATTCTCAGCGTGGCCGGTGGTCAGGAAGAGGTAGTCGGCGGCGATCGTCTCGCCGTTCTGCAAGGTCACCGTGTACCGGTCATTGTCTGGCCGGCAGACATCCAAGGCCTCGCTGGCATGATGGTGGACGTCGCAGCATCGCTTGAGACGGACCATCAGATAGCGATAGACCCAGTTCAGGTACTCGCCGAATAGCCGCCGCGGCAGATAGGTGTTCGGTCCGGTGGACGCATCAAGGCTGTCGGTGCCGACCGCCCATTCGTACAGGTTCGGCCCCGGCAGGAGCGGACCGGCATCTTCGATCGTCGGATCCATGAACATGGTGATCTGCGAGGCCACCGTGTTCAGCAGGAGGTAGTCCGGCTGGGACGGGTAATGAATTCCCGCCCCCGGAACGCCGGGGTCGATCAAATGGATTGTGAGCCGCGGAGTGCTTCGGCCGTAGCAGGCATGGGCGGTGATCCGCTCCAGCACGTTCAATCCGCGTGAGCCCAGCCCGATGATGGCAATCGAGACCCTACGGCTGTCCGTGCCGCCGTCCGTCGCCTCCGGCAGACGGCCAGGGTCGACGCGATCCCCGATCGTCGGGCCGTCGGCTGCCGCCGGGTGGGTGAACCGGCACGGAGCGCAGTCCCGCCGTGGCGCTGAATGATCCGATGGCATGGCACGATCCAAGGCCTGCATAGCGCACCTACCCGCTGAGTTTTTGTTGGCGACGCGCAATGATTAAGCGTCGTCGGCTGATTAAGATTGATTGAGCTGGATAGACACTACCTTCCTTAGAGAGGATCCCTCGCGGTCGGCATCGCGCGCTGAAGGTCCCTTACGGCCCTCGTCTCGTGGCAACCGGCCGTGGGATCCGCTCGTCTTGCGGCGAGCCTGCCGCCCGTCGTCGACGAGGCGGGTTGCCGGCACGATGGTCCCAGGCCGGCGCTCACCCCCGTGCGGCGGCCGTGTCCTCGTCCGGCCTTCGGCTTGGCCGGACCGACACGTTTGGGTAGTTGAAGAGGTTGATGGCTGGGTAGAGCCTGGTCAGGCTGGGGCCTGCCATCCGCCGGTCATGCCCGACGCCGGCATCGCGCTCGCGGAGCGATGCCCGTTCAACGAGGCAGCGGGACCATGCCTATGCCAATCGATGGGCTGCAAAAGGCCGTAACCGCTGATGTCGACGGACCTCGACGGCCGCGCCCGCTCGGCCTGATCCTGAGCGCCAGCCTCGTCGCCGGCTGGCTCCTCGTCGTCAACCTAAGGCTGATGCCAGCCGCGCCCGTGGTGGACTGGATCACGGTCGGCCTGCTGGCCGCGGCGCTGCTGCTGACGTTCGAGTCGTGGCGAGGCAAGGCCTCCGCGCGCCTGGGCCTGGGGCTTCTGACCCTCATGGCCGGCGCCGCCACAGTCACCGCGCTTCCCTTCGATCCGGCAAACGGCGCGGCCGCCTTCGACGTCGTCATCCTGCTCCTCATCGGGATCGGCCTGTCTCGTGCCTACCTCGAAGGACAGGACATTCGCGGCGCCATCGAGCGCGCGCTGAGCCATCCGCTCTTCAAGCGAAGCTCACGCCCGCTTTTTCTGCTGTACGGCGGCATGTGCTTTCTGCTGAGCCTCGCGGTGGTGCCGATCGTCGGAGCCTTGACCTTTCGTACCCGGCTCAATCACCGGTACCACCTCCGTGTCGCCATGCGGGCGGTCGGCGCCACGATGTTCCTGGCGCCCACCACGGTCGGCGCCGCCGCGGTCAGCGTCAACTTCCCGGAGCTGACATGGTCGGATGCCGTGCTGATCGGCCTGCCGCTGTCGGTCGCGACCATCCTGCTGTCACCCCGGCGTCGGGATGACCAGGACACCCTCGCCTTGGACGTCGGAGAACGCCGCAGTCGCCGCTCGACGCACCTGGCCGTGCCACTGACGCTGTTCGTCGCGGTGCTGATGGCCGGCAAGGTGATCCTGTCGCTTCCGGCGGTCACGGCTGTTGCCCTGGCGGTGACCGTTGCCGGCATGGTGTCCCTTGCTTGGCGCCATGGGCCGGTGGCGCTGGGCCGCTCCCTGCAAGACGTGATCGCGCGTTCAAGCCCGGAGATCCTGCTCTTCATCGCCTGCGGCACCGTGCTGACCGCGCTCTCCTCGCCAAGCCTGGGGCCATGGGCCGAGGCGATGCCGGAACTCTTGATCGACGGCCTATCCTGGCCGCCGGCCCAGGCGCTGATCGCGGTCGGCGTGCTGCCCCTCCTGACGATCCTCGGCATTCACCCCATGGTCCTCTTTGTGGCCGTCTTTCCACTTCTGCATTCGCTCGCCGCGGTCGCCCCGGCCGTGGAGTATCACTGGTGGATCGCCATGTTCGTCGTGGCGCAGCTGGTGTCGCCGGTATCGATCAGCGCCGTGACCGCGGCCGCCTCGGTCGGCGAGGCGCCGTGGGTGGTCAGCCTCCGGAGCCATGCACGTTTTGCGATCCTGTTTGGCGTGCTCTGTGTAATCTATCTCGGAGCGCTCAGCCTGTAGCCGGCCGGTCGAGTCGCCGACCATGAGCGTCCGGCGCTGAGCGGGCGGC
>CAZTHL010000032.1:0-24523 GCA_964613585.1 uncultured Mycobacteriaceae bacterium | reverse complement strand
CGGCGCTGAGCGGGCGGCCGATCAACACGACCAGCAGGTCGCGATCGGCAGCGGCCATTGCCGCCGGCTCCGGATCGGGCGCGCAAGGCCCGCAAATCACGCTGGAACGGCCGATGTGATCACGCGGGATGGTGGCGCGCCCGGGAAGATTCGAACTCCCAACCTTCTGATCCGTAGTCAGACGCTCTATCCGATTGAGCTACGGGCGCGCAATCCGGCGGTGGTTGGACCACCCGGAAGGCCATCGCGGGCCGCATGATCGCCGAGGATCCGGAAATTCCGGATGCTATCCAATCGCCGGACGGATCGCAACGGATGACAGCGCGGGCGGCCGAGGGCGCGCGGAGCGCGAAGACACCGAACGTTCCCCGATCATCTTGTCCTCGCTGCAACGGACCCGTACTATCGCTCGCGTTGCGGCGATGCCTCACACTGTTGCCTGTTCAGTAGATGATAATGCATCAATCCGACGATCAAGGCCCCGGGCCCGGTTCCCAGGAGGATAGGCCGCGCCGATGTCCAACTCCCGCCTTGCGCCGGCGCTGATCGGCACCTGCTTCATGCTGGCGGCGTGTGCCGAAGGCGGCGACCCGGTGAGCGCTTTGCTGTCGAGCGAGCCCGCCGAATCAACGGCGGAGGCGTCGCCCGGCGACACCGTCGCCGGAGAGCCTCCCTTGCCGGGCAGCATCGGGGCTGCGGCCGTCCCCGCTCCTCCGTCGCTTGGTCCGGACACCGGCACCGTGGTCAGCCGCCGCATCAACGAGCTGCGCTCCGAACTGGTCGGCCTGCGCGGCACGCTCCAGCAGCGCAACGCACGCCTGCAGGAGATTCGCACCGACCGGGTCCTGAACGCGCAGGAATACCATGGCATTGTCGCAGCCATCAACGCTCGGTTGCAGCTTGGCACCACGCCCGGCAACCCGATCCTGGTGTCCCAGCTCGGCGAGGCGCAGCTGGAGCTGGAGGACCTGAGCGACACGGTGAGCCGCCTCAGCAACCTCGCCAACGCGGTGGCGGCGGACAGCTCGGTGGCAGCGTTCCTGCTCGAATCGGTGCGCGCCGCCTACGGCCTGTCCGGCGCCGTGGAGGAGGACCATCGGCAGCTGGCCCGTCTCGAGGATGAGGTCAATCAGACGGTGGTGATCGTCGACCGCCTGTTGAATGACATCAGCGAAAGCATCAACCGTCAGACGACGTTCCTCAGCGCCGAGCGCGCCAACCTGCAGACCCTCCAGGTCGGGATCGCCAATGGCGAGCTTTACGGCACCAGCCTTATCAATCGTGCGTACACTACCGCGGCTCCCCTGACGCTGAACCGGGCCGCGGCGGCCGCGGCCCGTTCCCCGGCCGGCAGAAGCGGCGTTGGCAGCGGCGACACGGACGGAGCTGCGCCGTCGGCCGAGGGGCCCGGGCGACCGCTCGTGGTGATCCGTTTCAACCATGGGGATCCGCAGTATCGGCAGGCGGTGTTCCGGGCCGTCAGCGAGGCGCTGGACCGCAGGCCCGACGCCATGTTTGATCTCCTGGCCGTCAGCCCGGCCGCCGGCGACCCGGCGAATCGGGCCCTCTCGGCCAACGACGCACGCGCCAACGCGGAGGACGTGCGCCGGACGCTGATCGCCATGGGACTGCCGGCCGAGCGGGTCACTGTGGATGCCGCCGCCAGCTCCGAGGTCGAGGGCAACGAGGTGCACCTGTTTGTCCGGTGAGCCTTGGGTGCCGTCCGGCGGAGACCTGCGCGCGGCAGCCATCGGAGAGGGGAAGGAAGCGCCCGTGTCCGAGCCCGACACCTTCACCAGGACCTTTCCGGTCTCCTGGGAGGAGCTCCACCGCCATGCTCGGGCGCTGACATGGCGCCTGGCGGAGATGACCCCCTTCCACGGGATCGTCGCGGTGACCCGGGGCGGCCTGGTGCCGGCCGCCATCATCGCCCGGGAGCTTGGGATCCGGCTGATCGACACGATCTGCGTGTCCAGCTACGACCATATGAACCAGCGCCCGGCCCGGGTGCTGAAGGGGGTCGAGGGCGACGGCGAAGGCTGGCTGATCATCGACGACCTCGTCGACACGGGCCGAACCGCGAACATCGTGCGCGAGATGCTGCCCAAGGCGCATTTCGCCACGATCTACGCCAAGCCGCTTGGCCGGCCTCTGGTCGACACCTTCGTGACCGAGGTCAGCCAGGACACCTGGATCTTCTTTCCCTGGGACATCGAGCTGCAATACGTTCAGCCGATCGCCGAGCGCCGGCATCCCGGCACCGTTCCCGGCGAAGGCGGCTAGAGCGTTTCCGGCTCAAATGGCATCGCCGGCCCGCTCCCCCGTCCGGCCACCCAACGACAGCAAGCTCGGGCCGGCCGGGCGGGGAAGCGGGCCGGTGACGATGCCGCGTCGCACGGAACCGCTCTCGCCGTGGCCGCCGGCGGCGATCGGGACCGCACCTTTCCCCTTGGGCCGGATGCCATGCCGATACACGTCGACACGCTCGAGCTTGCCGCGCGCCGCGGCCGGGCCGCCGAGGCCATGGTGGCGCGCGGCCTGGACGGTCTGCTGCTGTTCCGGCAGGAGAGCCTATACTACCTGACCGGCTTCGACAGCTTCGGCTACGTGTTCTTCCAATGCCTCCATCTCGGCGCGGATGGTGGCATGGCCCTGCTGACCCGGGCGCCGGACCTGCGCCAGGCCCGGTTCACCTCGGTGATCGAGGACGCGCGGGCCTGGGCCGACGGCCCGGACGCCGATCCGGTGGCCGCGCTGCGCGGCCTCCTCGAGGAGCGGGGCGCGCGCGGGAGCCGGCTCGGCGTCGAATGGGACGCCTACGGGCTGACCGCGCGTATCGGCTTCGCCCTGGCGGACGGCCTGGCCGGCTTCTGCGCGCTCGAGGACGCCTCGGACCTTGTGTCCCGGCTGCGCCTAGTGAAAAGCCCGGCCGAGCTCGCGTTCGTGCGCCGGGCCGCGGCGCTGGTCGACGAGGCGGTCGAGGTTGCCCGCGGGATGGCCCGGCCCGGCGTGTTCGAGGGCGACATCCTGGCCGCGATGCACGGGACGATGTTCCGCAACGGCGGCGATGAGCCGGCGAATGAGACCATCATCGGCTCGGGACCGGGCGCGCTGATGTGCCGCTCCTTCAGTGGACGGCGTGAGCTGGAGGCGTCGGACCAGCTCACGCTCGAGGTTGCGGGCGTGTTCCGCCATTATCATGCCTGCCTGATGCGGACCCTGCGCATCGGCGCGGTGCCGGCACGCCAGCGCGTCCTCCACGACGCCGCTGTCGCAGCCCTGGAGGCGGCCAAGGCGGCGCTCAGCCCCGGCGTGCCGCTGGGACGGGTGTTTGAGGCGCACGCCGCCGTGCTCGACCGGGCCGGGCTCCGCGCCCACAGGATGAATGCCGGCGGCTATGCGTTGGGCGCCACCTTCGCTCCCAGCTGGATGGACTGGCCCATGCTGTTCGCCGGCAATCCAGAGCCCGCGGCGGTGGACATGATCTTCTTTCTCCATGTCATCGTGTTTGACAGCGACGCCGGCTTGGCGGCGAGCACGGGCCAGACCGTGCGCGTCACGGAGGCGCTGCCCGAGGTGCTTACCCGGGCGCCGCTCGATCTCGTGCCGACCTGAGCGCATCGGCGACGATGGGCTGGTCCGTGATCAGCCCTGCGCTTGCGCGGGTGCGGTCGAGCCGCGATAGTGGCCGCGTGAGATTGGGCTCCGGGACGCCAAGGCGCCGGGGATTGCGCGGACAGGGAGACGGCGTGGCGCCGGACGGATCCGCCGAAGCCGCAGGCAAGCGCCGTTCGGGCAGGCATGATGGATTGGGACAAGCTGCGTGTGTTCCACGCCGTCGCCGAGGCCGGGAGCTTCACCCATGCCGGGGACCGGCTGGGGCTCAGCCAGTCGGCCGTCAGCCGCCAGATCAGCAGCCTCGAGGAGAGCCTGTCCGTGCCGCTGTTTCATCGGCATGCGCGCGGCCTGATCCTGACCGAGCAGGGCGATCTGCTGCACCAGACCGCGCGCGACGTCTTCGCCAAGCTGGCGATGACGCAGGCGCAGCTCACCGAGAGTCGAGAGCTGGCGCGCGGTCCGCTCAAGCTGACCACCACGGTCGCCTTCGGATCGACCTGGCTGACCCCGCGGATCCGCGAGTTCCTGACCCTGTATCCGGACATCCAGCTGGCCCTGCTGCTCGATGACGGGGAGCTCGACCTGGGCATGCGGGCCGCCGATGTGGCGATCCGCATGATCCCGCCTCGCCAGCCGGACCTGGTGCAGCGGCATTTGCTGACCGTACGCTTCCACGTTTACGGGTCCGTCGACTATCTGAAGCGCAGCGGCATTCCGCAGAGCCTTGAGGATCTCCGTGCGCATAAGCTGATCATCTATGGCAGTGATGCGCGCGCGCCGGTCGACAATGTGAACTGGCTGCTGGAGGCCGGCAATCCCGCGCCCGGGGAACGCCGGGTCATCCTGCGCGTCAACAACCAACACGCGATCTACCGTGCAGTGGTGAGTGGCCTCGGTCTGGCCGCCCTGCCGGACTTCATGGTCGATGCGAACGCTCCGCTGGTCCAGGTGCTCCCCGAGCTGGCCGGTCCCACTGTCGAGGCCTTCTTCGTGTACCCCGAGGAATTGCGGCACTCCAAGCGCATTGCCGTCTTTCGCGATTTCCTCGTGCGCAAGGTGGCGGAAAGCCGTCTCGAGCATCGCAACGGAATCAGACGGACAGCCTGAGCCGGGGCCGTTGAGATGAGCAGCCCTCACAGGCGGGGCGGAATGGCCACGCCTATGGCTAAAAAGCCATGCGCCCAACGCATGAAAGAGTTTGAGGATTGGTAGTGGCGCAGGGCGGCCGGTCGGCCGGATACTCGGCGGCGATGCTGCTGGACAGCAGCATCATTCTTTTCTCCGGGCGGTTCCGGAGTGGACCGGCGGGCGTCCCGACGGTCCGATCTCTCCCAGACGTGAAGCCTCCCTGTTCACTTGGCCGCTTCATCCCATCGATGAAGCGGCCCTCTTTCCCGTGCGGTCAGCGCCGTTGCCGCCGGCGCGGCGGGGTCGGCCGGTGGAAGGCACCGTCACGCACCGTCAGGCACCGGCCGGCAGCCGGAGCGGGCTCGTGCCCCGGCAGGGGCCAGGCCCGCAGCCGGCGTCAGCGCCCCGGTCTGTCCAGCCGATCAGCAACGGACGCGTGCCGACGGCGCACGGCAGCCATCACCGTGAGCAGGCCGGCCGCCAGCAGCACCGCGGTCGCCGGCTCCGGCACCGGCGTCGGAGAGACCCCGGTCACGGTGCCGAAGCTGAAGTCGGCGCCTTGAGTGAACTCGACGTCGCTGAAGCCGTCCTCCAGGAAGATCGACAGGAACGGCGCATCGGGACCACTAAAAGGGATCGCCAGATAATCGATCAGGGAGACGACGCCATCCGTGAATCCGACCACGGGGAAGTCGGGGAAGCCGATGTCGCTTCGCAGGCCGAAGCCGGTCCCCGACACGCTGATGTCGAAGCTGAGCAGTTCGTTGGCGAGGTTGGGGGCGAAGACCTCGTCACCGACGCCGGTCAGCCGGTCGCCGTCGACCGAGAAGGAGCCGCGAAAGGTCTCGCCGCTCAGCGTCCCGCTGTCGAAGGCGATCTCGACGTTGAAGAACAAAGGTGAGCTGTGGGCCGGACCGCAGATCGCCAGCACAAGCATGAGCGCTGCCAGGGTTAGGCAGGACCGCTCCGGAAGTCCTCTCGACAAGGCCATGTTGCTCTCCGAGTTGCTGATGGTCGCCAAGGTAAGCGAACGGGAGGCAAGCAGCGGGCCAGTCGAGGCAACGAGCCGCATATAATGCTTAAGAAGGCCATATGACTTTTTTGGCTCGGAAAGCAGCTTTACACGAAGGCTGCCGTCACCGGGCTTGAACGAGTACAACAACTTTACAGCATGGGCCCGAGAGGACAAACGCGAGGAGCGATCTTCCGGTCCGGATGATCAGACGCCGGCCGGCTCCGGTGCTGCCAGCGAGCCGGCGACCGCCCGGATCTCGGCGATGTCCTGTGGGCCGAGCTCGGTGCGCCAGCGGCCGAGCGAGTCGCGCCTGATCGGGGGCATGGGAATCGGCGTCGCCAGGTCGAGGAAGCCGGTCAAGCGCTTGAGCTCATCGGCTGTGTGGTTCTGCAGCCGGTCATAGTCGATCAGCAGCAGTCGGCTGCCGAGCCGGTCCCGCAGGCGTTCCAGCTCTTCCATGTGCGAACGCCAGCGCAGAGCGCAGCGGCCGGCCAGCGAGCGGGATTCATATCGCTCGGCCTCGTCCTGATCGATGCCGAGGAACGAATTCGGCACGGGATACCGTCGCCAGCCGTGGATCCATCGCTGCACGCCCTCGTGCTTCAGCATGCTGGCCACCGTCCCGAAGACATCGCGCCGGATGCCAACGAACCGAGCCTCGGGGAAAGCCTCCGCCAAGGCCTCCGCGATCCAGAGGTTGGGGTGGCTCTTGTCGGCATAATGACGTGGCGTCACCGCGGCATGTTCCAACCGGTACCGTCGGAGCAGCCGAGGCAGAAGCGCGGCCCGCCGGCCAGGATCGAGGGCCATCTCGGTAACCCAAGGAAAGATCGGCGGCTTCTCGACCGTGACATGGATGTCCCGGTGACCGCCCAGAATGTCGCCAAGCCAATGGGTGCCCGATCGCCCGGTGCCGATGACAAAGATCTTGCGCGATCGAACCGGCACGCCGAGGGCCTGACGGGCGGCGCCGAGGCCGAGCCGCGCCACGTCCACCGATCGCTGCGGCGCCCGGCGAAGCCGCCGGAGGGGGCCCGGCACGGTCATCCTCGCTCCGCCTCCTGATCGCGCCGGGTATCCACAATCGTCAAGGATACCCCCTGATTGCTGGGAACGTGATCGGCGACCCACAGGAGATCCGCTGCCAGCTGCTTGGCCCGGCTGGCCGGGATGAACAGGACCGGCCCAGAGGAGAGGGGCTGCAGCCGGACGCACAGCCCGAGCCGGGGGTGCTCGGCGTCACTGACCTTGAGCAGTATCGCCGGGTCTTCGGCGGGATCGAGGTCGTCGACCTTCACTGGATCGGACATGATCTCTCCATTGAGGCAGAGGCACTGGGGGCTGGTCAATCGGCTCAAGATCATCATCCCTCCACTTTGGCGGGATCGGGAAATCGGTCGGAATGATACCGCCAACCGCGGTAATTAGCTCCGCTGAGTAAGATATGTTGTCAGCCATGACAAGAAACCCAAGCAGACAAAGCCCTTTGTTTTCAAATTTTATGGTAGATGTGTGTGTCTTTCACGCCATAATCTCATGGTTGTCCCGAATTGCACCGGCTGGTTCACTGGGGCCATCCTGTATGAAAAATATCCGACCCTCCGGTTTCGTCTGCGTGACAAAGGAGTTATCTCTCTGGGATCGGAAAGGTTCAACCGCATGGCGCCTGACCTGAGGCCTTCTGAGTGGCAGTACGAGTCCATGCGGTCTTCCGTTCAATCATCAACTTGTCTGCGGCCTGCGCCGTCGGCGCCTTCCACGAATCACGCTACGCCCAAGGAAATCAACAGTTTCAGGCGCGTTTCGCTCCCACCGACATGTTCGG
The DNA here is from genome assembly GCA_964613585.1 of uncultured Mycobacteriaceae bacterium. Taxonomy (GTDB): domain Bacteria; phylum Pseudomonadota; class Alphaproteobacteria; order DSM-16000; family Inquilinaceae; genus CAZTHL01. Next base: position 16,937 of record CAZTHL010000032.1, on the reverse strand, counting down.
AGCAATGCAGGCCGTCGGGTTCCGTCTTAACAGCCGGTCTGGACCTCGCCGACGGTCGGGGGCCCGACACCGGCAGGAGCATTTCCGGAGAGGTTTACGGGACCTCAAGCCGGCCGGTGTCTAATGTCCGCGCGATCGCGCCGGCAAGCCGGGGAAACGACCATGGTCGCCGAGATACGGCGCATCATCTTCAGTCACGGAGAGGTGGCCACGGCGCTGCTCGCGTACTTCACACGAGCGGGAATTCGGGCGGGTGAAGGCGACGTTGTGAGGGTGGAGGTACGGGATCATCCCCACCTCCATGTTCTTCTCTCGTTCTCGTGCAAGGAGGATTTTGCCCGGGTGCGCCAGCTGGATGTCCCGGGCGACGTCGTGCTGTCCTCAATCCTGCTGTTCTGCAAGGATCGCCGGATCCCGATACCGCAAGCCGGAGCCAAGCGCCTGCAATCGCTCGGCAGTCAACTCTGTCTGACGATCCTTCTCAACCTCTCGTGCGAGAGCGCCGCTGAGGCCGAGCAACTGATCCAGAGACCGGCCATCGGCGAGGCATCCTGACGGATCAACCGGCGCGTGGGCGGCGGCGATCGGTTTATGGCCAGAGGATGGCCAGCTCTCGGCCTCACATGAAAAGACGCCGCCGCTCGCCGCTGAAATCCTTGTACAGATGGGCGACATACTCTTCATAACCGTTGTACAGGCGTGTCGGCACTCGCTCGTCGGTGCCGATCAGACGCTCCGTCGCCTGGCTCCAGCGCGGATGCGGCACGTCCGGGTTCACGTTGGCCCAGAAGCCGTATTCGCTGCCCTGCACATCCTCCCAGAAGGTGACCGGCCGCTCGTCGGTGAAGGTGAAGCGCACGATCGATTTGATCGACTTGAAGCCGTATTTCCAAGGCACCGCCAGCCGCAGCGGCGCACCGTTCTGGCGCGGAAGCGGCTCTCCATAAAGCCCGGTGGCCATGAAGGCCAGCTCGTTCGTTGCTTCGTCCATCGTAAGGCCCTCGATATAGGGCCACGGATACCAAAACTGATTGAAGCCCGGCGCCGAGTGCTGATCGGGTCCGAAGGTCTCCATGCGAAGGAACCGGGCCCCGGAGAGCGGCCGGGCATAATCGACCAGCGCCGCCAGCGGAAACCCGCTCCATGGCACCGTCATCGCCCAGGCTTCCACGCATCGTAGGCGGTAAATCCGCTCCTCCAACGGCATGGATCGGATCAGCTGCTCGACGTCGACCGTCCGCTCTTCCTCCACCATGCCGTCGATGCGCACGGTCCAGGGCTGGATTGGCAGGCTTTGGGCCGCGCGCCAGATCTCCTTGTGCGAGCCGAACTCGTAAAAATTGTTGTAGGTTGTCACCGTCTGCTTGGCTGTGAGAGGCCGGTCGACGGCAATTCTCGTGTTGCGCTCGGCCGGGTAGAGATCCGCGGCCGGAAAGCCGCCGTCCTCGTCGCCCGACGCCGCACCCGAGGAGCCGCCGCGCGCCAGCAGAACGCCTGCCCCCCCGAGCCCCAGAACCACCGTTGCCGCGCCGCCCATGAAGCGGCGTCGGTCCAGATAGACGCTCCGGGGCGTTACCGCCGACTCCGGAAGCTCCCAGTCGCGCTTGCGCTTGATCCGCATCTCTCCCGCCCGCTGGTCGTCGTCGGACGGTGATATTTGGTCGGCGACGCCCGGGCGCGAATCAAGTGTCGGTGAGAATCCGGTCAGCCCCCGCGCGGCGGAGGATCAGCCGAGCAGGCTACGCAGCATCCAAGCCGTGCGGTGATGCTCCTCCATCCGCTCGATCAATAGATCCTCGGTGACCGGATCGTCGGCGTCGTCGGCCACGTCCAGGGTCTCCAGCGCGAGACGGGCAATTGTGTCATGGTCCGCCGCGAGCTCCCGGATCATGCCCTCGGCGTCCGGGACCTCGGTCGGGTCACGCAGCGAGGTCAACCGGCTGAAGGCCTGGTAGCTGCCCGGCGCCGGATGGCCCAGCGCCCGGATGCGCTCGGCAAGATCGTCGACGGCCTCGGCCAGCTCTTCGTGCTGGTCCTCGAAAAGGTCGTGAAGCGTGCGGAACATCGGTCCGGTGACGTTCCAATGGTAATTCAAGGTCTTGAGATGAAGCGTGTAGGTATCCGCCAGGACGCGCGACAGGGCCTCGACGACCTCCGCCCGATCGCTCTCGTCGATGCCGATGCTGATCTCCAAGGGCATGCCTGCGCTCCATTGTCGGCCGGGCACTCCGGCGCCCGCCGTTCTCTCCTGTGCCACAGACCGGCCTGCCTGCGCCAGCGAGATCGGCGGCGCGCCCGGCGCGTGCGGGCTACTGTGCCGCCTGGGCCGACTGGCGGATCTCGACCACCCGGTCGGCCAGCCGTCCGGTGAGCTCGGCCATATGGCTGAAGGTGGAGCTGAAGGTCCCGAGACCGAGGGACAATGATCGCAGCTCGATAACGAGGTCGTGCATCTCGGCCTGGGGTAGATAGGCCTTCACCTCGTCCCAGCCGTCCCAGCCGGGGCGCGCGTCGAAGCCCAGGATCTGACCGCGCCGCTGGCTCAGCGCGCGCTGCGCCTTCGGCGTGAACTCGCTCGGCACGGCGACGGTCACCTCATGGATCGGCTCGAGCAGCACCGGCTCGCATTTCGGCACGCCTTCCTGCAGCGCCATCCGCGCCGCTGTGCGGAACGCCAGGTCCGAGCTGTCGACCGAGTGGTATTGACCGTCGGTCAAGGTCACCGCCATGTCCACCACCGGGAAACCGAGCGGCCCCCGGTGGCAGAAATCGTGCACCCCAGCCTCCACTCCGGGAATGTACTGCCTCGGGACCGAGCCGCCGACAATCTTCTCCTCGAACTGGATGCCGGATCCGCGCGGCAGCGGGCGAATCGCGACATGCACGTCGCCGAATTGGCCATGCCCGCCGGACTGGCGCTTGAAGCGGGCATGCTGGGTCGTGCTTTTGCGGATCGTCTCGCGGTACGGCACCTCCGGAGGCTGGCCGGTGACCGATACACCGTACTTCCGCTTGAGCCGGTCGAGCGCCAGCTGCAGATGCACGTCGCCCTGGCCGGCCAGCCTCAGCTCCGACAGCTCGGGGTCATGAATGAAGCGCAGCGACGGGTCCTCCTCGCCAAGCTTCTGGAAAGCGGCGGTCAGCTTGACCTCATCGTTACGGTCCCGGGCCCGCACGGCGAGCTCGTACACCGGCTCGAGGGGCTCGGGCCACATCTCGTTCGGCTGCGGGGCGGGGGGAACCAGCAGATCCCCCGTGCGCACGGCCTCGAGGCGGCCCAGCGCCACCACCTCGCCAAGCCCGGCCTCGGACAGCTTGGTGCTAACGCTGCCGACCAGGCGCTGCATGCCACTCACCCGTGCGTCACCGAAGCTCGTCCCGTCAACGAGGCGGCCCCGCAAGATGCGCGCAACCGACAGCTTGCCGGTGTGCGGAGCGTGGACGGTGTGGAACACCTGGGCGGCGACGGACCCGTCCGGCACGGCGAGCCGGTCGGCCACTCCGGCGCACTCCGGCACCTCGTGGCGAAGCAGCTTGAGCAGCCGACGGACACCATGGTTCTGCAGGGCTACCCCGAGCATCACCGGCACGATCAGGTCCCTTGCCAGATCGTCCGCGAGCCGGCTGTAGATCTCGTCCGGGGGCGGCTGGACCTCCTCGAGCAGCTGCTCCAGGAGTTCGTCATCGAAGTCCGCGAGATGCTCGAGCAGTTCCTGGCGGGCGCTCTGCTCACGCTCGGCCACGCTCTCCGGGATCTTGATCAGGGTCGACGGCTGGCTGGCCGGGGTGAACCGATAGGCCCGCTCCGAGACGAGGTCGACATAACCGGTGATGGCTTCGCCCTCGCGGATCGGCACCTCGCGAAGCACGAGGGGCCGCGTCGACTGGCTTTGCAGGACCTCCAGCAGCTCCCGGATCGGCAGGCTGGCGGTGTCCAGCTTGTTGACGAAAAGGATATGGGGTATCGCGTTCTCGTCGAGGAACCGCAAGGTTGGCGCCAAGGCGCGGACCCGCTCAGAGCCCGGCTCGCACACAACAATGGCCGCGTCGGCGACCATCAGGGCGGTCATGGTGTCCTGCCAAAGCTCGACCGAGCCGGGGCAGTCGAGGAAGGTCCATGACTCGCCCAGAAACTGCGTCGCGGCGACATTGACCTCCGTCGACATTTGCCGCTGACGCGCCTCGTCGCTGGCGTCGCCGACCGAGGTTTGCTGCTGGACGCTGCCGTGCCGGGCGGTGGCCCCGGTCAGGAACAGCAGGCTTTCAAGCAACGACGTCTTGCCACTGCCTTGGGGGCCGACCAGGGCCACGCATCGTGGTGTCGCCGGGTGATGGATCGTTTCGCTGAGCTTCGCCATGCGCCTCCCCCTTTCGGCAGCCCTTTACGGGTCCTGCGGCTCCAGCGGAGCGCCGCCGCCTGCCTTCGGTCCAGGACCGCGGGTCGGCCCGGCACCCCGGTTCATCGTGCCATGGTCCGTCGCGGACAGGCCGAAGTCCATCGAAAAGCGCAAGAAAAACGTAACCTGCCCGTTGCGGAACGAACGCATTCAATCGGCGACCGTACAGTCCTTGACAGGAGCATGACACGCGGCGGCGCCACCGGATCAGGAAACGAAAAGGTCACCTGCCGGTGTGCGGTATCCCACAGGCGGACCGCACCGGTCAGGCTAGGCTTCTTCGTATGCTTGAAAGGGCCGGGGCGTGTCAGGTCGTTTAGATTTCTATGCGAATGTCGCAAAGCGTTCGGCCGCTGAACGAGCGGTGGGTCTGAATATCGACGCATGGCGACGTTGTGACGGGCGGGCCCGCGCAGCGCCGCCTGCCGACAGGACGGATCAATGACCGCGGGCTTGGTGAAGGTGCTGTCGATCGATGGTGCCGGTATGCGTGGATTGATCCCGGCTCGGGTCCTCGAATATCTGGAGACCGAGCTGAACAAGAAGCGTGGCGGCTTCGCCCCGCTGCATCAGGTCTTCGACCTGATCGCCGGTACCTCGAGCGGCGCCGTCCTGGCGATCGGGCTGACCGCGCCTCGGTCTCCGGGCGGCGACGAGGCCGTGTTCAAGCCATCCGATCTGGTCGAGTTCTATTACGAGCACGGCGACGAGCTGTTTCCGCCGGCCGGTCTGCGCGCTATGCGTCCGCTCACGGAGGCGCGGTACAGCGCCCGTCCCTGGGAGCGCTTCCTCAGGACGCGCTTCGGCGACCGGACAATGCGCCAGGCCCTGACCAATCTGCTTGTGGTCACGTACGATATCGAGGAACGGCAACCCTGGTTCTTCAAGAAGCGTGATCGCGGCAAGGCGGCCCGTTATGTGCCGGACCAGCCCGACCCCGACTTCGCGCTCTGGAAGGTCGCGCGCGCCGCCTCGGCGACCCCGACCTACTTCGACCCGGTTCTGCTGCGTGCGGAGCCGGGCCGCGAAGGCGTGCAGCCGGGCCGCGAGTACGCGCTGATCGACGGCGGGCTGTTCGCGCACAACCCGTCGCTCTGCGCCTTCGCCGAGGCGCGGAAGGTGTTCCCGTCCGGGTCCGATATCCTCCTGGTGTCGCTGGGCAGCGGCATCGCCAGCCGTCGCTTTCCGATCGACACGGTCTGCGCCTGGGGCGGATCAGGCTGGATCGACCCTTCCGCCGGCATGCCCATGCTGAGCTGCGCGATGGCCGGGCAGTCCGATGCCGTCAACCACCAGCTCAGCCTGCTGCTGCCCGAGGACCGCTACTTCCGTTTCGACGCCCGTCTCACGTTGGCGTCCGATGAGATCGACGACGCCACCGACGTGAACCTGCACCGGCTCGACCAGCATGCCGACGCTATCCTCGAGGAGCAGACCAACAACGGGCGGCTCGACCAGCTCATCGACCTGCTGGCGTCGTGATCGGGCGGGGCGTCGCAACGCCTTATCGGAGGTCGGCCGGCGACGGTCCCGGGCATCGCGACAGACGGCAGGTCGGGGATCGCGACCGCGCCGAGGCCATCGCCGGCTTGGTGCCTGATGCCGCGCTCATTCCAGGGCTTGGCAGGCCCGGTGGATGCGGCTGCAGGCCTGGTCGAGCACCTCGGTCGCCGTGGCGTAGGAGATCCGGAAGAACGGCTCCATGCCAAAGGCGGCCCCCGGCACGACGGCGACGCCCTCGGCCTCCAAGAGGTATGTTGCGAACTCGGTGTCCGAGCCGATCACGGCTCCCTCCGGCGTCCGCTTGCCGATGGCGCCCTCGCAAGACGGATAGACGTAGAAGGCGCCCTCCGGGCGTGAGCAGGACAGTCCCGGCGTGGTGGTCAGCCGGTCGACGACCAGATCGCGCCGTTCCTTGAAGACCCTGTTGCGCCCTTCCAGAAAATCCTGCGGCCCGGTGAGCGCCTCAATCGATGCCGCTTGGCTGATCGAGCACGGATTGCTCGTCGATTGGCTCTGCACCTTGGCCATCGCCTTGATCAGATCCTTCGGGCCGCCGGCGAAGCCGATGCGCCAGCCGGTCATCGCATAGGCCTTGGACACGCCGTTGACCGTCAGGGTGCGCTCGCGCAAGGCCGGCTCGACCTCGGCCACCGTGGAGAAGACGAAGCCGTCATAGACCAGATGCTCGTAGATGTCGTCGGTGACCACGTGGACCTGCGGATGACGCAGCAGCACATCGGTCAGCGCCTTCATCTCCTCACGGCTATAGGCGGCCCCGGTGGGGTTGCTCGGCGAGTTGAGGATAAGCCACTTGGTCCGCGGCGTTATCGCCCGGTCCAGCGCGTCGGGCTGCAGCTTGAAGTCCCGATCGGTCGGGCACGGTACCGGCACCGGCGTGCCGCCGCAAAGCAGCACCATGTCCGGGTACGAGACCCAGTAGGGCGCCGGGATCACCACCTCGTCCCCGGCATCGAGGGTGGCGGCCAAGGCGTTGAAGATGACCTGCTTGCTGCCGGTTCCCACGGTCACCTCGTCGGGCGCGAACTCGAGACCGTTCTCCCTCCTGAACTTCTCCGACACCGCCTGCTTCAGCTCGGGTGAGCCGTCGACGTTGGTGTACTTGGTCTGCCCGGCCTGGATCGCCCGGACGGCCGCCTGCTTGATGTGGTCGGGGGTATCGAAGTCCGGCTCGCCGGCAGCGAGGCCGAGCACATCGCGGCCCGCCGCCTTGAGCTCGCGCGCCTTGCTGGTGACCGCGATCGTCGCCGAGGGCTTGATGCGGGACACGGCGGCGGACAGAAACGTCATGATTGGCACTCCTCTCCTGTAAGCCTGGACCCTGGCCGGACCCGGGGACCATATACACCGACAGCGACATTTCCGACATGGCGACGATCCTCATGCCACGACGCTTCGACGGTGATGCCCTGGTCATTGCCAGCCACAATCGAGGGAAGGTGCAGGAGATCGCCGATCTGCTGGCGCCTTTCGCCCGGAGCTTCGCCGCCGCCGCCGATCATGGCGTCAGCGAGCCGGAGGAGACCGGCACCAGCTTCACCGCCAACGCCGAACTGAAGGCGCGCCACACGGCCGAAGCCACCGGGCTGCCGGCCCTGGCCGACGACAGCGGATTGGTCGTGCCCGGGCTCGGTGGAGAGCCCGGCGTCCATACGGCCTTATGGGCGCAGACCCCGAACGGCGCTCGGGACTTCGCCATGGCGATGCGTCGGCTCAATGACGCGATGGAGGCGCGCGGCGTCACCGACCGGAAGGCCTATTTCGTGTGCGCCCTGGCGCTGGCATGGCCGGACGGCCATGCCGAGACGGTCGAGGGCGAGGCCCATGGCGTGCTGGTGTGGCCGCCGCGCGGCGATCGCGGCTTCGGGTTCGACCCGATGTTCGTGCCCGAGGGAAGCACGCGCACCTACGCGGAGATCGAGCCGGCGGAGAAGCATCGCACCAGCCATCGGGCGGCGGCCTTCCGTCAGCTGGTCACCCGCTGCTTCACTGCATGATCATGGCCGCGGCACGAACGCCCATGGCCCTCCCCCACGATGCCGAGGCGCCGGACGAGGCCGGCTTCGGCCTCTACGTGCATTGGCCTTTCTGCCGCTCAAAGTGCCCGTATTGCGACTTCAACAGCCATGTGCGGGACTCTGTCGACGAGTCCCGCTGGCGCCGTGCGCTCGTCCGCGAGGTCGACCGCATGGCCGGCGAGGCGCCAGGCCGGGCCGTGACGTCCGTCTTCTTCGGCGGGGGCACGCCGTCGCTTATGGCGCCGGCCACGGTGGCGGCGGTGCTCGATCGGATCCATGCGCGCTGGCCGGTCGATCCGGCGATCGAGATCACCCTCGAGGCCAACCCGACTTCGGTAGAGGCCGCCCGCCTCGCCGGGCTGCGCCGCGCCGGCGTCAATCGGGTCTCGCTTGGGGTCCAGGCGCTCGACGACGGCTCTCTGGCCGCGCTCGGCCGAGGGCACAGCCGGGATGAGGCGCTTGCCGCCGTGGCCCTGGCCGCGCGCCTGTTCGACCGCTTCTCCTTCGATCTGATCTACGGCCGTCCCGGCCAGACCGTCGAGGGCTGGCGCGACGAGTTGCGCTGCGCCCTGGCTTGGGCCGGCGATCATCTGTCCGTCTACCAGCTCACCATCGAGCCCGGCACCGCCTTTCACGGGCGTGCCGCGCGGGGCGAGCTGCGCCTGCCCGGCGAGGACGCGCAGGCCGCCTTCTACGAGGCGACGCAGGAGAGGCTGAGCGAGGCCGGCCTGCCGGCCTATGAGATCTCCAACCATGCCCGGCCCGGCTGCGAATGCCGGCACAACCTGACCTACTGGCGGCACGGCGAGTACCTGGGCATCGGTCCTGGAGCGCATGGCCGGCTCTGGCAGGGCGCGGTGCGCCTCGCGACGCGCTGCCATCGGGCCCCGGAGGCATGGCTCGACCGGGTCGAGAACGGGCGGTCCCCGGAAACGGCGCGTGAGGTCCTGGAACCGGAGGCCCAGGCGGCGGAGATGCTGATGATGGGCCTGCGGCTGGCGGAGGGCGTGGCCCTGTCACCTCTTGAGCGGATCGCCCGGCGGCCGCTGCGCGCCATCGTCCACGGTCCGAGCCTTGACAGGCTGGTCCGGGCGGGCTTCTTGAGCCTCGGTGACGATCGCCTGCAGGCCACCGGCGCCGGGCGTCAGCGTCTCAATGCCGTCCTGGCGAGCCTGCTTGCCTGAGTGGCGTCGCCGGGAAGCGCTTGACAGGCGCGGCGACGCCTTGATTAGACAAGCATCGATCAGCGCCTGATCCGGGCGCGTCGCCGAGAAAGGGGGGGCCGGATGTCCGAGCTTATCGAAGAGATCTATGGCAAGGCCCAGGAAATGCTGGAAAAGCATGACGATAAGGATCTCTACGAGTACATGATGACGCTGGCCGCCAAGTTTCAGCAGTATGAGATGCTGAAGCACCAGTTCGGCTATTTCGTCATGCACGCGCAGGCGGTGGCGCCGTATGACGTGCGTCCGAAGCACTTCCAGGAAGCCTTGGAGCGCGCCAAGAAGGTGCTCGCCGAGCTGCCCTGACGGGCCACGGGGCGCCGGCCCGTTCCTTGGGAGCGGGCACCGCCCCGGCGGGCCGGACGGTCAGATCCCGGCCGGGGCGAAGCTCTGTGGCGCCGGGTCGATGACGCGGGCGTCGTCTTCGGTCACCTCCAGAACGGCGAGCCCCCGCTCGACCCGGCCGTCCTGGCGAAAGCGGAAGATCCCGTCCAGTCCGGCGAACCCGCTGGGCTGGGTCAGCTCCGAGCGCGCGAACGGGTCGGTCGGGGACTGCTGGGCGAGGGTCGCCGCGAGCGCCATGGCGTCATAGGCCAGGGTGGCCAGACGCGGTGGCGGCTCGCCGTGCAGCCGGGCATAACGCTGCTCGAAAGCGGCCCTCAGCTCCGGGGGCGGCGCGGCGAACCAAGCGCCGCGCAGGGCCGGCTCGACGCCGACGGCTTGGCCGTCCCACAAGGCGGTCCCCAGGATCTGCGTCTCGCCTAGCCCGTGGAACGGGGTGAGCGCGGCGACCGCGCGCAGCCGCAGCCCGGAATCCGGTATCATCAGTGCGTCCAGTGGCGGCTCGGATTCGAAGCTCTCCATGACCGCCGTGAAGTCGCGCGCGTCGGGGTCGTAGAATTGCGATTGCTCAAGGCGGACCCCGGCACGCTGGGTGGCTCCGCGCACGACCTCGACGACCCGGGTCCCGTAGGCGTTCCGCGGCGCGATCACGCCGAACCGGCTCAGGCCCCGGCCGGCGCTATAGTCGACAATGCGCTCGACCTGGGTCGCTGGCAGGAACCCCATGACGAAGCTGCTTCCACCGGTCACCGTCGAGTCGTTGGTGAAGGCGATGACACTGACGTCCCGCGCGGCGGCCAGGGACGCCACGCCCGGCACCGAGCCGCTGAACAGGGGGCCGATGATCAGATCCGCGCCGCGGTCGAGCGCAGCCTCCGCCGCCGTCCGCGCGCCTTCCGCCGTGCCCGCGGTGTCATAGGCCATCAGGGTCAGGCCGTCGGCGCCGACCTCGAACAGCGCCATCTCGGCGGCATTGCGCAGGGCCGGCCCGATATCGCTGCCGCGGCCGGACAATGGCACCAGGAGCCCGACCTGCTCGGCATCCGGAGCAATGGCTCGGCCCAGGGCGTCCGTGGTCGGCTCGGGGGGCGGCGCCGGAGGCGGCGCCCCGACGACCGCGGGCTCGGTCACCTGCGGCTGGGTGGGCGGCGGCTCCGGCGGCGGGAGGTTGCAGCCGGCGAGGGACAATGCCAGAAGCATCACCGAGGCCGCGAGCCCCGGGCCTCTTCGCCATCCGCCCATCTGGTCACCCACCTGTCGGCTTCGGCATGCCAACGATCCGGTCTCCCCGTTCCCGTGAGGGCCATCTTCCCGGCCGCAGCCGCCGCGTCGGAGCGTACCGGGAGGCGCGGGCCAAGTAAACATGGGCGGCCTGACCTCCCGGCCTCGGCCCCGGCGCGGCGCGGTGAGGCGCGCGGACGCCGGTCGTCGTCGGGCCTACCATCGCGGTCGCCGGGCGGAGCTGCTGTGCGCGCTGTGGCTGCGCCTCAAGGGCTATCGGATCCTGGCGCGCCGGTTTCGCAGTGCCGCCGGCGAGATCGACATTGTCGCGCGACGCGGGCCGGTCCTGGCCTTCGTCGAGGTGAAGGCCCGACCGACGGCGGCAGCCGGGCAGTGGGCGATCGGCCCCCGCCAGCAGCGCCGGCTGACGCGCGCGGCGGAGGCGTTCCTGGCAGCCCGGCCCGATCTGGCGGCGGTGACCGCGGGCGGCTTCGTCCGATTTGACGTCATGATCGCCACGCCATGGCGCTGGCCGCGCCATGTCGTCAATGCCTGGTGGTCAAGCGCCTCGTCCAGCCGGCCGGGACCGTGGCCATGACCTTGTGCCGCGGGGTCGGCGATCCGCTGACGGCGCTATCGGCCGGCACGCCTGGCTCAGTACGCCCCTGCTTGGCCGTGTATCCTTCGACATGGCCATCCGGGCGGTGAACGACAGCGTGGATACGGTCGACGGCACGGTCTATTTAAGAGGGACGGCCTGGGTCCCGCACGAGCACGATCGGGTGCTGGCCCGTGCCGGTCGGACGGCCTTCGGCCGGCCGGCGGTCGGCGATCACAGGCCGAAGTGCGAGCTCCCTGCGGCCATCCGGGCGGACGCGACGGCGCCGGCCGGGATCGGGCGGGGCGCTGGGAGCCGAGAAGCTTGCCGGGAACCGGAGCGTGGACGAGACCCCGAAGAGCATCCTCCGCCGTGCCGGACGCTCGGATGACGGCGAGTTCGATCTGACCGGAACGGCCCTGGCGCTGGCGGCGCTGGATCGCCCGCGGGTCTCGGTCGACTGGTACCACGGCCATCTGGAGCGGCTGTCCGCCGACGTGGCAGGCGCCATGACGTCCGCCCGCGGCGGAGCCGAGGCGGCGGCGGCGGCGCTGGCCGAGGTGCTGGCCGGGCGCTACGGGTTCCAGGGGGATTCCGCCACCTACGAGGATCTGCAGAACGCCAACCTGATGCGGGTGATCGACCGGCGGAAGGGGCTGCCGGTGGCGCTCGGCATCATCTACCTGCATGTGGCGCGCGCCCAGGGCTGGGGCGCGGTCGGGCTCAGCTTTCCGGGCCACTTTCTGGTCCGGCTGGAGCGCGCCGGACAGCGGGTCATCATCGACCCGTTCAATCACGGGGAGCCGCGCGGCCCGGCCAATCTGCGCGAGATGCTGAAGGCCATGGCCGGGAATCACGTCGAGCTGGCGCCCCGGCATTACGCCCCGGTCGCCGACCGGGAGGTCGTGCTGCGGCTGGAGAACAACATCAAGCTGCGCCTGCTCCGCGACCAGCAGCCCGATCGGGCGGTCGAGGTGATCGAGCGGATGCTGCTGTTCGCTCCCGGCGAGCCCGGGCTGCTGCGCGAGCTCGGGCTGTTGCAGGCACGGCTCGGCAACATCGGTGCCGCCATTGGTGCCCTTGAACGCTTCATCGCCCAGGGCGGCGACGACCGGCTGTTGCATCAGACGGCGGTGCTGCTACAGCAATTGAGGACCCGGCTGAACTGAGACCTCGATCAGGCCGAGCCGTCCCGGGGAGTCAGCCATGACCCTGTCGGTCGCCATCCAGATGGATCCGATCCAGTCCGTGGACATCGGGGCGGACAGCACCTTCGCCATGGCCCTTGAGGCGCAGGCGCGGGGCCATCGCCTTTGGCATTACCTGCCGGGCGATCTGTCCTTCGCCCAGGGAGCCGTCTCGGCCTGGGCGCGGCCGCTGGAGGTTCGTCCGGTCCCGGACGATCACGCCACGCTGGCATTGCCCGAGCGGCTCGATCTGGCCACCGTGGACGTGGTCCTGCTGCGCCAGGATCCGCCCTTCGACATGGCGTACATCACCACGACGCACCTGCTCGAGTTCATCCATCCCGCCACGCTTGTGGTGAACGACCCGCGCGAGGTGCGCAACGCGCCGGAGAAGCTTTTTGTCAGCCGGTTCCCGGACTTCCTGCCGCCGACGCTGATCACCGGCCGCGTTGAGGAGATCGCCGCGTTCCGGGCCGAGCACGGCGACATCGTGCTCAAGCCGCTGTTCGGCAACGGCGGCGCCGGCGTCATCCATCTGCGTCCCGATGACGACAATCTCGGCTCGCTGCTCGAGATGTACGCCCGGCTCTATCCGGAGCCGCTCATGGTGCAGCGCTACCTGCCGGAGGTGAAGCAGGGCGACAAGCGCATCATCCTGATCGAGGGAGAGCCGGTCGGCGCGGTCAACCGCCTGCCCAGGGCCGGCGAGGCGCGAGCCAACTTCCACGCCGGCGGCCGCGCGGCCAAGGCCGAGCTGACCGGGCGTGACCGCGAGATCTGCGCCGCGATCGGTCCCGAGCTGCGGGCGCGCGGGCTCGTCTTCGTCGGCATCGACATCATCGGCGCCTACCTGACGGAGATCAACGTCACCTCGCCGACCGGCATCCACGAGATCAACCGCCTCGACGGATGCCGGCTCGAGGTGCAGTTGTGGGACGCCATCGAGGCGCGCGCCGCGGCCTGAGAGCTCGCTACCTTGTTTCGTCGTCGGCCCGCCCCCGGCCGATGCGACATGATGGCTCTCGCCGTTGCCGCCTGCGCTTGAGCCACCTCAATGCCCTGCGAGTGGGTCTCACTATCGTCGCCTCATCGCTGGACGTCTCGCTTCGAGGCTTGCCTTTGGCCACCCCGGCGGTGTCAAAGGCGCGCCTCCGACCCTGAACGCCCCGGCCTCATGTAGACGTCGCGTGCCCGCATCGTTTTGAGGGCGCCGCCCCGACCTCGCTTCGAGATCAAGGCGACCCCCGATCGCGGCACGGATCCCGGATCGCCAAACATGCCGTCCCCCCTTGCGTCCCCGCCTTCCCCATCCCTCGCCGCAGCCGCTTCCTGCAGGCCCGTCGAGCCGCCACCGCCGCCCATGGTGCCCGGTGACTTGAGGGCCGGCGAGGAGGGCCGCATTCTCGGCTTCGCCGTGCCGCGCCAATCGCCGTACCGGCAGAAGCTGCTGTCAATGGGCCTGACCCCCGGCACCGGGTTCATCGTGCTGCGGGTGGCGCCGCTCGGCGACCCCATCGAGATTCGGGTCCGCGGCTTCGACCTCAGCCTGCGCCGGCATGAGGCGGCGATCCTGCGCATTGAACGGCGGCCGTCCCGGCCGACCCCTTCCCTTTGAGGCGTGTGATCATGGTAGCGCGTTCCGTCGACCACGCCCGCGACAGCGTCGACGGCCGGCTCACGGTCGCCGTGGTGGGCAACCCGAACTGCGGCAAGACCAGCCTGTTCAATGCGCTGACCGGTGGCCGGCAGGAGGTCGGCAACTGGGCCGGCGTCACCGTCGAGAAGAAGGTCGGGCACCTGAGTTGCGACGGCCTCGACATCGATCTTGTCGACCTGCCGGGCACCTACTCGCTCGGCGCCGGCGAAGCCTCGATCGACGAGACGATCGCCCGCCAAGTGGTCAGCGCGCGCGGCATCGGCCTTGTCGTCAACATCGTCGACGCGGCGCACTTGGAGCGGAACCTCTATCTGACCACCCAGCTGCTGGACATGCGGCTGCCGATCGTGGTCGCCGTCAACATGCTGGACGTGGCCCGTCGCCGCGGGCTCCGCATCGATCTCGACATTCTGGCACGGCGGCTGGACTGCCCGGTGGTCGCGATCAATGCGGCGCGCGGCCAAGGCATGGACAAGCTGCGGGCCGCCATCGCCGATCTGGCTCGATCTCCGGTCGCTCCATCGGCCCTCGTCGCCTATCCCGACCCGATCGAGAGGCGGCTGGCCGACTTGGCCTCGGCTCTGGAGCCGGCCGCCCGTGACCTTGGGGCCGATTCCCGGTGGCTAGCCCTGCGTCGTCTCGATGGTGGCCCCATGCCGGTGGCCGGTGCCGACGACACCGCCGACCGGGTCGAGCGCGCGCTCGCCGAGGTCGAGGCGGAACTGGGCGAGGACGTTGACATCCTGCTGGCCGATGCCCGCTACGGCTTCATCGAGGAGCTCGCCGGCCAGGTCATCGAGCGCCCGGGGCGCCTGTCGCGGTCACGCTCGGAACAGGTCGACCGTCTGGTCCTGCACCGGCTGCTGGGGATCCCGATCTTCCTCGGCGTGATGTACCTGATGTTCCTCTGGACCATCAATGTGGGCAGCGCCTTTATCGACTTCTTCGATCTGCTGAGCGGCAGCCTGCTCGTCGACGGCGTGGGCTCGGTGATGAGCGCGCTCGGCTCGCCCGACTGGCTGCGCGTCGTCATCGCCGACGGCATCGGCGGCGGCATCACCACGGTCGCCACGTTTGTCCCGATCATTGCCTGCCTCTACCTGTTCCTGTCCGTGCTTGAGGACTCCGGCTACATGGCGCGGGCCGCCTTCGTCATGGACCGGCTCATGCAAAGCGCCGGCCTGCCGGGGAAGGCCTTCGTGCCGCTTATCGTGGGCTTCGGCTGCAACGTACCGGCGATCATGGCGGCCCGCACGCTCGACAGCGACGCCGACCGCAAGATCACCGTGATGATGAGCCCGTTCATCTCGTGCGGCGCGCGCCTGCCGGTCTACGCCTTGTTCGCGGCGGCGTTCTTCCCGACAAACGGTCAGAACCTGGTGTTCGCGCTCTATCTGATCGGCATCCTGGTGGCCGTGCTGACCGGCTTCGTGCTGAAGCACACCCTGCTCTCCGGCGCCAACGCGCCCCTGGTCATGGAACTGCCGCCCTACCATCGCCCGGTGCTGCGCAATATCCTCCGGCGCACCTGGGACAGGCTGCGCGCGTTCATCGTTGGCGCTGGCCAGATCATCGTACCGCTCGTCATGGTGCTGACCATTCTGAACTCGGTCGCGCCGGACGGCAGCTTCGGACACGAGGACAGCGACCGCTCCGTGCTGGCCTCGGTCGGTCGTGCGGTGACGCCTGCCTTCGAGCCGATGGGCATTGAGCCGGACAACTGGCCGGCGACGGTGGGCATCTTCACCGGCATCTTCGCCAAGGAGGCGGTGGTGGGCACCCTCGACGCGCTCTACGGGAACCTGGGCGCCGGGGCCGATGCCGCGGCGGAAGAGCCGGCGGTGGTCGACGGCGTTCGCGAGGCGTTCGCCAGCGTGCCGGCCAATCTGAGGGGTCTCGCCGCCAGCTTGGCGGATCCGCTCGGCCTCGATGTCGGCACCGTCGACGATCCACAGGCGGCCGCCGAGGAGCAGGAGGTGGCCGAGGGCACCTTCGGCGCCCTGGTCGAGCGCTTTGAGGGCCCGCTGGCCGCGTTCGCCTACCTGCTGTTCATCCTGCTCTACTTCCCCTGCGTGGCCGCCCTGGCGGCGATTCGCCGCGAGGTCGACCTCGGATGGGCGCTGTTCGCCGCCGCGTGGACCACCGTAATCGCCTACATGACCGCGACCGTCGTCTACCAGGCGGGCTCACTGGCGGCGGATCCGGCACGAGCCGTGGCGTGGCTGCTGATCATGGCGGTGCTGCTTGCGCTGGCCGTCGGGCTTATGCGCGTCCTTGGCCGGACACGCCGCCTCCCGGCGCGCCAGGCGGCGGAATAGTCGAGCCGACCATGATCCTGGCCGAGCTGAGGGAGTATCTTCGGGCGCAACGCAGGGTCGACCTCGCGACGCTCGCCACTCGCTTCGATACCGATCCGGAGGCGATGCGCGGCATGATCGAGCATTGGGTGCGCAAGGGCAAGGTGGCGCCGGTCCTCGTCGCGCCTGGCTCCGGCTGCGCCGCCTGCGCCTCAAGCGGCTGCTCGTCGGCTGTCGACTGTGCCGGCGCGGTCGAGGTCTTCGAGTGGATCGGCCATTAAGGCGTTTCCGGCTAAGGCGTTTCCGGCTAAAGGGCATCGCCGGCCGGCTCCCCGCCCGGCCACCCGACGACAGCATGCTCGGGCCGGCCGGGCGAGCGATCAGGCCGGTGCCGAGTCCGCGTCCGGCGGACATGCTCTAGCAGGCTGCTGAAGAACTCACCACGGCTCGCAGACGAAGCCGGAGTCGTCGCCCAT
>CAZTHL010000031.1:0-40323 GCA_964613585.1 uncultured Mycobacteriaceae bacterium | reverse complement strand
CCGCCCGGCGCCACCCGATGCGCTTGGCGGGAAGGTTGGCGCCGTAACCCCAGAGATCGTTGGCCGGCCGCCGCCCGCCCCGCCCGGCGCCCGCCGCCGGGCCGGCCGGACCGCCCCCCGGCCCGCCGGTCGGGGGCGCGGTCGCCGGGCCGCGCGCGCGCAGGCGGTTGCGCAAGGCCGACGCGCCGTCGACCAGGGCATTGACGTCGGCCCCGCGCACGGCGCTGACCCGCTCCTCCGGCACCTCCAGCGGCAGGGTCCGGGGCAGCGTCGGATCGACCCCGGCGACCACCCGGACGTCGTGGCCGCGCTCCAGCAGGTGCCGCGCCAGCTTGCCGGTGCGCACCGCGGCGATGGTGTTGCCGGGCGGAAAGTACCAGGAGACGAGGAGCAGCTTCATGGCCGGGGCGGGCGGCGCGGCGAGCGGACCGGGACGGGTCAGGCCGGGGTCGCGGCGGCCGGCTCGCGCCGGGCCAGGCGCCGCTCATGGTCGTTCGAGTCGATGAAGAACTTGGCCGCCCAGTTGAGATGCTCGTAGGTGCCGTAGCCGCCGTCCACCGGGAACGAGCCGCGCACCCCGCCGCGCACCCCCTCCGGCCCGTCGAGGCGAACGGTGCGGCGCACGAAGCGGTTGGCCGCCGTCGCCGCCTCCCGGTAGCGCGGCTCGCCGGTGTCCTCGAGCAGCATCAGCCAGCATCGCGCGATCTGCACGTTGCCGGTCAGGCAGACCCAGTTCGCCGCCGGCGACCAGTCCGCGTGGAGCCGGCCGGGCAGGGCGCCGTCGGGCCTCAGGCAGGACAGGAGCCCGTCGGCCAGCAGCGTCGCCGGGCCGAGAAACCGCTCGTCCCTTGAGAAGCGCCAAGCCTCGATGATGCCGCGCAGGGCGTAGCCCAGGGTGTGGGTGAGCGGGCGGGCGTCGTCGCTGAGGCAGCACCGCGCCATCCACCCGTTCGGCCGCTGCAGGGTCAGGGCCCAGTCCACCTGCCGCAGGCCCGCCTCGCCCCAGGGCCGGTCCGGGGCCAGCCGGGCCGCCTCGAGCAGGCCCCAGGCGACATGGGTCTCGTAGCTCTTCTCGCTGACCACGGCGAACGGCGTCGGAAACCGCCGCCAGCAGCCGTCCGGATCCTGGGTCGCGGTCAGCCAGTCGGCGGCCCGCGTCATGGCCGGCCGGTAGGCGTCGCCCCATTCGGCGACGCCGGCCGCCAGCCCGAGCAGGATCTGGCCGGTGTTGAAGGTGACCGGCACGCGCGGCGACTGGCCGATCATGCCGCCCTGGAAGCCGCCTTCCGGGAACTGGATCGAGACCAGCCAGTCGAGCATGCGCCGGGCCCGGTCGCGCAGGGCGTCGCCGTCGGTGTCGCGGCCGGCGGCCCGGGCCTGCTCCAGCAGGGTCGGCACGATGTAGCCGGTGGTCTCCGGGTAGGACGGCGCCCAGCCGGTGACCAGGCTGAAATGGCGCGCCACCCCGCCGTCGGCCGAGCGCGAGTGGTCCTGGGCCGCGCCGAGCCACGCCAGGGCCGCCGCCACGGCCGGCTCGATGCCGGGATCCGCCGCCGCCAGGCCGGCATGGTCCTCGCGCCGCGCCGCCTTGGCCGCGGCCGGCAGACGCTGCCCATCGATCCAGCGCTTGAGCGGGCGCAGCGGCGCCTTGATCGCGTCGGCCAGCATGGCGTCAATCAGGTCCGGCCACGGTCACTCGGCGGCCTGCGCAAGCGGATCCGGCGCCACCACCAGCCGGTCGCGCCACAGGCCGCGCGTGTCGATGACGATCTTGTTCAGCAGCTGCTCGGCGGTGATGCTGCGGAACGCCCGGTGATCGACCAGCAGGACGACGATGTCGGCCTCGGCCAGGGCGGCGCGCAGGTCGGTCAGCTCCAGGCCCTCGAGCCGGGCAAGCCCGTCGGGCAGCGCGCTGATGTGCGGCTCCACGGCCAGCACCCGGCCGACGCCGGCGCCGGCCAGCGCCTCGACGATCTCGACCGCCGGGCTCTCGCGCAGGTCGTCGACGTTGGCCTTGTAGCTGAGGCCGAGGCAGGCGACCACCGGCGCCTTGAAGCGGTCCGCGTGGTGGCGGATCCGCGCCAGGACGTGCAGCGGCTTGGCGTCGTTGACCGAGCGCGCCATGCGGATGAGCCGGCTCTGCTCGGGCGCGCCGTCGACGATGAACAGCGGGTCGACCGCGATGCAGTGCCCGCCGACGCCCGGGCCCGGCTGCAGGATGGCCACGCGCGGGTGCCGGTTGGCCAGCTCGATCACCCGCCAGACGTCGAGCTCCAGATGGTCGCAGATCATCGACAGCTCGTTGGCGAAGGCGATGTTGACGTCGCGATAGGCGTTCTCGGTGAGCTTGACCAGCTCCGCAGTGGCCGCGTCGGTCAGCAGGCAGGACCCGCGCACGAAGATCTGGTACAGTTCGTGCGCCCGCGCCGCGCAGGCCGGGGTCATCCCGCCGATGATCCGGTCGTTCTCGACCAGCTCGGAGACCATGCGCCCGGGCAGGATCCGCTCGGGGCAATAGGCCATGCGGATGTCGGCGGGCTCGCCCCCCTGCCGTGGGAAGGCGAGGTCGGGGCGCAGCTCGGCCAGCTGGACGGCGAGCCGCTGCGTGGTGCCGACCGGCGCCGTCGACTCCAGGACGATCAGGCTGCCGCTCTCGAGCAGCGGCGCGATCGACCGGCCGGCCACCTCGATGTAGCTGCAGTCGGGCCGGCCGTCCGCGGTCAGCGGTGTCGGCACCGCGATGATGAAGGCCTCGGCCGGCTCCGGCGTGGTCAGCGCACGCAGATGGCCGGTGGTGACCGCCGCGCGCACCAGCATGTCCAGGTCCGGCTCCATGAAATGGACCTTGCCCTGCTGGATCAGGGCGACGGCGTGCTCATTGATGTCGACGCCGACCACCTCGACCCCGCGGCTGGCGATGGTCGCCGCCGTCGGCAGGCCGATGTACCCGAGACCGATGACCGACACCTTGCGGAACGAGGTTGCCACGGGACGCCTCCGTTGCCGGCTCCGTCACGGGCCGCGATCAGACGGATCGGGGCGCCGGCGAACGGCACCTTAGCCCAAGGAGCTTGCCGAGACCATAACGCCCAATTACTGCCGGCGTCTCGAGCGCTGCCGGCACGCCGGCCGGCCGATTACTGGCCCGGGGCGGATCTGGCCTTGCTCCCGGTGGGCTGCTGCTTGGCCGGCGCGAGCCGCGACTTGAGCCGGCGGAGGGCCTGCTCGAGCCGCTCGGCCGGCCCGTCGCGCCGGAGCTCGAGGCTGCTCTGCCGGCGCAGGCCTGAGGACAGCGCCCGCTTGTAGCGGCTGTCGCCGGCCAGGAAGTCGTAGGTCCGGAAGCCCGCCCGGGCGCTGTCCTCGATCGCCAGGGCGTGGCTCAGCAGGCCCGGCCGCCAATGGTTGTCGCCACCGGCGCCGAGGTCGAAGCCGCTCTGATAGCTGAGCACGGCGCCGCGCCAGTAGAAACTGTACAGGTACCCGGCCGGCCGGTTGCCCACCAGGAGCGCGTGCAGCCCGGCGGCGCCCGCCGGCACCGCGGCCGCCAGCAGCCGCCGGTGGAAGTGCTTGAAGAACGGATCGGCGAAAGCGCCGGGCTGGCCGCGCCGCCGCCAAGCGGCCTGATGCAGCCGCTCCAGCCCGTCGAGCATGGCAAGCGCCTGGTCGACCGAGCCCGCCCGCTCGAGCCGGACCGGGCCCAGCGCCTCCGCCCGCCGCCGCGCCTGCGCCAGGGCGCCGCGGGTGCCGCGGCTGACGCAGCCGGCGAGGCCGCGCGGGCTGGCCCGCACCGCCGCCAGATCGAGGACCGGGCTGACCGCCGCCGCCTCCTCGCGCACCACCCGGCCGTGCCCGGCCGCCGCCGCCCGGGCCCCGCGCCGCGGCGTCTCGCCGATCCGGGCGAGGCTGACGCAGTCGGTGTCCGGCCGCTCCAGCAGGTGGGCGAGGGCGGCGCCGGTCACCGCCGCCTCCCGCCCCCGCTCGGCGAGGATGCCGTTGTCCTCGATGTGGCCGGCGTCGAGCCGCCGGTCGCCGGTCTCGTTCAGCAGGCATGCGCGCGCCGGCAGCAGCCGCCCGCGCCAGAGCCGCCGGCGCCCGATCAGGGCGAGGCCGAGGACGCGGCCGCCGCCGGTCACCGTCAGCAGGCCCGGCCGGGCCGGCGCCGGCAGCGCCGCGAGCCAGGCGCCCAGCCAGTGCCAGGACAGGAAGAACGAGCCGTCGGCGCGGCCCTCCAGATCGCGCCAGGCGCGGCCGAGCGCCGCCGGGTCGCCGACCGGCCCCAGGACGCAGCCGAGCGGGGCCGCCTCAGGCGGCGACGGCACCGGCGGAGGCGAACAGGGCGTCATAGCGCGCCACCATCCGGCGCTCGTCGAGCTCGGCGCAGGCCCGCGCCCGATTGGCGGCGCCCAGCCGGCGCCGCAAGCCGGCGTCCCCGATCAGCGCCGCCAGGGCGTCGGCGAGCCGCTCCTCGTCCCGGCACGGCACCACCAGCGGACGGTTCTCCTCGGCCAGCACGGCGCGGACGTCGCCGACGTCGGTCGCCGCCACCGGCAGCCCGGTGGCCATGGCCTCGATCAGGGTCATCGGCATCTGCTCGGTGTCCGAGGACAGGGCGAAGATGTCGAGCCCGCGCAGCAGCCGCTCCGGATCGGCGATCCGGCCGGCGAAGGCGACCCGGTCGGCGATGCCGAGCTCGGCGGCGAGGCCCTCGAGCCGGCCCCGCTCCGGCCCCTCGCCGGCCAGGACCAGACCGGCCCGGCGGTCCGGCGCCCGCGCCAGGGCCATGCGGAAGCAGCGGAGCAGCCGGGCCGGGTTCTTCTCCGCCTGCAGGCGGCCGATGGTGCCGACGCGGACGCCGTCCGGCGGGATCGCCGGCCGCGGCTCGGGATCGGGAGCGAAGCGGCCGGTGTCGACCCCGTTCGGCACGTGGACGACGCGCGACCGGCGCAGCCCCCAGGCCTCCAGGGCGAGCCGCTCCAGCGTGCGCGACGGCACCACGACGGTGGCGTTGCCGGTCAGCGCGAGGCGGCGGAACAGGACCCGGCGCCGCAGCTGACGATCCGGCGACTCGTCCGGACCGAAGCCGTCCTCGTGGTGCAGGGTGCCGCACACGGGCGCCCAGCGGTTGGCCAGCGCCCATTCGACGGCGCCCCAGTTGTAGGTCAGCAGCCGGTGCGGCCGGATCTCGCCGAGCGTCCGCCGGAACCGCCGCAGGTTGCCGAGGCTGAGGCTCCGGCCCTTGGCGACCGGCAGGGTGAGCGTGCGCACGTCGAGCGCCGGGTCGAGCAGCTCGAGGCAGGCGAGGTCGCCGTCCATGGACAGGATCGTGTGCCGGTAGCGGGCGCCGAGCGCGTTCGCCAGGGTGACGAAGCGGATCTGCTGGCCGCCGACCTCGAAGCTCGAGAAGGCGTGGAGCAGGTGCAGCCCGTCGCCGGCGGGCGCAAGACCGGATGGCACGCGTCGCGCTCCCTTGCTCGTCGGTCGCGGCGGCGGGGCGCCGCCGCGGCACCAGCGGGATATATCAGATCTTAGCGACTGCGGTCTTAAGCTGCCGCGGCGAACCGGGCATACTGTCGGTCCGCCTCGAACGGTTGGCCGGCGCGCGGCCCGGGCCGCTCCCCGGTCGACCCCGGCGGGCCGGGCGCGCCCGCCGTCGCCAGCCTCTCGGCAGCAGCGCGGGCCCTCGCCGGATGAGGGCGGATCGGCGGCGGACAGCCCGGCCGGCGTGGCGCACGGGCCGGGCGCCACCCGGACGCCGGACGGCCCGGGACCGCGCGAGGAGCCGAGATGCGTGGCATCGCCTTCCTGATCGTCCTTCTGTCCATGGTCGCGATCGCGCTGGCCCAGGCGCCCTATGTCGGCGTCTACCTGTGGAGCTGGCTCGTCTACATGAGCCCGCAAAAGTTCACCTGGGGCGCCGAGGAATGGCCGGTGGTCCAGGTCGCGGCCCTGGTCACCCTGGCCAGCTTCGTCCTCTCGAAGGAGCCGAAGAAGGTGCCGATGGACGCCACCACGTGGCTCATCCTCCTGTTCGTGGCCTGGATGACCATGACCAACTACTTCTCGCTCGACCCGAACCGGTCGTGGAGCCGGTGGGACACCTTCTTCAAGGACTTCGTGATGGTCTTCATGATCATCGTCCTGATCAACAAGAAGGTGCGCCTGCACGGGATGCTCTGGATCATCGTCGTGTCGATCGGCTTTTTCGGCGCCAAGGGCGGCGCCTTCACCATCCAGACCGGCGGCCAGTACCAGGTGCTCGGCCCGCCGCAGTCGATCATCTACGACAAGAACCACCTGGCGACCGCGATCCTGATGGCCATGCCCATCATGATCTACCTGCGCAATCACTCGGCGAACCCCTGGCTGCGCCACGCCCTGCTCGGCACGTTCCTCCTGTCCCTGGTCGCGGTCATCGGCGGCCAGTCGCGCGGCGCGGTGCTCGGCCTCGGCGCCGTGGCGGTGTTCTACTGGTGGCGCTCGGCCTACAAGATCCAGACCCTCGTCCTCGGCGCCATCATCATCGTGCCGACCGTGCTGGCCATGCCGCCCAGCTGGTACGCGCACATCGCCACCATCGGCAGCGCCGAGGATGACAACTCCTTCCAGGGCCGGCTCGACGCCTGGCAGTACGCCATCAACGTCTCGCTGGCCCGCCCGCTGGTCGGCGGCGGCATCGCCTCGACCGAGGACCGCGAGGCGTTCCAGCAGTTCCACCCCGACTCGGTGGTCACCCAGGACCGCGGCCGCGCCGCCCACAGCATCTACTTCCAGGTGCTGGGCGACCTGGGCTTCATCGCGCTCGCTATCTGGCTGCTCATCTTCCTGGTCGCCTGGAACAACGCCCGCTGGATCATCCGCCACGCCCGGGACCGGCCCGACCTCGCCTGGACGAGCGACCTGGCCCGGATGATCCAGGTGAGCCTGGTCGCCTACGTCGTCGCCGGCGCCGCCCTGTCCCTGGCGTACTATTCCTTGTACTTCAGCCTGGTCGTGGTCCTGGCGATCATCCGCCGCCTGGTCGCCCGGGAGCTGGCCGCCTCCCAGCCCGCGCGCCGGCCGTTCGGGTCCCGGCGGGCCGCCGCCGCGCCGGCCGGCGCCTCCGCCCGGCTGCCGGGACCGGACGGCTGATGGCGCCGAGCCGACGATGAGGACCCGTCGGCTCGGGCGGGCGCGCGCCCGCCCACCCTGCCGGCGCCCGGGTGCGCCGTCGCGAGCCGGGAGCCGTTACCCTTGACCCGCCGGCGCGACCAACGCGTACCCGGGCCCGCGAGGACGCCGGATGGTTCCGCCCCTCCGCGCCAGCCCGGAGAAGGGCGTGGCCATTCACCACGAGTGGTAAGCTTGCTGCCCTCCCCGGCGATCGCTTAGGCTTATCAGGAATTAGGGCAAAATTATCGTGGCGCCGTCAGGATCCGTCCGGTGAAAACCAGCCGGCGGACCTTGATCGTGATCGCGCCACCCTGCTCCGGCATCGACCCGGTCCTGCGTCTGTGCCGGGCGGGACGGCGCCGCCCGTGAGCTCCACCTCCTTATGGCGGCCGTGCGGCGCCGCGCCCCTGGCCGATCGCGGCGGCGTGCTGCGCGCCGCGGCGGAGCACCCGCGCATGCCGACCGAGCGGCTACTGCGCGAGGCGCTGGCCGCGTTGCCGGTGAACATCACCATCTCCGACGCCACCGATCCCGACCTGCCGCTGATGTACGTCAACGCCGCGTTCGGCCGCACCACCGGCTACGGGCTCGACGAGGTGATCGGCCGCAACTGCCGCTTCCTCCAGGGCCCCGCCACCGACCCGGCGGCCATCGACCGACTCCGCGCGGCGCTGCGCGACGAGCGGCCGATCGACATCGAGGTGCTGAACTACCGCAAGGACGGCGGCCCGTTCTGGAACCACCTGTCGATCGCCCCGGTGCGCGAGGAGGATGGCGAGGTCACGGCGTTCCTCGGCATCCAGCGCGACGTCACCGAAGAGCATCTGACCCGGCGCAACGAGCTGGTGCGCCAAAGGCTCGAGGCGCTCGGCCGGCTCGCCGGCGGCGTCGCCCACGAGATCAACAACCTGATGCAGCCGACCCTGTTGTACGCCGACCTGATCGCCGCCGACCTGCCCGAGGATCGGGCGGAGGCGCGCGAGTTCCTCGGCACCATCGAGCAGTGCGCGCGCACGGCCCGGGACATCGTCAAGGACGTGCTGGCGTTCGCCCGGCCGAGCAGCGAGGCGCTGGAAGGCCGGAACCTGGTGCCGCTGCTCGAGCGGGTGGTCGACTTCACCGACTCGCTGCTGCCGTCCTCGGTCCGCCTGGTCTATCGGCCGCCGGCGCCCGGCACCGCGTTCAAGGTGCTGATGCGCCCGAGCGACCTGCAGAAGGTGCTTATCAACCTCTGCGTCAACGCCGCCCACGCCATGGGCAACGGGGGCGAAATCGTGGTCGCGCTCAGCATCGAGCCCGGCCGCGCCGTAATCGACGTGTCCGACCAGGGCCCCGGCATCCCCGAGGACGTGCTGCCGCACATTTTCGACCCGTTCTTCACCACCAAGCCGGTCGGCCAGGGCACCGGCATGGGCCTGTCGATCGTCCACTCCATCGTCGTGGCGCTTGGCGGCACCGTGGATGTCGCGGCGACCGGCCCTGCCGGCACCACGTTCCGCATAAGTCTCTGGTCCTCGACCAACCAGCGCTCGGAGGAAGCATCGTGACCAAGGTTCTCGTCATCGACGACATCGCCAGTGTCCGCCGATCCGTCGAGGTGGTGCTGCGTCGGGAGGGTTGGTCGGTCACCGCGGTCGGCGCGCTCAGCGAGGCGGAGCCGCTGCTCGACCGGGACGGCTTCGACCTCGTCAGCACCGACATCCTGATGCCCGAAGCCGACGGCCTGGCGGTGATCGACGCGGTGCGCAAGCGCTCGCCCCGGACCCGGATCCTGGCCATGTCGGGCGGCGGCTCGCTGGTGCCGACCGAGGAGGCCCTGTCGCTTGCCAAGCGCGCCGCGGACGCCGCCCTGCCCAAGCCGTTCGATCGCGCCGAACTGCTCGACGCGGTGCGCCCGCTCCTCGCCGGACCGTCCTGATGCGCCGGCTCCTTTCCCTGCCGCTCGCGGGCAAGCTCGGGCTCGCCTTCGCGCTCGTCACCCTGGTGCTGGCGGCCATGGGCGCCAAGACCTGGCTCGGCGTCGGTATGATCCAGAAGGATTTCGAGATCTACCGGCAGGCCGGGCGCAGCGTCGAGGCCGCCCGCGACCTCGGATCCCGCGTGCAGGCGTTCGTCGGCAGCACCAAGGAATATTTGGCCCGCAACAGCGAGCAGCGCTTCGAGGCCACGATGGAGCAGGGACGCCGGCTCCACCACGACGTGGAGGCCTGGGCCCGGACCCGGGACGATCTGGCCGGCGCCGAGGCCGGCCAGGTCGAGGCGGCGCTCGGCCGGCTTCTCGCCGGGTTCGAGCAGCTCGGCACCGCCCGGCTCGAGCGCAACGCCCTGTTCCGGGACCGGCTGATCGAGCCTCTGGACGGGCTGGACGCAGCCGGAGCGGATCCGGCCCGCCTGTACCGCGCCGAGGCGGCGCTGTGGCGCTTCAAGGCCGATCCGCGTTCGGCCGCGGCCGCCGACGCCGTCCGTGCCGCCCTCGGCGGCGACCGGGCCGAGGCCGGGCTGGCCGGCCTGACCACGGCGTTCGACGAGCTTGAGGCGCACATCAGGGCCGAGGCGGCCATGGCCGCCCGGTTCTACGACGACAGCATTCCCGAGCTGCTCGCCGCCCTCGATGGCGTGGTGGCGCGCGCCCACGACGCCGAGGCCGCGGCGCGCCAGGACATGGTCCGGCTCAAGGGCGAGGTGCAGGCCGGCACCGTGGCCGCCGTGGCCGTGGCGGCCCTGGTGCTGATGGCGCTGCTGGTGCTGCTGTGCCGCACGGTGTCGCGGCCCCTGGATCGTCTCACCGGCATCATGGGCCGGCTGTCGCAGGGCGATCTGTCGGTCGAGGTGCCGGCGCTCGCCCGCCGCGACGAGGTCGGCGCCATGGCGGCGGCGCTGTCGGTGTTCCTCGACAACGCCCGGGAGCGCGACGCGCTGCGCCGGCAGCAGCGCGAGTCCGAGGACAGGCGCCGCCATCGGCAGGATGAGATCGACCAGATGATCGGCATGTTCGGCCGCTCGACCGACGCCGTGCTGCGCGACGTGGAGCAGACCTCCCAGGACCTGTCGGATCGGGCCGGGGGCATGCAGGCCGCCGCCGCGGAGAACGCCGCGAGCGCCGGCAGCGTGTCGGGCGCGGTGCGCACGGTGGCGGAGAACATGCAGACCGTGACGGCGGCGACCCACGAGCTTGAGAACTCGGTCCGGGAGATCGCCGGCCGGGTCGGCGAGGCGAGCGGCCAGGCCGGCGAGACGCTCGACCGGGTGCTGGGCGCCGCCGGCGACGTCGACCGGCTGCGCCAGTCGGCCGACAGCATCGGCGAGGTGACCCGGCTGATCCGCGAGGTCGCCGAGCAGACCAACCTGCTGGCGCTCAACGCCACCATCGAGGCGGCGCGCGCCGGCGATGCCGGCAAGGGGTTCGCCATCGTCGCCCAGGAGGTCAAGGCGCTGGCTGGGCAGACGGCCAAGGCGACCACGCGCATCGACGAGGCGGTGGAGGGGGTGCGCGGCTCGACCGGCGCGGTGGTCGACACGGTCGAGTGCATCGAGGGATCGCTGCGGCGCCTGGCCGAGATGGCACAGGCGGTGGCCGCGGCCACGACCCAGCAGCGCGGCGCCACGGCCGAGATCGCGCGGTCTATCGCCGCCGTGCAGGACGAGACCGACCGGGTGCGCGGCGAGATGGAGGCGATCGAGCGGGCGGCCGGGGCGGCCGAGGCCGAGGCGGCGGACTCGAGCGGCCGGGCCGGCCACCTGGCCGAGGGCGCGCGCCTGCTGGCCGACGAGGTGCGCAGCTTCCTCGACGGCGTCGCCGACCAGGGCACCCGCGACACCATCACCCGGGTCGACCATCGGGTCGCCGCCGACCTCGAGGTGAGCGCCAGCGGCAGCTCGGGCGGCGAGACCGCCGCGGACGGCGCTCGCGGCGGCACCCGCCATGAGGCGGCCACCCGCCGCCTGTCGCCGGCCTCGGTGGAGCTGGACTATGCCGGCCCGGCGATCGAGGTCGGCCGGCCGGTGCGCCTGACCCTGCCGGGCCTGCCGCCGATCGCCGCCCGCTGCGCCGCCTGCGAGGACGGCGTCCTTTTCCTTCAGCTGCCCATGGACCGCGGCAGCCTGAGCCGCATGGCCGGCTATATCGAGACCAACGTAACCGCCGCCTGACCCGGCGAATGTCCCCTCCTCCGGCCCCCACGCGGGGGCGGGCCGGCGTCGGGGCCTTGGCCGGGTCGCACGAGGCGGCGTGCCGGGGGGACGTCCCATCCGGCCCGGGTGGCGCCGCGCGGCCCCCTCCGGGCGGGCACGAGGATCACCCCCCGGTCTTTCTGCAACGAATTTCGGATCTCGTCGGGCAACCGGCGGAAGTCCGGAGCGGATCGGCCTATCTCTGGCGCGACGTCCCTTCCGGTGCAATTGCGGATCTGGCCGAGGCCTTCCACGTCCACCCGCTGAACCACGACTTCCAGCACGACAGCATCGCCGAACACCTGCGCTCAGTTTCGGCGAATGATGAGCATCCCTGGGCAGCCTGGAACGTCGTCCTGCCGCGGAATGGCGACAGCGAGGAGGTCGAGCTGTTCGGGCAGGGACCCGCCGGGCTGGCGGTCAAGCCGAAGTGCCGCCGGATCCTAGTGCGCCCCGAAACCAGCCACATCCCGCCGTCGATCCTCTTCTCCGGCCGCAGTGCCCGGGTCGGCAGCAGACAGGACATCCGGTTCGCGCTGACCGAGACCGAACTCGAACAGGCACGCCAGACGGCGCGGCAGGACGGAGTCGAGGCGAGCGATCTCCCCGAGGATGCCTGCCGCGCCGTCATGAAGTCGCCCGTGCTCGTCATCTATCTGGTACGCGGGTATCTGGTACGCGGGCAGGACAAGGGCGGGCCGCCCTACGACGGCGGCCGGATCCTGCCGGCCCTCGGCCTACACTTCCCGGGCGAACGGGATCCGAATGCCCGGCAGCGCTACGTTCGCTACCGGCTTAACCGCGTGGCGCAGGCAGAACTCGGGTACGGCGACGATATCCCGGTGGATGAAGACCTTGACGATTGAGGCGCTCTGGCACGCCCTGAGAAATGCCGGCGCCCCGGCGCGGCAGCAGCGGATTGACGCCAGCCACCCCCTCGATCTCTATGCCGATTTCGAGCCGCCGGACAGGCCAAGCCTCGTCCTGTTTACCTCCGTGGAGCCGCCCCGACGGCTCACGGCCCGGTCGATCGGACTGCATGTCGGACACCGATCCGACGGGCGCTGGACGCTCAGGATGACGCTGGAGGTGCCGTCGCTCGTCGGTGTGTTCGCGGAGCTTTGCCGTGACATCATCCAATCCACCCGGAATGGGGTGACCGATGCGCAGGCCGGCGCCGCCTTCCTCGACCGCATCGGGAGATGGAGGCGCCTCCTGGACAAGGGGCCGCCGGACCTGTCGGCGTCCGCCGCCAGGGGCCTGATCGGGGAGCTGTCAGTGCTCCTCTCGGTCATCCTGCCCGCGTGGTCTCCAGCCGACGCGATCGAGTCATGGTCGGGTCCGCTCGGCACTCCTCAGGACTTCATGCTGCCTTCGGGGCTCCGGCTGGAAGTCAAGGCGGTGGATACCCATGCGGACAGAGTCCGGATCAACGGCCTTGAGCAGCTCGACCCGGGCGGCGATCCGCTGACGCTGGCAATCGTGCGGCTGGAGACGACTGGCGCTGGCGCGCCGGACTGCGTCACTTTGGCGGGGCTAGTGGACCACGTGAGGAGCATACTGGCCGGTTCGGCTGGGGCCCTCGACGACTTCAACCGGCTGCTGGGATTCGCCGGCTGGGATGCCAAGCGCGATCCCGGAGAGCCGGCGGTCCGCGTCATCGGCATCGACGGCCATGCTGTGGATTCCCGGTTCCCACGCTTGGTGCCGAGCATTGTCCCGGCGGGCGTGCTCGACGCGTCCTACGTTATACGGCTTCCAAAGCCGACGCAGAAGTGGATCCCCGGGCAATGAACCTGGACGACTTCAGGGCGGACTTGGTCGCGTCGGCAGCGTCACGCGCCGAAGCCCTCAATACGGGTTGGCGTGAGGCCTTCGTGACGGAGATGCTGGAACGGCTGCGCGAGGCCGGCGAGGTGGCGGATGCGGAGCCATGTGTCGAGCAACTGACGGGCCCCAGGAACCGTCGCCTTGCACTGGATGCCTACGCGCTGGATGAGGCCGACGAAAGCCTGAACCTGTTCATCGCGCTTCCGGATGGTTCCGGTGCGCCCGCCGTGCTGACGCTGGGCGAGGCGCACGATCAGGGCTTCGGGCGGCTGCTGAGCCTGTACGACGCGGCACGGTCCGGTTGGCTCAGCGCCAACATCGAGGAAAGCCGTCCGCTCTGGTCTCTTGCCGGTGCGATCATGCGCAGCCACTATTCCGCCCTACGCCTCAATATCCTGTCCGACCGGGCGCTGAGCGAGCGCGTCAGGGAAATCCCGGACGATACGACGACCGACGGAACGCTCATAACCTTCCAGGTGTGGGACGTCACACGACTGAAGCGCATCCACGATGCGGCAAGCATCCGCGACGACCTGATCGTCGATCTCTCCTTCCTTCCGGGTGGCGGTCTGCGGGCGCTGGCGGCGGCGAACGGACAGGCCGATTACGACGCCTATCTGGCCGTCATCCCGGGCGAGGCACTCGCCGCGATCTATGCGCGGTACGGGAGCCGGCTGCTGGAAGGGAATGTCAGGACGTTCCTAGGACGTCGGGGCAACGTCAACAAGGGCATACAAGGCACGCTGGACAAGGAGCCGTCGCGCTTCTTCGCCTACAACAACGGGATCGCGGCAACTGCGTCTGACGTTACCGCTACCGGCGACGGCACGGGCGGCGTGCTGATCACCGCCGCGATCGATCTTCAAATAGTAAACGGCGCCCAGACGATGGCCTCGCTGGCCAGCGCCAACCGAGCAGGGAAGCTGCCAGAAGGCAACGTCTTCGTGCCGATGAAACTCTCGGTCGTCGCTCCGCAACTGGGCGAAAGCCTCATCCCCCTGATTTCGAGATACGCGAACAGCCAGAACGCCGTGCGGCCGAGCGACTTCTTCGCGAACCACCCGTTCCATCGGCGGCTGGAGGAGATGTCGCGCCGCATTCTGGCGCCCGCCGCACCCGGAGCCCAGTACCAGACCTACTGGTACTACGAGCGGGCGCGCGGCCAGTATCTCAACGACCAGAGCGGCCTCAGCGCCGCCCAGAAGGCCCAGTTCGGGCGGATGAACCCGAAACAGCAGGTCATGACCAAGACCGACCTCGCCAAGGTGGAAACATGCTTCGGTCTGGAGCCGGATGTCGCCTGCAAGGGCGCGGAGAAGGCATTCGTCGCGTTCGCGAACAGGATCACGACGCTGTGGAAGGACGACCGGAAGCGCGCCGAGATCACCGACGACTGGTACAAGTCAGCGGTTGCCCGGACCATCCTTTTCCGGCGGGCGGAGCAGGTTGTGTCGAAGCAGGGCAGGGACGCCGGCTGGTATGAAGGCGGATATCGGGCCCAAGTCGTCGCCTACATCTGCGCGCGCCTCGTGAAGCTCGCGCAGGATCTGTCGGACGGCGGCGGTCTCGACTATCAGCGTCTGTGGAACCAGCAATGTGACCTCGTTCTCGATCGGCAGCTGGAAGTGACGGGCGAGGCCATGATGCGGGTGCTCCGCCAACCGCCGCGGGAAGGCCAGAACATCAGTGAATGGGCTAAACAGCAGGCTTGCCGAGAAACCGCCTTGCGCACCAAGGTGCAGCTCGTCGATGGCTTCGATGCTTGGCTGGCAGATCGCGAGACGGTCCGATCGCGCAGACTGACGACGCGTGCGACGGGGCGGCTCGACGAAGACCTGCGCATCATCGAGCATGTGATGAAAGTGCCGGTGGCGGCTTGGCTGGCGCTGAGGGACCATGCACGGAATCGCCGCCTCATGGAATCGAACGACGAGGCAGCGCTGCGTACCGTCTGCGGAGAATCCCGACTGCCACCCAACGAGATTCAGGCAAAGCTTCTCAAGGCCCTGCTCGAGCGCGCCGCGGAAACGGGCTGGGAGCTTCCGGAGACCCTGGGCGCAACCGGGTAGACGTTTGCAGCATCAACTCGATCTTCGGCGGCCCGCAAGCTCCCACCTGACTACATTTCGGGCCAGTTCGGTCCCGGGGAAGCATAGGGCTTGATGCGGCCGAAGGTGAGGTCGACGGTCCAGAATCCGAACAGGTCGCGGCAGACGACGACGCGATAGGTGCGCGCGAGGTTCCGCGCCGGCAGACAGGCTTCGAGGTCGATGGCGACCACGGTCACGGCGTTCCGACGTACAGGGCGCCCCAGCCGCCGGGCAGATGGCGATAGACCGTCGACAGGGCCACGCCGAGCCGCTTGGCCACCTGCTCGACAGTGATGTCGCGATCGTGCAGCAGCGCCCGGGCGTGGGCAAGGTCCTCGTCGGAGAGGGCAGGGGGGCGTCCGCCGATGCGGCCGCGTGACCGCGCGGCTGCCAGTGCGGCCACCGTGCGTTCGCGGATCAGCGAGCGCTCGAACTCGGCGAGGGCGCCGAAGAGGTGGAAGATGAGGCGGCCGCCGGAACTGGTCGTGTCGATCGACTCGGTCAGCGATCGAAACCCGATACCGCGGCCGTCGAGGTCCTCGACCGTCTCGATGAGCTGCCTGAGCGACCGCGCCAAGCGGTCCAGACGCCAGACGATGAGCGTGTCGCCTTGGCGGATGTAGTCCAGGGCGGCGGCAAGCTGCGGGCGCTCAGCGTCTCGCGCAGCCCGTCGCTGTCGTAGGCCCGGTCGGCCAGCAGGATCTGGCCTGCCCCGGCACCGTCCAGCATGTCAGCCGCACTCTTCCCGTCATGGGCTTGGCCGGGTGTCAGCTTCAACACGATCGGCAGATCACGGGCGTCGACCAGGGCATAGATCTTGGTTGTCAGGCCGCCCCGCGTGCGCCTCATGCATCGGGGGTCGGCGCGGTCCCCGGCGGCGGCGTTCGCCCCCCCCCTTTTCCGCCGTTCGCCCCGTGCTGGTGCACGCGGATCGAGGAGCTGTGGATCATCGGCAGGTCGCCTTCGTAAGCCTCTGTTACCGCTTCGAAATTCCGGTCCCACACGCCGTGCCTGCGCCACCACACGAAGCGATTGCAGCAGGTCGTCGGCGGCCCATGGCGCTCCGGAATGTCGGCCCAGGGCGAGCCGGTGCGCAGCCGCCAGGAGATGCCGTTCAGCACCTTGTGGTCGTCCACCCACGGCACGCCGCGCGGCTTGTTCGGCAGCACCGGCTGGATGATCGACCCTACGACGCCCGTGATCCCATAGCGTCGCTGGTTCATGATCCATCCTCCTTGGGGAGGTTGAATCAAACCCATCCTGATTCGGGAATCTGGAGGCTTCAATGCCCTTTTAATGGGTTCATGCCCTATAGGGTCTCGAAGGACGCCTTGTACTCCTTGCAGCTGCCCGGCACCGAGACGCTGTCCTGGCGGTCCTCGCCCCGAACATGGGCCTCTGCCAGATAGACCGTCTCCATCGACAGCCGCTCGAAGCGCGGATCGCACAGAAGGATCGGCCTCAGCAGGAAATACATGTCCTCAACCGACGCGCCGACCAGCATGACCAGCGTCGGCTCGTGACAGACCTGGTTCTGGATGCACTGGTACATGGTCCGGAAGATCGCGAGACGATCATAGATCTCATCCTGCAGAGCCTTGCGCTCCTCATCGGGCAGGGCGTGATAGGTGGCGTTCACATGATCGAAGAAGCGCCGACGGATGTCCTGGTCGCCGGTGCTGCCCGCCAGGAAATAGTTGAGATCCTGGATCAGCTCATCGACCGGCGTCTCGGCGGAGCCGGTGATCTCCGGATAGGCACGCGCCAGCTCGAGCGAGCGGTCGACCAGACGCGCGCTGGTCTGCGCCTCCTGGATCTGGGCCTCGATCAGCACCAGGATGACGACGGACATGACGGCGACGATCAGCTGACCGAGCATCACCGCCGGTTCCCAATACTCCCGCCAGCGCTGCCAGCGTGTCTGCAGCACGCGGACATTGCGGGTGACCTCCCGTTGCTGGTCCATGACGGCATTGTCTCCGTCGTTGCCGGGCCACTACTTCTTGTCGCACAAATCCGGATTGCGATCGCAAGGAGAAGCATGGGCAGGGATGGTCGTGGAAACGGTGATGCTTGCCATCAGCAGCGCCACTGTCAGCATGTTGCTCAATATTCGTTTCATCTGAAACATCTCCCTTGTTGATGCAAGGAGAGATTTCCATAAATGTCTCGGTGATATCAAGTCAAATTGCCGATAATCTTATTACTATATCGATAGAGCGACAAGATCGCTGGCGACGTGTACTTCCAACGATGACGACATGGAGAATCCGCGTCAAGTCGAAGCAACGTAGATATTTGCCAGCAATGGCGACAACGCACCAAATGGTGGCCACGGTAGGGATATTTACATGCCGGCCGCGTCGGGCGGCGATAGGAAGGCTCTGGTCGACCGCGCCCACGCCACGCTGTCGATCCGCCGGCAGTGCGCACTACTGAAGCTTGCCCGCTCCGGCGTCTATCGGCCCCCGCGGCCGGCCAACAACAACGATCTGGCCCTGATGCGGCGGCTGGACGAACTGTTCACGACCTGGCCGTTTTTCGGCTTACGGCGGGCCGGTCGATCGTCAGGTTGCCCAGCAGATAGGGAAACACCTTGTGCCCCGGCGCCGGCCGGCTGGTCCGCGGCTTCGGCCCCAGGGCGGCAACCCCCATCCGGCGCATCAGCCGCTGCACCCGCTTGCGGTTGACCGGGCGCCCCTCCGCCCGCAAGTCAGAGGAGCCAATTCACCCGCGCCGCCTTCGTCGGCGTCCCCTCCGCCGCCGGCGTGCGCATCTCGATGGACGGGCGCGGCCGCTGGATGGACAACATCTTCATCGAGCCGCTGTGGCGCTCGCTGAAGTACGAGGAGGTCTACCTCGAGCCCTATGCCGATGGCCGCGAAGCCAAGGCCGGCATCGGTGTGTGGATCGCCTTCTACAACACCCTCCGGCCGCACCAGGCACTGGGCAACCGAATGCCGATGGCGGTACGGACCAAGGGCGCAACGACTGGGGACATTCCGCTACGCATGGGCGACGCCAGCGCGTCGCCCACATGCCCACAGCCGCATCTGCCACCACACGCAGCTTGACCATTCAGGAGGACGGACCGGCAGCGCTTCCAATCACGAACCGAGTGCCGGTGGCCCCCATTGGGGTCCAGTTCATGACGTCGCATCGCATCGTCATCAACACCATGCACCGGCCAGGTGCCTTGCTCCGAATGAGGTCCTTGATCCCGCCGACATATCCCCGCATATCCCCGATCGACACCAAATGTTAGGATCTGCGCCCTATACAAGCTGTCGACTCGGGAATGCAAGACGGAGCGGCGGGGTGGTCGAGGTCGGGATGACGGGACGGAGCGAGACGGGGCCGCTCGGGCGCTCAGAGGGCGCGAGCGCAGCGGTGCCGGCATCGGGGGCGACCGCCGCCGAGACGGCGGGACCGGCAGGGACGCCGTGCGTCCGAGCCGGCTCGCCGGCGCGGCCCGACCTTACCGGGCCGGTCCGGCGTAGGGTTCGCACACCGTTGAAAGCCCATGGGTTTTCGGCCGGAACCCGACTGTCGATGACATTTCCCTACACAGCCGACCGACCCGCCCCGGTCCTGGCGATGCTCCCCTCAGCGCGGCTCGAGGCCGGTGCCTTTGAGGCGATCGAGTCGCAAACGATGGCGCTCGTCAGTCAGCCGCAGCACGCCGCCGGTCACCGCGAGCAGGGTGCCAAGGCCGGTCGCCCCGGCGATCAGGAACATGATCATGAGCTGGTACTTGACCGCCTCGGCCGGCGGCACCCCGCCCAGGATCTGGCCGGTCATCATGCCGGGCAGGAAGACAAGGCCGGTCGCGGACATGGCGTTGACGATCGGCATGAAGCCGGTCCGGAGCGCCTGCCGCGCCACCGCGTTGGTCGCCTGCCAGCGGTCGGCGCCGAGCGCCAGCCGGGCGTCGATCGAGGCGCGCTCGCGCTCGGCGCCGGTGACGAGCGCGTTGAGGCCCAGGCTGATGCCGTTCATGGCGTTGCCCAGGATCATGCCGAACAGCGGGATGGCGTAGCGCGGCTCCCACCACGGCTCGGGCCGCAGCTGGGTGGTCAGCGCCAGGAGGGTCACGCTCGAGGCGGCCAGCAGGATGGTGCCGCCGCCAAGCCCGTGGGTCCACGGGCCGGTGAAGCGCCGGTCCTGGCGGGCGGCGATCTCGCGGCCGGCGAACAGCCCCATGGCCAGCAGCACGAGGCCGGTGAGCCAGGGCGACTCGAGGTCGAACAGCGCCTCCAGCACGAGGCCGATCAGCAGCAGCTGGACCGTCATGCGCGCCGCGGCGATCAGCAGCGAGCGGGCGATGCCGAGGCGGAAGGCGAGGGCCAGCGCGGCGTCGGCCAGGATCAGCGCGGCGCCGATCAGCAGGTCGACGTAGGCGAGCGGGATGAACTCCATGGGCCGGCTCCGTCGGCGGTGCGCGCGGGAAAGCCCCGCACGGGACCGCGCGTTCCAAACGGCGGGCAGATCTGGCCCGATCCTCAGCGGCGCCCGCGGGAGAGGGCCGGGATGGGGGCCACCGGGATGGGGGCCACCGGGATGGGGGCCACCGGGATGGGGCCGACAGCGACCGAGCGCCCCCTCCCCGCTCCTGCCCCACGTCCCCGGGGAGGCGAGAGTGGCCCGTCACCCCTCGCGGAGGCGACCGTCCTCGAGGTGCAGGACACGCGAGGCCAGCCGCTCGGCCTGGGCCGGGTCGTGGCTGACCAGGAGGATGGTGGCGCCGTCGGCGAGGCGCTCGGTCAGCAGATCCTCCACCCGGTGCGCGGCGTCGGCGTCGAGCGCGGCGGTCGGCTCGTCGAGCAGCAGCACCGGCGGCCGCTGGACCAGCAGCCGGGCCAGCGCCACCCGCTGCCGCTCGCCCGAGGACAGGCGCGGCACGGTCCAGCCGGGGCAATCCTCGGGCAGGCCGAGGCGGACCAGGAGCGCCCGGGCCGCTCCGGCATCGGCGAAATGATCGGCCACGGTGTCCGCCCACCAGCCCGATTCGGGCGCCAGGTAGCCGACCCGGCGGCGCCACTCCGGGCCCGAGACGCGCGACCGCTCGAGGCCGGCGGCGCGCACCTCGCCGTCGTTGGGGTCGAGGTCGGCGATGGCGCGCAGCAGCAGCGACTTGCCGGAGCCCGAGGCGCCCATCAGCGCGGCGCACTCGCCATCGGCGAGGTCGAGGCGCTCGACCCGGAGCCCGAGCCGGCGCAGCGAGCGGACCTGGAGCATGGGCATGCGCCTCCACGGCAGCCGGGTGGCCCGGGACCCGTCCGCCGGCCCCCGTTCCGGCCCGCGGCCGCGCGCGGCGCCGGGGCGGGCGAGCGGGGCCCCTGCCCGGCCCCCTCGTGCGCGGGCACGAGCGCGGGCGGGACGGGGTCAGGGACCGACCCAGGCGATGCGCAGCACGTTGGTGTTGCCCGGGGTTCCGAACGGCACGCCGGCGGTGACCACGACCCGCTGGCCCTCGGTCGCCAGCCCGTCCTGATAGGCGATCCGGCAGGCCTTCTCGACCATCTCCGAGAAGCTGGCGACGTCCTCGGTGAGAATCGGATGCACGCCCCAGCACAGCGCCAGGCGGCGGGCGGTGTCCCGGCTCGAGGTCAGGCAGATGATCGGCACGTCCGGGCGCTCGCGCGCGGCCCGGAGCGTGGTCGAGCCCGAGGTGGTGTAGGTGATGATGCCGGCCGCCTTGATGGTGCGGGCCACCTGCTTGGCCGCGGCGGTGATGGCGTCGGCGGCGGTGTTCTCCGGATCGAAGCGCTCGGCGTCGAGAATGGTGCGGTAGAGCGGGTCCTTCTCGACCCGGCGGGCGATGCGGTCCATCATGCGCACCGCCTCCTCCGGGTACTGGCCGGCGGCGGTCTCGGCCGAGAGCATGACCGCGTCGGCGCCGTCGTAGACCGCGGTGGCGACGTCGGAGGCCTCCGCCCGGGTCGGCGTCGGCGTCGTGATCATGCTCTCCAGCATCTGGGTGGCCACGATCACCGGCTTGCCGGCGCGCCGGCACTGCCGGACCATCTGCTTCTGCAGGGTCGGCACGTCCTCCGCCGGCATCTCCACGCCCAGGTCGCCGCGCGCCACCATCATGGCGTCGGTCAGCTCGATCAGCTCGGCGAGGTGATGGATCGCCGAGGGCTTCTCCATCTTCACGATCAGGCTGGCGCGCCCGGCGATCAGGCGCCGCGCCTCGGCCACGTCCTCGGGGCGCTGCACGAAGGACAGCGCGATCCAGTCGACGCCGTGGTCGAGCGCGAACTTGAGGTCGTCGCGGTCCTTGGCGGTGAGCGGCGACAGGCCGAGGATGGCGTTGGGGACGTTGACGCCCTTGCGGTCGGACAATCGGGTTCCGACCACCACCTCGGTGTCGGCGAAGTCGGGCCCGCTGTCCTTGACGGTGACCCGCACCTTGCCGTCGTCGAGCAGCAGGTCCTGGCCGGGGCCGAGCGCCGACAGCACCTCCGGATGCGGCAGGTTGACCCGGCCGGCGTCGCCCGGGGTCGGGTCGAGGTCGAAGCGCAGGCGCTGGCCCGGCGCGAGCGCGATCGGACCGTCGGCGAAGGTGCCGAGCCGCAGCTTCGGGCCCTGCAGGTCGGCGAGCACCGAGGCCGGACGCTTGTAGGCGGCCTCGAGGTCGCGGATCGCGGCCAGCCGCTCGGCGTGCTCGTGCTGCCGGCCGTGGCTGAAGTTGAGGCGGAACACGTCGACGCCGGCCACGAACAGCCGCTCGATCTGGTCCGGCGCGCTGCTGGCCGGGCCCAGGGTGGCGACGATCTTGGTCTGGCGCGCCCGCTTGATCGGGGCATGCTGGGCCATGGCCGGAGGGCCTGTCAGGTTCGGGGAAGGACCAGAACGGCGCGGAAGTCGTTGACGTTGGTCAGGGTCGGCCCGGTGACCACGAGGTCGCCGAGCGCCTCGAAGAAACCATAGCCGTCGTTGTCCGCCAAGCGTGCCGAGGGGTCGATGCCCCGGCGGGTAGCCCGCCGCAGGGTGTCCGGGGCGACCAGCGCGCCGGCATTGTCCTCGCTGCCGTCGATGCCGTCGGTGTCGGCGGCCAGCGCCCAGACGGCGGGGTGGCCGTCGAGGGCGACGGCGAGCGCCAGCTGGAGCTCGGCGTTGCGGCCGCCGCGGCCCGACCCGCGCACGGTCACGGTGGTCTCGCCGCCGGACAGGAGGACGCAGGGCGGCGCCGCCGGCTGGCCGAAGCGGGCGGCCTGGAGCGCGATGGCGGCCAGCACCCGGGCGACCTCGCGGGCCTCGCCCTCGATGCGGTCGGACAGGATGAGCGGGGTGAGCCCGTGCCGGCGGGCCAGCTCGGCCGCCGCCTCGAGCGACTGCTGGGGCCGGGCGGCGAGCTCGAGCCGGGCGTTGGCGAAGGCGGGATCGCCCGGCTTGGGCGTCTCCTCGGCCGCCGCCGCCAGGTGCCGGCGGACCGGCTCGGGCGGCTCGATGCCGTGCCGGGCGAGGATCGCGCGGGCCTCGGCGAAGGTGCTGGGATCGGGCACGGTCGGGCCGGAGGCGATCAGCGAGGGGTCGTCGCCCGGCACGTCCGAGATCGCCAGGGTGACCAGCGGCGCCGGCGCGGCGGCGGCGGCGAGGCGGCCGCCCTTGATGGCGGACAGATGCTTGCGCACCACGTTGATCGCGCCGATCGGCGCGCCCGAGCGCAGCAGGGCGCGGCCGACCGCCTGCTTGTCCTCGAGGGTCAGGCCCGGGGCCGGCAGCGCCAGGAGGGAGGAGCCGCCGCCCGAGATGAGGCAGAGCACGAGGTCATCCGGGCCGAGGCCGCGCACCCTCTCGAGGATGCGGCGGGCGGCGGCGGCGCCGGCCTGATCGGGCACCGGATGGCCGGCCTCCGCGACCTCGATCCGCCGGCACGGGACGGCATGGCCGTAGCGGGTGACCACCAGGCCCTCGAGCGGGCCGGGCCAGGCCTGCTCGACGGCGCGGGCCATGGCGGCGGCGGCCTTGCCGGCGCCGACCACCACGGTGCGGCCGGCGGGCGGCGGCGGCAGGCGCGGCGGCAGGCAGGTCTCGGGCCGGGCGACGCGGACCGCCTCGTCGAGGAGGGCGCGCAGCAGGCGAGCGGGGTCGGCGGGCATCGGCGGCCGGTCTCCCGGGGGCGGCGGGGCGGGACCGGCGCTGCCGAGCGGCGGGCCGACCCCGTGCCGGAGACTGTGCCACAGCCTTCGGGCCGGCGGTGGGGCAAACGCAAACGGCCGGATCACAAGGATCCGGCCGCGCGCGCGGGCTTCCTGGGCGTGGCTCTGTGGTTGGCTCCGGCTAGAGCTGGAGCTGGGCGCTCATGGCCTCGGCGGTCGGCGCCGGCGAGCGGGCGATGAGCGGGTCGCCGACCTGGTCCTGGCCGACCTCGATGACCAGGGTCCGGCTCAGCAGCCCGCCGGCGACGACGAAGGCCTCGTGGGTCGGGGTGTTCAGGGTGACCCGGACCTCGTTCCGCCCCGGCGGCAGCCGGCCGATGTGGAAGGAGCGGAACCAGGACATGCCGACCTTCTCACCGTTGACATGGACGTGGGCGTGGCCGACCGGCCGGCCCTCGACCTCCGGCCGCCCGTCGGACTGGAAGTCGAAGTTCTCGGTGGCGATGGCGAGCGTCCAGCCGGCGCTGGGGTCGCCGTCCACCGTGACATCGAGGGTCGGGGCCGGCTGGGCCGGCGCCACCTCGACCACCCCGGCGGGCAGGGCGCTTCGGGCGTTGTTGGCCATCGGCACCCAGAGCCCGACCGAGCCGACCGCCGCGGCGGCGATCACCAGGGTGGCGGCGCGGGTCACCAGCAGGGAGCCGCGGGGCCGGGGGAGCGCTTTGGTCATCGTCGTCGCGGTGGTCATATCAATGGCCTCCGAAGCTGAGGGTGCGGACCAGGCGGCGCGGCAGCAGCAGCGGGACCAGGGCCTCGGCCCAGGCGGCCGTGGGGGCGCGGCTCAGCTGCCAGCGGCCGGCACCGTGGACCAGCAGCGCGATCATGACGCCGTAGATGTGGATGTGGATGAGCGGGTTCTCGCCGAGGGTGATCGACATGAAGGCGAAGGCGCCGAACAGGACCAGGCACATGGGCTGGACGAGGACGCCGAACATCACCAGCAGGCCGACGACGATCTCGACCATGGCCATGGCGAAGGCGAAGATGTCGAGCGGCAGGCCGAACCGGGGCACGCCGCCGGCCTCGACGATGTGCATGATCAGGGTCGGCTGCAGCAGCTTCCAGGCGACGCCCATGTAGACGAAGCCGGCACCGATCAGGATCTGCAGCAGCAGCTGGACGCGCTCGGCCGGCCAGTCCTCGAGGGCACGGGCGCTGCGCTCGAACACCGGCAGCGGCGGGATGGAGAGCGCGAAGCGGCCGGCGCCGCGGAACAGCAGGAACAGGGCCGGAGCGACGACGTGCGGGCTGTAGGTGAACATCACGTTGCCGAACAGGGCATGGGCGAGGACGGCGAGGCCGATGGTCGCCGCCGCGGCGGCCCGGACGAACAGGCCCGAGACCAGGCAGACCGCGAGAGCGAGCTGCGCCGGCGCCAGCCACGACCAGCCGGGGCCGAGATCGCCCAGTTCAAGGTCCGGGAACATCAGCGTCGGCATGGTCAGGATCTCGGTGCCGTGCCGTGGCATCAGGCCGAGCGCCGCCAGGACGAACAGCGCCGCCATGGACAGCCGCATCGCCAGCGGGATGAAGGCGCCGAAGCGCTCGGCCACCTTCTCGGCGGGCTGGCGCGAGATGACCTGCCAGACCGGCTCGGCCACCATGGCCGCGCCGATCGCCAGCAGCGCCAGCACGCTGATCGCGACATTGGCAATGGTCGGCTGATGGAAGATTGCCGGCGTCGGCAAGCTCAAGAGCTCGATCATCTCGGCCGGCGTCAGCACCCAGGCCTCGTGGGCTGCGGCCGGGCTTGGCGCCAGCAGCCCCGGCATCAGGGCTGCAATGCCCACGACCATGAGCCAAAGCGTTCCGTTGCTTATTCCTCGAAGGCCGCCAGTAGTGTCACTTCGGCCGCCCCTGCTACAAATCGGTGTTACCATGGTCCCAGTCTCCTTTAGGGATTTCCTAGACAGTATCTGGGCGTTCTCTCAGCGATAGAATCTCATCCCCTCAACATGCCCAATTGATTTCTATGCTTTATTGAGCATGCATCGTTTTGTAAGGCCGTTTGTTGAGGACGTGTTTATGCCGCTGCGGCCGGCGACGCAACCCGATCGCCCTGAACTCACTGTTTAGTTATTCGATGCGAGAGTTCTCCGCCGCCGGCGTGTCGGGCCCGGCAAACCCGCCGCGCCTGTCGATTTGCCCGGGACAGCCCATCTCCGGTGGACTATAGTGGGGGTGTCTCTGATGGTTTCTGGTTCCGACCTTATGTCCGAGCGGCGGCGCGTGCGGCCTTTGGCTCTGGTTTTGGCGAGCGCGGTGGTCCTTGCCGCTTGCGTGCAGGAGGACCTGCAGCTTCGGGTCTCGGAGCCGGCGTCGCCCACCGTGGTCTCGGCCACCCCGCCGTTCGAGCCACCGCTCCCACCGACGAAGCCCGAGCCTCCCCCGAAGCGGTTGGCAACGGTGGAGCCCGTGCCCAGAGGGCAGCCGAGGCCGGCCGCGGAGGGCTCGAGGACCTCGGGTGAGGGAGTGGACCGCGAGGCGGCAGTGCCGACGGTGTCGCCGCTGCCCGGCGCCGTGGGCGGCGCGGCCAACTCGGCCTCGCGATTGAAGGACATTGTCGGCTTCGACCGCTCCGACATGATCACGCTGTTCGGCGAACCGTCCTGGGTGGAGGAGGTGCCGCCGGCACTGTCCCTGCAATACGGAACGGAGAACTGCACCCTGAATGTGTTCCTCTTCATGGAACTTTCTACCCGCAACTTCCGTGTTCTCTCCTATGATGTCACCAC
The DNA here is from genome assembly GCA_964613585.1 of uncultured Mycobacteriaceae bacterium. GTDB lineage: Bacteria > Pseudomonadota > Alphaproteobacteria > DSM-16000 > Inquilinaceae > CAZTHL01. Next base: position 14,181 of record CAZTHL010000031.1, on the reverse strand, counting down.
GTCCGGCAACGCCGCAGTCGATGCCGCCAGTCGAGACCAGCGCTGCTTTGGCGAGCTCGTCAATCAAGCACGAGCCCGACGCAGCTAGACGGTCCGGCATGGCTGAGGAGGCCACTGCCCGCAGCGTCACCCGCGTCCGCATTGCGCTGATTGACGACGATAATCTTTTTCGGGAAGCGCTCGGGCTGAACCTTTCGGATGAAGGGTATGACGTGGTCTCGATGAGCGACGGCCAAGCGGCCTTGACCTATTTCGAGACAGGAGGTAGCGCGGATATCATTCTGCTCGACTGGCGCATGCCCGGGATCGACGGGATTCAGGTGCTGCACCGCTTGCGCAGTGTCGGGATCGACCTGCCGGTGATCTTCCTTACCGTGCTCAGTGATCAGATATATGAGGAAGCCGCATTGGCTGGAGGGGCGATTGACTTCGTTGAGAAATCGCGAAGCTTCACAATTCTGTTGAGACGCATTCAGATCATCGAACAAGGTCTCAAGAGCAGCATCACCGAAGAAGGCCGTCCTGACCCGGCCGACTTCATGGAGCTAGGTCCATTGCAGCTCGACATGGCGGCATGCCGGGCAAGCTGGCGCGGTCAGATGGTTGATCTGACCGTCACCGAATTCAAGATTGTCAGCCTTCTGGCGCGACGGGCCGACACGGATTTGTCGTATCGGGAAATCTACGATCTCGTTAGAGGGGCCGGGTTTATTGCCGGCTATGGTGACGTCGGCTATCGATCTAACGTTCGGGCCTTCATCAAGAGAATCCGCCAAAAGTTCCGAGCAATCGATCCAACGTTTGATCAGATCAGGAACTATGCGGGGTTCGGCTATCATTGGGCCTTTGGGCGCAGTGCCGGATGATCACGTGCAAAGACGCCGGATTCTCTGGTTATCTCGATCGCTTGCCGTACGCCTCATTTTCCTGATCGGGATCTTTTTGATCGTACCATTGCTCATTTATAATCAGTTCAAGGCTGCCGATCAGGAAAAGCAGGTTCTCTTGAAGCAAAGCGCTCAGCTTCAAGGAGAGCTGATTGCCCGCTCCCTACAGTCTTCATTGCAGTCGGCTGAAAATCCGATCCCGGCTGAGATCACGGCGCACCTCAGCAGGCTTGTCGATGATCGCGCTCGGATCAGGCTTTTGGTTCGACCCTCACAGATTGACGGCGCCCAAGGGTTCTTCTATGTCGCAGCAGTGCCGTCCGTGCCCCGGGCCCTGCTCGACACTGAGCGTGAGCACCTGATCCGTCAAGGTATTCTAGGGCGCCTGGGGCAAACCTGCAGCGGCAATCTTCCGCTTGCGCTGCGGGTGCCCACAGAGACAGGCGGGGAGGAGGTCCTGACCTCGATCACGCCGATCAACACGGATTTCGGCTGCTGGGCTCTCGTGACCAGCCACGTCACCGAGGCTTATCTTGGGTCGGCCATCGGCCAGCCTTACTGGAAAACGCCGGAACTGCAAGCTGCCGCTCTCATCTATTTCGGCATGGCCTTTGTGGTCCTGGCAATCTTTTTTGATGTCTGGCGCAATCTGGTCCAATTTGGACGGCTGGCGCGTCGGATCGGTTTCTCCGACATGCCCGCCGAAGGCAGCTTCGCCGCACAAAATCGCGTGCCTGAACTGGATACGGTTGCTCAGGATTTCGATCGACTGGTCGAAACATTGCGCCAGTCCGCGGAGGCGATCCGTCGGACCGCCGAAGACAACGCCCACGCCTTCAAGACGCCGCTTGGCATCATTCGCCAATCCCTCGAGCCGATGAAGCGGGCCATAGGGGACGAGCCAAGAGGAAGACGAGCGGCAGAGCTGACCGAGCAGGCCGTGACCCGGCTGGACAATCTAGTCTCGTGCGCGCAGCATCTGGATGAGGCGACCGCGGACTTGATGACACCCGCTACGAGCCAGGTCGATCTGGCCGATCTGCTGGAACGCATGGTGACGAGTTATGCCCAGCTGCACGCAGCGAGCCGTCTTCAATTCATCGCCGATCTTGATCACGGCATGAAGGTTCGAGCGAGCGAGGACCTTCTCGAAACGGTGGTCGAGATCATTGTCGACAATGCCGCAAGCTTTTCTCCACGGGGAGGACGGATCGAGATCACGGCTCGACGCAATGGACGCCGCGCCGTGATGCGGATCGAGGACGAAGGACCTGGAGTATCGCCACCCAACCTCGAGCGCATCTTCGAGCGATATTTCTCCGACCGGCGCATTCCGCAAAGCTATGGCGAAAACTCGCTCGATGTCAGCCCGGCCCATTTCGGCATTGGCCTGTGGATTGCCCGCCAGAACGTCGAGGCTGTCGGTGGCCGGGTTTGGGCCGAGAACCGGCTTCGGGGCGGCCTGTGCGTACAGATCGAGCTGCCGCTGGCCACCTGAGGCGCTCCGCCGATCCTTCTTTGTCCCACGTCGTTCCTCGTCGACTTGTTCCATGGCGCGAAAAACATTTGATACCTGTCACACTTTTGTCCCAGCCGATCGACCCGGCTGAGCTTATCATTTTGCGATAGTCGACGTGCGGCTTGTCCTTGAACAGTTGTGCGCTTCGAGCAGAAGAAGAGCCATGCACCGAAATTCATCGGCGTTGACGGGCATCGAGCGCCTCAAGTCGTCCCCGACTTCGGCGCAATACAGGCTCGAAGGATTGGCCGTGCCGAGATCTATGGCGACGGCCGGCGCGCTGCCCGCGATGAAGCGCGTGCCCGCGTGCTTTGCCAAGGCAGTCGCGACACTTTTGTCGGCCACCGAGCGACACAGCCGGGAGACCGGGCCGCACCTTCGCCGGATCGGGAAGTACGTTGACTGCATTACAAGAGAACTGGGCTGGTCGTCGTGTCGCCGTCAATGGTTTCAGCTTGTGGCTCCACTTCACGACGTCGGAAAAATTGGCGTTCCGCCGGTCCTGCTGCATCGGCCGGGACCGCTCAATGAGCGCGAGCGGGCGATCGTGCGGAGCCATACCTTTATTGGACATGCCATGCTGTCCGGAGCCCCCCACCCCGACCTACGGGAAGCGTCTCTGATTGCCCTGACACATCACGAACGGTGGGACGGGTCCGGATATCCGAATGGACTTGCAGGAGAGTCGATCCCAATCACGGGTCGGATCATCGCTCTCGCCGATACCTATGATGCCTTGCGGATGCCCCGGAGCTACAAGCCCGCGTTCGATCACCAAAAGGCGCTGTCGATCATGCTCGAAGGCGATGATCGAACATCCCCCGCCCACTTCGAGCCCGAACTTCTCACCATGCTTGTCAAGCTTCAGAACGAATTTTGTTATATATACGATTCCAGTCCGCACTGATCTTGAAGACCGCGGTCGTCCCAAAATCATGCATCAACGTCCGAATAAGCGCTCGATATCGCTCAGCTTGAGCGCCACATAGGTTGGGCGGCCATGATTGCATTGCCCGGAAAAGGGGGTTGCCTCCATTTGTCGAAGCAGCGCATTCATCTCTTCGACGGAAAGTCTTCGATGAGCGCGCACGCTGCCATGGCAGGCCATGGTCGAGCATACGGCATCAAGACGCCCCTTCAGCACCTCGGGGCCCGCTGTACCCACGAGCTCTTCAGCAATATCGCGGATTAAGGCAGGGACGTCAGCCCCGTTCAAGAGGCTCGGAACAGCCCGCACGAGCACCGCTCCTGGTCCGAAAGGCTCAACATCCAGGCCAAGCTTTACCAAGTGGGGTGAGCATTGGCGCAATCGATCTGCTTGTGTCTCGAAAACATCGATCACCACAGGCATCAAAAGCCGCTGACTGGCCACCTCTTCTTGCAGCAATGCCTGTTTCAGCCGTTCGTACACGAGTCGCTCGTGGGCGGCATGCTGATCGACGATGACAACGCCTTCGCGGGTCTGGGCGATAATGTATGTTCCGTGCACCTGGGCGCAGGCCGCCCCTAGCGGGTACCGGCTCGCCTCGCTGGTGGTGTGCTCGGGTACTTCCTCCGACCGCGCGGGAGCCTCGGACGACGATCCGCGCTCGATCGCTGTCCGCACCGACGGCGGCCCAAATGGCGCCTGGTACTGATCTCCCACCTCCGCAAGCTCTGCCCAAGCGGGCCGAGACGAATACGGACCCGCCCGCCCGTTCGAACGGGCGAAGGCGTTGACGGCCGCATGGCCCAAATGACCCGAGGTCTTGTGACCAGCCGCCGCCAAGCCCCGCCGCACACCGGCAACGATGAGGTTCCGAATAGGAACGGCATCGCGGAACCGGACTTCGGTCTTGGTCGGATGAACGTTCACGTCGACCTCGGCGTAGGGAACCTCCAGGAAAAGCACGGCGACGGCGTGACGATCCCGCGGCACCAGATCCCGATATGCTCCCCGAATGGCTCCAAGCATCAGCTTGTCTCGAACCGGCCGATTGTTGACGAAGACGTACTGTCCATGAGTGGAGACACGGTGCAACGTGGGCAGGCCGGCATAGCCCAGGAGCCGAAATCCGTCGCGCTCCTCGTTTACGGGGACGAGATTATCGCCGGTATCGCGGCCCAGGATCGCGGCGAGCCGGTCCCATCGCGCATTCGCGATATCGCCACTTGGCGCGTTGAGACGGAGGGCCATGCGCCCGTCGCCTTGCAGGGAGAACCCGACATCCGGGCGCGACATGGCAAGGCGCTCGAGCATGTCTCGACACGCGGCCCCCTCGCTGCGAACGCTCTTGAGAAACTTCAAACGAGCCGGGGTAGCGAAGAAGAGATCTCGTATCTCCACCATGGTTCCCGCAGCCAGCGCCGCGGGGCCGATGGTACCGAGCCGCCCACCCTCGACTTCCAACTGCCAAGCATTGCTGGCGCGCCGACTGCGGCTCGTCAAGCGAAGCCGGCTGACGGCCCCGATCGATGGAAGCGCCTCCCCCCTGAAGCCGAGGCTCCTTATCTGCTGCAGGTCGCCCTCGGGCAATTTGGAGGTCGCATGGCGCTCCACGGCCAGCAGCAGCGACTCCCGATCCATGCCGTGGCCGTCGTCCCGCACCAGAATCTGGGAGCGACCGCCATCTCGAATGGTGACGTCGATCTGGCGGGCACCGGCATCAAGAGCATTCTCAACGAGTTCCTTGACGGCGGCGGCCGGTCGTTCGATGACCTCGCCGGCAGCGATGCAATTTACGAGCTCGGGGCCCAATCGTCGGATCGTCGGCGCGGCGACGCCAGAGTCGGTCCCTGTGGCCGCCGCATCGGGAGCCTCCCCGCTGGTCCTGCCGATCATGCTTGAGCCGCGCCCTGACCCGCAGCGGGCCAGCGAAGCTCCCGCCGGAAGGCCTTCCGCAAATTGATCGATGTCATGGCGGATCCCTCTGACTTGAGAGGATTATCCATCAGTGACGCGTTCGCGCCGGCAAAGGCGTCGCGGTGATGGGGTGATACGCAGATCGTTTTCCTCCGGGGGCCGCGTGCGCCAGTGAGGAAATACGCCGTTGCGGCGAACGACCTTTGCCCCGGATCTCGGAGTTCCGAGCAAGCAATGACCCATCAGCCGTCCGACATGACGCAGCCGCCGGATCTGACCCACGAGCGGCGAACCGGTCCCTATCGCACGCAGCGTCCGATTTATGTCGATCTGCTCCCACCCTGCAACAACGCATGTCCCGCCGGTGAGCCGATCCAGGGCTGGCTGGCGCATGCCCAGGCTGGCCGTTTCGAGGAGGCTTGGCAGCTCCTCATGACGGAGAACCCCATGCCCGCGGTCATGGGCCGGGTCTGCTACCATCCATGCGAGACGGACTGCAATCGAGCAAAGCTCGATGCGACGGTCAGCATCCATGCCGTAGAGCGATTTCTCGGGGACAAGGCCCACGAGGAGGGCTGGAAGGTCCGCGTCGAGGCTGAGCCAACCGGCAAGCGCGTTCTTGTGATCGGAGCCGGACCGAGTGGCTTGTCGGCGGCCTATCATCTCCGGCGCCTGGGCCACGAGGTTGAGATCCGCGATGCCGGACCTCTCGCGGGCGGCATGATGCATTTTGGAATCCCGGCCTACCGGCTGCCACGAGATGTGCTCGACCGGGAATGTCAACGCATCGCTGACATGGGCGTCAAGATGACCTTCAATCATAAGGTCGAGGACGTCATGGCGGAGAAGGCGGACGGCAACTTCGACGCCGTCTTCGCCGCGGTCGGAGCGCATTTGAGCAAGAAAACGGACATCCCGGGCCGCGATGCCGGGCCGATTCTTGACGCGTTGAGTTTCCTTAAGAGCGTGGAGAACAAGGAAGCGCTGAAGCTGGGTCGGCGAGTGGCAATCTACGGCGGCGGCAATACGGCGATGGATGCTGCTCGGACCGCGATGAGGCTGGGCCACGAGCCCATGATCGTTTACCGCCGCGATCGCGCGAACATGCCGGCCCACGAGTTCGAGGCGGACGAGGCGATCGAGGAGGGCGTCAAGATCCACTGGCTGCGGACGATCAAGGAGATCGATGAAAGCCACATGACCGTGGAGGTCATGCGCATCAATGAGCAGGGACGGCCGGAGCCCACAGGCGAGGTCGAGACCCTTGAAGCCGACGCTTTGATCCTGGCGCTGGGGCAAGACACAGATACGGAGTTTCTTCGCCGCATTCCGGGAGTAGAGTTCAAGCGTGACGGCACGGTCGTCGTGGACGAGCAGATGCACACCGGCGCTAAGGGTGTCTTTGCCGGGGGTGACATGGTGCCATCCGATCGCACGGTCACCATTGGCATTGGACATGGCAAGCTGGCTGCTCGCAACATCGATGCCTGGCTGCGCGGCATGGACTACGCTCCGGGCCCGAAGGCCGACTTGGCAAGCTTCGAAAAGCTTCATGTTTGGTATTACACCGATGCCGCGCAGCGTCCACAGAGCCACGCGGACATGCTGCGTCGACGCACTTCCTTCGACGAGGTACTCGGAGGGCTTAGCGAGAAAGAAGCGGTTTACGAAGCCAAACGCTGCTTGTCCTGCGGCAACTGCTTCGAATGCGACGGCTGCTTCGGCGCTTGCCCGGAGGACGCGGTCATCAAGCTGGGGCCCGGCAAGCGGTATCGATACGACTACGACCTCTGTACCGGATGCGCGATCTGCTACGAGCAGTGCCCGTGCCACGCCATCGAGATGATCCCGGAGCCGGCCTGACCGCGGCATTCGGAACGCCTAGGCGGGTCGGACCTACCGGCCCGCAATACCGACCTTCCCCAGTCACGGCGCTGCTCCCGATGGAGGGGTCGCGCTTGTGTGGTGCGCGCGAGGCGCTGGAGCATCGACCATGGTCGACCATGCCGTCACTACCCTCGATGGAAACGAAGCGACCGCCTACGTCGCCTATCGGACCAATGAGGTCTGTGCCATCTATCCAATCACGCCGTCCTCGACGATGGCGGAGTTGGCTGATCAATGGACCAGCGAAGGAAAGACCAACATTTGGGGTGACACGCCGGTCGTCGCCGAAATGCAAAGTGAGGCTGGAGCCGCTGGCGCCCTCCATGGGGCACTGCAATCAGGCGCTCTGGCGACGACCTTCACGGCGTCGCAGGGATTGCTGCTGATGATCCCAAATATGTACAAGATCGTCGGTGAATTGACGCCAACGGTTTTCCATGTCGCGGCTCGCGCTGTGGCAACTCATGCGCTGTCGATTTTTGGTGATCATTCCGACGTCATGGGCGTCCGGCAGACTGGCTTTGCCATGCTGTCGTCGAGCTCCGTGCAGGAGGCTCACGACATGGCGCTCATTGCCCAGGCCGCGACGCTTATAGCCCGAATTCCGTTCCTGCACTTTTTCGACGGCTTCCGCACCTCTCATGAGGTCAACAAGCTCACGCTCCTCGCCGACGAAGAAATTCGAGCGATGATCGACGACGATCTCGTTCTTGCTCATCGACAGCGAGCGCTCAATCCGGACAACCCCGTCATGCGGGGCACGGCTCAGAACCCGGATGTGTATTTTCAAGGACGGGAAACAATCAATCAATTTCAGGAAGCGGTACCCGGCATTGTCGAATCCTGCTTCAAGAAATTCGCCGAGCTGACCGGCCGGCATTACCAATTGTTTGAATATTTCGGCCATCCGGAGGCGGAGCGGGTCGTCATCCTGATGGGCTCAGGCGCCGACATGGCACGAGAGACGGTGGAGTATTTGGAGAACAACGGCGAGCGGGTCGGCGTCGTGCAAATCCATCTCTATCGGCCCTTCTCCGTCGAGCACCTGCTTCGAGTGCTGCCGAAAACCACACAAGTGATTGCCGCGCTCGATCGCACCAAGGAAGCCGGCTCCACAGGCGAGCCCCTGTATCTCGATCTCGTTACTGTTCTGGCCGAAGCGGCCGCGAACGGCACGCTGGGCATGCCCTTGCCACGCGTCATCGGTGGACGTTACGGCCTGTCCTCCAAGGAATTCACGCCGGCGATGCTGAAGAGCGTTTTTGATGAGCTAAAAAAAGACAGGCCAAAGAACCACTTCACTGTCGGCATCCTGGACGACGTGGCCCATACCAGCCTCGACTGGGATCCAAGCTTTGTTATCGAGCCTGACCACGTCTTCCGAGCCATGTTCTACGGACTGGGTGCCGACGGAACCGTCGGCGCCAACAAAAATACTATCAAGATCATCGGCGATGATCCGAATTTCTTTGCGCAAGGTTATTTTGTCTACGATTCGAAGAAATCCGGTTCCCAGACAGTGAGCCATGTTCGGTTCGGTCCGAAGCCGATCCGATCGAGCTATTTGGTGCAGACAGCAAATTTTATTGGGTGCCACCAATTCAATTTCGTCGAGAAGGCCGATGTGCTTAAGCATGCCGCCCCGGGAGCGACCTTTCTGCTCAACAGTCCGTACAGTCCTGACGACGTTTGGGATCACCTGCCAAGAGCGGTTCAACAGCAAATCATCGACAAGGGCCTGAGCGTTTACGTCATTGACGGCTACAAGGTCGCCCGTGACACCGGTATGGGCACACGTACGAATACCATTATGCAGACCTGCTTTTTTGCCATCTCCGGCATCATGCCCAAGGAGGAGGCGATTGAGAGGATCAAGAACGCGATTCGCAAGACCTACCAGAAGAAAGGCGAAGAGGTCGTCAACAAGAACTTTGAGGCCGTCGACCATACACTTGCGCATTTGCATAAGGTAGCCGTGCCGGCAACTGTGACCAGCGACCGTGATGTGCTGCCAGTCGTTTCACCTTCTGCGCCGGAATTTGTGCAGAGGGTCACTGCGATGATGATGGCCGGGAGAGGTGACGAGCTTCCAGTGAGCCTGATGCCGTTGGATGGCACGTATCCAACCGGTACAACGAAATGGGAAAAGCGTAATGTCTCCCAGTTCGTCCCGATTTGGGAGCCGGATATCTGCATACAGTGCGGCAACTGCAGCTACGTTTGTCCACACAGTGTGATTCGCGCAAAGTTCTACAACGAGATGCATCTCGAAGATGCCCCTGAAGGATTCCGTTCAGCGCCAATTGATGCGCGCGGTTTTCCTGAGACCCGGTATACACTGCAGGTCTATACAGAGGACTGCACGGGTTGCGGCCTGTGTGTTGAGGTGTGCCCCGCCAAGAGCAAGGAGCAAGTGGGCGTAAAGGCGATCAACATGAAGATCAAAGAGCCATTTCTCGAGACAGAACGCGGCAATATTGATTTTTTTGAGACGCTTCCCGTCAATGACAGATCGCGGGTTGATTTTTCAACTGTTCGTGGCGCTCAATTTTTGGAGCCGCTGTTCGAGTTTTCTGGCGCTTGTGCGGGATGTGGCGAAACACCTTATATCAAGCTGGCATCGCAATTGTTTGGCGACCGGCTAATGATTGCCAATGCTACAGGATGTTCATCCATTTATGGCGGCAATCTGCCGACGACTCCCTATTCGGTCAACGCCGAAGGCCGCGGTCCCGTCTGGTCAAACTCACTGTTTGAGGACAATGCGGAGTTCGGTTTTGGCTACCGGCTATGCGCGGACCAGCACGTCAATCTGGCTCGCAATCTGCTGAAGGATCTGGCTCCGTCCCTGGAGTCTGAGCTCGTTGAGGCCTTGCTTGTCGCGCCGCAGATGACGGAGTCGGAACTCCGACAGCAGCGAGCGCGCGTGCTTTCGTTGAAGCAGCAGCTCAGGAACATCGAGGGCGACAAGGCCCGACACCTTCTCTCAGTGGCCGATCACCTCGTCCGGCGGAGCATCTGGATTGTGGGGGGCGACGGCTGGGCCTACGATATCGGGTCTTCCGGTGTGGACCATGTTCTGGCAAGCGGTCGCAACGTCAACATCCTCGTGCTCGATACAGAGGTCTATTCGAACACTGGCGGACAAATGTCGAAGTCAACTCCGATTGGTGCCATCGCCAAGTTCGCGGCTGCTGGCAAGTCAGTCGGCAAGAAGGATCTTGCGCTTCAGGCCATCTCCTATGGCAACGTTTACGTCGCCAGGGTAGCCATGGGCGCCAATCCGCAGCAGACCCTGCTCGCCTTCCGCGAAGCCGAGGCCTACAATGGCCCCTCTCTCATCTTGGCCTATAGCCATTGCATTGCGCATGGAATTGCCATGAACAAGGGCCTCGATCAGCAGCACTTGGCAGTGCTCGCCGGTTACTGGCCACTGTTGCGTTACAATCCGGCCGTCCGTGAGAGCGGAGAGAACCCGTTCGTGCTCGACTCGCAGCGACCGAGAATTCCGTTAAAGGACTATGCCTATAACGAGCTGCGTTACCGGATGCTGCATCAAACAAACCCGCGGGTGGCGGACGAGCTCATGGTCATGGCCCAGAACGCCGTGAACCAAAAGTGGCAGGTCTATGAAGAAATGGCCTCTGGCGGGATTGTTGAAGGACGGGCCTGAGACGAACCCGCGTCTTCTGGAGGCACCTGCCCCTTTTCGTGAGCAGAGGCCTCCCCACCGGCTTAGAAGCCAGGCTCGACACGATCAGAAGGCGAGAACAATGGATCTGCGTACCCGCTACATGGGCTTGGACCTCAAACATCCCATCGTAGCGTCTGCGTCTCCGCTTTCCGAGACATTCGACGGGATTCGTCGTCTTGAGGACAGCGGCGCTGCCGCCGTCGTCATGTTCTCGCTTTTCGAGGAGCAGTTGCGGCAGGAAAGCGCCGCCCTAGAGCACTTGACGGCCTCAGGGACGGAGAGCTTTGCGGAGTCACTCACCTACTTCCCCGAGATCGAAGAATACCATGTTGGACCGGACCGGTACCTGGAGCTGATCTATCGAGCCAGCAAGAGCTGTGACATTCCGGTCATTGCCAGCCTCAACGGGGTCACCGACAGCGGCTGGGCAGATTATGCCCGTCAGATGCAGGAAGCCGGCGCTGCAGCTGTGGAATTAAACGTTTATTACCTTCCTGCCGATCTCAATGTATCAGGACGGGACGTGGAAACCCGCTATCTCGATGTGCTCAGGCATGTCAAAAGATCGGTCACCGTGCCTGTCGCCTTAAAGCTCAATCCGTTCTTCAGCGCAATCGGTGACATGGCACGGCAGTTTGACGAGAACGGTGCGAACGCCCTAGTGCTGTTCAATCGATTTTATCAACCCGATTTCGATCTTGATGCACTTTCAGTGAAGTCCGATCTGAATTTGAGCGACCCGGCCGAGATCCGTCTACCGTTGCGCTGGATAGGCATCCTCTTTGGCCGGGTTCGGGCATCTTTAGCCGCCACCTCCGGCGTTCATTCAGCGAGCGAGGTTGTCAAGTATATCATGGCCGGAGCCGACGCGGTGATGACGACATCAGCGCTGCTCAAGAACGGGCCCGGCCATCTGTCGACCTTGCTCGATGGCTTGGCCGACTGGATGAAGAACCATGACTATCATTCAGTCCAGCAGATGAAGGGCGCGATGAGCCAACAGCATGTCGGAGATCCGACCGCTTTTGCACGTGCGAACTACATCAAGATCCTCGAGAGTTGGAAAAATCCGCATACTCTTACTGGAATATGATCCCCGCTCGAGGCCATCGGGGGCACCGAGCCAAGCGGCATGACGGCAAGATCACGTCCTCCACCGAGCCAATGCCGCGGAGCCGATGTTCCGTCAACAGGTAACCGAAGGGCCCTGAGCCGGCCCAAATGCCTCCAAGGACCATCCATCGTACGGCTGCTCGGTGACCGAGGCAGTGCTCGACAGGCACCAGCGGCGTCCATCAGGATCTTCAGCATCAGCAGACGGCGACCTCAACGGGTCGATACCGGCGCCAAGAACATCAGCGCCGCCCAGAATCAGCCGACGAGCTTGCTCACCGCGCCACAGCTTCACGCAGCGCCGGCCCGTTCGCCGATGCTTTGCCCTGAATGTACCAGGATCCTGGGCCCGCAGCCGCTCGAGGACGGCCACGGCCGTGGTCGTCGGATCCGCTTCGACCAGTGCTCATATTTGATCGTGCAGGCCATCCATCATCGTCGGCCTCTTGCCGATCGACCATTGTCGACGGTAGTAACGTCGATGCGTAGGCCGCTGGTCGCCGTCCTTCCAGGCTGTGGTCAAGCCGACCCTGATGCTCTCGACGTCGAAGGTGATCGGCTTGTCGTCGGCCGCGCCTTGGCCGCCACGATCGGACCGGTGGCCGAGCTTGGCCTACGCTTGGCGCATGGCCGCCAGCAGCCCCACCGGCGGCCTGCGCCATCTGTTGATGCAGCAGCCGGTCGAGGATGGCGGCGGCCACCGCCGGATCGGCGAACACCGTGCCCCACTCGCCGACCGGCCGGGCGAGCGGCTGCAGCGTCCATCTGTCGATCGACCGGACCTTCGCTGGGCAATCCCTGTTCTCGGCCTGACGCAATCCTAAGCCGCCTTCCCAAATCACCACTTGGCAGACAGCGCAGCTTAGGGCCGTGACGGAAACCTGCTTGCGGCGGCGGTAGGCACGGTCACAATTTTTTCGATGCCGTGCTTTCTTGACGCACGTGCTCTGCCGCCATTAACCTCACTACATACTTTTCGGTCGGCAGTGGTATTGGACCTTTTGCCGCCGGCTTGGCGGACTTTCTCCACGGAGCGCCTTTTTTGGCGCCCAGATGGAAACGCTTTTTGGCGGCCAGATGGAGTCGCTCAATCCCTGCCGCCGCAGACAGCTGACCACGTGGGCCCGATCGAAGGCTTGACTGGCCGGCAACCTTAACAAATTTGCTACCTTAACCGTCGACCATGGCGCAACACTGTTCGCGATGGAGTGCATGCACACCATGGGGCTTTACAATATTTTTTTTCGGCCTGATCTTGAGGAAGATTCGGAAAAGGCCGAGATCGCCGAGGCAGCAAATCTCCTGCAAGTGGGGGAGTTTCAGCTGCTCCAACTTGCGTACTACGACTGGTTTGGACGCGAGCTTCACGAAGAAGAGTGCGATCGATTGTTTGCCGAGTATATGCTGGCGCAAAAAGTGCCCTTTTGGGCCCGACACTATGCCCGATCCATTGTTGACCAAGTGCGGGCCAATCAGATCGACCCGGATCATGCCGGATTTCATAGATATGATCGGGATTATGTAACTCATGTACCAGATGGGGTACGCCGCTTCTGGGTGACCGCCTTCTTTTGCGGCGTTGTTGTATTCGGAGGCGTGGCCGTCGCGAACATGGTTGCGGAAGAGCCCGTGTCGCGCCTGCCGCCGTATTTTGAACGGTCCGAGATTGACTGAGCTTAGCCACCTGCCCGGAGCACTTGTCTCTCAGTCAACTAGCTGCGAGTAATTGGAAAAGAGCGAACATGTTTGAGATCCCGGATAGATGGGAAATCCCGATAAATATCATCTTTCTTATCGTGACCGCCTTTGTCGCTTGGACCGGTATCCGCTATCGCGACGAGAATGGCAAGACTGACTTTGTCCGGATTCTTTTTGGGTCGATTGCGGCGACCTATTTTTTCCTGGTGTTGTTGAATGATGTTTTGGGAGTGCCGCTGTTCTAATCCGTTACCGGCTTAGGTGGCATCGCCGGTGAGCAGCCGGTGATCTGGCGCGATAATGTGCCGGTCAGGGTTTTCGTTTACTGGATACGCGTGGAGTCCGTGGCGATCAGGTCGAAGGCCTTTTGCTGAAGCCTGGTGGGGCGGGCGTAGGCGGTGAAGCTGTGGCTGCCCTGGAGGGGAACGCGCACGGTGTTGCGGGTCAGGGTGCCGAGATGGCCGATCAGCCGGGTGAAGCCCATGACCCAACTTCAACAGTCAGACCGAGACATAGTAAGAACGTAATCGGTTAAGCGATT
>CAZTHL010000030.1:6318-40437 GCA_964613585.1 uncultured Mycobacteriaceae bacterium | reverse complement strand
ATGCGCACCCTTCCCGCTAACACGCTAGTCGGTTCCCGGGTGGGGTGCCACCGCCGGCCGGCCCCCCCCCCCCGCCCGGCCACCCCACGACAGCATGCGTGGCGTGGCCGGGCGGGGGGAAGCCGGTGCCGATTCCGCATCACCCGGAAACGATCTGGACAAGCGCGCCCACGATCCGTGCTCAACCTACGATCTCGGGACCCCACCACTCAGGGAGCCGTCAGCCCCATGGGCATCACCATGTCGTACGTTCACATCATGGAAGACTACAAGCTGCTGGGCCGGGGGCGCGCGCTTCTGGATCTCGGCAGCTCCAACCTGTACTCCGCGGACGCCGGGGAGATCGCCGCCTTCGTGCGCCGGCACAATCCGACGCCGCGCCCGGACCTGGACGCCTTTGCGCAGCGTCTGGCCGCCGGATCGGGGCTGGACGAGACGGGAAGCGCCCGCAACGAGAGCTTCGTCGGCGAGATGCTCGAGGCCGCGGGCATGGACTACGACTCGATCGACATCGCCCTCGGCTACAAGACGCGCTACGTCGACCTCAATGTCCAGCGCCTGCCGAAGGACCTGGTCGGCAGGTACGACTCGGTCATCAATTGCGGCACCAGCGAGCACATTCTCAATCAGATGAACACGTTCGCCGCCGTGCACGATGCGGCCAAGCCGGATGGCCTGATCATGCACGTGGTGCCGAGCGTCGGCTATGTTGACCACGGCTACTTCTGCTATACGAGCCGCTTCTTCTTCGACCTTGCCGGCTACAACCATTATGAAGTGGTCGACATGTGGTATGATGGACCGTCGTCGACAGAGAACGTGTTCGCCAGCGCCCGCCAGTACCAGAGCTACTTCCCCAGCCTGACGCAACGCCTCGGCCGGATCGGCACGGCGGATCGCGAGACGACCCTCGACCGGACGCCCGTACCGACGATCTCCATTTCCCTCATCTTCCGCAAGACGCGCGAGGCGCCCTTCATGGGCATGGTCGAGACGAGCACCAGCGTCGGCACGCTGGGGGCGGACCTGCTCAGCAGCTACGGCCACCGGGACGGCGATTGAGGTGCCATTGGCCGAGGCGCCCCCGGGAGATCAGGAAGGTCCGCCGAGGGCGCGGCATCGTCAGGTCGGCACCGCCTCGCCGGCCCGTGCGAGCGCCGCGGCACGCTCCCGCAGCTCCGGCGGAAGCTCGCCCTCCGGGCAATCAGCGAGCACCGACAGGAGGTCCTGCCGCACGTCCTCGCGCGCCGGATTGGCGGCGAGAGTCGCCAGCAGGCTGCGCACGCGGACCTCCGGCGACACCGTCTTGTCCTGGATCACGAGCAGGTGGACATAGCGCTGCCACATGCTCGGATCATCCGGCGCCAGGCCGAGCGCGTAGCGAAGGCCCTGCTCCTCGAGCTCGGGCGCCGGCCGCTCGCCGCGCCTGTGAAGATCGGTCGCCAGCGTGTAGGCGCGGTGCAAACCCTCCGGATCGTCGCTTTGCGCGGCCTCGACCACGGCCTTGTGATAGGACTCGAGCAGGGCGGCGGCCGGACCGTCGGCGACGACGCGGCCGTGCTCCAACAGCAGGCAGCGCGAGCACATGTTGGCGACCAGGGCCTCGGAATGCGAGGCAATGACCAGGATGGACGAGCGTGTCATCAGCTCCTGCATCCGTTGGCTCGCCTTCTGCGCGAACTGGGCATCGCCGGTCGCCAGGCCCTCGTCCAGCAGCAGGATCTCGGGCTCAACCGCGGTGGCGATGGAGAAACCGAGGCGGGTCACCATGCCGGTCGAGTAGATGCGGACCGGCAGATCGGCGTAGGCGCCGAGCTCGGCGAAGTCGATGATCTCGTCCATCCGGTCCGCGATCTGCCGGCGCGTCAGGCCGAGATGCAGGCCGCAGGTCACGATGTTCTCGCGACCGGTCCCGTCCTGGCTCAGGCCGGGAGTTGCGTTGAACAGGGTCGAGATCCGCCCGGCGGTCAGCACCCGGCCCCGGGTTGGCGGATAGGCGCCGGCCAGCAGCCGCAGCATCGTCGACTTGCCGGCGCCGTTGTGGCCGACGAGCCCGAGCCGGTCGCCGTCGCGCAGCTCGAGCGAGATGTCGCGCAACGCCGTGACCACCCCACGCTCGGCATCGATCGCCCCCCCGGTGCGCGAGGTCCTGGCCCGGTGCCAGCGCGACAGGGAGACCGGAAACTCGACCCACGCCTTCTCCACCGTCAGGCTCGCCATACGTCGCCGTCTCCGTCAGTACCAGTAGGCGAAGCGGTCGCGGTAGCGCCCGTAAAGCCACAGGGTGAGGGTCGAGCCGACCACCAGGGTGCCGGCCACGAAGGCCCAGCTCGTCCAGGGCGGAACGGTGCCGAGCAGCGGGTCACGCACCACCCGGATCAGATGGTAGAGCGGGTTGAGGTCCGCGACATAGGCAAGCTCGGGCCCGAGCCGGTCCTTCGGCCAGAAGACGGGGGTCACGAACATCATGATCTGCATGGCGCTGGCCGCCGCCGGCACGAGATCGCGCCGGCGCAGGCTGATCATGCCCATGAGCAGGCTCATCCAGGCCCCGTTGGCCACGACCAGCAGCAGGCCCGGGATGGCGATGAGCGCGACCGGGCTCGGCACGTAGAGGGTGCCGACAAGGATCACGACGTACAGGACCGCATGGTGCGCGAACAGCAGGAGCGCGCGCCAGACGTGGCCGAAGGTGAAGGCCACATAGGGAAAGCGCATCGACTCCGCCGTGGCCTGGCCGGAGATGATGCTGGTCGAGCCCTCCGTGACGAAGGCGGCGACCAGGGTCCAGACGATGAGGCTGGTACCGATGTAGCGGAAATACTCCCGCGGATCCTGCTCGAGCATCGTGCCCCAGATGACGCCCATCACGAAGACGAAGACGCCGAGCCCGAGGGTGTGCCAGAGGGGTCCGAGACGCGTGCGGCGGAACCGCCAGACGACGTCGATCCAGCCCGCATGGAGCCAGACGGGCGCGAAGCGGAACGCCTCCGCGATGTCGCGCACGGCCACGACCAGGGGATGCCCGGGGCTTGGGGACACCACCACGCGCATGCCCCCGATCGTTTCGGGGCCGGCCGGCTCGGTGGCGCCGGTCACCGGCGTTCCACCACCATCCATTCTCATGATCCCGTTGGCGGCCATTCGAGTCCCGCCCGCCCGCCGGCCGCCGCGACGGACGCGCTTTCCGGTCCTCGGCTGAGGCGTCCCGCCGCGCCCGTCGGCGCTTCAGGCCGTGTCGCGCGTGAGCGGGGCATCACCAAAGATCGATCGTGGGCTGGCGCGGAAGATCGAGCGGAACACGCCGCCTCGCTCCGCGAAGCCGGCGTTGCGCGCGATCACCTTGTCCTCATTGTTGATCGACAGCGCGAGCAGGCAGAGCCCGATGCCGCGCTCGACAAGCGCGCCCGAGGGCACGATCGGCAGGCGCGCGCCGGGCAGGAAGCGGCCCTGCTTCTCCGGCGTGTCGTCCGCCACGAAGTCGACGAGGTCGGCCACGCCCATGACGTTGACGAAGGCGCAGGCCAGATGGCCGGCGCCGAACAGGGCGATCGGGCCATGGGCGTCGCGCCAGCGCGCCAGGGTCTCGCGCACAGCCCGGCGCGCCGGCTCGTAGGCCTCGGCATAGCGGGCAAGACGCCCGACCTGGGCGCGCGCGGCCGGCTCGACCCGCCACGACGGCACCGCGTCCGTCCGGCGGGCCAGCAGCACGAGCGAGTTCTCGAACGGCCTCGGATGGACGTCGAGCCGGATCGGCTCGAAGCCGCCAAGACGGACCAGCGGGGCCAGGGTCTCCGGCGTCAAATAGAGGGAGTGCTCCTCCCAGATCATGCAGTAGTCCGCCAGATCGAGGCTGGTCGAGCAGTCCGGCACCTCGATCATGAGGATTCCGCCGGGCTTCACCAGCGCCTCCAGCCCCTGGATGAAGGCGGCCGGATGCTCGGCATGCTCGGTGATGTGCCGAACGATGAGGATGTCGGCCTGGCCGCGGCGCGCCGCGATGCCGGCCATCCGCTCCGGCGTGGTCAGCTTCTGCACCGTCTCGATGTTGGCGGCCGGATCGGTGATGCCGAGGTCCTCGCCGAGCTCGACGCGCCATGTCCTGCCGAACCCGTGGCGCCGGAAGCGCTCGATGGTCGTGTCGTCCTTGTAGGTCAGGCCGCCGACAATGCCATCGGTGCCGACGCCGGGCAGTGCCAGGATCTGCCCGACGGTCGTGTCCAGATGCTCCTCGGGCTCGCGTGCCTCGATGAAGGTCGGCGGCACGAGCGCGTCGTGCGGCAGCGGCTCCGTCAGCTGGATGGTCCCGCAGGTCTCGCACTGGCCGAGCGCCAGCCGGTACGTCGGCTCCGGCGCGTCGCGCTCCGGCAGGAAGAAGGTTGCCACCGGATGCCGCCCGACATCGAGGCGCTCGACGACGCTGTCCGCGCCGCACACCAGGCACACCATTCGCTTCTCCGCGGCCCCATCGCCTTGCGCCGGCCGGTCGGTCGCCACGTTCGGCGCGGCCGATGCCGGAGCCTGACCGGCGATGAGGTACTGCACCGCATGGCCGGAGACGTCAACGCCTTCGGCGCCGCCGCGGGCACACCTCACCGGCCTCACGCGAACGCGGCCCGGAGTGGTGCGGAAAAGCCTCACGGCAGGGGCACACCGTGTCGAGGCCAGGCAAACGAATGTGGCGATCCGCGGCGCTGGTGTGATAAGCAAGGCAGGCGTAACCAGAGATGCAAAGATCACCAAAGGTCATATGGCAACTCTATTGCCGATGACAGAATGGTGGATCGCGAACGAGAAACGACGTCGGATGACGGGCAAGGCTAAGGTCAAATTTATTGCCGCCATCTGGGGTGAACGCTATATTGAAGAGTTCGCCCACTGCTCATTGCCATCGTATTTGTCGCGCGGCAATCTACCGAGCCTGGCGCAGGACTTCGACCTAGAGATCCTGATCATGACAACGGCCGAGAGCCGACTGTCCTTTGAACGCGAAGCGGCCTTCGGCGTCCTGAAGTCGATTTGTCCGATCCGCTTCATTTACATCGACGATCTGATCACCACCGGCATCTACGGGGTCACGTTGACTCTGGCCTATGCTCGCGCGGTGATGGACAGCGGCGCCGCCCAGGTCGACACCTGCTTCATCTTCATGAACTCGGACTTCGTGCTGGCGGACGGCGCCCTGAAGGCGCTCGCCGAGCGGCTGCGCCGGGGCGAGCGATGCGTCATGGCCCCGTCCCTGCGCGCGCGCGCCGAAACGGTGCTGCCGACCCTCCTGCAAGAGGTCGACACGCAGCGCCACACGCTGACCATGCGCCCGCGCGAGATGGTGAGGCTCGCTTTCGCCAACCTGCATCCGACGGTAATCGCGAAGACCATCTCGCAGACCTTCATCCGGTCGAGCACCTACAATCAAATCTATTGGCAGGTTAACGACTCCACCCTGCTCGGCCGCTACCACCTGATCTTCATGCTGGCGATCCGGCCCGAGGTGCCGATGCCGCCGGTCAGCTCCTATTGTGACTACGGCTTCGTGCCGGAGCTGGTGCCGTCCGGCAGCTTCTCGGTGCTCGCCGACTCCGATGAGTTCTTCATGCTGGAGCTGCAGCCCACGGATCAGGAGAAGCACTTCCTCCGTTGCGGGCGGCCGAGCGTCGGCGACATCGCGGCAGAGCTGTCACGCTGGACCACGCGGGAGCATCGGCGTTTCGCCGAGATCGACGTGCTGTTCCATGCGAAAGCGTTGCCTGACGACATCGATCGTCATCGGGCCGAGGCCGGCCGCTTCGTCGAGGCGCTGGGCCGGGAGATGAGCGCAATCCCCATGGACCATGCGCGCCACCATTACTGGGTTCTGGGCGTCCAGACCTGGTCAATGCTTCGAGCAAGCCACTCAGCGAACGGTAAGCAGACGGACTTGCCTCCGGAGCTGGCATTGCCGGGCTCGACATCCGACGAGATGCCTGAGGAGCGGGTCACCGACCGCCAAGTCTCGATTCTGAAGCTGATCGCCGGGAATCCGTATCTTGCCCTGATGAGGACCGTGCGTCAGCAAACCGGCCGCATGCCGAACGTCGCCATTTGGCACCACCTGTGGCTTGATTCCCGTCTTGTCTGGTCGTGGGCGCGGTCAACGGCGAGCGGACAGAGCTTGCTGATATACCCGGACACGAGTCAGCTGCCGACGCCCCTGAGCGCGGAGCTGCCGCTCGAAACGCTCTCCTTTCGTGAGTTGCTCGATAGCAGGCGAAAGCCGAACGCCGCCTATGACAGGATCCTCATCCATGTTTGGCGCAAGGACATTCGCCAGACAGCCGAGCTCGTTGAGGCGGCGGCCGAGCTACTCAGGCCGAGCGGCACACTTTCCCTTTTCTTCGAGCACATGAACTCAGAGCTCGATCCCAGCAACTTTTCCCATGAAATGGCGCAGTACATCGAGCAGATCCTGCCATCCCATTGGATCCGGTACACTATCTCTGCCGCCTTCAGCGGCGGCCGCGTCAAGCGGCGGCTTCGGCTTCTGGATCGCGCCATCAAGCAGAACCTGCTGCCGGGCCGGATCCTGGACGTGCCGGCCTGCGCCCTTGCGGTGGTCGGCTGGCCGATCGTCGCGGCGCTGACGGCGGTAAACAATATTCGATTGCGAAACTCAAGCGACGAATGCCTTGAGTACTGCAGCAGCGCGCTGGTGTCGCTGCGCCTCCGCTCGTCGGCCTCGGAGTCTTTCGAGATCGTTGATGACGAGGGCCGCCGGCCCGATGCCGCACGCCAGATCGCCGTTGACACGGTGTGAACCCGCATGGTTGCCATCCCGTCGACGGTGGCGCCGGAACGGAGCCGACGGAGCCGATGCAGGACAGGACCGGGTATCTGGTGGTGGGCGGCGACAGCCTCGTCGGGGGCGGCGTCGTCGGCGCGCTCAAGCGAAGCGGGCGTCCGGTTCTTGCCTCCACGCGACGGCCCGAGACCCTGGACGACGAGCGCGTCCTCCTGGACCTCGAGAGGGAAGACCGCTTCGTCGCCCCGGGGTCGGTGGGCTACGCCTTCGTCGTCGCCGCGGCGACCAATTACGAACGGTGCGAGACCGATCCGCTGGCCCGCGTCATCAATGTCGAGTTGATCCCGCGGCTCGTCGGCGCCCTGCTGGAGCAGGGGCTCTTCGTCACCTTCATCTCGACGAACTCGGTGTTCGGCGGCGAGCGACCCTGGCCGCACGAGGACGATCCCCATGCGCCGGGCATCGCCTATGCCCGACAGAAGTCGGAGGGCGAGCAGGCGATCCGGGAGATCGCCGAGGCGAGCGGAACGCAAGACCGGCTCAACATCGTCCGCCTGACCAAGATCCTCGATCCCGCGACCCCGCCGCTGCCGTCATGGCTCGCCGCCTGGGAGCGGGGCGAGGTGGTCACGCCCTTCTCGGATCTCGTCTTCGCGCCCATGTCCGTGCGCTTCGTCGGCGAGGCGCTGGCCACCATCGGCGAGCGGCGGCTGGCCGGCTGCCTGCACCTGTCCGGCGCCGACAACGTCACCTATGTCGACTTGGCGCGGGCCCTGGCGCGCCGGCTGCGGGTCGATCCCGAGCTGATCGCGCCGACGACGGCCACCGCCAAAGGCGTTCACATCGCCTTCAAGCCGTCCTACAGCGGTCTCGGCATGGCGCGGACCACGGCCCTGACCGGCCTTGCGCCGCAGCCGCTCGACCGCCTCGTCGACGACCTGTTCCCCGCCACGGACCGCTGACCGGAGCCAAGATCCATGACCGTCACCGTCGCGCATCGGGACACCTGCCGGCTGTGCGGCTCGAGCCGGGTCGAGCTGGTCGTCGGGCTAGAGCCGATCCCGCTCTCGGAAGGCTACACGCTCGACGCGGAGACGGCGAAGGCGGCACCCCGGTATCCGGTCGACGTGTACATGTGCGCCGACTGCGGCCACGTGCAGCAGCTCGATGTCATCGACCCGCAGCATCTGTGGGAGTCGTACACCTACTACTCGGGCGACGCGAAGGGCATGCCGGAGCATTTCCGCGAGATGGCCACGGCAATCACCCGGTCCGCCGAGCCGCCGCCCGGCTCGCTGGTGATCGACATCGGCAGCAATGACGGCTCGCTGCTCAAGCCCTTCCAGGAGGCGGGCCACCGGGTCCTTGGCGTCGATCCGGCCCGGGAGGTCGCGCGGCGCGCCAACGAGAACGGCATCCCGACGATCGCCGACCTGATGTCGCCCGACCTGGCGCGGCGCATCCGCGAGGAGCACGGGCCGGCGCAGGTGGTCTGCGCGTTCAACGTCTTCGCCCATGCCGACGACCTGGGCGCAATGGCCGACAGCGTGCGGACCATGCTCGCGCCGGACGGCCTGTTCTTCTTCGAGGCGCAGTACCTGCTCGACATCATCGACGGGGTGTTGATCGCCACCATCTTCCATGAGCACATGAGCCACCATTCGGTGACGCCGCTGGTGCCGTTCCTGGAGCGTCACGGCCTGGAGTTGATCGCCGCCGAGCGCGCGCCGATCCAGCACGGCTCGCTGATCGGCACGGTGCAGCTGAAGGGCGGGCGGCGCCCGGTCCAGGACTCGGTGCGGGCGCTGCTGGCGCTCGAGACCGCGCGCGGGCTGGACCGGGTCGACACCCTGAAGGAGTTCGGCGCACGGGTGCGCCGGCTGCGCAGCAGGACCATTGGGCTCGTGGAGAGGGTGACCGGAGAAGGCGCCACCGTCGCGGCCTTCGGTGCCGCCCGCAGCGGCCCCACCCTGATCGCGCAGCTCGGCCTCTCCGGCGCGATCGCCTTCGTCGTCGACGACCATCCGCAGAAGGTGGGCCGGTACATGTCCGGCGAAGGTGTGCCGATCCACCCGACCGCGACGCTGGTGGAGAGGATGCCGGAGTACACGGTGATCCTGGCCTGGGTGCACGCGCAGAAGATCATTGAGAGCCATCGGGACTACCTGGAGAAGGGTGGCCACTTCGTCGTGCTGTGCCCGGAGACCCGCGTCGTCGGCCGGGACGGCGACATCCAGCTCTGACCCGCCGGGCGCGGAGCCGGGATCAGGAGCCAAGGGAGCATCGGGCCGTGGACGGCGTGAAGACGAAGGAAAGCCAGTACCAGGTGTGCGTCGAGGCCGCCGGCGAGCGCGGCTTCGAGCGGCTCGGCCTGCGCAGCAGCGAGAGCTGGCACGAGGATCCGAAGCACCTCGTCTTCCGGCTCTCCCGCTACAAGTTCGTGGCGAAGATGCTGGCGGGGCGCCGCCATGTCCTGGAGATCGGCTGCGGCGACGCCTTCGGCACGCGCATTGTCCAGGCGGAGGTCGGCCGGCTGACGGCGATCGACTTCGATCCGGTGTTTGTGGAGGATGTGCGGCAGCGCATGGTGCCCCGCTGGGACTTCGACGTGCACGTCCACGACATGCTGAGCGGCCCCGTGCCGGGCGACTTTGACGCCGTCTTCTCGCTCGACGTGCTCGAGCACATCGAGGCGGCCGAGGAGCGCCGCTTCCTGGCCAACAGCATCGCCACCCTGGACGCGAACGGTGCGGCGATCCTCGGGCTGCCGTCGCTGGAAAGCCAGGCCTACGCCTCGCCGCAGTCGAAGGTCGGGCACGTCAACTGCAAGACGGCCCCGGACCTGAAGGCGCTGCTGCAGGACTACTTCCACAACGTGTTCATCTTCAGCATGAACGACGAGGTGGTGCACACCGGCCATCACAAGATGGCCCACTACATCTTCGCGGTCTGCGCCGGCAAGCGCGCCTAGACGACGGTCCGGCGGCGCCCCGGTCGGCACCGGCGGGCGCCGCTCCCTCCCACGCACCGAGGCAGGCCGGCATGCGGATCGGCATCGACTTCGACAATACCATCGCGTGCTACGAGGGCGTGTTTCACGCCGCGGCGCGGGAGCGCGGGCTGATCCCGGCCGATCTCGACACCGGCAAGAACGCCGTGCGCGATCACCTGAACGGCTCGGGCCGCAAGGACGCGTTCACCGAGCTGCAGGGCTATGTCTATGGCGCGCGCATGGACCTGGTCGCGCCCTACCCCGGCTGCGCCGAGGTGGTGGCCGCGGCGCGGGCCCGTGGTCACGAGGTCTTCGTGGTGAGCCACAAGACCCGGACGCCGATCCTCGGGCCCGCCTACGACCTGCACGCCGCCGCGCGCGGCTTTCTGGAGGCGAACGGCTTCCTTGCCCCGGACATGGTGGCGCCCGGCCGGGTGTTCTTCGAGCGGACGAAGGAGGACAAGATCGGCCGGGCGGCCGCCCTCGGCCTCGACGCGTTCATCGACGACCTGCCGGAGATCCTGACCCTGCCGGGCCTGCCGGCGGCGATGCGCCGGCTTCTCTTCGACCCGGCCGATGCCCTGGCTGCGCAGGCCCGGGCGGCCGGGCTCGAGCGGCACCGGGACTGGCGCTCGATCGGGCGCGCCCTGCTCGGCTGAGCGGCCCCGTGAGCGACCGCGCGGCCACTCCGGACGATCGCGATCTGCTGGCGCAGGCTGCGCGGCTGTGCGGGCGGGCCGGCCGGCCGGCGCCGCGGCGGATCGACCGGCTGGCCGGCGGCAAGAACAACCGCGTCTACCGGCTTACCCTCGAGGACGGCGACGCGCTGGTGCTGAAGAGCTACTTTCAGCACGCCCAGGACCAGCGCGACCGGCTCGGCGCCGAGTGGCGCTTCCTTGACTACGCCTGGCGGCGCGGCGTGCGCTGCGTGCCCGAGCCGCTGGCCCGGGACGCCGTCGCGCGTCTCGGCCTCCTTGGCTTCGTCGCCGGCGAGAAGCTGGCCGCGGGCTCGGTCACCGGCGAGCATGTCGACGCCGCCGCCGATTTCGTCTGTGCCGTCAATGCGGCGCCCCGATCCCGTGACGCGCTGGCGCCGGGCTCGGAGGCCTGCTTCTCGATCGGCGACCACCTGCGCCGCGTCGACCGGCGGATCGAGCGCCTTGCCACGCTCGACCCCGAGGCGCCGCACGCGGACGCGGCCGCCCGCCTGGTCGAGCGCTCGCTGAAGCCGCTGTGGGCCGCGACCCGGGCGCGCATCGAGCGCGAGTACCGGGCGGCCGGCGAGGCGGTCGACGCGCCGCTGCCGGATCACGAGATCATCGCCTCCCCGTCGGACTTCGGGTTCCACAACGCGCTCTGGCAGCCGGGCCGCGGCCTCGGCTTCCTCGACTTCGAGTATGCCGGCTGGGACGACCCGGCCAAGCTGGCCGGCGACTTCTTCAGCTGCCCCGAGATCCCGGCGCCGCCACGGCATTTCGGGCGCTTCGTCGACGGCCTGGGCCGGCGGCTGGGCTTGCCGGGGTCGGCCGTCGCCCGTATGCATCGGCTGCGCAACGCCTATCGCCTCAAATGGGCCTGCATCGTGCTCAACGATTTCCTGCCGCGGGACGATGCGCGCCGCCGCTTCGCCGACCCGGGCGACCGCGCCGCCCGCTGCGCCGCGCAGCTGGGCAAGGCGGCAGCCCTGATCGACGGCACCGTTCCTTCCTGAGTCACGCTCTTGCCCGGAGGACGCACAATGGCCCATCGCGAGTTTGTCAGCCTGATCCACAAGTCGACGAAGCGCGACTACCTGGCCCGGGTCAACGAGATCGACAAGGCGGAGGTGGCCGAGGTCGCCATCCGGTTCGGCTACGACTACTGGGACGGCAGCCGCCTGACCGGCTATGGCGGCTACAGGTATGACGGCCGCTGGCGCCGGGTGGCCGACGCCATGGTCGAGACCTACGCGATCCGGCCGGGCATGCGCATCCTCGACGTCGGCTCCGGCAAGGGCTTCCTGCTGCACGACCTGACCGAGGCGTGCCCGGGGGTCGAGGTCGCCGGCATCGACATCTCGGAATACGCCATCGAGCATACCATGGACTTGGTCAAGCCGTTCTGCCGGGTCGGCACGGCGGCGAGCCTGCCCTGGCCGGACCGGCATTTCGACCTGGTGATCTCGATCAACACCTTGCACAACCTGTTCCTGCCGGATCTGTGGTCGGCCTTCCAGGAGATCGAGCGGGTCGGCCGCGGCGCCGGGTATGTATGCGTCGAGGGCTACCGCACCGAGCGGGAGAAGGTGAACCTCATGTACTGGCAGCTGACCTGCCGTGCCCTGCTGACCCCGGCGGACTGGCTGTTCCTGTTCGAGAAGACCGGCTACACCGGCGACCACGAGTTCATCTTCTTCGAGTGATGGTCGGTCCGCCCGGGCGCGCGCCGGGCGGCGGGATCGGCGCCACCGCGGGCGATCGCGCTCCGGACGGCCATGCCGATGACATGGCCGGATCCCGGATCGGTTACAGCCCTGCCAAAATCTCCCACGCGCAGCCGGCTGGACCGAGCAAAAGCTCTTTCTGTCGGGTTTGGGCGGACATCGGCCACACTGTGGAATGTCCGTTCGCCCAGGGCGGCGCTGACGGTTGAATTGCGCACAGGGAGATCAATAAGGAGTCAGGTCCGATGTGATGCCAGGGAGCCCGGGCGGCGGCAGGGGTGGCGTGCGCGCTCCGAGCCAAATGAGCCCTCTCTGATCACTCTTGGTCCATCCTTGGGTCCCCGAGCCAAAGTTCCATGCCCCCACGATCCTCCCACCGCTTCTGCGTCGCGCCGATGATGGATTGGACCGACCGGCACTGCCGGGTCCTGCTCCGCCTGATCAGCCGGCGCGCGCGGCTCTACACCGAGATGGTCACCTCCGCCGCCGTGCGCTTCGGCGACCGCGCGCGGCTGCTCGGCTTCTCGCCCGAGGAACGGCCGCTGGCGCTGCAGCTGGGCGGCTCGGATCCGGCGGAGATGGCGCTGGCCGCCGGGCTGGCCGAGGCGTGGGGCTACGACGAGGTCAACATCAATGTCGGCTGCCCGAGCAACCGGGTGCAGGCCGGCCGCTTCGGCGCCTGCCTGATGAAGGAGCCGGCCACGGTCGCCGCCTGCATCGCCGCCATGCGCAAGGCCACGCGCCTGCCGGTCACGGTCAAGTCGCGCATCGGCGTCGACGACCGCGACAGCTACGCCGACCTGCGCGGCTTTGTGGAGACCGTCGCGGCCGCCGGCTGCGACACCGTCATCGTACACGCCCGCAAGGCCTGGCTCTCCGGCTTGAGCCCGAAGCAGAACCGCGAGGTGCCGCCTCTCCACCACGATCTGGTGTACCGCCTGAAGCAGGAGCTGCCCGGCCTCGCCGTGGTGCTGAACGGCGGCCTGCGCACGCTCGACGCGGCGGCGGCGGCGCTCGCCCATGTGGACGGAGTCATGATCGGGCGCGAGGCCTACCAGAACCCGTTCATGCTGGCCGAGGCGGACCGGCGCCTGCTCGGCGACGAGCGGCCGGCGCCCGACCGCTTCAGCGTGGTCGAGGCCTATCTCCCCTACATCGAGCGGCAGCTCGCCGCCGGCACCCACTTGGCGGCCATGACCCGGCACATGCTCGGCCTGTTTCAGGGCCAGCCGGGGGCGAGGGCGTGGCGCCGCGCCCTGACCGAGCAGGCGCCGCGCCCGGGCGCCGGGCCCGAGACCGTGCGTCGGGCGCTCGACGAGGCGCGCGCGGCCGCCGACCACCACGCCCGCCGGCAGGCCGCCCGCGCGGCCGCGTGATCCCGCGCCGGCGACGATCCGCATCCCCTACCCGACCGACCGCGCGAGCGCCGGGTAGGCGACGCCCAGGGTCACCGCGCGCAGGCCCATGAAGATCGTGAAGGCGAGCCACAGGCCGTGGCTGCCGAGCGCCGGCACGGTCACCACGGTCAGCGCCAGGAACAGCAGCAGCGATACGATCATCGCGTTGCGCATCGCGCCTGTCCGCGTGGCGCCGATGAAGATGCCGTCGAGCTGGTAGCTCCAGATCGACACCACCGGCATCAGCGCCACCCAGGGCAGGAACGTGGCCGCCGTCGCCCGCACCTCGTCGATCCCCGTAAGCGCGTGGATCAGCAGCAGGCCGCCCGCCGCGTAGGCCAGGCTGAACAGAAGCGCGGTCCCGGCGGCCCACAGCGTTGTCGTGCGCACGGCGGCGGCCAGCTCGTCCCGGCGGCGCGCGCCCACGGCCCGACCCACCAGCGCCTCCGCGGCGTGGGCAAAGCCGTCGAGGGCATACGCCATGAGCGTCTGGAACTGCAGCAGCACGGCGTTGGCCGCCAGCACCACGTCGCCCAGCCGGGCGCCCTGGTTGGTGAACCAGGCGAAGCCGCCGATCAGGCAGAGGGTGCGGATGAACAGGTCGCGGTTGACGGCGACCAGCCGCCGGAACGCCGCCGGCTCCAGGATCAGCGGCCGCCGCCACGCCCCGCCGAGCCGCGGCAGGAGGCGCAGCACCAGCACGACGCCGACGCCGAGCGCGGTGTACTCCGCGGCCACCGAGGCGAGCGCCACGCCGGGCACGCCCCAGCCGAGGACCGGCACGAGCAGGACGTCGAGCACGGCGTTGGTGCCGTTCAGCACCAGCTGCAGCACGAGGGCGAGGCCGGCCCGCTCGAGCGCCAGCAACCAGCCGAGCAGCACGTAGTTGGCGAGGGTCGCAGGCGCGCTCCAAATGCGCACGCCGACATAAACGGCCGCCTCGGCCTCGACCAGGGAGCTGCCCTGGAACAGGGCAAAGGCGGCCCGGCCGATCGGCCGCTGCAGCAGAACCAGCACCACGCCGAGACCGATCGCCAGGAGCAGCGCCCGAGCCAGGACGGCCCGTACCTCATCCGCCTGGCCGGCGCCGCGCGCCTGGGCGGCGAGGCCGGTCGTGCCCATGCGCAGGAAGCCGAAGCCCCAATAGAGGAACGTGAAGATCAGCGCGCCGAGCGCCACCGCCCCGAGGTAGTGGGGCCGGTCGAGATGGCCGACGACGGCGGTGTCGACCATGCCGAGCAGCGGCGTCGACACGTTCGACAGCATGATCGGCGCGGCGAGCCGCCAGACCCGGCGGTGCCATGCCGGATCCCCGAGTCGCCGCGTCACCGGCACCCCCGATCACCCCCGGTGGCGGCGCAGGGGCGCGGACGCCGCATCTGGTTGCCGCGATGCCGCCGCCACCGGCGCCCTTGGAATGATCCCCATGTCACGCTGTTGTGGCAATGTATCAAAGGCGGGCTAAATCTTTCCAACTGCTTAACGGGATGTTCGCAATTCCGTCGGAAAAGTACCACACACGCAGCCGGTGGCTGCTTGTATCCTGACCCGAGTTGAGAAGGGGAAACGGGTTCCGTGACGATCTCGACACTCATCGCGTTCATCGCCATCGGTGTGGCCTTCGGGCTGCTGGGGCTGGCCCGGGTCGTGGACCAGATCGAGCAGCAAAGGCAAGGCAGCCGACGCAGCGAGGTCGAGCCGACCTGACCCGATCGCGCGGCGAGCCGGTCGACAGCGTGGCACCTTCGGGATCCGGCCGCCGGCGGCGCGGAGCGGCTTGTCTGTGCCCGCCCGGCCGGAGCGGCCTTCCCTGCCGCGCCTGAGCCTCTACATCCCGGCTGTGTCGCGCCGCATCCCGGCATCCTCCCCGTGACCGTCCGAAGGCTGCGTCCCGTGCTGACCTTCGCCGTGACCGCGCTTCTGGTGTACGCGGCGGTCGTCGGCCTGCTGTACCTGGGGCAGCGCCAGCTGCTCTACCTGCCGCGCACGACCACGCCCCAGCCGGCCGACTGGGGTGCCGAGGACATGGCGGTGGCCCGCTATCCGACCGAGGATGGACTGACGCTCGCCGGCTGGCACAGCCCGGCCGAGCCGGGCCGCGCCACGGTGGTGTACTTCCACGGCAACGCCGGCCATTACGGCGACCGCGCGCTCAAGACCCGGTACCTGCGCGAGGCGGGCTACGGCCTGCTCCTGGCCGGCTACCGCGGCTACGGCGGCAATCCGGGCCGGCCGACCGAGCAGGGCCTGAAGGCCGACGGGCGCGCCGCCGTCGCCTGGCTCCAGGCCCGTGGGGTCCCCCCGCACCGCATCGTTTTGTATGGAGAGTCGCTCGGCAGCGGCGTCGCGGTGCCGCTCGCCGCCGGGCGCAGCATCGGCGCGGTCGTGCTGGAGGCGCCGTTCACCTCGATCACCGATGTGGCGGCACGGCTCTATTTCTTCGCCCCCGTGCGCTGGCTGCTGCGCGATCGCTTCGAGTCCATCGAGATCATCGGCCAAGTCGACGCCCCGCTGCTGATCGTCCATGGCGAGCGCGACACCACGGTGCCGGTCGACCACGGCCGCCGCCTGCTCGAGGCCGCGACGGAGCCCAAGCAGGGGATTTGGGTGGCCGAGGCCGGCCACGCCGACCTGCACCTGCACGGCCTCGCCGATGCCGTGCTCGCGTTCCTCGATCGCCATGCCCCGTCGACCGCCGCAGCACCGCAAGCGAGCGAGGGCCAGACGCCAGCGGATCAACCTTGACCCCGCCGCGGCGCGGTCGCCGGGCCGCGCGCCGGAGCCGGCCGGCCCCGGAACTCCCGCCGCCGGCCGACGTTTGCCCCGGCACGGAGCACCGGGACGGCGCTCCATCGAAGGGACCTTGACCATGGCATCGATGACCATGGCATCGATCGTGGCGAGCACGCGAAACCGGGTGCCGGCCCACACCGCCCAGGACGTCAACCGGCTGATCGCCCGGGAGATCGAGGAGAGCGTGGGCTGGCACGCCCGGCATCCGGAGATGATCGAGGATCGGCTGGCCGACCTGGACCATGAATGGGACATCGAGCGCACGCTTGAGGCCAACGCCGCCGGCGTCTCCCTGATCGGGCTCGGGCTCGCCATCATCGCCGACCGGCGCTGGATGGCGCTGCCCGTGGGCGTCGCGGCCTTCCTCCTGCAGCACGCCATCCAGGGCTGGTGCCCGCCGATCCTGCTGTTCCGCCGGCTCGGCGTGCGCACCCGGGCGGAGATCGAGACCGAGCGGAACGCGATCAAGGCACTGCGCGGCGACGTCGTCGAACTGGAGGCGCGCCTGCCGGAGACCGCCGACCGCCGCGCACGCCCGGCCCTGGCCGCCGCCCGCGCCTGACCGGCCGCGAGATCCTCACGGCACCAGCACGGCGGCGCCGGTCAGGCGGCCGCAGCGCAGGTCCTCGAGCGCGGCGTTGGCCCGCTCGAGCGGATAGGGCGTCACCTCGGCGCGCACCCCGGCCTTGGGCGCCAGCGCCAGGAACGCCTCGGCGTCGGCGCGGGTCAGGTTGGCCACGGACACCAGCCGCCGCTCGCCCCACAGCAGCGCGTAGGGAAAGGCCGGGATCTCGGTCATGTGGATGCCGCCGCAGACCACCGTGCCGCCCTTGCGCACGGCGGCCAGCGCCCGCGGCACCAGCGGTCCGGCGGGCGCGAAGATGATCGCGGCGTCGAGCGGCTCCGGCGGCGCCTGGTCCGAGCCCCCGGCCCAGACCGCGCCGAGGCTGCGGGCGAAGGCCTGCTTGGCCACATCGCCGGGGCTCGTGAAGGCATAGACCTGCCGCCCCTGCCAGCGCGCCACCTGGGCCACGATGTGCGCCGCCGCGCCGAAGCCGTAGAGGCCGAGCCGCTCCGCCTCGCCCGCCATGGTGAGCGAGCGGTGGCCGATCAGGCCGGCGCACAGCAGCGGCGCCAGCTCCCTGTCGCCCGGCCCCTCGGGCAGCGGGAACACGTACGCGGCATCGGCGACGCAGGCCTCGGCATAGCCGCCGTCGATGGTGTAGCCGGTGAAGCCGGGCGCGTCGCACAGGTTCTCCCGGCCCATCCGGCAGAACGGGCAGACGCCGCAGCTGTGGCCAAGCCAGGGCACGCCGACCCGGGTGCCGACAGCCGGCCCCTCGACTCCCTCTCCCAGCGCCCGCGCCCGGCCGACGATCTCATGGCCCGGCACCAGCGGCAGCTTCGGCTCGCGCAGATCCCCGTCGAGGACGTGCAGATCGGTCCGGCACACCCCACAGGCGGCGATGTCGATGGCGATCTGCCCGGGCCCCGGCTCCGGCCGCGGGATCTCGGCCGCCTCGAGCGGCTGTCCGACCTGCCTGAGCAGCATGGCACGCACGGCGTGGTTCCCGATGCCGTTGAACGAGGCCTGCTGCGAGGCCGGCTGCGAGGCCGGCTGCCATGGGGCCCCGCTGCTCCTGTCCTTCGATCAGGCCTCGCTGCCGTCGCTCGTAGCGCTTTAGGCGTTTCCGGCTCAAGGGGCATCGCCGACCAGCCAACGACAGTATGCTCAATCTGGCCGGGCGGGGGAGCGGGCCGGTGCCGATGCCGCCTTACGCGGAAACGCTCGAGACGATCGTGGCCCGCTGTCGGGACCTCGATGGGCTGGAAGCGGGCGTCGGGGACGACCTCCTCCCGCGGCTCGGCGAGCGCGGTTGGGGAGATCCGCCGTTCAAGCTCATTGAGACGATGTCCTGCGACAGGCAAGGGCCGCGGCGCCTGCAGCGGCTGCGCTTCCGCGCCCTGTCCTGAGGAGCCGGTCTCGGACTCCCGAGCGGCTGAGATCCTGGGCATCACCGGTCCATGACCGGCATCGATGGATGGACGATCCGCAGGCTGCCTGACCGGCAGGTCCGGCTTGTCCTTCGGCGTCCGGGCGGCCGAGGCGCACCTACAGCCCGAAGACGCCCGTCACGTCCGGCCTGTCGACCCCGGCGCGAGCGGGCGTGATGCCGGCACGCCTATGGCATCGGTCATTGGCGGGCCAGGGCGCGCCCCGGCGGCCTAGGGTTGGCGGCGCGCCTCCAGCCGAGCCGACGAGTCATCGTCGTCGGCCCGGCGGCATGGGGCGGTCCGTTTGGTCGGGTTGCCGGCGGTGAAAACGGACGGCAATCCCGGGGACGAGCCCGTCATCGGTTGCGGAACCAGGCCGACGAGCCGGGGTTCACGCGGACACCAGTCTCGTTCCATCCACGGCCTTTCCCGAATGGCGGCGCTCACGGCCTTTGTCATCCGCGCGGCGCTCCTGGCGGCGCTCTGGCTCATGCTGTTCCCGGCGCCGGGGCCGGCCTGGGCGATCGGCGCCGTTGTGGTCGGCCTCGCCGCCTGGCGCAGCGTGGTGCTGGTGCCGCCGCAGCCGGGCCGGCCGAGCTGGCGCTGGCTGGTGCTGCCACCGCTGTTCCTGTGGGCCTCCGCCGGCAGCGCGGTGCAGGTGGCATGGCGCGCGCTCGCGCCCTGGGGCCGGGTCCATCCGGGCAGCCTGGAGTACCGGCCGCGGACGTCCACGCCGGGCTCGACCATGGCGCTCGCCTGGGTGATCAGTGCCATGCCCGGCACCCTGGTCGGCGACATGCGCAGCGAGGCGATCACGGTGCACGTGCTCGACCGGCACCAGCCGAACACGCGCAGCATCGCCGTCACCGAGCAGCACATCGCCTGGGCCCTCGGCCATGGCCGCGAGGCGCGGCGATGAAGGACTTCCTGACGATCGTCACCCTGATCCTCCTGATCAACGCCGGGGTCACCGTCTGGCGCATGCTGCGCGCGGGCTCGGCGGCGGAGCAGGTGCTGCCGCTCCTGCTGCTCGGCACCAACGCGACCGCGATCATCCTGCTGCTGGCCGAGGTGATGGCCGAGCCGGCGGCGCGCGACGTGGCCCTCATCCTGGCCATCTTCGCGGCGCTCACCGCGCTCGCCTTCGGCCAGCGCCTGTGGTGGCGGCTGCCGCGGCCGGGCAAGGGCCGGGCGGACCGGCCATGAGCGCGCTCGACCTGCTGAGCGCCGGGCTGATCGGCGCCGGCGCCGTCTTCTTCGTCGCCGGCACCGTCGGGCTGATCCGCTTTCCGGGCCTGCTGGCGCGGCTGCACGCCATCGCCAAGGCGGACAACTTCGGCCTCAGCCTGGTCGTGCTCGGCCTGGTCGTGCAGGCGGAGAGCCGGGCCGCGGCCGCCGAACTCGTGCTCGTCTGGGCAATCAGCCTGATGTCGGCGGTGACCGCCGCCCACCTGATGTTCCACGTGACGCTGCGCACCGGCGCGGAGGAGCAGGACCGGGAGCGGGACCGGGAGCGGGAGCGCGCGGAATGATCGACCCGGTGTTCGACTTGGTGCTGGCCGCGGCGCTGCTTGGCGCCGCCTGGAGCGCGCTCACCACCACCGACCTGGTGCGCGCGGTCATGCTGTTCCTGGCGTTCGGCGTGCTGATGGTGATCGCCTGGGTGCGGCTCAAGGCGCCCGACCTGGGGCTGGCCGAGGCGGCCATCGGCATGGGCGTGACCGGCGTGCTGGTGCTCGACGCCCTGGGCCGGCTGATCGCCATCCGCGAGCGCCAGGACGACGGCAAGGACGGGTGATGACCGTCCGGAGCCTGGTCCCCGCCCTGCTCGCCGCCGCGCTCGCGGGCCTGCTCGGCCGCGCCTGGCTCGGCCTGCCCGAGGTCGGGCGGGTGGCGCCGCTGGTCCGGGCGCGCCTGGAGGCAAGCGGCGTGGACAATCCGGTCACCGCGGTGCTGCTCAACTTCCGCGGCTACGACACCCTGCTCGAGCTGGCGGTGCTGCTGCTGGCCGCCATGGGCGCGCTGCTCGTTCCGGCGGGCGGGCCGGCCGGAGAGGAGCCCGAAAGCCCGGAGCACGGCCCGGTCGCGTCGGAGATGCTCGCCTGGTACATCCGCCGGCTGGCGCCGCTGGTGCTGGTGTTCGGCGGCTATCTGTGGTGGACCGGCTCGAGCCACCCGGGCGGCGCCTTCCAGGCCGGCGCCGTGCTGGCCGGCGGCGCCGCCCTGCTTCTGCTGTCGCGCATCGAGCCCGTCCTGTCCACGGCCGGCCTGCTGCGCCCGGCGCTCGTCGCCGGGCTTGCCGCCTTCCTCGCCGGCGCCCTGATCCCGCTGGCCCTGGGCCGGGCCGTCCTCGCCTACCCCGAAGGATGGTCCAAGGCCTTCATCGCCGGGATCGAGGGCTTTGCCGTCGTTTCCATCGCCGCGGCGCTCACCGTGCTGATGGCCGGCGCCGCCGTCGCCCGCGGCCGGGAAAGCCGGCGGTGACCACGGTGGCGATCCTGGCGGCCACGGCGCTTCCGCTGTTCGCCCTGGCGCTCGCCGCGCTGTTCGTGCGCCGGCACCTGATGGTCAAGCTGATCGCCACCGGCATCGCCAGCAGCGCCGTGTTCCTGTTCCTGGTGGCCGCGCCCGGCTGGACCGGCGACGGCAGGCCCGATCCCGTGCCCCAGGCCATGGCGCTGACCGGCATCGTCATCTCGATCGCCGTGGTCGCCTTCGGCGTGGCGCTGGTGCGCCGCATCGCCGAGACCACCGGGCGCACCGCGCTGCCCGAGGACGACCCCGCGGCGGCGCCGCCGGACGCCGGGCCATGACCCCGGCGCTGATCGCCGCCCTGGTCGCCGTGCCGCTGGCCGGCGCGCCGGCCGCCTTCCTGCTGCCGCACCGCTGGGCGCGCTGGCTGCCGGTGGCCGCGGCTGCCGCCGTGCTGGCCTGCGCCCTGGTGCTGCTGACCGGCCTCGAGGGCGCCCGGACGGCGCGCCACCACATCGGCGGCTGGGCGCCGCCGCTCGGCATCGCATGGCGGCTGGACGGGCTATCAGCGCTGCTGATCGCCACGGCGGCCGGCGTCGGCCTCGGCGTCGGCGCCTTCGCCGCGCTGGTTCTGCCCCGGTCCGAGGCCGGCCGGCTGGCGCCGCCGCTGCTGTTGCTGCTGGCCGGGCTGCACGGTCTGTTCCTGTCGGCCGACGTGTTCAACCTCTACGTCACGCTGGAGCTGGTCAGCCTGTCCGCGGTCGCGCTCGCCGCCATGGCCGGCCGCGGCCCGGCGCTCGCCGCCGCCATGCGCTACCTGATGGTGGCCCAGGCTGGCTCGCTGTCCTACCTGCTCGGCGTCGGCTTCCTCTACACCGCCTTCGGCACCCTCGACATGGCCCAGCTGGGCCAAACGGTGACCCCCGGCGCGGCCGCCGCCGCCGGCTTCGCCCTGATGACCGCCGGCCTGCTCGCCAAGGCCGCCCTGTTCCCGCTGCACGGCTGGATGCCGGCGCTGCAGGGCTCGGTCACCGCGCCGGTGGCCGCGCTCATGTCCGCCGTGGTCGAGCTCGCCTTCTTCTATGCCCTGGT
This sequence comes from uncultured Mycobacteriaceae bacterium, assembly GCA_964613585.1. Lineage (GTDB taxonomy): Bacteria > Pseudomonadota > Alphaproteobacteria > DSM-16000 > Inquilinaceae > CAZTHL01. Next base: position 18,496 of record CAZTHL010000030.1, on the reverse strand, counting down.
GCGCCTCTGGTTCACCGTGTTCCCGGGCGTGGCGGCGCCGGAGATCGCCGTCCTGCTGGCCGGCCTCGGCGCCGTCGCGGTGCTGTGGGGCTCGCTTGCCGCCCTCGGCCAGAGACGCCTGCGCCGGCTCGTCGCCTATTCCACCGTGGCGCAATACGGCTATCTCACCTTTCTGCTGCCGCTCGGCGCCACCACGGCGGCGCCGCTCGCCTGGACCGGTGCCGTGGTGCTGGCCGTCGCCCACGCCTTCGCCAAGGCCGGCATGTTCCTCGCCGCCGGCGCCGTGCTGGCCGAGGGCCGCGGCGACGCCATGGCCCGCCTGGACGGCGCCGCCACGCGCCTGCCGGTGGCCATGATGGCCTTCGCCCTGTGCGGCCTGACGCTCATGGGCCTGCCGCCGAGCGGCGGCTTCGCGGCCAAGTGGCTGCTCGCCCAGGCGGCGATCACGGCCGGCCAGGGCTGGTGGGCGGCGGTGCTGCTGGCCGGCGGCCTGCTCGCGGCCGCCTATGTCTTCGCCGTGCTCGGCCGCGCCCTGGCCGAGCCCGGCGACGCGCCGGCCGAGGGGCCGCCGCCCGCCCGCGTGCCGGTGGCGAGCCAGGCCGTGCCGCTCGGCCTCGCCCTGGCCTCCCTGGCGGTGGGCGCGGCCGCCGGGCCGGTGGCGGCGCTCGTCGGCACGCCGGGCGCCCCGTGACCGGCTCCGAGGCTCTCCCCTGGCTGATCCTGCTGAGCTCGCTGGTCCCCGGGCTGGCGATCTTCGCCGTGCCGGAGCCGGACATCCGGCTGCGCTCCTGGCTCAACCTCGGCGGGGCGGTCGCCAAGGTGGTGCTGATCGGCATTGCCCTCCACCAGGTCAGCGAGGGCCGACGCTTCGCCTGGCAGGCCGAGGCGCTGCCCGGCATCGACTTGGCGCTGGTGCTCGACCCGCTCGGCCTGCTGTTCGTGGCGCTGTCCGGCGGGCTGTGGCTGGTCACCACCGTCTACGCCATCGGCTACATGGAGGAGGAGCCGCACCGCAGCCGCTTCTTCGGCTTCTTCAGCCTGTGCGTCACCGCCACGGTCGGCATCGCCATGGCCGGCAACCTGTTCACCCTGTTCCTGTTCTACGAGCTGCTGACGCTCAGCACCTACCCGCTCATCGTCCATCACGGCACGCCCGAGGCGCGCCGGGTCGGGCGCCTCTACCTGGCCTATACCCTCGGCGGCAGCGCCCTCATCCTGGGCGGCGCCGTGTGGCTGCAGGTCGCCGCCGGCCCGGTCGCCTTCGCCGCGCCAGAGGATCCGGCCGCCCTCATCGGGCGCGCCGGGACCACCCCGCTCACCCTGATCTTCCTGCTGCTGGTCACCGGCTTCGCGGTCAAGACGGCGATCGTGCCGCTGCACGCCTGGCTGCCCGCGGCCATGGTGGCGCCGACCCCGGTCAGCGCCCTTCTGCATGCCGTCGCCGTGGTCAAGGCGGGCGCCTTCGGCATCATCCGCGTGGTCTACGACGTCTACGGCCACGCCACGGTGGAGGAGTTGGGCCTCGCCCTGCCGCTCGCCGTCGCCGCCGCGATCACCATCCTCTACGGCTCGCTGCAGGCGCTCAGGCAGTCCAGCCTGAAGCGCCGGCTCGCCTACTCGACCATAAGCCAGCTCTCCTACATCGTGCTCGGCACGGCGCTGGCCGGCACGGCGGCGGCCATGGGCGGGCTCGTGCACCTGGTGCACCAGGGGATCATGAAGATCACTTTGTTCTTCGTCGCCGGCATCCTGGCCGAGACCCTCGGGGTGCACGAGGTCGACCAGATCCGCGGCGCCGGGCGCCGGCTGCCGGCGACCATGCTGTGCTTCACCGCGGGCGCGCTCGGCATGATGGCGGCGCCGCCCCTGGCCGGCTTCATCAGCGAGTGGCATCTGGGCACGGGCGCGCTGGCCGCCGGCCAGCCCTGGGCCCTGGCCGTGCTGGCAGCTAGCAGCCTGCTCAACGCGCTCTACTTCCTGCCCATCGTCTATGACGCCTGGTTCCGCGCACCGCCCGAGGCGTGGCCACACGAGCGCCGCCTGCACGCCACCTGGGAGACGCGGCCGAGCCTGCTCGTGCCGGCGCTGGTGACGGCGGCGCTCACCCTCGGCTTCGGCCTCCTCGCCGGCAGCGGCTTGGCCCCGCTCGAATGGGTGCGGCTGATCGCCGAGCGGGAGTTCCCCTCGTGATCGCCGCGCCGCCCGGCACGCCCGAGACCGGGCAGATCGCCGCCGCCTTCCTGGCCGCGGCCGGGCTGCCGCTGCTGCTCGCCCTCCTGCTGCTGCGGCCCGCCGGCCGCCGGCTCCTGCCGCGGCTGCTGCCGCTCGCGCCGCTGCCGGCGCTGGCCGCAGCCTGGCGCCTGCCCGACGGGGCGACGGAGATCGGCTGGCTGCTGATGGGCCTGGAGGTCGGCCTGGACGGTCCCGGCCGGCCGGTGCTGGCGGCCATGGCGCTGGTCTGGCTCGCCACCGGCCTGCAGGTGAGCCTGTCCCGCCGGCGCGCGGGCAGGGCGAAGGAGGCGGCGGGCGACCGCGGGGCGGAGGCCGGGGACGGCATCGCGGAGGCCCGCTTCGCCGGCTTCTTCCTGATCTGCCAGGCCGGCACCCTGGGAGCGGCCATGGCGCTCGGCCGGCCGGCCTTCTACGCCTGCTTCGCCATGGCCACGCTGGCCTCCTACGGGCTGATCGTCACTGGCCCGGGCCTGGCCGCGCGCCGCGCCGGCCGGCTCTACCTGGCGCTGGCGCTGGCCGGCGAGCTGACCGTGTTGGCCGCCTTCATGGCCCGGAGCCTGGGAGCCGAGTCGGCGACGGTGACCCTGCTCCTGTATCTCGGCTTCGGCGCCAAGCTCGGCATCGTGCCCTTGCACGTGGCTTTGCCGCCGGCCTATGCCGCCGCGCCGCCCGTTGGAGCCGCGCCGCTCGCCGGGCCGGTGCTGACCGTGGCGGCGCTCGGCTGGCTGCGCTTCGTGCCGCTGGAGACGGGCGGCGCCGGAGCAACGGCCCACCTCGGCACGGCGATCCTGTCCCTCGGCTTTCTCGCCGCCTTTTATGGCGCGTTGGTCGGCATCCTGCAGCGGCGGCCGGCGGCGCTGCTCGCCTACTCCAGCATCAGCCAGATGGGCATCCTAATGGCGGCGCTCGGCCTGGCACTCGCCACGGGCGCCGAGACCGCAGGGCTCGCCGCCGGCGCCGCCGTGCTCGTCGCGCACCACGCGCTCGCCAAGTCGGCGCTGTTCCTCGGCCTTGGCGCGCGGCGCGACGGCCCGGGCGGGGCGCTGGTCCTGCCGGCGCTGGTGCTGCTCGCCCTGTCGCTGGCCGGGCTGACCGCGACCGGCGGGGCGCTGGGCAAGCTGTGGGTCGAGACCCTGGCCCTCGACATGGCGGGGCCGGCCGCCGGGCTCTTCGCCACCCTGCTGCCGCTCACCTCGGTCGCCACCGGCCTCTACATGGCGCGCTTCCTGTGGCTTGCCCGGCGCGCCCCGGCGACCGCCCGCGGCCCCGGCGGGCCCGCCGCGGCGCTCGCCCTGGCCGCCGTCGCCCTGCCCTGGGCCATGGCGTGGAGCGGGCATCCGCACCCGCTCGAGCTCGCCTTCGCCCCCAAGCATGTCTGGCAGACCCTGTGGCCGGTGGCGCTGGCCGCCGGGATCGCCGCGGCCGCCGCCGCGGTCCACCGACAGGCCGACCGGATGCGGCCGGCGGTGCCGCCCGGAGACATCGGCGCCCGGCTCCTGCGCGTGCGGCCGGGCGCGCAGCTGGCCCGGCCGGCGGCGCTGGTCGACCGTCTCGGGACGCGCGGCCGGCGCCTGCCCGACATTGCCGCCGCCGACCGCCGCCTGCAGCCGCTGGCGGTCTACGGGTCCGTGTACCTGGCGCTGCTGCTGGTCCTGATGCTGATGGCGGAGGTGCTGTGAAAGGGAGCCGGGGCTGGCGCCTCCGGTTCTGGCGCCTCGGTAGCCGGCAGCCCGGCCGCCCCGGCCGTGACCATGCGCATGCGCATGGCTCAGCCTCGGGCCCCCTCGCGAACGGCCCGGTTCGCCCAGGCTTCTGAGGGGCCTGGGAGACAGCCCCTTCCCCGGCGTTACGGCCGTGGCCTCATTGGAGCCGTCATTACCGGTCGTGTTCACGATGGAACGCTGCACGCGCGTCCTCGCGGCGGCGGTGGAGCGGAGCGGCGACCTCGATGGCGGTTGCCGCGTCAGCGTCGCGACCCGCTTTGGGGCGCGCGGACGCTTCCGCACCGCCGATCCGTGCGATAGTCTGCCGGCCACCCAAACGGGAAGATCGTAATCGGGATCTGCAGCGGAACGGACGGCTTGCATGCTCGGAATGGCTCGGCCCATCGCCTTGAGCCTCTCGGCCGGGGCTTGGCTGCTGCTTGCGGCCGCCTGCACGGTGCAGCTCGCCCCGGACTACGAGCAGCCGATCGTCGACCGGATCAGCGAGCTGAACGAGGCGATCCAGACCCACATGGCCCGGGTCGCGGACGGCACGCCGCCCGGCCTGACCGAGCAGGACCGGGCCCGCTACGCCGCCCTCCAGGGACGGGGGCGGGCCGTGATCTTTCTGGTCCGGGCGCGGCCGCAGGCGCAGCCCGGCGTGCTCCGATGGCTCGGCGCCAGCGCGGTCGACCGGATCCCCGCGGATGGCGACGCCGGCTCGGTGTCCCCGCTCGACGTGCCCACGGACGACCAGATCGCCGAGATCCTGAAGCAGCTGGACAGCATGAAGGAGGAGGACCTGCGGCAGGGCCTCGAGCCCGGTCAGTACCGGCTCTGGTCGAACGCCATCGACTCCTTCATGCGCAATGCCCTGACCTACGAGATGGCCCTCAAACGCTGAAGGCAAACGCTGAAGGCAAACGCTGAAGGCAAACGCTGAAGGCAAACGCTGAAGGATGGCCCCATGGCGGCGCTCGACCTTTCCGTGCCGACGCTGGTCGGCGATATTCTGGCGGCGGTCCGCACCGTCATCGACGAGGATCTGCCGGCGCTCCGGGACTTCGCCCGCCACCAGGCCGAGGCGATCGCCGAGCAGACCGCGCTGATCGCGAAGGGGATCGAGCGAGGCTGGATCGAGACCGCCGAGGAGCGGCGGCACTGGGCCGCCACCGTGCGCGCCATGGCGGTCGAGCTCGCCAAGACCCTGCGCGCGCTCGTCGTCATCACCATCGAGAAGGCGGTGAACGCCATCCTGGGCGTGCTCGAGGGTGCCCTCCGGCGCGCCGTCGGCGTGTCGCTGCCCTTCTGATCGCAGGAGGCTGGTCGGGCCGGCCGGGCACCCCACCCCGCCCCTTCCCGCGCGCCGCGTGGGGCAGCGCAGGATGACGCTGTCCCACGCCGCCTTGGCACTCCAGCCGTGGTGGCGGGTGACGACGCGGCGGGGGTAACCTCGCTCTCGCTTTCGGCGACGGATGTGGTATCTGCCACCGCCTGTCCATGGGAGCGGAGCCGCAAGCCGCCCGCTGCCGATGGACCGACCGGCGGCAGCGCAACGGCCTGGGGAACAGCACACACCATGATTTTGGAAGCGGTCAGGGCGGGTGCCCGGCGTACCGGCGAAGGCGGCCGCGATGATCGATGATCGCCAGAGAACCCGCGGGACGGTCGGGCCGACGCGGGAAGCGCCCCGTCCCGCCGCGGCCACGGCCAGCGCAGCGGGTCCGCTCCTGCTGCTCCACGTCGCCTTCCTGTTGACGCTGTGGCCGGCGCTTATCGTGCTCATCACCACCACGGGGCTGATCCTTGACCGGTCCTGGCTCGCCGCCTCGGTGCCGGCCGCGGCCGGCATCGCGGTGCTCGCCGGCGACCGGCTGTTCCGCGACGAGGGATTGCCGCGTCGCCGCCGGCTGATCGGTCTGGCGCTGGCCGGCGCCGTGGCCGTGGCCGCCTTCGCCTTCGCCGGCCGCTTCTACGACCAAAGCTGGGACGGGCAGTGGTATCAGCAGACCGCCGTGCTGGAGCTGGCGCGCGGCTGGAATCCGGTGGCGCCGCTGCTCGGCGGCGAGGCCCGACTGATGGAGCCCGGCGCCGACACCCGGCTCTGGCTCAGCCACTACCCAAAGACGTCCTGGCTGCTGGGGGCCGCCATCTTCGAGCTCACCGGCAACGTCGAGGCCGCCAAGGGCTGGGACTTCATCCTGCTGGCGGTCGCCGGGCTGCTGGCGGCCTACGCCTTCATGGCCGTCGCGCGGCTGCCGCGGACGACGGCCGGGCTGCTGGCGGCGGCGACGGCGCTCAACCCGGTGGTCATCTACCAGAGCCTGAGCTCCTATGTGGACGGCCTGCTGGCGTCCCTGCTGACCGCGACGCTGGTCGTGCTGGTCCTGCTGCTGCTGCGGCCGCGCCCGGCGATCGTCCTGCTCGCGAGCGCCGTCGTCATCCTGCTCATCAACGTCAAGTTCACCGGCGCCGTGCTGGCGGCGCTGCTGCTGCTGGCCTGGGGCGTCGCCGCGCTGGTCCGCTTCGGCCTCGCCGGCGGCATCGTCCGGTCCCTGCCCCTGGCCGCGGCGGCGCTGCTCGGGCTGCTGTATGTCGGGGCATCGTCCTACGTGCCCAACACGCTGCTGCACGGCCACCCCTTCCACCCCCTGATGGGAGCCGATCCGGTCGACATCATCACGAAGAACACGCCCGCCGCCTTCCGGGAGCTCGACCGCGTCTCGGCGCTGGCCGCGTCGGTGTTCGCGCGCAGCGACATCGGCTTTGCCGGATATACCTTCCAATGGCCGTTCACCCCGCCCGATCCCGCGGAGCTGGACGAGTTGATCTGGAGCGACCCGCGCATGGGCGGCTGGGGCGCCATGTTCGGTGGCCTCGTGGTGCTGGGCGGGCTGACCCTGCCGGCCGCGCTGGCCTGGTGCCGGCGGGATCCGGTGGCGCTCGGCCTGGTCGGCCTGGCCGGGCTGGTGCTGGCCACCGTGCTGGTCCATCCCGCGCCCTGGTGGGCCCGCTACGTGCCGCAGCTCTGGCTGGTGCCGATCCTGCTGTTCGCCGTCTGGTTCCGCTTCGACCATCGGCCGGCCCGCTGGCTCGGGCTAGCCTGCGTGCTGTTCGCTCTCGTCAACAGCGGTCTGGTGATCGCGCGCTACTATCCGAACCATGCGGTGATCAGCCGCGGTGTGACCGAGAGCCTGGCGCGGCTGGCCGCCACGGACGACCGGCATGCGATCTACTTCGCCGATCTCGGCGCCATCGCGCACCGCTTCCGGACCGCCGGGATCCACTTCGAGCGGGTCGCCGAGGAAGCCGAGCTGCCCTGCGCCGAGCCCGAGCGCTGGGAGCGCAACGGTAATGTGCAGATATGCCGGATCGGCGCCGAGGAGCCGGCGCCCGAGCCGCTTGCCGCCGCCCCGGCGAGCCGGTAGCGCCGTCGCGGTTCGCCCCGCGGGCGCCGGCGGGGCAGCCGCATAGGCCTCTGCCGCCCGGACGACGGCCAGCGATCGCGCGTGGGCCCCGGCAGACAGGCCTCGGCGCAAGGGCCGCCGCTCGCTCGACGCCGGATCGGCGGTGTCAAGGTGGCCAGGGCAGGGAGCGAAGGACGCTCGCCTCCGGCGCCGTCAGCACCCCGGGGCGTCGGCCAGGTCCTCGCAGCGGGAGACGCCGGCCGAGCGCAGCCTGTCCGACAAGTCGCGCAGGGCCGTGCGCAGGCCCTCCTCCAGCACCGGGTGGTAAACCGGCATCTCGAGCAGGCGCTGCACCGGCAGCCGGCCCTGGATCGCCCAGGCCAGCAGGTGGGCCAGGTGCTCCACCTCCGGCCCGAGCAGCTCGGCGCCGAGCAGCGTGCCGGTGCGCCGGTCGGCATAGACCCGCATCTCGCCCCAGGCCTCGTCGATCACGAGGGCCCGCCCCTGCCCGGCGAACGACACGGCGCCGGTTTCGAACGCGCCCGGGGGCAGCTGCTTCCAGGGCGTGCCGACCACCGCCATTTGCGGGCTGGTAAAGGCGATCTGCAGCGGCTCGCGCCGGAAGTGCGCCGTCACCTCCGGGAAGCGCGCCGCGTTCTGCCCGGCGATGCGCCCTTCGTCGGAGGCCTCGTGCAGCACCGCCCGCTCGCCGCTGGCGTCGCCCGCCAGGAACACCGGCGCGTCGCCGCATTGCGTCGTCTGCGCGTCCCAGGGCGGCATGCCCGTGTCGTCAAGCGGCAGCCCGGCCTTGTCCAGCTGCAGCGGAGCCAGGGCCGGGCGCCGGCCGGCGGCGACCAGGACCCGGGAGAAGTGGCTCTCCCGCTCCTCGCCGGTCGGCTCGCGCCAGGCCAGCACCACGCGCTTGCCGTCCGGCCGCGCCGACAGCACCCGGGTCTCCAGGTGCAGGCCGATCTGCTCGCCCACCAGGTCGCGCGCGGCGCGGCCGACCTCCGGATCGGAGATGAAGCCGAGTTCGTCGAACGGATTGAAGGCGTCCACCGGCACGCCCAGCCGGGCATAGGCAAGGCCCAGCTCAAGCCCGATCGCCCCGGTGCCGATCAGCGCCAAGCTGTTCGGCAGATGGTCGAGGTCGAACACGTCATCGCTGGTCAGCACCAGTTCCGGCGTGTCCCGGAACGGCGGCGGCAGCCAGGGCCGACCGCCAACCGCCAGCACCACCGCGCCGGCCTCGACCTCGATGTCCTCGCCGACATGCAGGGTCCCGGGGGCGACGAAGCGGGCCGTCCCGCGCAGCCGTAGTGCGTCCGGGATCTGCTCGACGCCGGCGACCACGCCGGCGACGAAGCGGTCGCGCAGACGGCGCACCCGGCGCATCACGGCGGCGCCGTCGATGCCCCAGTCGTGCACCTCGACGCCGAACTCGTCGGCGCTCGCGACATCGTGCGCCCGCTCCGCCGCGGCGATCAGCAGCTTGGACGGCATGCAGCCGACCCGGGCACAAGTGGTGCCGTATGGGCCGGACTCAACCAGAAGGGCGGAGCGGCCGGCCTTGCGGACCTCGCGGAAGGCGTTCAGGCCGGCCGTGCCGGCCCCGATCACGACGACATCGGCGCTGCGCTGGATCATGCCGCGGATCTCCGTCAGGCTGGCGCCACCCGGGCTCGAGCGGGGGTCAGCGAACGAACAGTCTGGATTCCGCACCGTTCCGGCCGGGACGTCGCCTGCGACCCTTGGTGGCAATCGGTCTCCGGCCAAGCGCAGGTCGGCGATCACCCGGAAATGGTCGGAGCCGTTGTCCGGCCCGCGGCGGAAGCCGGCGACGCCCGTGGCCCGCGCACCGGCAGGTGGTCGATGGGAATGCATCCCGGTCCCAAGCCCGACCGGCCAGGTGCCGATAGAGCCGTGGCCGGCGGCGGCCAGGCGCAGCTTCGTGGTCTCGTCTCGACCGGGTCCCGGACCGGGTCCCGGAACGACGGCGACCAGGGGGTGGTGTTGACGTCGCCGGCGACGATCGCAGGGCCTTCGCCGGTGCGCAGGCTGACCGCGAGGGGCGCCAGCTCCCGGGTGCGGCGGCGGATCGCCCACGGCGCGCCCGCCGAGGACGGGTGCACCACAACCCGGTCGGGGACTGGAGCGTTTCCGCCTAACCGGGAAACGCCCTAGTCGAGCCGGTCGAGCGCGGCGGCGACCGCGCTGTCGAGGCCGTCCGGCGGAAGCGGCACGCGGTCTCCGCCGATCTCCAGGACCGCGTTGCCATCCCGCACAGCGGCGCGCAGCGGCTCGAGCCCCGGCGGGAACGGGCACCGGCCCGCCGGGCAGCCGGCCAGCTCGACGATCCGACCGTCGACCACCAGCCGCGCCCGGCTCGCGCCGTCGCCAAGCGACAGAACCGGCTCTCCGGTCAGCGAGGAGACGATCAGGGGCGGCGTCGTCATGCTGCGCACGGCGCAGTCGAAATACTCCGTGCGGCCCATGTCCCGCTCGCTGTCGCACAGCAGGGTCCAGCCGCCGACGGTCTCCTCCACGTCGTAGCCGGCCAGGTCGAGCGCGGCCGCCTTGCCGGGCACGCCCACCCCCAGGGCCAGCAGTCCGAGCATGACCGCGAAGCGTTGCATTGAGGTCACCTCTGCCTTGACCCTGCCTCGGCGCGAAAGACACGGCAGGGATATCACCCTTTAGGGAGGACTGTATCGGGCTTTTCGCCGTCGCGCTCCGCCGCTTCGCGGAACGGCCGCCCGGCCGGGCGGTGACCGGAGGCCTCTTTGGGTTCGCGTCGCTCCACCGAACCCACGACTGTATGCCAGAGGCGACGCGCCATAACCAGCGGGCCGCGCGGACGCTCGGTCGAGGTGGCCCGCGGTCCGGCCGCGCGCCGCGCGCCATCTCCGCTGCGGCCGGAACCGCAGACCCGGGCGGCAGATTAGAGCGTTTCCGGCTCACGTGGCATCGCCGGTCCGCTCCCCCACCCCGGCACCCGACGACAGCATGCTTGAGGCGGCCGGACGGAGGGCGGGCCGGCGCCGATTCCGCGTCAGGCGGGGACGCTCTCGGCCACGCTGTCCTCCGACCCATGGGAGCTTGTCATGAGACCTTCAGCGCTCCCGGGCCTCTGCGCGCTGGCTCTGGCATCAGGCCAAGCCGCGGGCCAGGCCCAGCCGACCCGGCCCGACCCGGCGGGCGCGATGATGGACGTGACGCTCGACTTCGTCCGCGGCAATGGCGTGCTCGGCATGGAAGGCGACGCGGTCGGCGAGGTCGCCGGCCTGGTGCGCAGCGCCGACGGCGAGGAGGGCCTGTACGCGGTGGTCCGGGTCAAGGCCGGCTGGGCCGACGGGACCGGGATGATCGTCTCTCACCTTAGCCGCTTCACGATCACCGGGGACGGCCGGCTCCGCCTGGACGGTCTGAGCGAGGAGACCGTCGACGACTTCGCCGAGCTTGACGCCGATGACTGGCAGACCGTCGGCGAGGACCACGCTACGTTCCGCGATCTTTATGCGAGCCTTGGCTGGGGCTGACCGGGATCCGGGACCGCGGCCGCATGGCCGCTCAGGCCTCGGTCACCGCTCGGCCGCGGGCAGGCGCCGGGCGGCCGGGGTCGCGGTCAGCCCGTGTGCCAGCAGCGATGAGGTGACCACCGCCGTGACCACATTCCAGACCACGGGGTCACCCGTGCGGTGCTCGCTCATCAGCGCATAGTACAGGGCGGCGATGCCGATCGGGCCGAACCAGCCGGCGAAGACGAGGTCGGCCCGGGTCCGTATCGATGTCAGCCCCGGCGCCGCCAGGGCCAGCCAGGGCAGCCGCCGAAGAGCGAGCACGGCCAGGCAGAACAGCAGCAGCGGCCAGCCCAGCTCGAGCCAGGCGCCGACCGGCAGGGTCATGCCCAGGAGAAAGAACACCGGCTGCTCGAACAGCCGTTTTGCGCCCTCGTCGAACACCTCGTTGGACTGGTCCTGCTTCTCGGGCAGGGTCAGGGTGAGCCCGAGCCCGACCCCAAAGACGGCCAGGATGCCGTCGATGCCGATCAGGTGGCCGAGCGCCAGACCGACCGCGGTGAGCGCCACCGACAGCCCGAGCATGGCGGTCTGGTTGGTCCAGCCGACGTGCGCGGAGGCGCGGGCCGCGCGGCCGGCGAGCAGCCCGGCGGCAAGGCCGATCAGGAACGCGGCGGCCACCTTCCACAGCAGGACGTCGCGCACGAACGGCCAGACTCCGGCGTAGCTGCCGGTCACCAGATAGAGCGACAGCAGGACGAACGGCGCCGCGAGGCCGTCATTGGCCGCGGACTCGCCGGTGATCAGGTGGCGCAGGCGCGCCGGCACGTTCCGGTTGGCCAGCCGCGAGGACAGGATCGAGCCGGCGAGCACCGGGTCGGTCGGCGTGACCGCCGCGCCGATCAGCACGGCCATCAGCGCCGCGGTCGGCAGCAGCAGCCAGCCGGCGAGCGCGCTGGCCGCCCACATGGCGAGCATCACCGGGCCGACCATGATGAGAAGGTCACGCCAGCGGGCCCCGAGCCAGGATTGGGGGATGCGCAGGATGCCCGACATCACCGCCAGGCCGACCGTGATCTCGGCAACGATCTGCAGCCCGTGACGCGGCGGCGTCTGCTCGACGAGCGCCAAGCCGACCGGCCCCAAAAGGAGGCCGGCGGCCAGCGCGACCAGCGGCTCCGAGGCGAGATCGACACCGTTCTTGATCTTGCCCGAGGTCAGGGACAGGACGGCGATCAGCACGGCGATCGCCAGGATCACCGGCACATACCCACTCATGCACTGCCTCCCAGGGACACGGGCCAGGGACACGGGCCAG
>CAZTHL010000030.1:0-6218 GCA_964613585.1 uncultured Mycobacteriaceae bacterium | reverse complement strand
CCAGGGACACGGGCCAGGGACACGGGCCAGCCAGGAACACGGGCGGGCGGAACCGCCGGCGCTTCCGGTGTCGGTGAGCGTCGGCCCGGGACCGCGTCGGCAACGCGTCGCCCGCGGCCGGCCGAGGCCATGGAGCATCGCCGGACCGCGGCGGCCGGCGGCGACAACCGGTCGGGCGGCAACCGGTTTCCCGGTTTCACCATCGAGCGCCCAATCCCGATCGTTTCGAGCCGGTGTCGAGCACGCTGCAGCGCGCTTCTCTCGGACGCCGGAGGATGACGAGCACACCGTCGGGTGCCCGTACTTCGAGGAACGGCGCCGGCCGTGGCCTGTTCAGCCCGGCACCGCGGCGCTCGGGGCGCGGTCCTGGGCACCACGCAACGATCAATCAGGAATCGCACCAAAGGACGGCTTCAATGCTTCGAGCAACCACCCGGACGGCGATCGGGCTTGCCCTTGGCCTGACCCTTGGCGTCGCAGGCGCGTCCGCGCAGGCCCAGCAGCAGGGCGACGGCCAGCCCCAGGGCCGGCAGCAGGCTCAGCCGCAGCAACCCCAGCAGGGGCAGGAGCAGCAAGGCGGGGGCCAGCAGGCCCAGGAGCAGCAAGGCGGGGGCCAGCAGGCCCAGGAGCAGCAGAACCAGGAGCAGCAGGACCAGCGTCAGCAACAGGCCGGCCAGCAGGATGAAGGTCGGCAGCAGGCCGGTCAGCAGGGTGAGGCGGAGCGGATCCCCGTGCTGGTGGTCTTCGTCGACCGCGACCGCGACCAGCGCGTCAGCGCCGAGGAGGCCCGTCGCGCCCGGCAGGACATGTTCCTGATTCTCGACACCGACCGTGACGAGGGGCTGAGCCGGGACGAGTACGGCGGCGGCATGACCCGCGAGCAGACCGCCCGGTATCTGCAGCAGGGCGACCGGGACCGCGACCGGCGCCTGTCGGGCCGGGAGTATCTCGAGGCCGGCGAGCAGCGCTACCGCGAGCAGGCCGAGCAGGCCGGCCGGCCTTACGGCGAAGGGCTGACGGTGCCCGAGTACCAGGAAAGCGCCGGCATCACCGGTGAGCAGGCCGGGCTCGCCGATGTCAATCGTGACGAGAGGGTCAGCCCGGACGAGGCGGCCTACGACACCGCCCGCCGCTTCCGCCAACTCGACCGCGACGGCGACGGCTTCGTCACCCATGACGAGCTGCGCCAAAGCGAGATGGAGCTGCGCCGCGACCGGGAGTTCGCCGCGCTTGACCGGAACGATGACGACCGGGTGAGCCGCGAGGAGTTCATGGCCTCGGACCGCCGGGAGCAGGACGGCTCGCCCTTCGAGTTCCAGGCCGGCGAGCAGGAGCGGCGGCAGGGGACGGCCACCGGCGACGACCAGGCCTCGGCCGGACCGGAGGCCGGCGACACGGCGCAGGCCGGCGGCACGGCCGGGACCGAGGCCATGCCCGGCGAGGCCGGCAACTGAGCGGGGAGGTGTCCCGTTCCGGTGCCGTGACGGCAGCCTGAAGGGCAGGTCGGCGGCCGGTCCTCCGTGGGCCGGCCGCCTCCGCCGCCACGCCGCCTGTTCTTCGACGTCAAGACACGAGCCCTTGCAACCCATGGCGTCAATCCACCAGGCTTCCTCCGCCCTTCGCGCGCGGGGTCGCCGACCCGGCCGAACGGAGCCCCGCCCCCAGTGCGCGGCGCCGATCCTCGTCGGGCTCGCACTGCTTCTGCTCGGCCTCGCCGGCCCGGTGCGCGCCGAGCCGCCGGATCGGGTCACGGTGGGCGATCGAGAACTGGTGCTGAGCGGCCAGGGCACGCGCAGCCGCTGGCTCATGGATCTCTACCGGCTCAGCCTGTACCTGCCCAAGGGAACCGACGGCCTCGACGCCATCCGGTCCCCGGAGACGCCGAAGCTGTTCCGGGCGGAGGTCGTCTATGACGGCTTCATGTCCTCCGACGAGATCCCCGAGGACTGGCAGCACGAGCTGGCGCCGGCGACGACGACGCAGGAGATGACCAGGATCGAGCAGGCCTATGGCGGTCTGTCGGCCGGCGACGTCGTCCGTCTCTCCTATGCCCCCGGCGCCGGCTCGACCCTGTCGTTCAACGGCGAGCCCGTCGTCCAGTCCTCCGGACACGAGCTCATGGGCGCCGGGCTCGCCATCTGGCTCGGCGACGAGCCGATCTCCGACGACCTCAAGGAGGCGGTGCTGGCGCCGCTGCGCGGGGACTGACCACAGGCCGCCGACGCGGCCGATCGCCGGCACCGCGACAGTCCGGCAACCAAACCGCGCTTGCCCGGGTTAGTGCGGCACGACACACCGGGAGGCTCTCATGGGCACAAGGAAGACCCGGTCCGAAAGCGTACGCGAGCATACGCAACGGACCGGAGAGGAACTACGATCGGTCGCCGGCGAGGCGGGGGAGCGGGCACGCGAGGAGGCTCGGGACCGGGCCGCCTCCTTCGCCGGCGAGCAGCGCTCCGCCTGGGCGCACGAGGTCGAGATCTTCGCGAACGCAATCGGCGCCGCCGGTCGGCAGCTCGACGAGGACCACGCCGAGCGGATGGCCCTGCAGACCCGTCACGTCGCCGACGGGCTGCAGCACCTGGCCGCCGACATCCGGGAGCGCGACGCGCACGAGGCGCTGCACGCGGTCAACGACTTCGCCCGCCGGCGGCCGGCGACGTTCGTCGGCGCCTCGGTCGCGGCCGGTTTCCTGCTCTCGCGCTTCCTCAAGGCGTCGCCGGCCGCGGGCGACGGCGAGGCGGAGGCCGGCGAGGCGGCCTACGGCGAGGGGAGCGAGGCGATGCACGGTGGGTCCGGCGCCGCGACGCGCGCCACTCCGGCCGGCCCAGCCGGTCCGGTGGCGCCGACCAGCGCTGTCGGGCCCGTTCCCGACGAGGGTCGGCCGGCCACCGAGGTGCCGGCCAACCCCGCCGATCCCGACACGCGCGAAGTGGAGAGGACGGTCTGATGGCTGAAGCCACCGACAGGAGCTCGTTCAGCGAGCTGGTCAACAATCTGACACGCGACATCTCGGCGCTCGTCCGCAAGGAGATGGAGCTCGCTCGCGCCGAGATGGGCAGCAAGGTGAGCGGCCTCCAGAAGGGGCTGATGTCGATCATCGGCGGCTCGCTGATCGCCGTGGCGGCGCTGGTGATCCTGCTGCAGGCGGTCGTGTACGCCCTGGTCAACGGCGCCGGGTTCGCGCCCTGGGCGGCCGCCATCGTGGTCGGTGGCCTGGCGGCGCTGGCCGGGCTGGTGATCGCCATGAACGGCGCGAAGTCGCTGCAGAAGAGCGCCGATCCCACCCCCCACAAGACGACCCAGTCCGTGCGCGAGGACGCCGGGCTGGTGCGGGAGAAGGCACGATGAACGCACGCACGGACGAGATCGAGGCGGAGATCGACGCCACCCGGGCCCGGGTCGGCGCCGACATCGACGAGCTGCGGGAGCGGCTGTCGCCCGGCCAATTGGTCGACCGCGCCATGTCCTACCTGCAGCATGACGGCGGCGACTTCGTCGGCAATCTCGGGCGCACGGTGCGGGACCATCCGGTGCCGGTTCTGATGCTCGGCATCGGCACGGCGTGGCTGATGATGTCCGGCGCCACCGGCGGGCGGCGCGGCCGGGGCGACGAAGCTGCGCGCGAAGGCCACGACGGGGTCGAGGACTACGAGACGTTCCAGGAGTACGCCGCTGGCCACCCGCCGGCCGGCGAGCCCGATCGGCGCTCCGGCGGGACGCACGCCTATGCGACCGAGGAGGGTGAGCCCTACCCGGGCAGCGCCGAGGCCAGTGGCCTGGGGCCGTACCAGACGACCGAGGGCTATCCTTACGGGTCGGCAGCCAGTGAGGGCACCGCCGGGACCGAGGACGAGCCCGGACGGGCCGCCCGCGTGGCTGCGGCGG
The DNA here is from genome assembly GCA_964613585.1 of uncultured Mycobacteriaceae bacterium. Classification (GTDB taxonomy): domain Bacteria; phylum Pseudomonadota; class Alphaproteobacteria; order DSM-16000; family Inquilinaceae; genus CAZTHL01. The sequence continues at coordinate 2,330 of CAZTHL010000030.1, read as the reverse complement.
CCGAGGAGCGGGCCGGACGCTTCGGGCACGGCGTTGGGGAAAGCGGGCGGGCCGCGCGCGAGCGGGCCGCCGGCATGGCCGGGGCGGCCCGTCATCGGGCAGGGCGGACCGCCGAGGAGGCACGGCGGGGCGTCGGCGGCGCGGCGCGGCGCACCGGATACGGTGCCCGCCGGGCGGGCCAGGGCATGGCCGGCTTCTTCGAGGAGCAGCCGGTGGCGATGGCCGCCCTCGGCCTTGCCGCCGGCGCGCTCCTCGGCGCGGTCGTGCCGGAGACCCGGCGCGAGCACCGCACCCTCGGCCCGATGCGCGAGCGTCTGCGCGCTGAGGCGGTCAGCGCGGCCGAGGAGCAGCGCGACAAGGCGGTCCGGGTCGCCGAGGCCGGCCGTGAGGCCGGTCAGGAGGAGGCCGAGGCCCAGGGGCTGACCCCCGGCGCCGGCGCCGAGCGGCTCAAGGAGGCGGAGGCCGGGGCGGTGAAGGTCGCCAAGGCCGCCGAGGAAGGCGCCGAGGCCGAGCGGGACCGGCAGAAGCTCGGCCGCTAGAGCGTTTCCGTGGGACGCGGTAGCGGCACCGGCCCGCTCCCCCGCCCGGCCACCCGACGACAGCATGCTTGGGGTGGCCGGAAGGGGGGACGGGCCGGCGATGCCACCTAAACCGGAAACGCTCTCGCGGGGCGGTGCGGCCGGTCGTCGCCGAAAGCGGACGGCCGGCGGATCATAGGCGCTCTCGGCGCGCCGGAAAATCGACAGCTGCGGCGTGCGTCGACACCGGCTCCAATGGGCCGGGCCGGAAGGCGGCGCCAGCGAGGCTTGGGCGCATCGGCAGGCAGAGGCCGCCCGAGCACAGGGAGACGAGACATGTACAATATCTTCTACATCATCGGCGTGATCGTCGTGGTCCTGGCGGTTCTGTCCCTGATCGGCATTGCCTGAGCCCGTTGCGCGCGCGGAACGGGCTGATGGCGCGCCTTGTTGTCCGACCACGCCCCGAGGCGCCCGGCCGTTGACGGTTTCGGTCCGGCCCTCGCGAGCAGAAGCCACCTTATCGCCGCTCAGCCGCGGCAGGCACCACACGATCCGGAGGCCATCATGGCGATCAACACCATGCATCAGCTCTTCATTGAGGAGCTGCGCGACATGTACCACGCGGAGAAGCAGCTGATCCGGGCGCTGCCGAAGATGGCGCGATCCGCCTCGGACAGTAATCTGCAGCAGGCGTTCACGCACCACCTTGAGGAGACCGAAGGCCAGGTGGAGCGGCTGGAGAAGATCTTCGACAGCCTTGGCGAGCGCACCAAGGGCCGGCATTGCGAGGCCATGGAGGGGCTCATCGAGGAGGCCAAGGAGATCATGGAGGAGACCGAGCAGGGCGATGTCCGCGACGCCGCCATGATCGTGGCGGCCCAGAAGGTCGAGCATTACGAGATCGCGAGCTACGGCTCGCTGCACGCCATGGCCGAGGCCATGGGCCACAAGGAGGCGGCGTCCCTGATCGAGGAGACCCTGGCCGAGGAGAAGGCCGCCGACAAGAAGCTGAACAGCATCGCCATTGGCGGCGTCAACACGAAGGCACTGGCGGCCTAAACCGGTCCGTCACGCTCGGCGCGGCCTTGCGGCCTTGGCGCTGCCATCCGCCCGCGGCGGACCGCCGAGGCCGCCGCGGGGGCGGCCGTACTGCGACCCGGGACCCTCTCGGGGGTCGACCCGCTCCACCCGATCCTTCACGGTTCCTCTCCTGTGGAATCGCGCAGCGGTCGGGTGGGTTCGGGGTCAACCCGAGGCGTCGCCGTGACTGTGGGCTGTCCTGGAGGGTCAAGCCGCTGATATCAACCCTTCTCGAGCTGCGCTAAGAGCTGCGCTGAATCCGCCTTGGTTGCCGTTGATTGCCGTTTACGTTGAAGCGGGAGCGGATCCGCCTGACGCGGAATCGGCAGCGGCCCGCTCCCCCGCCCGGCCAGCCCGAGCATACTGTCGTTGGGGGGCCGGGCGGGGGAGCGGGCCGGCGATGCCACCTCACCTGAAAACGCCCCAGCCTGGGCTGCCAAGAGACGAAGAGCACGGCATTATGGTCAGGCTGGCAATCCAAGCCGGAATGCCCGGAGTACCACAGGATTTTTCATTGCGAGCAATGCGAGCACGACCTCATTGCCAGCGCAGCGAAGCAATCCAGGTTGGTTAATCCTGGTTGATTACTTGCTGCTGAAAACCAAATATCGGGATCGTCGCGCTTGGCTCGCGATGTCGACCTCTTGTCGCAGGGATCTTGCGGTCGATTATCGCTCATTCGGATGGTTGTTGCGGAGACAGGTGAACCGGGGTGCCCGCCGGTCCTAG
>CAZTHL010000029.1:0-40570 GCA_964613585.1 uncultured Mycobacteriaceae bacterium | reverse complement strand
CACTGCCGATCGGGGGCGCGTGGCACCCCAGGTGCTGCTGAGGCTCTGCGTCATTGCCGATCTTCTCCGCGTGCTTGAGATTGACTGACTCGGCGGCCATCACCACGTCCTCCGCGATGTTCGTGGCGTGGTCGCCCACCCGCTCGATGTTCTTGGCCATGAACAGGACATGGGTGCAGGGCGAGATGTTGCGCGGATCCTCCATCATGTAGGTCAAGGTTTCCCGGAACAGGCTGGTGTACAGATCGTCCAGCTCCTCATCCCGGGCCCAGGCGGCCACCGCTTGATCAACATCCCGTTCCGTATAGGCGTCCAAGACATCCTTGATCATTTCCTGGGCCATGCGCGCCATGCGCGGGATGGCCAGCAGCGGCCGGACCGTGGGCAGCTGTGCCAAAGCCATGGTGCGCTTGGCCAGATTGGCGGCGTAATCGCCGATCCGTTCCAGATCGGAGGAAATCTTCAGGGCCGAGACGATTTCGCGCAGATCGCCGGCCATGGGTTGGCGCAGGGCCAACAGGCGCACCGCTTCCACCTCAATCTCGGTCTCGAACGCGTCCAACCGCTGATCTTCGCCGACAATGCGCCCGGCCAGTTGCGCATCCCGGCGCATGATTGCCTGAATGGCGTTTTCCAGCTGGCTTTCGGCCAACCCACCCATCTGAACGATGGACCGCTTCAAACGCACCAATTCGGTGTCGAAGGCGCTGACGATGTGCTCCGTGCTCATCGGATACCGTGCCGAGGTCACCCCGGCGGGCCGGCTTAGCCGTAACGGCCGGTGATGTAGCCCTGGGTGCGCTCGTCCTTGGGGTTGGTGAAGATTTCCTCGGTCGCGGCATGCTCGACCAGGTTGCCCAGGTGGAAGAACGCCGTCTTCTGGCTGACCCGGGCCGCCTGCTGCATGTTGTGGGTAACGATCACGATGGTGTACTGGCGGCGCAGTTCGTCGATAAGCTCCTCGACATGCGCCGTGGCGATCGGGTCGAGCGCCGAGCACGGCTCGTCCATCAGGATCACCTCGGGGCTGACCGCGATGGCCCGCGCGATGCATAGACGCTGCTGCTGCCCGCCGGACAGGCCGGTGCCGGGCTCCAACAGGCGGTCCTTCACCTCATTCCAGAGACCGGCCCCTTCCAGGCTCCGTTGGACGATCGCGTCCGTGTCGTCCTTCTGGATGGCGATGCCGTGGATGCGCGGACCATAGGCGATGTTGTCATAGATGGACTTCGGAAACGGGTTCGGCTTCTGGAACACCATGCCGACCCGGGCCCGCAGCTGCACCACGTCAAGGCGGCGGTCGTAGATGTCCTGGCCGTCCAGCTTCAGCTCGCCCGTCACCCGCGCGATGTCGATGGTGTCGTTCATCCGGTTGAGGCAGCGCAGGAACGTCGACTTGCCGCAGCCGGACGGGCCGATCAGGGCCAGCACCTCGTTCTGAAGGATGTCGACGTTGATCCCGTTCAGCGCGCGCTTCGCGCCGTAATAGACCTCGACATCGCGCGACGACATCTTGACGTACTCACCGCTGGAATACGCCGTCGGGGCGGGCGCGGTCTCGGTCGCTGCATTGGTCATGACGATCACCACCGGCGTTCGAACTTCTTGCGGAGCCAGATCGCGATAGCGTTCATGGCGATGAGGAAGATGAGCAGGAACATGATCGCGGCCGAGGTCAGCGCCACGAAGCCACGCTCCGGATTGCCGGCCCAGCTGTAGATCTGCACCGGCATGACCGTCGCCGCGTCGAGGAAGCCGCTTGGCACCGTAGTGATGAAGATTACCATGCCGATCATCAGCAGCGGCGCGGTCTCGCCCAGCGCCTGCGCGGCGCCGATGATGGTCCCGGTCAGGATTCCGGGCATGGCCAGCGGCAGGACATGGTGGAACACGACCTGGAGCTTGGAGGCCCCGACGCCGAGGGCCGCCTCGCGGATCGACGGCGGTACCGCCTTGATGGCGGCCCGGGCGGCGATGATGATGGTCGGCAGGGTCATGAGCGCGATCACCATGCCGCCGATCACCGGTGTCGACTGCGGCACGCCGAAGAACTGGATGAAGACCGCCAACCCCAGCAGGCCGAAGACGATCGAGGGCACCGCGGCCAGATTGTTGATGTTGACCTCGATCATGTCGGTCCACCGGTTCTTGGGCGCGAACTCCTCGAGGTAGATCGCCGCCGCCACCGCGATCGGGAACGACAGGCCGAGCGTCACGATCATGGTCAGGAACGAGCCCACGACCGCCGCCCAGATGCCCGCCAGCTCGGGATAGCGGCTGTTGGCCCCGGTGAAGAAGTCCCAGTTGACGGCCTGGAAGATACGATCGTTCTCCACAAGCGTGTCGTACCAGCCGAGCTGATCGTCCTTGACCCGCCGTTGCCGCTCCGGCAGATCGCGGTCGATGCGTCCCTTGGCCATCTGATCGATGTCATCGGACACGGGCACCGACACGGTCACCGTCTGGCCGACAAGATCCGGGTTGGCCAGGACCTGCTCGCGAAGCTCGAAGCCGGCTCCCGGGCTCACCAGGGCGCGCAGCCGTCGCCGTTCCCGCCGGTCGGTCACGTCCGGAAACAGCTCGTAGAGGCGGTCGTTCAGCAGGCCCTGGTAGTTCGCCCGGATCAGGGCCCGCTCGTCGCGCTCGCCGGTCGGGTCGATCTCCTGGGGATCGAGGAAGACGTCGATCGTGATGTACGTCTTATAGAAGGCGGACACGCTTTCCCGCCCGATGCTGACCAGCAGGGTCGCCAGCATGGCCAGCGCGACACCGATGGCCACGATGCCGTAGATCCTGAAGCGTCGCTCGGCCGCGTACCGGGCGCGCAGACGCGATTCCGCTGCGGCGGTCCGGTGGATGGACGGTGCCGCCGCACCCATGGAGATCGGCGTGTCAGTCATACTTCTCTCTGTACTTCTGGACGACGCGCAGGGCGATGACGTTCAGGCCCAGGGTCACGATGAACAGCACCAGCCCGAGCGCAAAGGCAGACAGCGTCTTGGCGTTGTCGAACTCCTGGTCGCCCACCAGAAGGGTTGCGATCTGCACGGTCACGGTGGTGACGGCGTCGAACGGGTTGAGCGTGAGGTTCGCCGCCAGCCCGGCCGCCATGACCACGATCATGGTCTCGCCGATGGCGCGGCTGACGGCCAGCAGCAGGGCGCCCACGATGCCGGGCAGCGCCGCCGGCAGGATGATCTGACGGATCGTCTCCGACTTGGTCGCGCCGAGGCCGTAGGAGCCTTCCCGAAGCGACTGCGGCACGGAGTTGATGACGTCGTCCGACAGCGAAGAGACGAAGGGCACGATCATGACGCCCATCACCAGCCCCGCCGCCAGGGCGCTGTTGGACGAGGCGTCCAGGCCGATGGCGTTGCCGAAGTCCCGTATGACCGGCGCCACGGTCAGGATCGCGAAGAATCCGTAGACCACCGTCGGGATGCCGGCCAGGATCTCCAGGATCGGCTTGACCGAGGACCGTACCTTCATTGGCGCGTACTCCGCCAGGTACACCGCGGCCATGAGGCCGACCGGCGCTGCCACCACCATGGCGATGAAGGCGATCAGCAGGGTGCCCGCGAACAGCGGCACGGCCCCGAAGGCCCCCGACGAGCCGAACTGGTCGGCGCGCAGCGCGATCTGCGGGCTCCAGCTCAGGCCGAACAGGAACTCGTGGAACGGTATCTGGGTAAAGAAGCGGTAGCTCTCGAAGAGCAGCGACAGGACGATGCCGACCGTCGTGAAAATGGCGATCGTGGAGCAGATGATCAGCAGGACCGTGGTGATCTGCTCAACGTTGTTGCGGGCGCGGAAGCGCGGCTCGATCTGGCGGCGGGTGTACCAGAGCGCGAGCGCCGCGAGGCCCGCGCCGATCGCGAACAGCATCCAGTTGCTGAGCGCGGAAAGGCTGTTGTAGTAGGCGGCCGCGTTTTGCACCGCCTCGTCCGCCTCACGGCTCACGATGCTGCCGGCGGCAAGATTCTTGATGTCCACCAGCAGCAGGTTCTGCTGCGGACCCGTCAGATCGTCGTAGTACGGGACCGAGGATGCCACAAGCGCGTCGATGACGATCGGCTCGATGAACAGCCAGATCAGGATCAGCAGCAGGCCCGGGAGCAGCGCCCACAGGGCAATGTACAGCCCGTAATAGCTCGGCAGGGAATGCAATTCCTGCACCCGCCCGTCCGCCGTCGCCACGGCCCTGCTGCGGCCGAGGTAGTAGCCGACGAGGGACAGCAGCAGCAGGATCAAGACAAGAACCATCGGCGACATGGGGCAACTTTCGCGACTTGGGCCCGACTGAAATCAGCGCATCATCATCAAGGAAACGCCGGTCGGCGCAACCACCGACCGGCGTCCCGTAGGATCAGCGACAAATTGGCCTGAACGCCTTAGCTGCCGATCGCCTCGGCCTTGTCGCGCAGCGCCTGGCGCTCATCCTCGTTGAGCGGGATCAGGCCGGCGTCCACGAGATAGCCCTCGGGACCAAGCGTCTCTTCGGCGGTGAGCTCCTGCAGGAACTCGCGCATGCCCGGGATGACGCCGACATGGGCGTCCTTGACGTACAGGAAGAGCGAGCGCGAGACCGGGTACTCGCCGGTCGCGATGTTGTCGAAGGTCGGCTCGACGCCATCGACCTCGGCGCCCTGGATGACGTCGCGGTTCTGGTCGAGGAACGAGAAGCCGAAGATGCCGAAGGCGTCCGGGTTCGCCTCGAGCCGCTGGACGATCAGGTTGTCGTCCTCACCGGCCTCGACGAAGGCGCCGTCCTCACGCATGGTGCCGCAGATCTGCTCGAAGCGATCCTCGTCGGCATCCTCCACGGCGGCGATGGCCGGGAACTCCTGGCAGCCTTCCTCCATGACCAGCTCGACGAAGGCGTCACGGGTGCCGGAGGTCGGCGGCGGCCCGAGAACCTCGATCTCGGTGTCCGGCAGGCTCGAATCGATCTCCGACCAGCGGGTGTACGGATTGTCGACGATGCGGCCATCGACCTCCACCTGAGCCGCCAGCGCCTGGAACAGCTGCGGCCGGGTGATGCTCATCGACTCACCCTCGACGCTGTCGGCCAGCACGATGCCGTCGTAGCCGATGGTCAGCTCGGTGATGTCCTCGACGCCATTCTGGGCGCACATCTCGACTTCGGAGTCGCGAATCGATCGCGACGCGCCCGAGAAGTCCGTGTGGTCGGCGCCGACACCACCGCAGAACAAGCGGAAGCCGCCGCCCGTACCGGTTGAGTTGTATTCCGCGCTGTGCTGAGTGGTGTTGTTGAACCGCTCGACCACCAGCTGGGCGAACGGCGCCACGGTGGACGAGCCGGCCAGCAGGATGCGGTCCCGCGCCTGCGCCAGCGCCTCACCAGACCCCAGACCGACGGTGGCGACGCTCGCGATCGCCGCCACGGCGAATGATTGCTTCATGGCCTACTGCCTCCAGTTGAACGTTCTCGTTACGCCGGATCCTAAGCTTGACCCGGCGGACGCGCTGGTCACCCTCCCGCGCATGACCAGACCTTAGCCGCGGACCAAGATCCCTTTACTGCATTTTCATGACGTTTTTTTTTCAGCGCCCCGGAAGTGCCTGAAATATCAAATAGTATGCTTCCGGCTAAGGCGTTTCCGCCGGACGCGGTATCGGCACCGGCCGGTGGTCCCACTTGAGCCGGAAACGCTCCAAGGCCGTGGCCGAGGACGGGACCGCTCGGGCCGTCACGGGCCGACGCCGGCGGCGGCTGTCCGCCTGACCGCGTCGCCCGCGGGCGCCGCGGCCGGCGCGGCCTCGATCACCCTGTCCCCCGGGGCCGCCGCCGGCAGGTGCACCGTGAATGTGCTGCCGCGGCCAAGCTCGCTGTCGACGATAAGCCGCCCGCGATGCCGGCTGACGATGTGCTTGACGATGGCCAGCCCGAGACCGGTGCCCCCCATGGCCCGGCTGCGCGCGGGGTCGACCCGGTAGAAGCGCTCGGTCAGACGCGGCAGGTGCGACCGCTCGATCCCCTCGCCCTCATCGATCACCGCGACGGCCACCGATCCGCCCGGCATGCCCGGTAGCCCGCAAGAGCGGTAGGCACGAATGGTCACGGCTCCGTTGTCCCGGCCATAGCGGATCGCGTTCAGGATGAGATTCTGGAACACCTGAACGAGCTGGTCCTCGTCGCCCACGGCCAAGGGCAGCGGCTCCCGCTGGTCGATCACCAGGCTTACCCCATGCGCCTTGGCGCGCAGCTCGAGCATGTCGACCACGGTGCGCAGGATTCGCGGGATCTCGACCCGCTCGACCGGCGGCGTATGCTCATCGAGTTCGATCCGTGAAAGGGACATCAGGTCGTTGACCAGCCGGGACATGCGCCCGGCCTGCTCCTCCATGATCGACAGGAAGCGATCCTGGGCCGCCGGGTCGTCGCGCGCCGGCCCGCGCAGGGTCTCGATGAAGCCGATCAGCGTCGACAAGGGGGTCCGCAGCTCATGGCTGGCGTTGGCGACGAAGTCGGCCCGCATCTGCTCGGATCGCTTGATCGCGGTGATGTCGTGCAGCGTCAGCAGCGCCGCCGCGCCGCCAAGCTCCCCCGAGCCGCTGAGCGGCACCCGCCGACGCGCCGTCGTCTCGCCCTCGACCGACAATTGGAAGGGCACGACGCGGATCTCGAACACCTTCTCGACGGGGACCGGCTGGCTGACCTGGACATTGCGTGAGCCGCCGCCGGCCAGGACCTCGTCGACCGCGGCCAGCACGTCGGGATGGCGCAGCGTCTCGGCCAAATCGCGGTTGAGGATCTTGGCCCCGAAATGCGACACGGCCGTGGTGTTGGCCCGGATCACCGAGCGCCGCCGGTCGAGGATCATCAACGGATCGTGCAGCGCATCCAGGATGGCCGAGGCGACCTCGAGCTGCCGGCCCAGGTAGTTGACCTCCTCGACCGCCTGCCGCTTCAGATGGGCCGCCGCCCCAACGATGCGGGCGGCTTCCGCCGACCGCACCAACGGCGCGCCGGCCGCGGGCTCTCCGTCAAGCCGCTCCACGTAGTCCGCGACCTGCAGCCCCTCCCGGGCGCGCCGTCGCACCATCCAGTAGCAGCCGGCGAACACCGCCAGGGCGCCGCCAAGCGCGGGCGCCACGGGCATCTGCTGCAAGAGCGCCAGCACGAGAAGGATGGCCACCGCCGGCCCTGATAGCTGCGCGCCCACCGCCACGGAACGGCGCGGCCTCGTCCTTAATCCGAGCATGCTGTCTGGATCGTTTGCGGCTCCCGCTACGGCGTATCGCCGGCCTCGCGTGCGGTAAAGTTAAGCTCTAAGGACATTTTCACAGAAACGGCACACAGAGCCGCTCGCCGAGGCGGCCGAGTCTACCCCTGCACGATGGCCTCGTGAACGCCGAGCGCCGCTGCCGTTACCAGCTCGCCCGCCGTCGCGCCCATCGGCACGATCTCGACCGGCTTCTCCAGCCCGAGCAGCAGAGGTCCGATGAGCGAGGCACCGCCGATCGTGTGCAGCAGCTTGGCGGCGATGTCCGCAGCATGCAGACCGGGCATGATCAGCACATTGGCCGGCCCCGACAGCCGGCAGAAAGGATACAGCCGGCGCATCATCTCGCCGTTCAGCGCCACTTCCGCGCTCATTTCCCCGTCAAACTCGAAGTCGACCGGCTGCTGCTCAAGCAGCTGCACGGTCTGGCGCAGCCGCTCGGCATGCTCGTGCAGGGGCTGGCCGAAGTTCGAGTAGGACAGCAGCGCCACCCGCGGCTCCTGACCGAGCTGCCGCGCCTTTGCCGCGCTCTGCCTCACGATGTCGACGAGCTGCTCCGGAGCCGGGCGCTCGTTCACCGTCGTGTCGGCGATCAGCACGGTGCGCCCGCGCGCGACCACCAGGCTGAGGCCAAACAGGGTGCGCCCGGGCCGCGGATCGAGCACCCGCCCGATGTCCTGGAAGCAGGCGGTGAAGCTTCGGGTCAAGCCGGTCACCATGGCATCCGCGTCGCCGTGCGCCACCATGCAGGCGGCGAAGACGTTGCGGTTCTGGTTGATCATGCGCTGGCAATCGCGCTGAAGAAAGCCGCGCCGCTGCAGACGCGCATAGACGAATTCCTGGTAGCGGTCGCGGCGCTCGGCCGAGACCGCGGCGTTCTGGATCTCCAGGTCCGGGTGGTCCAGGCCGAGCTGCGCCATCTTCTCGCGGATCGTGTCGATTTGGCCGACCAGGACCGGGGTGCCGTAGCCGGCCGTCTTGAAGGCGATCGCCGCCCGGATGGAGCGCTCCTGCTCGCCTTCGGCGAACACCACCCGGCGCGGCGAGGCCATGACCTGCTGAACCATGAGCTGCATGCTGTTGGCCGTCGGGTCGAGGCGCGAGCGCAACTGCTGGCGGTACCCGTCCATGTCCGCGATCGGCCGGCGCGCGACGCCGGTCGCCGCCGCGGCGCGGGCCACGGCCGGCGGCACGGCGACGATCAGACGCGGATCGAACGGCACGGGGATGACGTATTCGGGTCCGAAGCTCAGTCGTCGGCCCGGATACGCCGCCTCAACCTCTTCGGGAACGTCCTCCCGGGCGAGATCGGCGATGGCATGCGCGGCAGCCACCTTCATCTCCTCGTTGATGGTGCGCGCTTTGACGTCGAGGGCGCCCCGGAAGATGTACGGAAAGCCGAGCACATTGTTGACCTGGTTCGGATAGTCGGACCGGCCGGTGGCGATGATGGCGTCCGGGCGAACCTCCAGCACCGCTTCGGGGGTGATCTCCGGATCGGGATTGGCCAGGGCGAAGACGATCGGACGGTCGGCCATGCTGTCGACCATGGCCCGATCGACCGCGCCCTTGACCGACAGGCCGACGAACACGTCCGCCCCTTCGAGCGCTTCCGCCAGGGTGCGCGCCTGGCTGTCCACGGCGTGCGCCGCCTTCCACGGGTTCATGCCGGCCTCGCGGCCCCGATGGACAACGCCGCGTGTGTCGCACAGAAGCACGTTCTGATGCGGCAGGCCCAGGGACTTGAACAGCTCGACGCAGGCGATCGCCGCCGCGCCTGCGCCGTTCACCACCATGCGCACATCCTCGATACGGCGCCCGGTCAGCTCGAGCGCGTTGATCAGACCCGCCGCGGCGATGATCGCGGTGCCGTGCTGATCATCGTGGAAGACCGGGATGTCGAGCAGCTCCCGCAGGCGGGCCTCGATGATGAAGCAGTCCGGCGCCTTGATGTCCTCGAGATTGATGCCGCCAAAGGAAGGGCCCAGCAGGCGGACACCGTTCACGAACTCGTCGACGTCGCGGGTGTCGACCTCGAGGTCGATGCCGTCGACATCGGCGAAGCGCTTGAACAGGACCGCCTTGCCTTCCATCACCGGCTTCGAGGCCATCGCCCCGAGGTCACCCAGCCCCAGGACCGCGGTGCCGTTGGAGATGATCGCCACGAGGTTGCCCTTGGCCGTGTAGTCGTACACGCTCATCGGCTCGTCGCGTATGCGCAGGCAGGGCGCGGCGACCCCCGGCGAGTAGGCCAGCGCCAGATCGCGCTGGGTGGTCAGCGGCTTGGTGGCGGTTATCTCGAGTTTTCCAGGGCGGCCGGAGGCGTGCATCTGCAGCGCCTCGGCATCAAGAGAGAGGCCGCGGTTCGGCGAGCTGTCGTTCATCGAATTCACCCTTGCGGGAGCGAGCCGGACCCCTCGGACGGGTCAAGGCCGCTGCGGCCGGGAACGAGAGAGCACGACAATGCCCGAAGCGTCAGCGGCTGCAAACGCTCTTGGTCGGCAGGTTCGCCATCCTTTCGAGAAGCATCCTTCGCCATGGGCCCGGAACGCGGCCCTCGATCGGTTCCTGGCCCTGCCTCGCTCCGACACGGGCCATGACAGGCGCGGGTCGGTCCCCCGTGACGCGCATCCCGGTCTCGGACGCTGCATGGCGATGCCGCTGAATGATCTTCCCACCAAGATCCTTGCATGCCCTGCGCGGCACTCCGCGGGGGAAGGGGACGGGCAGCGGTCGAGGGTGCTTGCGGCGGCGCCAGCGGGGCACCTCACGGGAGCCGCGAAGGACCCCGACGCACCAGACTGTTCGGCGTTTACGCATACACCTAAAGCGGGATGGATAAGGCGCGCTTTTCTATAAGGAGCCTGCCGATTCATTAAGTCTTTTGCATGATCTTTCTGGTATTCATGGGAATAAGGGATGGAACATTCGGCCACAGCAGGATTTCTTTCGCCGCGTGTTATTGCCCGATACCGGGGATCGCCCTCAGGATCAGAGATTGTCATGACCGTGGCCGACAGCAAAGACCTTCGGATCCTAATGGTTCACAACTTCTATCAATATCCGGGCGGCGAGGACCAGGTTTTCGTCGCAGAGACTGATCTTCTTCGCCAGAACGGCCATCACGTCGAGACATATACTCTTCATAATCGCCAGATCGACGCCATGAGCAAGCTAAGCTTGGCCTCAGCGACCTTGTGGAGCCGGCAAAGCTATGCTGAGATCCAGAGAGCCGCCGCTGACATGCAGGCGGATATCGTCCATTTTCATAACACCCTCCCCCTCGTCTCGCCTTCTGGCTATTACGCCTCGCATCGAGCAGGGGCATCGGTTGTTCAGACTCTGCACAACTATCGTTTGGCTTGCGCGGGCGCGTTGTTCCTGCGCAACGGTCAGGTCTGTGAGGATTGCCTTGGCAAGCGCCTTCCGTGGCCGGCCATCCGCCACCGCTGCTATCGGCAGGACCGGGCGGCCAGCGCCACCATCGCCGTCATGCTGGCCGGCCACCAGGCGCTGGGAACCTGGCAAAGGGCCGTGGACCGGTACATCACCCTGACGGAATTTTCGCGAGGCAAGATGCTCGATGCCGGGCTTCCCGCCGAGAAGGTGTCGGTCAAGCCGAACTTCGTCGACCCCGACCCCGGTGAGGGCGCCGGGCAAGGAGGCTATGCCCTGTTCGTCGGCCGGCTGTCCTCGGAGAAGGGCATCGACACCTTGATCAGGGCTTGGTCACACCATTGCCCGACCGTTCCTCTGCGCATCGCCGGAGACGGACCCATGGCGGGCGAGGTGCGCGACCTCGCCTCCCGCCTCGAGATGGTGCAATGGCTCGGTCCCTTGAGGCGGGACCGGCTGACCGCCCTGTACAAGGACGCCAGCATGCTGATCGTGCCCTCGCATTGCTTCGAGGGCTTTCCCATGGTCATTGCGGAGGGCTTCGCCACCGGGCTGCCGGTGATCGCCAGCGATCTCGGCAGCCTGCCATCGATCGTCGAGGATCAGGTGACCGGGCTGCTCTTTCCTCCCCGGGATGCCGCCGCCCTGGGCGCAGCCGTCACCGGCCTCCACGCGGATGGGGAGCGGCTCGGACGCATGCGCCGGCAGGCGCGCAGGCGATACGAGAGACATTTCACCGCGCGGGCCGCCTACCGGAACCTGATCGACATCTATCGCGAAGCGCGACAAGCGCGCATTCCGCAGCCGCGGGCCAAGCACAAGCTTGCCTCGACACCGTCGGCGCGGAGCACCTGACCGGCAAGGCCGCCTCGGACCCTCGCCCCAGGTCGGCCCGAGAGCGTTTCCGGCTGAACTGGCATCGCCGTCGCGGCCGGACACACGCGACGGGGTGCGCGGACGACCGGGAGCCATCGGCGTCCTGCCCGTCCCGCCGTGGCCAAACCACCGCGACAGCCGATCGGCTCGGAACGCTTGCCGGCGGTTCCCGTTCTGGACGACGCCACCAATCGAAAGGAGGCCACCAGATGTTGCGCCAAACCGTGCTGCTGACCGGTATCGGCCTGGTCTTTCTGGGCGTGCCCGCCGGCGCCCAGGACGAGACGGGCACGACGGACCAAAGCCTCGATTCCCTGACGGTGGACATCCTGCCGGCGACGGAATGGACCTACGACGATCTGCGCGACGGCTTGAGCGCCGAGGAGCTTATCGAGGAGGCCGAGGTCCACAACGAGGCGGGCGATGCCGTCGGCGAGATCGAGGATCTCATCGTGTCGGCCGATGGCAGGGTCACCACGCTGGTCATCGAGTCGGGCGGCTTTCTTGACATCGGCGATGCCACCTTTGCCTATCCGGCGGAGGCCGCCCGCTTCGAGGAGCCCAGTCGGATCGTCGTTCCAATCCCCGAGACCATCGACGTCGACGATCCGCAGTACAGCCTGTTTCGGGGCCAGCCCATCGCCGAGGACGAGCCGGTCGAGGGCAGCCCATGGCGGATCAGTCGGCTGCTGAACGATTACGCGTATCTGGGCGAGATCCCATACGGCTGGGTCCGTGACGCGATCATCGACCGCGAGACCATGGCGGTGCGGGCGGTGGTCGTCAGCCCCGACGTGGGCTACGGCGCCCCTGGCCTGTACGCCTTCCCCTACGACGGCGCGCAGTCGGGGGACCAGCGCGAGCTGGGCGTCTATCGGATCCCCTATTCGGCCGAGGAGATCAGCGAGCTCGAGATCTTCATCTACCCAGGCCCCGATACAGACGAGGCGGGGGACCGGAGCTAAAGCGTTTCCGGGCCGGGTGGCATCGCCGGCCCGCTCCCGCGCCAGGCGGAAACGCTGCGAGCCGGGTTGGCATTCCACAGCCGCGTCGACCTCCTCGACTCCGCGCCACCGCCGCTCCTGACCCGGTCATATGTCCTCTTCACGCCTTGCCGGGCCGCCACCGGAAGGTGGTCTCCACCTCTCGGGGCTGGCTCGCGATGCTGGCAAGGCGCGAACGGCGGCGGGCAAGGTGCAGTGCGGCGCCCGATGGGGTTGTCGCAGAGGGTTGCGCGAGGGTTCTCGGGCTGCCGCCGGGGGTCACGCCGACTCCAACCCGAAGAACGGCTCGGCGTAGGCCATGGCGGGCAGGCCCGGGGCGAGCAGCGAAGGCCCGTCGGATTGAACCTCGTACAGGGCGACCGGCTGGCGCAGGCCACGGACGGCCGAGCGGCCGACAAATCGAAGTTGCTCCCGCTCGCTGGACGGCAGGCTCTCCGCCATCGCCTCGGTCACCAGGATCTGCTGCGCGCCGGCAAGCGCCTCCAGCCTTGCGGCAAGGTGGACCGTCCGGCCGTAAACGTCGCCGTCGCGGCGCAGGATCATCCCGAAATGACCGCCGACACGGATGCACAGCCCCCATTGTCCGGCCAAGCTGCGCATCCTTCGCGCCATCCTGATCGCGGCCGCACCGTCCCCAATCGTGGCGATGAGACCGTCACCGGTGCGCTTGACCACGGTGCCGCCGCCGCCCCGGATCTCCTCCTCGAAGCAGCTCAGCAGGAGGTCGATCGCCGCGAAGGCGAGCTCGTCGCCCTGGCGGTCGTAGAGCTGGGTGCTGTCGCAGATGTCCACGAACAGCACAGCCGACGGATCCCGATCGGACGCTGCGGGGAGGGCAGGGCGCGATGGCTTGTCCGGCGCCATGGTCCGACCCAGCCAGCGTCTCGCATGCCTGGTCATGGTCCGTAGCATGGATTTCTCCTGCGGCTCGGCTTCTGCCGATCCTGGAAATCCTAGGCTCGCCGCTTTTCCACAAGGCGTCGCCGATCACCCTGGTCTGTCGCAATTGTTTCAGGCTTCAGAGCGTGGCGAGCCCGGCCCTTGAGCACCTCCACCGGCCGGAGATCGCCGACCGGTCAGCCTGCGGAGGCTGTCTTGTCCGCCATCGAGAGGGGTGGGCCTCCGGCGCCCGATCGCTGGCGCCGACTCTTGCTGATGAGGTCGAGGGCTTGCCGCGCCACCTGCCGGCCAAGGGCCAGAACCGCGAGGGCATAGGCGACAACCCCGACGCCGACCGCGCCGGCCAGCAGCTCGGCGTCTCCGAGATGAGGACCGGCAAGGTGGCGGAATCCCGTCACCGCCGCCGCCATGACGAGACCGGCGCCCAGGATCGGCAGCAAGGGCGCGATCTGGCGGGCGGCGGAGAGCACGATCAGCCGCTTCACGAGAAGCACGACGAGGGGAAACATGACGAGGTAGCGTCGTGCCAGGAAGACCGCGGCCACCGTGACGATGCCGACTATGGCTGCCAAAGGCACAAGGATCCAGACAAAGACGGAGCCGATCAGCGTCAGGATCAGGATGCGGCGCGGATGGCCGAAGCCCTTGATAAGCGACCCGCTGAGCATCATGAACGGCGACAGCAGGCTCATGAGCATCAGCACCTGGACGACCGGCACCGCCGGCCGCCATTGCTCACCGAACACGGCCGGCACCAACTCGGGCGCCACCACAAGCAGGCCGAGGACGCTTGGCACCGCGATCAGCGAGCACATCTGCACCGACGTTCTCAAGCCTTCCCGCGCCTTGTCCAGGTCGCCCTGCACCTGCGCGAACATGGGCATGGTGACCCGGGCAAAGGAGTTGACGAAGAGGTTGTTGGCGAGCTCCTGCAAGCGCCAGCCAAGCAGGAAGAAGCCGAGGTAGACCGGCCCGAGAAGGCCGCCGATCATGAGCCGGGCGATCAAGGTGTCCGCCAGATGCAGCCCGTTCAGGCCCATGACGTTGAGGCCGAAGGCGTTCAGCTGCTTCAGGTGGGTCCAGGAGAAGCGCGCCGACGGCCGCCAGGGATGGATCATCATGAGCCCGGTTCCGACCAGCCGCTGAACCAGCTGATTGCCGACCAACGCCCACACGCCGTAGCCCTGGTAGGCCATGACGATGCCGACGACCCCGCCGCAGACGATGGCCACCATGCCCCGTACGGCAATGACGCGAAAGCGCAGCTCTCGACGAAACAGCGCCTCGGGGATCGCGCCCAGGGCGTGCAGCACCACGATGGGAGCGAGCGACAGGACGAGGGTCGAGACGACCGGCTCGCCATAGACGAAGGCCAGCAAAGGCGCGCTTGCCGCCACGAGCGCGGTCAGGCCGACCGCGAAGCCGAGCAGCGCCCAGAACACGCTGTCGAGATGCTCCGGCCGGAGATCCTGGCGTTGGACGATTGCCGCCAGCCAGCCGTTCTGAGCCACCAGGATGTTGCCGACGAGGACCACGACCATGGCCATCGCCACCAGCCCGTAGGCCTCCGGCCCAAGCAGCCGGGCCAGCACCGCGAACACAGCAAAATTGATGACCTGCTGGCCCCAGGTTCCGGCCGCAGCCCAGATCGCCCCGATGGTGGCGCGCCGCTTAAGGCTCATATCAACTCCGTGGTGACGGGCAGCCGACGCAGCGGAAAGTCTCGGGCGGCATCCGTCGATCCAACTCTCCGTAAGTCGATTGTGATGTAATGAGATACCCTAAACGCTAATTCCAGCTATACGATCCCAGCACTCTCGCGCAGCCGGCCATACCAAGCCCGACCTGGAGGGAAAGGACCAGATCGATGTCCAATGGCGATAAATTTCGCGTGCTCATGGTGCATAATTACTACAAGCATGCGGGTGGCGAGGATCAAGTCTTTGCCGCGGAAGCCGCGCTCTTGCGGCGCCAGGGGCATGACGTCGAAACGTATACGCTACACAATGGTGATATTGAAGCCATGGGCCGCATGGAGCTCGCCAGTTCCACGGTCTGGAATCGCCGGAGCTTCAACGGCATCCGCGACGCTGCGGCGCGCCTGAAGGCCCATGTCGTCCACTTTCACAACACATTGCCGCTGGTGTCTCCCGCCGGATACTACGGCGCCCGCGAGGCCGGAGCCGCCGTCGTGCAGACACTGCACAATTACCGCCTGGCCTGCGCCAGCGCCCAGTTGATGCGCGACAATCGACCGTGCGAGGACTGCGTCGGCAAGCATTTCCCTTGGCCTGCCGTCTGGCACCGTTGCTACCGGAGCGACAGAGCCGCCAGCGCGGTCCTCGCGGTCATGCTGTCGGGCCACCGATACGCCGGTACCTGGCGCAACGCGGTCGACCGCTACATCGCGCTGACCCCGTTTGCCCGCGACAAGATGGTGCAAGCCGGCCTGCCGCCCGAGAAGCTTGCGGTGAAGCCGAACTTCGTCGAGCCGGATCCGGGCATGGGAACAGGACGTGGCGGCTTCGCCCTGTTTGCCGGGCGGCTGTCACCGGAAAAAGGCATCGAGACGCTCGTGGAAGCCTGGCAGGACCATCGGACCCCGGTGCCGCTGAAGATCGCCGGGGACGGTCCCCTGGCCGGGCCGGTGCGGAGCCTGGCCGAGCGCAGCGAGCAGGTCGAATGGCTGGGCGCGCTGTCACGGGACCGGCTCTTGCCACTCTTCCGGGACGCCGCCATGCTGATTGTCCCGTCCTACTGGTACGAAGGCTTTCCCATGGTGGTGGCCGAGGCGTTCGCCACGGGCTTGCCGGTGGTGGCCAGCCGCCTGGGCGGGCTGGCGTCGGTCATCGAGGACGAAAGGACCGGCGTGCTCGTGCCGCCGGGCGACCCCGCGGCGCTGAGCGAGGCCGTCTCCCGGCTGTTCGCTCAGCCGGAGCGGCGCGCCGCGATGCGCAAGGCGGTGCGCGACCAGTACGCCAAACGATTCACGGCCGCCATCAACTATGACCGGCTGATGGGCGTGTACCGCGACGCCACCTCGATCCAGGCGTCCCATGCGGCATGACGCGCCGACCATGGGACACCGCCGAGCCCGAAGACGCCTCAGAAGATGCCTCAGATGATCGCGCGCTGCCGCGCCTGCCGAGCCAGGATGTATTGCCGCATGGCCTGGTAGGCGAAGACATATCTTGTCTCGGCCGCCGCGGTCCGGTGCTTGATCAGCAAGGCCCCCTTGTCGTCCTCGCTGAGCGCGCTCAGCGCCTTGTGAGCCGTCAGCGGCGCGATCCGCCGCGCCTCGCCGTCAATCTCGACCGCCGCCACGTCCTCGGCCGTGAAGGCTCCGTGCGGATCGGTCCTGCACGATGCCGCGGCGAACACGATGTCCGTCATGAACGGCATGCGCTCCCCGAGGGTCGCCCGATCGTAGGCAGCCCTCAGCACATGATCGGCCTCCGCCACGACGCGCTCAACCGCCTCCGCCACATCGACCCGCTCGACGAAATGCGACTGGCGGTCGATGGCGTGACGTGCGGAATGGAAGCAAAGCAGCTGGGTGAAGTACGGCAGCCCCTGCGAGAGCCGGATGATCACCGGCCGCATCTGCTCGTCGAACCGTAGGCCAGAGGCCTCCTCGCCCATGGTGATCACCGTGTCGAGCTCCTGCTCGGTCATCAGGGGCAAGTGGACTCCGATGATGTTCCGCTGGATGGATGGATGGACACCAAGGAGATCCTCGAGGCTTTGCGCCACCCCGAGGATGAAGAAGGTGACCCTGGCCGACACGTCCGAAACGTTCTTGATGGTCTCGGCCAAGCCCTTCCGAAAGTGCACATCATCGACCCGGTCGAACTCGTCGATGACGAAGATGACATGGTCCATGGTGATCTGCCGAAGCACGTCGGTCAGCTCGGTGGGACCGAAGCCCTCGGCGGGCAGGAGCTGCTCGCAGTGGTCCACCGCGGGATCGAGCCGATGCTCCATGATCCCGGCGCCACGCACGCATCGGCCGGGGATTTTGCGGAGGAGCAGCCGGAACATCTCGTCGTAGGTGGTCTCGGAGGAGCACGCGTAGCGCAGCACCCGGTAGCCGCTTTCCTCAGCGGAGGCGGAGATGACGTTGGCGAACGAGGTCTTGCCGAGCCCGCGCTCTCCGAACACAACGACGTTGGCGCGCTCCTCCTCGATCGCCGAGATGACCCGCTGCAGCTGCTGGCGCCGTCCGGCGAACAGCCTGCCCATCTGCTTGGGCCGGGTTGGCGTGAAGGCCTCCCAGAGGCTCTGGCTGAGCGAGCGGTCCAGGCGCCCGGCGCCGCCCGGCGACGGCTCGGACAGCGCGCGACGAAAGCGCGGCAGATGGGAGCCGTTCAGCCGTCCCGGCACGACCGCCGCCTGAAAGCCGTCGTCCACCGTCTCGGGCGCCGCCTCCGCCGTCACCGCACGGGACACCAGGTCGCCGAGCGATCGGCCGACCCGGCTCGCCGACGCGCCCGAGGCCGGCGCTTCCGCGGGCCGTGGCTCGGCACCGCCCGGGGACAGGGGTGCCGAGGGACGCGCCGGCTCCGGATCCGACGGGCTCGGCAACCGGGGCGGTCGCTCGGCATTGGGCCTGGCGACCGGCGGATCCCGACGTTCGAACGGTGGGGAGAACGGCGGTTCGGCAAGCTGGCCCGCCGGTCCGCCCGAGCGTTCCTTGCGCTTTCTGAAGATGTTCAGCATCGGCCGCTTTGCTTGAGGGTTCCCGGTCACGAGACGGCCCTCCCTGGCTCCGCCCGAGCGTCGCCCGTGACGCGCCACCGCGTGCCGGACGACAGACTACAACATTGGAAGAGTGCGCTGGGATAGAAGCGCGCTCGCGCGATTCTCACCCTTGGCCCGACCGTGCCGGCCCCTTCACGGTCCATGGCGCGCCTCCCGGAGCGGCGCCACCGGCCGCTCGCCTGCCGGCATGCCGACGATCAGCTGCCAGACGCACTGGCTGTGCACGGCGACATTGAAGCGGGCCTGGAACTGCCGATGCGGCCGGTGCACGAACAGAAGGCAGCCGAGCAGGCTTTTCCAGGGGCGAAGACGCAAGGTCTCGCGCGCTACGGCTCGCCAGCGGGCGCCAGGCCGGCCGGCCAGCTCCTCCAGCCGGATAATGCCGTTCGACCGGCCTTGCCAGCGGGCCCGATCCAGGAACCAGCTGCGGGTCAGGCGGGCCGCCGGCACGAAATGCTGGACCGACGCCGCCGGCTGGTACCAGACCGGCCGGCCGAGGCGCAGGATCTTCACCACCACCTCCTTCTCCTCACCGGACAGCAGCTTGGCGCCGTGGCGCCCAAGGGCCGGATTGAAGCCGCCGACCCGCTCGAGGACCGCGCGCTCGAAGGCGATGTTGGCTCCTGCCACCAGATGGGGCTTGCGCACCTCCTGCGGCTCCCGAGACCAGTCGATGATGGTCAGATGGCCGTGCAGGCTCGGATGAAGCCAAGCCGGCGCCGGCGCCTCCCAGTTGGGCAGGATTTGCCCGCCGACGCAGGCCGGCCGGATCGCCTCATCGACAAAGGTCCTATGGAGACCGGTCAGCCAATCCGGCGCCGCCACCGCGTCATCGTCAAGGTACGCGACCCATCGGCCGCGCGCCTGGCGCCAGCCCGTGTTCCGTGCGTTCGAGAGCCCCAGCGCAGGCTCGTAAATGTAGAGAACATTCGGATGCCGCTCGCGGAAGCCAGCAACGATCGACCGCGTCCCGTCGGTCGAGGCATTGTCGACCACCAGAACCTCGTACGCGCCGGCCTCGAAATCCTGACCCACGGCGCTCTCGACAGCCCGATACAGATGATCTGCGCGGTTATGCGTGCATATGACCACCGAGAACAAAATGCTCATCACCGTCTCCGCCTGATACATCCGGCTCTCAAAAAAGCATGGACTTGGCCAATGCCAAGCCTCAGGGTCCTGAGATAAGTACATTTCCGCATCATGCAAGCAGCAAGTCTCGCCGAGACCGTTTGCGCGCGGACTCATGGTAAAGCTCGTCCCGCCCAAGCCCCGAGCCAAAAATGTCATGCTCGTTGGTCTTGTTCATTGACTTTAGAATGTCGGTCGACAAAGCGTCCAGTCCTGATCAGGGCGCCCGCCGCGCCGGCCGCCGCCGCGCCGTCGGACTGTTGGCCCGCCGGCCACGACCTCATCCCCACCCTCGACCGCGGCGGGAGGGAGACGGATGAGGCCTTGGCCGCGGCGCCCGTTCACAATGCCGCCGGCCGGTGGCGCCGACGGTCAGCGTTGTCAGACCGGGCCGCCCGCCTCCCGTCATCATCGGAAGGCCCGGGACTGGAGGTTTGTTCCTTCATGACCCCGGCAGGGCTTCCGGGGAAGACCGTGATGGAGAAGGGGGCGGGCCGGTCCCATGCCGGCTGCTGGCGGCGAGCCGGCGGCGCGACGGGCTTGAGGAACACCCGAAGTGGTTCCCGCCTGCACCGAACCCCTCCGGGCTGCGGCCCTGCCCGGCCACCGGGCACGCTGTCGTTGGCGGTCGAGCGCGGCAGCGGACTGTCGACGTCGGCCCGGTCGGACAGGCTGTAGAGCGTTTCCGCCTGACGTTGAATCGGCACCGCCCGCTCCCCCGCCCGGCCAGCCCGGGCATCCTGTCGGCGGGTGGCCGGGCGGAGGAGCGGGCCGGCGAAGGACAACCCGGAAACGCTCTAGACGAGCCGGAGCACCACAAGCAGGATGAGGATCCACAGGCCGGCGGACGAGGCGGCGACGAGCAGAAGCCGCTGTCCCAGAGGCCAGCGGTCCTCGGCATCAAGCCCGTGCCCACCCCGGCCGCGGCCGGCCGGGGCCGGTGGCGTGACGCCCATGGCGGGAAGCACCGGGCTCTCTCCGCGGGGACGCGCCGGAACGGCAGAGGACATGGATGATCCCTGTCGGCTTCGGGATGCACCAATGGTAGGCGCGGCTGCCTTTACAGAGTATGAAGAGGACTCCCGCGGGAGCAGGGTCCACAGCCTGAACCCGCCCCTCCCGGAACAGGGCTTCCGGTCATTTCTTTGCAAGGAAGATCACCCACAATCGGATCCGCCCGGACTCCGTCAATGCGACGCCTCACGAGAGCGCCCTTCCGAGCGATCTCCCACAACCCGGATGGAAGCGTGCGATCATGACCTACAGCAATGACCTGGCTGGCCGGCTGAACCGGGTGATCCTGCCGCGGGACTTTGTCCACGCCTATTTTATTGTGCTCGTCTTCGGCGCCTTCTATTTCATCACCGTCGTGGCCGGAGGAAGCCCGCTGCGTCTTGTGATTTATTCGTTGCCCTTCGTCTCAATCTTCTTTTCGTTGATCCTGTCTTCGGACCGGCGATTGGTGTGGGACCAGCGTTTCCTGATAGCAGCGCTGGTGTATCTGACGCTGTCCTTCTTCGCGTCATCGCTGACTCTTTCATTTCATTTCGAGGCAATCCGTGACATTCTCATCATCGGAGGCAGCTTCCTCATCTTCCTGCCGTTCTTTCGGGTCAACGAAGCGGCGGTGCGGGTCCTGACCCTGGTGCTGCTGGTCTCCTTCGCCTTCATGGCCATGCGCGGCGGAGCCGGCTCGCTCTCGGTCGACTTCGTCGGCTCGGAGGGCTTCCTGGAGGGCCCGCTGGCGTGGCCGTTCGGAATCTTGTCGTACTATTTCCTCAAGCGCCGGCAATGGAGCTGGTTCGCCCTCTGCCTCGTCGTGTTTGTTCTGTCGTTCAAGCGCATCGCGCTGCTGGCGTTCGTGATCGTTGTGGCCATCGATTACACGTTGAGCATCATGTACAGCTCCCGAGAGCGGCGGATGCGCATGGCCTCGCTGGTGGCCTTGGCCATGACAGCGTTCTGCGCGGTGCTTGCCCTCAACATCAATGAAGTCGCCCGCTATCTGCTTGATCTTCTCGACATCAAGGGCGCCATCAACGCGGTCACGATGGGCCGCTACCTGATCAACGCCGAGATCGACGCCTTCCTGGAGCAGCAGACCGCGTGGCAGTGGATCTTCGGCAATGGAGCCGGCTTCGCCGATGCCTTTGTCAGCGAGCTGACCGCAGGAAAGACAGCAAACCTGCACAACGACTTTCGCAAGCTGCTTTTGGACTATGGCTACCTTGGACTCGTCGTCATTCCTCTTCTGTTCTTTTACGTGTTTCAGCGAACCCCGGAAACGTTGATGATTTGGATCTTCAACGCATTGTTGTTCATATCGGATAATACCTTGATCTATCTCTACCACAGCTTCACCTGCTTCATAGTCATGCGGGCCTTCTGCGACCATGCCCTGGCGGATGAGGATGGGGCACGCGCTGTTCGTGGTCCACGGGACGGCTAGCCGAGGGCGACCAGCCGTTCCTTGTGCCCATCGATACGGCTGTCGGTGTACGGCTGTCGGTGTCGCGGCCCCGGATGCGCGGGTTGATCGGGCAGCATCGACGGGACGCGCAGGGTCGTCGGAACGATGAGGAGGCCTCCATGGAGCAACCCGCGCGGCGGCGCGACCGGCGACGGCTGCTGATCACCCTGGCGTTTGCCGGCCTTGTCGCGGTCGGCGCGGGCCCGACGATGGCCGCCGAAGGCTCGGCCTTCCATGTGGCCCCCTGGGGGGACGACGACAACGACGGGTCACCGGCACGTCCGTTCCGCACCCTGGAGCAGGCCCGGGATGCCATGCGCCGGTCGGCCATCGACACGACCGTGCTGCGCGGCGGGGTGTACGCGCAAGGCACGATCCGTCTCGACGACCGGGACGACGGCGTCACGTTCAAGGCGTTCCCCGGCGAGACGCCGCATGTCTCAGGCGGCGAGCGGATCACGGGCTGGCGTCATGAGGGCGGCGGGGTGTTCTCGGCGGCCGTCGACTTTCGGCCCGGCTACACCGGAACGATCGGCCGTCAGCCGCTTCGTCCGGCCGATGCCCGTGCCAGCGGCGCCCACGAGATCGACCTCATGTTTACCGCCCTGCCGGGCTCTCGCGGCGGCGACGCCCGGGCCGACCGACCGGCGACCATCCGCTTCGATCCGGCGGAGATCGGGCCCGGCGACATTGCCGTCGGGGACAGGATCTATGCCTTCACCATGTACGATTGGACCAACCATCACGGAGCGATCGCCAGCATTGACTGGCGCGGCAGGACAATTACAACAGACGGCGGCGTCGCTCACCGGGGATTCAATCAACGCGCGAATGGCGGCGCGTTCCGCATCATCCACAACGCCCGGGACGTGGACGAGATCGGCGAGCTCGGCGTCGATGCAAGCTCCGGACGCCTTCATGTCAAGCCGGCCGATCCGGACCTTCTGGCCCGCGACGGCGCACTGATCGCGCGGCACGATCAGGTGTTCGTTCTGGACGACGCCGACGACGTGACGCTTGACGGGCTCATCATCTCCGACGCCTTCATCGATCGCGGTGACAAGCAGCGGTCGACCGGCCAGGGCACCGGGATCCTTGCCCGCAACGGCTCCGACCGGCTGACGGTGACCAACACCATGATCATGTCGGTGGCCGTGGCCGTCGACCTGACCGGCTCAAGTCATGCCCGCCTCGCCAACAACATCTTCGGCCTGAACCTGCTCGCCGGGATCAGCCTGTACGCGCGCAGCGGCCACAACGAGATCACCAACAATTATTTTGATCCGTACCAGGGCTGGCTGACCCAGCAGAAGCTGGCAATCCGCGGCAACGGCGGCGACAATCACATTCACCACAATGCCATTCACGGCTCCACCATGATCGGGGTGTCCAACGAGGCCGAAAGCCGACTTTCAGACATGAACCTGTTCGAATACAATAAAATGCTCGCCACCGACTACACCAACCACGACTGGGGCGTGTTCTACACCATCGCCGCTCGGGGCAGCCACCCGATCAAGGATCATTATTTCTCGAAATTTCAATACAACGTGGTTGGCAATTCCGATTTCCGATTTATCGACAAAAACGGGGTCACGCGCGCGGTCGACACGGATGTGGCGATCTATTTTGACAATCACGACGCGCTCAACAACATGGTTGCCCATGGCAATCTGGTGCATGGACAGGATCGCACCTTTGTGATCCATGGCGGCGACGACATCACCATCACCAACAATATTGTCCTTCTGGAGGACAGCCCGCTGGAGCACCACGGAGACGATGCCCGGGGAGAGGCGTTTCTTCACGTTCAGACGCAGTACGCCTACGACGACAAGCCCGCCCGCAACCTGATCGAGCGCAACATCGTGCTGGCCAACGGCAGTCTCGACTATGTGAGCTTGAGCAGCCCGGGCGACTACACGCTCGATCGCAATCTGTTGGTCGGCGTCGTCGAGGCCTCGCCGGCTGGTCAGGACACAGCCTCGATCCGCGTCACGGAGAGCGGTTTCGACCCGCGATGGCACTGGTCAGGGCCGGAGCCGGACCGGCTCGGCATTGAGCCGATCGCCCGGCATCTTGGGCGGGCCGGCCTGTCAAATCCGAGCGACGTCGGGCCCTCAGGCCTTCAGCCGGCCATCACGGCGACCACGGACACCGATTGAGCGCAGGCCTGCCCCGCATCAACGAGCGGCGAAGTCGGGCTCCCAGGACGCCGGGAGCCCACCCAAAAGGCGCGACAGGAGCTCGACGTCGGAGGCGTAGTATGACATGAGGTGGCGGGTCGTCTCCGGCGTCAGCTGAGGCCGGCCACCTCCATAGAGAGGCTTGAGCAGCGCCCGGTCAACCGCGGTCACCGCGTTGTTCAGCAGCGGCGAGAGCCAGCGCGAGCGCCGATAGTACCGGCCGGTGGAGGCGTCCTGCCGAAACGGTATCCGGCTGAGCCGATGCAGGATCCGCGCCCGCGGCACCGAGTAGACGCTGCCCTGGCGGCGCCGCGCTCGCGAAGGCGGCATGAAGGACGGGTCGATGCGCAGGAACTCGAACACGGTCCGCAGCTGCCGCCTCCTGTCGGCCAGCAGATCCTCATGGAACAGCACCAGGATCTTGTCCCGCGAGAAGCGCTCCAGATAGCGGGAGAGGGATTGGCCGTACAAGCCGTAGCTCAGCACCTCGCGGCTGCGATCCGCCGGATCGTCCTGCGGAGTCGAGAGCAGCCGGCGCATCCCCTCCTCGACCGGCAGAGGCGGGACCAAGCCGTGACGAAGATAGTGGAAATACGCGGAAACCGCGCGGTCAACCGGATGCCGGAGCACGCAGATAAGGTCGGCGTCCGGGAAGTGACGGTGGATGCGCTCCGGCACCTCCGGCCTGCTGAGATAGTTCGGTCGCTTGATGCCGAGCCGGTCCGCGACGCGGCCGTCGAACAGCCGCTCGAGGGTACGCTCGACGCCCCGCTCGTAATCGGGCGTCTCGAAGCAGGCGATCTCGGATCGAGGCATCCAGACCTGTGGATGATCACCGACGCACTGTTGCAGAAAGGTCGATGCCGCCTTCTGCGCCCCGATGATGATGAAGTCCAGTCGCACGCGTGTTCCGATGCAAAAGCGGTCACCCGGCCCGGCGGCTTGCTCGACAGCGAGGAGGCCCGGATCCCGGGCCCTGCCCCGCGCGCGGCCCAGGCCGGGTCGAGGACACCGGCGCCCGCCCCGCCGCAAGGCGTACCCCCTTCGAATCAAGGTAAACCATTTGATATCGACTCGTCGCACGCCTGGCAATGGTCTTCGCTGGGCGCCGTGGCATCGCACCAATGGTGAAGGCTGCCCGGCCCTTTGCTCCCGTGTGCCGATCTTGATGCGAATGAACAGCCGGCAGACGGATGCAGTCGCTTAACCGTCAAGAAACTTTTACATTAGGGGAACCGCCGCGCCGGAGCGCATCACCACTCGGAACACCTTTGGTGAAATTCTGTTTTCGGTATTGGCGGTGGGCCGCGCCTCACTTATGTCACAGGCGAACGGCGTCCGTTGACAAAAGTTTAACGGTCAGACGGGATGAGCCGCCAAGATTTGGCACGCTTCCTGCTGGTTGCTCGCGACAGAAGAGGCATCGACAATGAAGCATCCGGTACTCGCCATTGGACTTGATTCCGCCGAGCCGACGCAGGTCGAGCGTTGGCTCCAGGAGGGTCACCTGCCGACGCTGAAGCGTCTGGTCGAGAACGGCGGCTACGGACGTTTGACCAATTACGAAACTTATTCGGCGGAATTGCCTTGGACGACCTTCCTGACGGGCTGCGCGCCTTCCAAGACGGGATACTGGTCGCCGCTCAAGTTTCATGCGGACACCTACGCACTCGAGCACGTCGGCGCCTATGACTTTCAGGATTACAAGCCGTTCTATGCTCTGGGAGACGACTACCGGATCGCCGTTTTCGACATGCCGCAGGCCGCCCTGTCCGAGAGCGTGAACGGCATCCAGGTCCTCGGCTGGGGCGCCCACTCGCCGCAGACGCCGAGCCATTCACGGCCGGCCGGTCTGCTCGACGACCTCATCGGCCGGCACGGGCCACACCCGGCCTTCGAGAAGGATAATGCGGAGCCGTTCGAGCTGGAGAAGCTGCGCTGGCTGCAGCAGGCGATGCTCGAGGGCATTCGGCGAAAGAGCCGGATCTGCTGTGAGATGCTGCGGGACGGGCGCTGGGACCTGTTGCTGACGCTTTTCGGCGAGCCGCATTCGGCCGGCCACGCGATGTGGCATCTGAGCGATCCGGCGCACCCCCTCTACGGTCGGTATCCGTGGGATGGCGGCGACCCCATTCTCGAGGTGATGCAGGAAATCGACGCGGCGGTCGCGGCGATGCTGGAGGTCGCGCCGGACAACACCCGCGTGGCGCTGTTCTCGGCTCACGGCATGGAGAGCAACTCCATGGACGTGCCCAGCATGTTCTTCCTGCCCGAGCTCATGTACCGGTACAGCTTCAACGGCAAGGCGGCCTTCGCCGCGGGCCCGGGCGGCGGCCCGGTGCCGGAGCCGATCCGATCGCGACGGCATTGGGCGCAGGAGATCTGGGCCCGCCGGGAGGACGGCAACCCGTTGCGCCGCGTGGTCCGGCGCTGGCGCGGGTTCGGCTCGCGCAAGCTGGAACGGCTCATCGGCCTGGACGACGGTCCGGCAAATCCGATGACGTACGACACGCTCAAGTGGATGCCGGCCCAGTGGTATGCCAACAAATGGCCCGAGATGACGGCCTTTGGCCTGCCCAGCTTCTCTGACGGCTACGTGCGCGTCAATCTCGCCGGGCGCGATCGCCACGGCCGCGTCGATCCGGCGGACTACGACCGCGTCTGCGGCGAGATCACCGACCACCTGCGGGATCTGGTCAATCCCCGAACCGGCCAGCCGATCGTGGACGAGATCGTGCGCACGCGCCGTTCGGCCCTCGACATGGACGAGCGCCTGCCGGATGCCGACCTCGTCGTCACATGGCGCAGCGAGCCCGCGGACGTCGTGGACAGCCCGGCCTTCGGCCGGATCGGTCCCGTGCCGTTCCGGCGCTCGGGCAGCCACACCTCGATCGGCTTCCTGAACATCAGCGGGCCGGGCATCCCGGCAGGCCCGCTGCCGGAGGGTCGCGGCGTCGATCTGGCGCCGACGGTGCTGCACATGATGGGCGCGGCGCTGCCCAACCATTTCGACGGCGTGTCGCTGCTGGCGGAGCACTGGGCAGGCCGCCAGGCGCTTTCCGCCTGAGGCTTTCGCCCTCGAGATCCGGCGATCGCCGCCAGGCGGCGGCGATCCCGGCCGACGCGGAACCCGCGGTCGGGCGACGGGTTGTGGCGCGCGAACCACGGATGCCGGGCATGCGGGAGCCATTAACCTCGATCAGAGTTCGAGCGGCCCATGCCGGCCTGTATTGTTGTCACGGCATCACGCTTCAAAGAGTTTCTACGCCTTTAGGGCGAATAAACAGGAAATCTCTTGAAAAAAGGTATTAATGACCCGATAACGTTGGCCATCGTTGAGAGCAACGATGCGGGAGTTGGGAGCGGTTGTTACCGCCTCAAGTAGCCAGACGGCAGCCTCGTAACTGCGACTATTGAAATGAGCGATAACGTCCATCCGCTGCAGTACCGAGCCCTTACGCTCCTTCCGAAGCCGCTGCCGCCGCAGGTGGTCAAGGGGTGCATCGTCTTGATGGACCTGCTGGTGGTGTTCGCCTCGGGCATAGTCTCGTATTGGCTCATGCATGGCGTGCCCGTGCCGCTCCACGGTCCGGCGTTCAAGCTGATCCTGCTGGCGCCCTGGGTGGCGGCGATCGGCTTCTCCTTGCATGACGTCTACGACGACACCGTCTTGTACGCGAGCCGGCCGAAGCTCCGGCCGCTGGTGAAGGCGTATGTCTTGGCGTCCGGGATCTTCTTTCTGCTCACCTTCGGCTTCGACGTGACGGCTCATTTCCCGAAAGACTGGGCGCTGATGTGGTTCGCCGTGGCTCTGGCCGGGCTGGCCACCTGGCGGCTCGGGCTCAACCAGGTGATGGTCGCGGTGGCCCGGCGCGGGTTGATCTCCCAGCGCTGCGTCATCGTTGGCGCGGGTGAGATCGGCCGGCAATTTGCCGCTCTTGTGGTTCGCGATCTCGACCTCAGGATGAAGATCGTTGGCTTCATCGATGATCGCCAGGCGCGGCTGCCGACCCTGATCGACGGATATCCGGTTCTCGGGACGACCGACGATCTGGTGACGCTGGTGCGCCAGGAGCAGATTGATCAAGTTTTCGTGGCGCTGCCCTGGTCGGCCAAGGACCGGCTGCAGGATCTGCTGAGCCGGCTGGCCATGCTCCCGGTCCCGGTCAAGCTTGCGCCGGATCTGATCAACTTTCACTTCCCGCATCGGGCGGTCAGCATGCTCTCGGGCCTGCCCATGCTGCATGTGTTCGACCGGCCGATCTCGGGCTGGTCATCGCTGCTGAAGGCGGCGGAGGATCGGGTCATCGCCGGGCTGCTGATCCTGTTTACGCTGCCCTTGATGGTGGTCATCGGCACGGCGGTGAAGCTCGATTCGCCCGGCCCGATCCTGTTCAAGCAGAAGCGGCACGGCTTCAACCACCGCCTCATCGAGGTCTGGAAGTTCCGCACCATGTGCCACGCCCAGGCAGACGCCAACTGCGAGGTGCAGACGGTCAAGAACGACCGGCGGGTGACGAGGATCGGGCGGTTCCTGCGCCGCAGCAGCCTCGATGAGCTGCCCCAGCTCTTCAACGTCCTCAAGGGCGACATGTCGATCGTCGGCCCCAGGCCGCATGCCATCGCCACCAAGGCGGCGGGACGCCTTTTCGAGGAGGTGGTCCACGAATACGCGGCGCGCCACAAGGTGAAGCCCGGGATCACCGGGTGGGCGCAGGTCAATGGCTGGCGCGGCGAGACGGACACCGTCGAGAAGATCAAGATGCGTGTCGAATACGACCTTTTCTATATCGAGAACTGGTCGATTGCCTTCGATCTGTGGATCATGCTGAAGACCCTGCTTGTGGTATTCAAGGATCCGAATGCTTACTAGCCAAGACACAGCCGGACCCTGACAAGGGTTCGCGCACGGGAAGAATTTTCTTGATCTTTGCGAAGAGGTGCTCACCTAAGGGAACGGTGAGAGGGATCACTGGAATACTGGCTTTATTGGACGCGGAGTAAGGGCCGGCGAACCGGTCCGGCGGCGCTCGGCCGGAGATGATGCGGGAGCCCATGCGGACGGTGGCGGCGCGCTCAGCGCCGGACATGTCCTCCCGGGTGCACGCCGGTCATCGCTCCCGGCCGGCGCAGGCCGACCGGCGGCCCGGGACGGCAAGGGGTATCGATCACGATGAACGACATGGCGCCCACCAACCGCAGCGAGTCGCGACGCCCGCACCTCCTGCCCAACCTGGAGACGGTCGAGGTTCGCCTCGATGAGATCCTGCGCATCTTCTGGCGGCGCAAATGGATCCTGACGATCACCTCGGCGGTGCTGTTCGGCATCGGCTTCCTCTATGTCCAGAGCCTGACGCCCAAGTACGAGGCCGCCGGCACCGTGATGATCCGGCCCAGCGAGCAGCAGGTCGTCGACATCCAGTCGCTGGTCGCGGGCCTGCCTGCGGATGACGAGACCATCGCGACGGAGATCGAGGTGGTGCGCTCACGCGACCTGGCCGAGCGGGTGGTGGTCACGGCCGGGCTCGATCAGACGGACGAGTTCAACCCTCTCCTGCGCGAGGACGAGAGCTGGCTGGCCTGGCTCGGCGAGCAGGGGCGCGCCATTCTGCCACAGGCCTGGGCGTCGCGGATCGACGAGGTGTTCCCGCCCGAGCCGGAGCGGACCATCGCTCCGGACGTGCTGCAAACCCTCATGGTGGACAAGTACCTGCGGGGCCTCACGGTCGAGCAGATCGGCACGTCCCGGGCGCTCGAGATTCGCTTCAGCTCGGAGGACCCGCAGCTGGCCCAGCGCGTGGTCAACACGACGGCCGACCTTTACGTCGTGCAGTATCTGAACGCCAAGTTCGACACGGCCCAGCGCGCCAGCTCGTGGCTCAACGAGCGGGTTGAGGAACTGCGCCGGCAGGTGCGGGACGCCGAGCAGGCCGTCGAGGAGTTCAGCAGCGGCTCCATGCTCGTCGATGGCCGCGAGCGCGAGATGGTGCTGCAGGAGCTTTCCGAGCTGAGCAGCCAGCTGGTGCAGGCGCGGGCCGAGTTCGAGGCGACGCGGGCCCGGCTCAG
This sequence comes from uncultured Mycobacteriaceae bacterium, assembly GCA_964613585.1. GTDB lineage: Bacteria > Pseudomonadota > Alphaproteobacteria > DSM-16000 > Inquilinaceae > CAZTHL01. The sequence continues at coordinate 10,533 of CAZTHL010000029.1, read as the reverse complement.
CCGCGTCGAGGAACTGGTGAACGCGGGGCAAAGCCGCGCCGTCTTCGACATCCTCGACTCGCCGCTGATCAACGGCCTGCGCGCCGAGCAGTCCACCCTGGAGCAGCGTCGGGCCGAGCTGTCGGCCCAGTACGCCGCCGGCCATCCGGTCATGCAGAACATCCGTGCGGAGATCGCCTCTCTGCAACAGCAGATGGACATCGAGGCCGGCAACCTGATCGAGGGGCTGCGCAACGAGGTCCGGGTCGGCCGGCAGCGCGTGACGTCGCTGTCCGACAGCATTTCCGAGCTGCGTCAGCGAACCGACGAGTCCGATGACGAGGAGGTTCAGCTCAGGGCTCTGGAACGCGAGGCGGAGGCCAGTCGCAACCTGCTGCAGACGCTGCTTGAGCGCGTGAAGGAAGCCGAGCGGCAGATCGAGCTCGAGCAGCCGGAGGTCTTCGTGCTGTCCAAGGCGCCGCTGCCGCTGATCCCGAGCGAGCCCAACACCAAGCTCCTGCTGCTCGTCTGCTTCGTCGGGGCGGTCGGCGCCGGAGTCGGCCTCATGTTCATGGCCGAGTTGCTCGACCAGGGCTACCGCAGCGGCGAGCAGCTGGAGCAGGATCTGCAGCTTCATGCCTACGGCATGGTGCCGAAGCTGCGGAGCGGCACCTTCTCGCGCCAGCGGCCGCAGGATTACGTCATGGACAAGCCGGGATCGGCCTTCGCGGAGGCGATCCGGACCTTCTACACCTCGATCCTGATCGCCCTGCAGAAGGCCAATGGCGGCAACGTCATCATGATTACCTCGGCGGAGCTGGGCGAAGGCAAGTCGGCCCTGACAACCTCGCTGGCACGGATCGTCGCCAAGGCGGGACAGCGCGTTCTGGTCATAGACGGGGACCTTCGGCGGCCGCAGGTTCATCAAATCTTCCGCCTGTCGAACAAGGCCGGCCTGTCGACCTACCTCTCGGGCTCCGGCTCCCTGGACGACATCCTGCAGTGCGACACGCGGTCCGGCGCCCATGCCATCACCGCGGGTCCAGAGGTCGAGGATCCGCAGCTTCTGTTCCGCCTGCCGGCCATGCAGCACCTGCTGTCCCGGCTGCGCACCCAGTACGACCTGATCATCATCGATGCCCCACCCGTGCTGCCGGTCTCCGATCCGCGGGTGCTGTCCTCGCTCGCCGACCTGTGCGTGCTGGCGGTGCGCTGGGGCGAGACCTCGCGGGCCGCGGTGCGCAGCGCGGTCAAGCAGCTGCACCATGCCGGGGCAAATCTCGAGGGCGCGGTCCTGACCCAGGTCGACATCAAGACGTACTCTCTATACGGGTATCAGGAATCGGCCTACTACTATAGTAAGCAACAGGGGTACTACACCAGCTAAGGCTGTGCCGCGGCCGGCCGGCGGCGTTCCGCGCCGGCCGCATGGCCCCACGGGCCTCGCCCCGATTTTCGGGACAGGCCCCGAGCCTATCGCCGGCCCCCGGCCTCAGACCGGACCGGCCAACGCGGAAGCGGACCGGCCCGACCCGGCACCGCGCCGACATGCCGCTTCCGGGCACGGTCGCGAGCGGCAAGCAAAGGCCGTAACCGGCGGGCCGCGAGCGTCGCGGATCAGGACGATCGAAAACCGCGGCCGCAGGGCAAGCACTATGCCATGCGGCTCGTCGACAGCGAGGATGGCGAGGCGTGCGCAGGCGTATTTTCATTGTAGCAAGCAGTTCCCTGCTGGCCACCGCGGCGACCCTTCCCGAGGTCGGGCTTGGGGCGGCCCCGCCGATCAGCCGGCGGGACGCCACCCATCCCCGGCTGCGGCCAGAGCCTCGGTTCCCGTTGCCGGAGACACGGCTTCGGCCCGAGCTGTCGCCGCGGGAGCGGCTCTCGGCGGCGACCCTTCGCTTCTACAATGTGCATACGCGCGAGAGCCTGTCGCTGAGCGCCGCGGCGGCGACGCTGCCCGCCGGCAGGGGCCGGCTGGATCGGTTCCTGCGCGACTGGCGCGTCGGCGCGGTCATCTCCATGGATGCCGGCCTCATTTCGCTGCTTGTTCGCCTGCAGGCCGCACTGCGCCCCGACCAGCCGTGGCACGTGCTGTCCGGCTACCGTACGCCCGAGACCAACGCCATGCTGGCGCGGCGCGGCTTCGACGTGGCGCGCAACAGCCTGCATCTGCGCGGCCGCGCGCTCGACCTCCGTCTCCCGGGCGTACCGCTCGCACGACTCAGGACTCATGCGATGGACTTGCAGGCCGGTGGCGTCGGCTATTACCCTGATCAAGGGTTTCTGCACCTGGACACGGGCGCCGTGCGCTACTGGCGCGCGTAGCGCAACGATCACAGAGGCTACATTTCCGCCACACCACGGCGCCAAAGGCCTTGATTTATGCCGTGGACCAGGGAAGAACTGTGGCATCAATGCTTCTGCTCGGCTGACCGGATCGGGATTCCATGGTAGCGCGTCTTCTCATGATACTCGGCCTCGCAGCAGCCTTGGCCGGCTGCGCTCAAGGCCGCTCCCTGCCGCCGCTCGAGGAGGTCTCCGCCTCTCCCTACCGGCTCGACACGGGTGACGAGCTGCGCCTCATCGTGTTCGGGCAGCCGGATCTGTCGGGCGAGTTCGTGATCAACGAGGCCGGGCGCGTGTCGCTGCCGCTGGTCGGCGCGGTTCCGGCACGCGGGCTGAGCACGGTCGAGCTGGAGCAGGCGGTGATCGACGAGCTGGCCGGGGATCTTCTGGTCAATCCCGATGTCAGCGTCGAGATCATTCAATACCGACCGTTCTTCATCCTCGGCGAGGTCGAGCGCCCCGGCGCCTACGAATATGTGCCCGACATGACGGTGCTGACCGCCGTCGCGATCGGTGGCGGCTTCACCTTCCGCGCCCAGGAGGACTTCGTCTCGATCACCCGGACCGCGGTGAGGGGAGAGCCGGTCGAGGCACGGGCCAGTCGGGACGCGCCCGTCCTGCCAGGCGACGTGATCTTCGTCTTCGAGCGCTTCTTCTGAGGGCTGCCGACGCGGAAGCGCCCGCGGCGCCCCAGGCTCGGCTTTCGTCCGGATCGGCACCCATCATGTCGCTCGTCCTTCGTGCTTCCTCCCGCCGGCACTGTCCCGGCCGCGGGCATCGGCCGGGCCGCGTCATCGCGGTGGCCGGATCAGCGCTCGCCTTGGCCCTGGTCGCCTCCGGCATTGCCGAGGCGCAAATCCGCGAGCGCCGGGGCGAGACGGTGATCGAGCGGGCGCGGCCGGACTACGCCCCCCGCAACTTCCGCTCCGGCGGACTGGTCATCGCGCCAGAGCTGCGCCTCCAGGAAATCTTCAATGACAACGTCTTTGCCGATCCGGAGGATCAGACCATTGATCTGATCACAGTCGTCGAGCCGCGCGTGCGGGTGCGCTCCAACTGGAGCCGGCACCGCCTCGACGGCTTGGCCTTCGTGCAACGCCGCCAGTTCCTTGACAACACGGAGGAGAGCGAGACCACCTTCGGTGGCGAGGTGGGCGGTGAGCTGGAGATTACCGAGCGGGACGACCTCGACGCCAATGTCGAGTTCCTGCGGGAGGAGGAGGATCGGACGGCGCCCGAGTTCGAGATCGTCGAGGAGGAGGAGGACGAGCGCACCAGCGTCACCGAGGTGATCGGCGATTTCGGCTACGACCGCCGCTTCAATCGCGTCGCGGTCGGTCTGGACACCCGGATCGACCGCACGGCGTTCGGGGCGGAGTCTGAGGACTTCCGGGAGAACACCTTCTATCGGTTCGCCAGCACTTTGGCCTATGTGCCGTCGCCCAGCCTGTCGCTCTTCGTGCGCCCCTTCTACGCGCTCCGCGAGTTCGACGAGGAGACGTTCATCGACGACGATGGTGAGCTCAGCGACAATCGCGACTCGACGCTGTTCGGCGGCTCCGTCGGGACGGCCTTCGAGATCACCGACGTGATCTTCGGCGAGGTTGCCGTGGGCGTCTTCCGCGAGGACTTCGACAGTGACGAGTTCGAGGACTTCACCTCGCTCAGCACCGAAGGAGCGATCGAGTGGAACGTCACCAGCCTGACAACCGTGGTCGGCGAGATAGAACGTGATAGTGAAGCCACCCAGCAGTTGGGCGCCTCGGCCCGGGTCCGCACCACGGCAGAGGTCGGGGTCGAGCACGAGCTTCTCAACAATGTGATCCTGCTCGGCGACGCACTGTACGAGCGCAACCAGTTTGAAGGCATCGATCTCGACGACGACGAGGTCGAGCTTCGCGTCGGCACCCAGTACTTCGTGAATCGCAGCCTCTTCGTCACGGCGGACTATCGGTTCCGGAACCGAAGCTCGACAGACGAGTCTCGTGATTTCACGATCAACACCTTTACCCTTGGGGTGGTTGGCCGGTTCTGATCGGTTAACGCACCGCTCCGGATCTCCAGGAAGCCCGACCCCCTCGGGCTCCCGGACCGCCGGCGGACCGTGAGGAACGGCTCGCCGGTCTGTGGCGGTGCCCCGGATCAGGTCGACAGAAAGCGGATGGAGCCTGCCGCCTCGATGACCAGGCAGGTGAGACGACCGGTCGCGAACGCTCCGGTGTCGATGCCGATGCGGTTGCGGCACACCTGCGGCTCGCTGCTCAAGCTGTGCCCATGCACAACGATCCTGCCGAAGTCCGCCTTCGAGGACAGGAACGGGGATCGGATATACAGGAGGTCGTCGGGCAGCTGCGCCGTCAACGGCACGCCTGGACGCACGCCGGCGTGCACGAAAAAGTAGTCACCGAGATCGATGAACCATTCCAGGTCCTCCAGGAACTGCCGGTGGCGAAGCGGGACGGCGCGGGTCAGATCGTCGTGAAACCGGTCCAGAGCTACGGTCCGCCCCGGCTTGGGCGGCTCGATCCCGTAGCTGTACAGGGTGGCCTGGCCGCCCATGCCCAGCCAGTCCCAGGGCTCCTGCTCGCCGGCCAGCACCTCGAGGAAGGTCTGGTCGTGGTTCCCGCGGATGAAGCGGGCTGGCATCGGCAGCGTCGACACGCCGGCGCTCAGGCGGTCGAGCACCTGACGGCTGTGCAGGCCTCGATCAACATAGTCGCCGAGGAACACAAGCGTCCGTGCCCCGCCGCCGCCACAGCGGGCGTCCTCCGCGATCCCGTCCAGGAGCAGACCGAGCAGATCGTCCCGACCATGGATATCCCCGATCGCATACACGCGACCGCGATCCGAGGGTCTGAGGCCTTGAGCCATCCAATATCCTTTTGCGCGAGCGTTCATGTACCACATCTACCCGCTGCTTGACGGCAGGCCAACGGCGGAGGCCGGCGCCCATCGGCATGGTCACGGACGTGCCGAGGCGGACCACCCGATCCATCGACCGCGGCAAGGAGGAAACCTTTGGATGTCATCTCACCTTAAGGTGTCTGTGGCCTCATCCACCGGCGGTCCAAGGCTCTCCCCAGGCGACCATCGCCGAAGCGCAGGACGGCCTTCGGCGCCCGATCGGGCTGCGGAAAGCTTCGATCATAGTCGTAGAGCTTGAAGCAGCCCGTAAGCGGGATCGACCATTGCCACCGGAGGTCTGAAACCGTCACAAAAGAATGTGAGATGGCGCACAGATGACGAGAAAAATTTGGCACGAGAGATCTTGATCGGCTGTTGTCGATACATGATATCTGTCGGGGCAAGGCGAGGAACTGTGATCGCTGTTATTGCTTTTCTTGATGATTAATGACAGCACGCGGTCGCCATGAAACAGTCCGGCTCGAGAATTCGGGCTTGTGAAGTGGCAATTGGGCAACGGATCTGGAGGTCTCAGCATGCGGACAATCGTGGAGCTCATCAACAAGGACGATCTCGTCGTCGTCACCGGCGGCGGGGGATTTATTGGCGGCCACCTGGTTGCCGAGCTGCGCCGCCAGGGCTTCCAGCGGCTGCGGTCGGTCGATATCAAGCCCTTGTCCCACTGGTACCAGCGGTTCGACGATGTCGACAATCGCCAAAGCGACCTTCGATCGCTCGAGGCCTGCCGCGGCGCGGTGGAGGGCGCGGATTACGTCTTCAATCTCGCGGCGGACATGGGTGGCATGGGCTTCATCGAGACCCATAAGGCCGAATGCATGCTGTCCGTGCTCATCAACACGCATATGCTGGTCGCTGCCCGCGACGCTGGTGTCAAGCGCTTCCTGTTCACTTCGTCTGCATGCGTCTACGCGGCGGACAAGCAGACCTCGGCCGAGGTGACAGCGCTCAAGGAGGCAGACGCGTATCCTGCCATGCCCGAGGACGGCTACGGCTGGGAGAAGCTGTTCAGCGAGCGGATGTGCCGCCATTTCCGCGAGGATTACGGTCTGGCCACGCGGATTGTCCGTTATCACAACGTGTACGGGCCGTTCGGCACGTTCGACGGCGGCCGTGAGAAGGCGCCCGCCGCGATCTGCCGCAAGGTCATCTCGGCCAAGCTGTCCGGCCGGCATGACATTGAGATCTGGGGCGACGGGCAGCAGACCCGCAGCTTCATGTATATCGATGATTGCACCAAGGGCACTTTTGCTCTAATGTCCGGCGATGTGGTTGAGCCGATCAACCTCGGCAGCGCCGAGTTGGTGTCGATTAATCAGCTCGTCGACATCGTCGAGGAGATTGCCGGAGTGACCCTGCGTCGACATTACAAGCTCGATGCCCCGAAGGGTGTGCGTGGGCGCAACAGCGACAACACGCTGATCCGCGAGGTCCTCGGCTGGGAGCCTTCGACCCGTCTCCGTGACGGCATGGAGCGCACCTACGCGTGGATTTACGATGAGATGGCGCAGGGCCGGAACGACACCGTGTTCACCCGGGAGACCCTGCCCCTGACCGGCACCGGCTGATCGCTCGAGGATGACGATGCCTTCACCACAAGCCGAGCCGGCGCGGGTGAACACCCTGGGTGTCGCCGTCAGCGCTGTGGACATGGCCCAGGCCATGTCCGTCATGGACGACTGGATCGCCCGCGGGGACCGGCAGTATGTCTGTGTCACCGGGGCCCATGGCGTGATCGAGAGCCAGAGCGACGTAGCGCTCAGGGAGATCCACAACCGTGCCGGCCTGGTCGTGCCGGATGGCATGCCTCTGGTCTGGGTGGCGCGGAGCCGCGGCCATCGGCATGTCCGTCGGGTTCCCGGGCCCGACCTGATGCCGAGCTTCTGCCGCCACTCCGTGGAGAAGGGCTACCGACACTTCTTCTATGGCGGCAAGGAAGGCGTCCCGGAACGGCTCGAGGCCAATCTGACCCGGCGCTTTCCCGGCCTGCGTGTGGTCGGCACCTACTCGCCACCGTTCCGGCCCATGACTCCCGAGGAGGACGACGAAATCGTCCGGCGGATCAACGAGTCCGGTGCCGATATCGTGTGGGTCGGCCTGAGCACACCGAAGCAGGAGCGTTGGATGGCCAGCCATCGCTCGCGGCTGACCGCGCCCGTGCTGCTCGGCGTTGGCGCCGCCTTTGACTTCAATGCCGGCTTGAAGGAGAAGGCGCCAGTGTGGATGCAGCAGGCCGGCCTGGAATGGTCTTTTCGATTGGCCACGGAACCTAAGCGCCTGTGGCGGCGTTATCTTCGTGTCGTGCCCAGCTTTATTCTGTTGATCGGTTTGCAGACGTTGAAGCTTCGCCGTTACTCGATCGATCTGCAAACCTCAACGCCCGACCGGGTCTCGCATTTATGAGCAACGAAGTGGGACAGTGACGCCCGCGTCGTACCGAAGATGACCGTAACGCAACTGAAGTGACAGGCCATGGTCTTTAGTTCGGTTGAGTTCATCTTCGGCTTTCTTCCAATAGTGCTCGGCATGTTCCTGCTGGTCGAAAGATTTGGCGGGTTCCGATTGAGCCAGGTATGGCTGATATTTGCATCGCTCTTTTTCTATGGTTGGTGGAATCCCATATACGTACCGTTGATTCTTGGATCGATCGCCTTCAATTATGTGATCGGTCGCGCCATATTACAGTCTCGCAGCAGGATGATGCTGGCTCTTGGTGTTGCCGGCAATCTTGCCGCCCTCGGCTATTTCAAATACGCGAATTTCTTTATCGACAATGTCAACACCATGTTCGGCACCGGCATCGACATTGGTCAGATCCTGCTGCCTCTAGCGATCTCGTTCTTCACCTTCCAGCAGGTCGCGTTCCTGTGCGACTGCTACGCGGGGAAGGTAGAACGATACGGCCTGCGCGATTACTCGCTCTTCGTGGTCTTCTTCCCGCAGCTGATCGCCGGGCCGATTGTCCACCACAGCGAGATGATGCCGCAGTTCGAGAAGCGCCGCGGGCTCGGCCTGCTCTCCCGCGACATCGAGATCGGCGCCACCATCTTCGCCATCGGCCTGTTCAAGAAGATCATCATCGCCGACCGTATGGCCGAGGTGGCGTCGCCGATCTTCCTGACGGCCGACCTGGGTGGAGACGTATCGTTCGTGCAGGCCTGGGTCGCCACCGCGGCCTACACGCTGCAGCTTTATTTCGACTTCTCGGGCTATTCGGATATGGCCATCGGCCTTGCCCGCATGTTCGGCATCCGCCTGCCCATCAATTTCGCCTCCCCCTACAAGGCGATCAGCATCATCGATTTCTGGCGCCGCTGGCACATCACCCTGTCGCGGTTCCTGCGCGACTATCTCTACATCCCGCTCGGCGGGAACCGCCACGGGTCGGTGAGCCGCTACTCGAACCTGATGATCGTCATGCTCCTCGGCGGACTCTGGCACGGCGCCGGCTGGAACTTCGTGATCTGGGGCGGCCTGCACGGCTTGTTTCTCGTCGTCAACCATCTGTGGCGCCATGCCATGGCCGGCCTGGGACGCCCCCCCTCCCCGCAGGGCGACGGCCTCGTGTCGATCTGGAGTGGACGACTGCTGACGCTGCTGGCCGTCATGGTCGCCTGGGTCTTCTTCCGGGCGGAGACATTCGACGGGGCGATCCTCATGCTGACGAGCATGGCCGGCCTGAACGGGGTGGACATTCCGATATCGCTGGTCTCTCCGGTGCCGGGCCTTGCCGGAGTGCTGACCAGCCTCGGCATCACCATCAGCGACACCGAGTTGGCGAACGAGAAGCTGATTGTCCTGATCCCGCTTCTCTTCCTGCTCTGCTGGTTTGCCCCCAACACCCAGGAGATCATGCGCGACCACCATCCTGCGCTCAATTACGAGCAGTATGTCTCACCGCGCCATGGCCAGCGATTCCGCCTGCGCTGGCAGCCGTCGGCGGCCTGGGCCCTGTCCATGGGCTGCCTGTTCGCGGTCGCGGTGCTGGGGCTGACCGCTGTAACCGAGTTCATCTACTTCCAGTTCTAGTCATCATGACCTACCTGCAGCGAACTGGCCTCGTCGCCCTGGTCGTGCTGGGCGTGCTCGGCTCCCTCAACGCCTTGGTCGATCCGTTCGGGATGTTCGGAGCGCCCGTCCTACGCGGGTTCAACGCGAACAAGGCGGCCGTCTCGAAATACATTCGCTTCTCGAAGCCGCTCTCGGTAATCAGCCAGAGGCCGGAAATCCTCCTGCTGGGCACCTCTCGCCTGCAGTACGGTATCGATCCGGACATTCTGTCCGGCGCCCATCAGCGCGCGTACAATTTTGGCATCCCGGCCATGACGATGCACGAGGCCGAGGCCTTTGGCCTGCACGCGATCCGGACCGCCCCGCTTCGGGAGATGGTGATAGGTCTTGATATGTTCTCCTTCGGCAGCCACGTCGAGCAGCAGGACGGCTTCGACGAGAACCTGCTGCGCGGCTTCATCACGCCGTACGCTTTCTTCCAGGGGGCGCTCTCCTACACGGCGCTGCAGGCCAGCGCCACCACAATTCAGGTCAACCGGGCCGATCCCGATACCATCGAGTACCGTCTGAACGGCTTTCGTCAGCCCTGGGATCGATCGCACGAGGATGTGATCGAGGGTATCCGCGAAAGTGTTGTGGAGTATGCCACCGATCCCGCTCTGTACCGCGATTTCACCCTCGATTCCGATGCTCTTGCCGGGCTCGAGCGGCTTATCGAGGCGGCGCAGGCGGACGGCGTTCTTGTTCGAATGTTCATTTCGCCGATCCACGCCAGCCTGACGGAAACGGTGCACGCGCTTGGATTATGGCCACAGCTCGAGGCGTGGAAGGCAGCCCTCGCCGAGATTGGTGAGCGCCATGACGTCGAGCTTTACGATTTTTCCGGATACAACGAGGTTACCACGGTACCGGTGGATCGAGCCGTGGAATACTACTTCGATGCCAGCCATTACTGGCCTCGGGTCGGTGAGAGGATCATGCGCCGGACACGCGGTCTCGACACCGCTGACGTCTCGCCCGGCGGCTTCGGCTTCCGGGTCACCGTCGCCGACCTGCCCGCGCACCTGGCCGCGATCCGTAGCCAGCGAGAAGCTTATGTCCGCAACCGGGCCTCGGACGTTCGGCGCGTCCGCAGCATCCTGGCCGCCTTGGACCACCCCGAGGACCCGGCCCAGTCCGTCTCTGCCCGCCTCCCCTGAGCGCCGGCCCGCGCCGGACCCAAGCCCAACTTCAACAGTCAGACCGAAACATAGTAAGAACGTAATCGGTTAA
>CAZTHL010000028.1:0-42806 GCA_964613585.1 uncultured Mycobacteriaceae bacterium | reverse complement strand
GGCAGACGGCGGACAAGATGAGGCGCCAGCGCGGCCGCCTGCCCGGGGAGACCGGCGACAACGACAATCTCCGGTGCCGCCGCTATATCGCCAAGTACACGATCAACCCGGCGATCGCCCAAGGCGTGGCCGCCCATGTGGGCTCGGTCGAGGTCGGCAAGCTGGCCGATCTCGTGCTCTGGTCGCCCGCCTTCTTCGGGGTCAAGCCCGATGTGGTGCTGAAAGGCGGGTCCATCGCCGCGGCGGTGATGGGCGACCCCAACGCCTCGATCCCGACGCCGCAGCCGGAATATCTGCGACCCATGTTCGCCGCTTACGGGCGCAGCGTCGCCGCCTCGGCCGTCACCTTCGTCAGCGGCGCCTCGCTCGCGCAGGATCCGGCCGGCCGGCTCGGGCTTCAGAAGGCGCTGCTGCCGGTGGCCGGCACCCGCGGCGGCATCGGCAAGGCCGCCATGGTGCTGAACGACGCGCTGCCGGTGATCGAGGTCGATCCTGAGACCTACGAGGTGCGCGCCGACGGCGAACTCCTGACCTGCCCGCCGGCCGAGGTGCTGCCCCTGGCCCAGCGCTACTTCCTGTTCTAGGCGAGGCATGTCGGGTTTCGCTGCGCCCTGCCCACCCCGCACGGCCACCGCCGCCAACCGCGCCCGGCGCGGAGGAGGCACGGGGTGGCGGCCCATTCCTGCTCGTTCGCCGGCACCAACGCGGCGGCACGCGGCGTGATCATCCCAAGCGCCCCCCGCCGCGCCGTCCGTCACATCGCCGCCGGCTCGCCCGAGGCACCGCTTGAGGCGACCGACACGGTGACCCTGGATTACGACCATCGCCATCGGCGCCGTCTGAAGGTGACCACCGACGCCGGCCGAGCGCTGCTGCTCGACCTGCCCCGGGCGGTGGCCCTGGCCGACGGCGACCGGCTACTGCTGGAGGACGGCGGCGCGGTGCGTGTGGTCGCCGCGGCCGAGCCGGTGCTCGAGATCCGCGCCGCCTCGTCCCGGCTTCTGCTGCGCCTCGCCTGGCACCTGGGCAACCGGCACCTGCCGACGGAGATCGCCAGCGACGTCCTGCGGATCCGCCCCGACCCCGTGATCGCCGCCATGGTGCGCGGGCTGGGCGCCGAGGTGACCGAGGCGACGCGGTCCTTCCAGCCCGAGGGCGGCGCCTACGCCGGGCATCCTCATGCACACAATAGATCGGATGTTCGCCCCGGCTGAGCCGGGCGGGCTCCCATCCCGCCCGGCTCCCGCGCCCGTCGCCAGGGAGAGAGATGCCGAGGATGCAGAGAGCGTCCCCCCTGCGGCACTGCTCATGCTGCACAGCTGGCTGCAGCCGGGCTTTCCGATTGGCGCCTTCAGCTACTCGCACGGTCTCGAGGCGGCGGCCGAGGCGGGGCTCGTGACCGGCGTCGACGAGCTGGCCGGCTGGCTGGCCGGCGACCTGGCCCACGGCAGCGGTCGGCAGGACGCCCTGTTTCTGGCCGCCGCCTGGCACCGCGCCGATGCTCCGGACCGGCTGGCCGACCTCGCGCGGCTGGCCGCGGCCTGGCGCGGCACGGCCGAGCTGGCGCTGGAGACCGGCCAGCAGGGTCGCGCCTTCCTGATGACCGTGCGGCGCGCCTGGCCGCACCCCGGCCTGGAGCGCGCCGCGCAGGCGATGACCGCCGTCGCGGCCGAGCCGCCGCTGCCGGTGGCGACCGGGCTTGCCGCCGGGGCGCACCGGCTGCCACTCGGGCCGACGCTGCTCCTGGCGCTCAACGGCACGATCGCCAGCCTGGTCTCCGCCGCCCTGCGACTCCTGCCTCTCGGCCAGACCGACGGCCAGCGCGTCACGGCCCAGCTGGCCCCGACGGTGGCGGCAACCGCCGCTGCTGTGGCGGCCCTGCCGGCCACGGATGCTTTTGACGATGCACGGCTGATCGAGTATCTGGGCACCGCGGCCGTGCGGGTGGATGTCTGCTCGGCCCGCCACGAAACGCAATACTCGCGGCTGTTTCGCAGCTGACAGGAGAGGGAACGGGACGGATGGGCATGGAGGATGTCCGCCATGGGCCGCTGCGCATCGGCATCGGCGGGCCGGTGGGCTCGGGCAAGACGGCGCTGGTCGAGCACCTGTGCCGCGCCTTGCGCGACCGGCACGAGCTCGTGGTCATCACGAATGACATCTACACGCGAGAGGACCAGCGCATCCTGACCGAGGCCGGCGCGCTTGAGGCCGAGCGGATCGAGGGGGTCGAGACCGGCGGCTGCCCGCATACGGCGATCCGCGAGGACGCGTCGATCAATCTCGTGGCCCTGGACCGCATGGTGGAGCGCTTTCCGGGGGCCGAGGTCTGCCTGATCGAGTCCGGCGGCGACAATCTGGCGGCGACCTTCAGCCCGGAGCTGGCGGACATCACCGTCTACGTGATCGACGTGGCCGCGGGCGAGAAGATTCCCCGCAAGGGCGGCCCCGGCATCACCCGCTCGGACCTGCTGGTGATCAACAAGATCGACCTGGCCCCGCTGGTCGGCGCCGACCTCGGCGTCATGGAGCGGGACGCCGCCCGCATGCGCGGCCACCGGCCTTACGTCTTCACCAACCTGAAGACCGGCGGCGGCGTCGATGCCGTCCTCGACACCCTGCTCGACCTCGGCGGCCTCGGCCCCGGCAGGACCGACGAGGAAGACTAGGCGGTCCAGGCCTGCCTCCCCTGAGCCGAGCCGGCATGCCCGGAGAAAGGGAGGCGCATCACGGAGAGCGCGGCAAAGGGACGGGTCGGGGCCGGAGCTTGGCGCCGGATCGCATCGTATGGCTGTATACGCTCATCGGGGCAGTCCCCTCTTGACGCAGGCGAGTGATATCGCCCTTGCCCCTCAGCGAGTGAGCCGGCGAAACTCACACCATGGCATCGACGCTCTTCGACACGCGGGAGCTGGCCTGCAAGCTCGAGCGGGCCGGCTTCGAGCCGCAGCAGGCCCGGGGCGCCTCGGCGGCGCTGGCCGAGGCGATGGCGTCCGGCGGTGCCGCCCGCGACGAGTTGACCGGGCTGCGCCGCGGGATGCGCGAGGACGTGGCCGGGCTGCGCCGCGGGATGCGCGAAGGGCTGGCGGCGGTGCGGCGCGGGATTCATGACAGTCAGGCCGGGCTGCGGCGCGACATGGAGGCCGGCTTCGCTGCCGTCGATGCCCGCTTCAGCGTGAGGGAGTTAAGGATCGAGCGTTGAGAGCATCGGACGACGATCCGGCTCGGCGCCGTGATCGTCGCCGCCACCGGCATCCTGCCGGCCTCGAGCTTCCCGATGTGACGCATTGAACGGGCAGCCGGGGCCTGACGGCCATGCTTCGGCCAAGCCCAGGGGCGTTCCGCGGGTCGAAGGGCGTTTGGACATCCCAGTCCGCTCGATGCCGTCGAGCCACGGACGGGGTCGCCACCGTATGCGCGAGCGTCGGACCGTCCGCGCGGGCCGTGCTCAGGGCCGCAGCACCTTCCCCGGGTTCATCAGCCCCAGCGGATCCAGCGCCCGCTTGATCGCCGCCATCACCGCCACCGCCTCGCCATGCTCCTGCTCGAGGTAGCCGATCTTGGCCGAGCCGATGCCGTGCTCGCCGGAGCAGGTCCCGCCCATCCCGAGCGCCCGGCGGACAAGGCGGTCGTGCAGGGCATGCGCGCGGGCGACCTCCCCGGCGTCGTCAGGGTCGATGATGAGGGCCAGGTGGAAGTTGCCGTCGCCGACATGGCCGACGATCGGCGAGAGCAGGTGGCTGTCCTTGAGATCGGCCCGCGTGGCCTCGATGCACTCGGCCAGGCGGCTGATCGGAACGCACACGTCCGTCGGCATGGCCCGTGCCCCCGGCCGCAAGGCCATGGCGGCATAGTAGGCGTCGTGGCGAGCGCGCCAGAGCCGGCCGCGCGCCTCGGTCCCGGTCACCCAGGCGAAGCCGCCGCCGCCATGGTCGCGCGCGATCGCGCCGGCCGCGTCCGCCTGCTCCGCCACGGACGCGTCGCTACCGTGCAGCTCGTAGAACAGGGTGGGCGCCACCGCATGGCCCAGGCCGGAGTATCGGTTGCAGGCATCCATTTGCACCGGGTCCATCAGCTCGATGCGGGCCACCGGCACGCCGGCCTGGATCGTTTCGATCACCGCCTCGACCGCCTGGGCGACGCCGGGGAAGGCGCACACCGCCGCCGCCACCGCTTCCGGAATGCCCGAAAGGCGCAGCATCACTTCGGTGATCAGGCCGAGCGTGCCCTCCGAGCCCACCATCAAGCGGGTCAGATCGTAGCCGGCGGCCGACTTGCGCGCCCGGCCGCCTGTGCGGATGACCCGGCCGTCGGCCAGCACCACGGTCAGACCGAGCACGGCCTGACGCATGGTGCCGTAGCGCACCGCGTTGGTGCCCGACGCGGCGGTCGCCGCCATGCCGCCCAGCGACGCGTCCGCTCCGGGGTCGATCGGGAAGAACAGGCCGGTGGCGCGCAGCTCATGATTCAACCGCGAGCGGGTCACGCCGGCCCCGACCAAGGCGTCCATATCCTCCGGCGAGACACGCAGGATCCGGTCGAGGCCGGTCAGGTCAACCGAGACGCCGCCGGCAAGCGCCTGCACCCCACCCTCCAAGGAGGTGCCGCTGCCGAACGGCACCATCGGCACCCGCCAGCGGGTGCAGCGCGCGGCGATCGCCGAGACTTCCCGGGTCGAGCGCGGGAACACCACGGCGTCGGGCGGCGCCGGCGGCAGGAAGCTCTCATCGCGGCCGTGCTGCGCGCGCACCGCCGCGCTCGTGGTTACCCGGTCGCCCAGGAGGCCGCGCAGCTCGTCGAGCAGCGGCTCGAGCGGGGCCCGCGCGGCAGGATGGTAAGGCTCGGGCATGAGGCCGCCCGCCCCGCAGCTCAGGCCTCGATGCCCTTCCGGCGCAGCTGCTCGCGCGCCGCCTCGGTCTTGTCCGGACTGACGCCCAGCGCCTCCAGCACCGCGTCGGTCTTGGAGAACTGCAAGTCGCGGTACTCGACCACCTGGATGCGGTTGCCCCAGGGGTCGCGGAAGTCGAGCGAGCCGCCCGGCAGAATCTCGGCGCCGGCGGCCTCGGCCAGCGCGCGCACCCGGGAGCGGTCGTCGACCACCAGGCCGAAGTGCCGGTCCTCGTCCGGCGGCTGGCGGCGCCCCTCGGACAGGGCGATGAACTGGTCGCCCATGTCGATGAAGGCGTGGCCGGGGCTGCGCCCCCGCAAGGTGAAGGCGAAGATCCGGCCGTAGAAGGCGAGCGCCGCCTCCAGGTCGCCGACCTCGAGCGCGACATGGTTCACGCCCACCAGCCTGGGCCTTGCCGCCTCGTCCATCGCGCCACTCCCGCTCATGCCGCGCCGCCGCCGTCTCCAGCCTACGCCTGCGGGCCGTCGAGCACCATCCGGTGCGGAAACGCCTCGGCCACGGCGGCCTCGGTCAGCGGCATGCGGATGTACCGTCCCTGGCGCCAGAGGTCGACCTGGTCGGTGAAGGCCGGGCTGTTTATGCGCCCGTCCTGGCCACCCAGCAGCACGAACCAGTTGGCGTCCGGGTCCGACAAGTCGGAAACATGGCGCGACTGTGAGCCGTAGAAGGCCCGGTGCACCTCCGTGGTCAGCGGGTGCGCCGTCTTCATCACCGTCTGCACCGAGCCGCCCGCGGCGAAGTCCCCGAAGCGGTAACGCCCGCCGATCACCGGGAGGTTGGCCAGCGGGTGCTGCAGCCGCACCCGGTGGATCGCGCCCCAGGTGCCGTGCTCGGCCAGCACCGTCCCAGCCTCGTCCAGCGCAGCAGCCACCGCCGGCAGCAGCACGGCGTCGTCGATGTCCTCGAGCAGCCCCGCCATGTGCTCGGTCAGATAGCTCGAGCGGTCGAGCCAAGCGAACAGGTCGGCGCGGCCGGCCGCCTCGTACAGCGCCGGCGCCAGACCGGCGAACATGGCCTGGAAGGCAAGGCCGCCGCGGGAGTCCGCGCGGTAATGACCGTCCCAGCCGCGGATCGTCGCCAGCGCCTCGGCGGCGCCCGGCGACAGCTCGATGTCGGTGCCGGCCGCCGCGGCGTCGACCCGTGCCACCAGGCTGTCGCGCAGCGCCACACTGCCGCCCGAGTAGACGTCCCGCTGCAGCGCCATCAGGTCCTCGACGCCGACCCGCGGCTCGGCCGCCAGCAGAGCGTGCAGCCGGTCGACCCGCTCGGGCGGCGAGTAAAAGTAGCCGAGCCTCGGGTCGAGCACCGCCGGGCGATTGTTGGCGGAGGCGAGGTAGCCTTGTTCAGGGTTGACCTGGTAGGGCAACTCCAGCGCCGTCAGCAGTTCGTCCCAGCTCTCCTCCACGGCGGTCGGCTGGCGGAAGATGTCCTCCGGCGGCCCGTTCGGGCGGCGCGGGACCCGGGCGGCGAGCAGGATGCCGATGCCGCCCTCCCGGTCGGCGTAAAGCATGTTCTGGGCCGGCAGCGCGAAGGTGGCGAAGGCCCGGCGGAAGCCCTCCCAATCATGGGCCCGGCTGGCGCGCAGAAGCGCGGTCAGTTCGTCGCTCACCAGGTGGCCCATCCATTTGAGCGCCACGGTGCGCCCGCCCATGTCCGGCACCAGTGGCGCGTCGGAGATCACCGGACCGAACTCGGACAGCCGGTACTCGACCTCGGTGTCGAGCCAGAAGCGCACGCCGATCGGGTCGGTCTCGGTGGTCAGCGTCGACTCCGGCCGATCGGAGATGTCGACCAGGTCGCTCGACGCCGCGCGCATGTTGGTGCCGCCCCAGGCGATGTCGGGGTTGCGGCCGACCGTGAAGATCGGCAGGCCCGGCGCGGTCATGCCGACGACGTGGTAGGACGGCGAGCGCAGGCCCGCCAGCACCCAGATGTTGGGCAGGCTGAGGCCCAGATGCGGATCGTTGGCGATCAGCGCTCCGCCGGTGGCGCTGCGCTCCGCCGCCACCGCCACGCTGTTGCTGCCGGTCCTGCCCATGCCCTCGAGCGCCTGGAGCAGCGCCGCCACCCGCGCCTCGCCGTCGGTCGGCGGGTCGCCGGAGCCGGTCGCCGCCGCGGTCTCCAAGCTCGTGGTGCCGGCGCCGCCCAGGGCCAGCGCAGTGTCCCAGATCTCGCTCCAGTTGTCGGTGTCGCGCAGCGGCAGCAGGCTGAAGTAGACGAGCCAGGTGATGTCGGTGCCGGACACCCGCCCGATCGAGACCACGTCCTCCGCGGTCCACGGCTCGCGCTCCAGCCCCAGCACCTCGAACTCGTGCGGCGGCTCGTCCATCAGCCGCTGATAGTCGTTAATGCCTTCGACGTAGCGCTCGACCCAGGCGCGGGTGTCCGCCGGCATGGCGGCCAGGATCTCCGGCGCCGCCCGGCCGAAGCCGAGGGTGCGCAGCGCCTTGTCGATGTCGATGGCGATCGGCACCGGCCCGGCCATCTCGGCAAGCCGGCCCTGGGCGACGCGCTTGTAGATCGCCATCTGGCCGAGGCGCAGATGGGCGTGCGTCAGCCCCAGGGCGTAGGCGGCGTCGCCGTCGGTCTCGGCCTCGATGTACGGCACCAGATGCTGGTTCCAGCGGATGGTGACCGGCCGTTCCAGCGCCAGCCCCTGGCTGGGGAAGGACGCCAGCCGTCGTTCCAGATCGACCGGCTCGGGCAGCGGCGCGGTGACGGCGCAGCCGCCCACCGCCAGGGCCGCAAGGCCGGCGCGCAGCGTGCGGTTCAGCGTGCGGCGGCGGCGCGGCTTCGGCGGTTGCGGCATACGGTTCTCCCGGCGGAGCGGTGGCGGGTTCCCTCGATATAGCCCGGATTCGCCCGAACCCCATCCCGCCGCCGTGGATCCCCGACACCTCCACGGCGGCCGGTTGTCAGAGGCCCGGCCGCCGTGCTTGCTTGCCGGCATCGCCGTCGGGGACTGCGCCCCCGCCCGGCCTCCCGCGACACCACAGGAGCCTGCCCCGTGACTCTTCCGGCTACCCGCCGGCTTCCGGCCCTTGCCCTGGCCGTTATGCTGGCCGCCTTCGCCGAGCCTACCGCCGCCCAGGAGCCCGGGCCGTCCCGACCCCTGCTCGGTGCCCTGCCCGGCGGGGGCGCCGGTGACTGTCCGCCCGCTCCGGTTGCCCGGGCGCGCCAGGTGCTGGAGCTGCACACCCAGCTGCTGGTGGCCAGCCTGGCCTGCGAGGCGCATTACGGCGAGGAGGAGCTGTACCGCCGCTACGAGGACTTCTCCTTCACCCACGAGGCGCGGCTGGAGCGGGCGCAGGAGGTGCTGATCGACGCCTTCGCCGCGGTCGGCGAGACCGATCCGGCGGCGCTTGACGATTACCGGACCGAGATCGCCAACGCGGAGACCCGGCTCATGAACGAGCTCGAGCAGGGCCGCTACTGCCGGGCACGGCGGGCCCGCTTCGACACCCTGATCGGCAGCGATCCGCAATTCTTCGAAGAATATGTCGAGGCGCTGACCGCGCGATCTCTCTCCCGCAGCGGCTGCCGCCAATAATGCCTCCAAACAATTAGCGGAACATTTTTGGAAAACACGGATGGAATACTTAGGATCTCCGCTCAACAATTAGTGATCAAGGGCCCCTTCATCAGCTTTGGTTAGGAGACCATTTACGGCTCAAGCCGGCGAGCAAGGCTCGAGACAGAAGTCGGCCGGCTGCCATTGTCGGGAGGTACTCATGTTTGAGCTCTTGTCCGCTCGCACGATTGATGCCGGAGAGATTTGCTACCCTCCATTGAGGCGCCTGTGGCACTGGTGGTTCGACCGCAACCACGACGGCCGGCTGCCCTCGCGCGGCCAGTTCGATCCGGCGGAGTTCTCGCCGCTGCTTGGCCGGATCAACCTCGTCGACGTGGAGCCGGACCCGCTGCGCTTTCGGTTCCGGCTCTACGGCAGCGGCATGAAGAATGTCAGCGGCCGCTCCATGCGCGGGCTGACCACGACGGACTATGACGATGCCGCCTATGGCCGGATGGTGACGGAGCATTACGCCCGGGCCTTCCGAGCGGCGTGGCCGCTGGCCATGATCATCGCCGCCCGGCTCGACGGCGAGCCCTATGACTACACGCGGATCATCCTGCCCCTGGCCGAGGACGGCGCGCTGGTCAACCAGCTGCTGGTCGCCTCGATACGCGACCTGTGCGACGGGCCGGCGCACCTGATTCCGTTCGATCCGTTCAGCCGGCGCCACCGGCCCGATCTGCCGACCCCCTGGACGCCGGCGCCGTCCCGAGACCCGGGCCCGGCCCCGGCGCGTGCCCGGCCTCCGGGCGGGGCGGAGGTGGTGCGGCTGCCGCGGCGCTGACCGGGGCCGGCCGGTGGCGCGCCCTCACACTGTTGGCCACCTTCCGGTGCTACCCTGAACGGGTGAGCACCCCAAACGACGATCCCTGCCGAATCGGCATCGACGGCGAGGCCTCCATCCTCGACACGACCTTATCTCCACTCGCCGGTCAGGAGACCGGCGAGGACGGCACTATCCTGTTCCATGACGGCGCACGGACCGTGAGAGAATCCGTCTTTTCCGTGGGTCCGACCCGGGCGGAGTGCGGGACCGGGTCCGGGACCAGGCCACCCGGAGCCAATAGGCCAGGATGAAGGCAAGGCCGACCGTTGTCGCCCCGTCGCGCAGTCCGGGCACGTGGCGATAGCCGGTGTCGACGCGCAGGGTGTCCTGGCCGACAAAGCGTGCCTGGACCGAGACCAGGCCCGGAGCATCCCAGAACGGGGGGTCGACGCGAAGGACCTCGCGGGTGGGCGCGACCAGAAACGGCGTTCCATCCTCGATGCCGTAGGCGACGCGGTCGAACCGCACCGTCCGGCCCGTGCGCTCCTCGGCGCCGAGCGCGCCCAGCGAGCGGCTGTCGGCGCGGACCGGCCCGTCCATCAGCGCGAGCGGCGCCGCCAGGTAGACGGCGAGTGCCAGGGCCGCCAGCGCCAGACCGCGGCGGCCGGGCCAACGCAGATCCGCGGCCGAGGCGGGCCAGCGCCACCAGGCGTAGAGGGCCGTGACCAGCCCGAGTAGGGTGAGGACGGCGCTCGGCCACTCCTCCGGCCAGAACAGGTCGAAGCCGAGCGGCCGCCATGAGACGGGCGCCAGCAGATGCACCTCGGAGCCCCACTTGATCTGGGTCGCGTCGAGCAGCAGATGCAACAGCGCGTTGCCCGCCAGGATCAGGAACACCCGGCCCGGCGCCCGGGTGAAGGCGGCCAGGCCCGCAGCCAGCACCAGGCAAAACACCAGCGAGGCCTGGACGGTCGTGTACACCAGCACATCGTAATACGTCACGTCGACAGGCGCCGAGCGGGCCAGGCGGGCGACGATCCACGGCACGTCGGGGATCATCAGCCCGGCCAGAACGTGCTTGAAGTCCTCCGGCCGCAGCAGCGGGCGCGACAACAGGGCCTGGACCCCGACATGGGCAAGCGTGTTCGGCATGGCGTCCGATGGGTCCGAGCGGGGCCTCGCCCCGTCTTCTGCACCGGTCGGCGCCTCATCATCAAGCCGCGCCGCAGGGGCGGTGACGGTCGAGGCCGACCCCTCGTCTCGCGGGCCGGCACGCGTCCGTGCCGGCGCGTCGATGCCCGGCTCCGGGCAACCGCCCGGACCTGCGCCCGTTATCCAGCAGTCCGCGGACCCTGGTAGGAAAAGGAACGGCCATGCGGGACAATGGCGGCCTCAGCGCCGAGGAGCACGGCAACGTCCAGCAGCGCGTGCCGCTCCGCGCGCCGATGGTCTACGAGATCATCCGGCGCGACGGCGTGACCGAGATCGAGCGGCCGCTCCGGTCGCTCTGGTGGTCGGGAGTCTCGGCCGGGCTCAGCATCAGCGCCTCGGTGCTGGCGATCGGGCTGCTGCACCTGCATCTGCCCGATGCCGAATGGCGCTCGGCCCTGGAAAGCCTCGGCTACTGCGTCGGCTTTCTCATCGTCGGGCTCGGCCGCATGCAGCTGTTCACGGAGGCCACGATCACCGTGATCCTGCCGCTGCTGGCCGAGCGGACGCCACGCCTGCTCAAGCGGACGCTCAGGTTGTGGATCGTCGTGTTCGTCGCCAACCTCGTCGGCACCTTCCTGGTGTCGCTGCTCATCGTGCACGGCGGCATGACGACACCGGAGCAGCTCACCGCCTTGCAGGCCGTGTCGATGAAGCTGGCGTCGAAGACCCCGGTCGAGGCGCTGGTGCACGGTATTCCGGCGGGCTTCTTCATTGCCGCCATGGTGTGGATGAAGCCGAGCGCCGGCGATGCCGCCTTCTGGGTCACCGTGGTCATGACCTATCTCATCTCGCTCGGCGGCTTCGCCCACGTGGTGGCCGGCTCGGCCGAGGTGTTCATTCTGATCCTAACCGGCGACATCGGCCTCGGCCACGGGCTGCTCGGCATCGTCATGCCGGCCTTCGTCGGCAACGTCGTCGGCGGCACAGGGCTGTTCGCCCTGCTCGCCTACGCCCAGGTGCGGGAGGAGATGGTCCTGGGCGAGGACTGACCGCCCGAGCCGATGGGGGCGGCGCTCAACCGAGCAGCATGTCGTCCGCCGGCTCCGGCAAGGCGGCGAGAAAGGCCTGGGCGAGCGCGGCATGGCCGTCAGTGCTGGGGTGGAAGCCGTCGTCGGCCACCAGCTGGTCGTCGAATTGCACGTCGGCGATGTCGACCAGCGTCAGGTCATTGGCGGCGACCGCGTCCTCGATGACGGTGTTGAACGCTGCGACGCGTGCCTCGGTGACCTCCTCCGGCTCCTCGGTGTCGCGGAAGGCCGGCAGCTCCGTCAGATCGGTCAGGTTGGCGACCAGCACCGTGGCGTCGGTCGCCGCCAAGTCCTCAAGCAGCCCGCCGAGGCCGTCGGCGAAGTCCTCCGGGCTTTGGCCCGCGATAAGGTCGTTGGCGCCGACCCAAACGGTGACCAGGTCGGGGTCGAAGCCCTGGTCGAGCGCGGCGTCGGTCGCCGCGGCGATGGTGCCGACCTCGGCCGACGGCAGGCCCAGGTTGAGCAGGTCGACGTCGCCCGTCCGGTCCTCGACGGCCTCGGCGATGCGGTAGACATAGCCCTCCTGCAGCGGCTCGGCGCCGATGCCGAAGGCGTCGCTGGCGCCAACCGCCAGGTAGTCGACGTCCGCCCCGTCGCCGACGCCAAATGCCGCGGCGACGCCGTCGGCATAGGCCCGGGCCAGCAGGACGCCGTCGCCGGGCCCGGTGCCCTCCAGGTAGCCGAGGACCTCGTCCGTCCGGTCCGCGAAGCCGGCCAGCGAGCCCCCGCCCAGGTCGTCCCCCAGATCGTTGAGGAGATCGTCGAGGGCGTCGACCGCCTGCCCGCCCAGCTCGGCGCCCGCCTCGGCCAGCCCGACCGCGCCGTCGGCGACCGCGCCGGCAGTGTCCTCCGCGCCGTCGGCCAGCGTCCCGGCAAGCGGCGCCAGCGCCTGGCCCGCCTCACCCAGAACGTCCCCAGCGCCGTCGAGCCCATCGCCGAGCCTGTCCAGAATGCCCATGCCGTCCCCTCTCTCGCGCGTTGGTGTGGTGGCGCCGTGTCATGCCGTCCCCTCTCTCGCGCGTTGGTGTGGTGGCGCCGTGTCATGCCGTCCTGCCGCGCCGCGACGGACGTGCTGGAGCGCTTCCGCATGACGCGGACTCGATGCCACCTGACCCGGAAACACTCTAACGCAACGGCGGCGGCAGGGTTGCCGGCACCGGGGCTGCGCGCGGCAGGCCGCAGCGCCTTGATGCCATCGGGCCGCCACGACGCCGGTCACGCGTGAGCCGAACGGCTGGCAGGGGGCTGCGAGACAGCTCACGCCTGCTCACCTCATTGTCATCGTTCGCGAGAGCGGTTTCCAAGGCGGTCGGCAGGCACCGGCCGGCGGCGCTGGAGCCGACAAAGCCGCCCGCGCGCCCAGGACTCCGACGATCGATCGGCGCGACCGATGCGCCACACCGGACCACTCGAAATGGTTGCATTTGACTCTGAAACACAGCCGAAACAACCGATACCCTTTTACGTTTTGGCGACATTCGTCAGAGACAGACCCTCGATAGACGAACACTCGCTTCACGGCGCGGATGAGTTGATCCGCGGTTCATGAGAAACAAGGATTGAAGCGATGTTCGTTAAAAAGTCGCGATCGAAGCAAGACACCGGCAATCGAGCCGAGTTCCCGCAACCGGGCGCCGGCTGGTGGCTCTGGCCCGTCGCCATCCTGACCGCCCTGCTGCTGAGCGCGGGCTCGGCGGAGGCGCATGAGGCCTGGGTACTGACGCCGGTGGAGATGGCCCGGTTGCTCGAGCAGCCGACCCCGGCGATCTTCGCCGAGCCGGGCGTCCTCAACCTGGCGATCGGCGGGCTGGCGCTGCTGGCGGTCGCCGCCGCCCTGGCGCTCGAGCCGGTCTGGCAGGCGGTCTCGCGGCGCCCGGCGGCGCGGCTGGCGGCGCGCGCAGGCGGGCTGGTCAGCCCGGCGATCCGGCTGACGCTGGCGGCCCTGCTGGCGCTGGCCGCCCTGGGCCTGATGCCGCGCCACGGCACCGCGGTGCTGTCGAGCCCGACCCTCATGATGCCCGATCTCGAACTGGCCGCGCTCGGCCCCGGCTGGTCCTGGCTGGCGCCGGCGCAGATGGTGATCGCCGCCTGCCTGATCTCCGGCCTGTTCGTCCGGGCCGCCGCGGTCGCCGTGCTCGGCCTGTGCGTCCTGGCGCACGCGCTGTTCGGCCCGGTGATGTTCACCTACAGCCCGCACGTCGTCGCTCCGACCCTGTTCCTGCTGTTCCGCGGCGCCGGCCGCTTCGCGCTCTCCATCCCGCCGCTGCCGGTGTTCGAGCGCAGCGCCCGTGCCCTCGAGGACTGGCCGGCGGAGCGGGTCCAGCTGCTGGTGCAAGGGCTGACCGGGGCCGGCTTCGTCTACCTGGGGGTGGCCTGGAAGCTGCTGCAGCCGACCCTGATCCTGCACATCGTCGAGACCGGCGGCGTGCCCACCTTCGGTCTGCCGACGGACGTGCTGGCCTTCCTCATGGCCCTGGTCAAGATCGTGGTCGGCCTGCTGATCATGGCCGGCGTGCTGGTGCAGCCCATGTGCCTGGTGCTCATCGGCGCCTTCGCCTTCATGGCGATCACGCTTGGCGAGAGCCCGCTCATCCACGTGCACATCTACGGAGCGATCCTGGCCCTGATCGTGCTCGGCGCCGGCCGGTGGCAAGCCCGCCGCGAGCCGCTGCCCGGGCACGCGAAGACCCTGGCCCGGCTACTGGCGCCGCGCCGCCTCGCCCGCTCCTGACGCCGCTTCCTCATACCGTCACGTCAACCCGCACGATCCAGCCCGGAAGGATAGTCATGATGACCTCCCTGACCCTCACCACCGCCACCGCCCAACTCCCTGCGCCCCGCGCACCCTGGCGGCTGGTCCGCGCGCTTTACCTGATCCTCGCCGCCATGGCCGTCGGCTCGGCCGGACTCTGGGTCCCGATGGCCAACGAGGGCCGCAGTTTCGTGCCCGATGGCGCGGTCGCGGCGGCCCCGGCAGCGGCCGTGCCGAGCCTGGCGCTCACCGTGCTCGGCGACCCGGGCGCCGGCTGGACGCTCGAGATCGACGCCGAGAACTTCCTGTTCCAGTCCGAGGCGACGGAGGCCGCCGCGGACGGTCGGCCGCTCGGCCACGCCCATGTCTACATCAACGGCGAGAAGGCCGGCATGTCCTGGTGGCCCTCGTTCCACATCGGCTTGCTGGAGCCGGGGCGGCACGAGGTGACGGTGACCCTGAACACGCCGGACCATCAGGCCATCGGGACGCTGCTGAGCGAGATCGTCGTCATCGAGGTGCCGGAGACCGTGCCCGCCTGGCGTCAAATGGTCGGGCTCCACCTCGACCGCCTGGGCGACGCCGCGTCGCCGGGCGTGGCGCCGCCACCGCTGATCGGCGATTGGAGAGCCGAGTTATAGGGCGTTTCCGGCTCCCATGGCATCGCCGGCCGCTCCCCCGCCCGGCCAGCCAACGACAGCCCGCTCGGGGCGGCCGGGCGGGGGAGCGGGCCGGATCCGACCCCGCAGCAGGGGGAAACGCTCTCTAGGGAGCGCCTGCGCCTCCCTTGCCTGAGGTGGGCGGCCGGGTTCCTCACGGAGCCCGGCCGTCGTTCATGGACGGCATGGCGCAAGACCGGCCTCGTGGACGGTGCCCAGCCGGCCCGCAGCGGGATGAAGCAGCGGGATGAAAGAGAACTGAAACTCAGCTGTCACAGTTGTTTCATTTCAGGACATAGCACGGATACATGCAAAGGTTACTCCTGGCCCTGCTCGATGAAGGTGCGGACAACGCATCCGCGCCCGAGACCGACCAAGGGAGGGACCGGAGCCATGTTCGGCAGCGACATGATCTACTGGCGCGCGGTGCTGGCTGAGGAGCGGCGTGCGATCGAGAGGAGCCCGGCGGACCGCAGCCACAGCGACGCCGACCAGCAGGCCTTCGACCGGCGGCTGGCGCGCCTTGCGGAAGGCGGCTTCTGCTTTCCTCGGGCAACGGCGGCGCAGCGCTCCGCTGCCGGGTGAGACGACGGCAGCGGCCGCGCCACGCGGGCGGCGCGCCAAAGGCGGCCGCCCGGCTCTCGACCGCCATCGACCCGTCCCTCGTCGGCGAGGCCGAGTCGGCGCTGGCCATCCCTTCCGCCGGCCGGCGGAGCGGATGACACGGCATCGTCCGACGGCACCGATACCTCTTCCCAGCCGGCCGGCGGAGCGGCCGCGGCCTTCAAGGGCGTCGCTTGGACATGGTCGCCGAGACATCGGCATCGGCATAGACATCGGCGCTCAGCCGGCTCTTGTGGCCCGGGTGACAATGGACGCGCCAATGCAATAAACAGTCTGCGAAAGATGGGAGGATTGCGTTTTTTCGCCCGCCCAGCGGAAAACTGTTCTTTCGGCAAATGTCGAATACACTATTCGGTATTGTTCTGCCAATCCTTAGCGGACATCAAATGATTAGTGGACATCAAATGATTTCCCGAGCAATGAAATTCCAGCGGAGGGACGACCACTGGATGACCGGGCCGGAGAAATGGGTCTGGCACCAGATCAGGCACGGAGACACGGCTGACTTCAACAAGCGCGATCATGACGTCATCGAACCCCGCCCCGATCTCGACCCTGAGGAGGAGACGGGCTGGGGGGCTCGACGGCGGCTCAGGCTGGTGTTTCTGGAGACCCTCCTCACGCGTGAGGCGTATATCGACCGGTTGGGTCAGGGCGGCGTCCGCATACTCGGCGCATTGATAGACGGCAGCGCTGAGGCGAGAGGCCGTGGGGGCGCCGATCATCCGTGCCTCAAGCTCGAGCATGCTCGGGTGCCGCATCTGCTGTGGCTGCGCCGGTGCCGCATCTTGGCCGGCATCCAGGCCTATTGCCTGCGCGTTGACGGAGAGTTGTCCCTGGAAGACAGCCTGGTGCAGGGCCCGCTCTGCCTCGGCTCGGCCGAGGTCAAGGGCCCGCTGCGCCTGTACAGGGGTAGGTATCGGAGCCGGGTCGATTTGAGAAACGCCGATATCGGCTCCTATGTCACGCTCCAGGGATCCGTGTTCGCCGGATCGGTCGAGCTCGACGGCTCCCGTGTCGGCCGCACCGTCTTCCTCAATGCCGACACGAACGTAAAGGCCGCCCGCTTCGAGAAGGCGCTGAGCCTGACGGTCGCCAATCTGGGCGCCGATCTCGATATGAGCGGTGCCGCATTCCAGCGGGAGATCAATCTGGAAGGCATCAAGGTCAAGGGCTCGATCACGCTCGGTGGTGATACCCCGTGGCGGGATCGCGACCGCGCCCCTGATGCCCTCGGATCGGTGTTCGTCACCCACGCGACCGTCGGCGGCAACGTCGACTTGGCCGGGAGAACCTTCCACAAGGAAGTTGACTTCTCGGGGGCGCGCATCCACGGGGAGCTTCGTCTCTGCAGAGCGATGAAGGAGGAGCCGAAGGACACCGGGAACCCCATCCTCGCATACTGGGCGACCGAAAAACGGCCGGCCCCGGCCTTGATCCTGCGGAATGTCTCGGCCGAGTCGCTCCAGGACTGGTGGGGCGAGAATGACCAGACTTCGTGGCCCAAGAACGTGAAGCTCGAGGGCTTCCGTTACGATCGCTTCGGCGGCTTGGCCCATGGTGGTGACCGGCCCTACATGTATAAGCGCGAGACCAAATGCTTCAAGGAATGGCTGGAACGAAGCACTCCTTTCTCACCTCAGTCTTATGAGCATCTGGCGCAGGTTTTCCGCAAGGCGGGGGAGCCTGAGAAAGCCAACGACATCCTGTACGGTGCGCGCGAGAGGCGACGTCGAAGCATCAGGATATTTTGCAATATCGACCCCGGGCAAGGCGGGGCTGTCCGCAGGCTGTACAAATGGCTGGGCCTGAATTTTCTGCGGGCGACCATCGGCTATGGACTCGGCCGGCGGTACACTCGGCTCTTCTGGTGGATCTTGGCGTTCACCCTCACAGGATTTGCCGTCCTGTGCCACATCGGATTGAACCATGACCACCGCTACTACGATTTGTTATTCGCCAGCTTTGATCAGTTCATCCCGATCCTGAAGCTCGACGACACCCACACGTCAATCATCTTCGGCACGGCATCGGGCTCGGAGATCCGCCAGAGAGGCTTGCTCTTCAAGCTGTACTTCTACACGCATACGATATTCGGCTTTCTGCTCGGCTCGTTCCTGGCGGCAGGGCTCGCCGGGCTCACGCAACGGAATTGAGACCAGCGGCAAGGCTTCAGCCATTGGCGCGCGTCGGCGTGCCCGGGCGGCGGCAGGGTTGGCACGACTGACGCGGGCCGGCCGGCACCCCGGAACGACGGGCGTCATGGTTCCACCGCCGTGAGGCCGCCCGCACCCGGTCGCCATGCCCATGGCCTACCCGGGCGGCGGCGGCGCGCCGAAGCCGCCGCCGCCCGGGGTCTCTACCTGAATGGCATCGCCGGCCGCCAGCTCGGCGCGATCGGCGCCGGCCAGCTCCTCCTGCCGGCCGTCGGCACGGATCACGACGGTGCGCCCGACGGTGCCGGGCGCGCCGCCCTCGAGGCCGAAGGGGGGCACCTTGCGGTGATTGGCCAGGATCGCCGCGGTCATCGGCTCGCGGAAGCGGAGGCGCCGCACCACGCCGTCGCCGCCGCAATGCCGGCCAGCGCCGCCCGAGCCACGGCGGATGGCGAAGCGCTCCAGGAGCACCGGGAAGCGCTGCTCCAGCACCTCCGGATCGGTCAGCCGGCTGTTGGTCATGTGGGTGTGCACGGCCGAGGCGCCGTCGAAGTCCGGCCCGGCACCGGCGCCGCCGCAGATTGTCTCGTAATACTGGTGACGCGCGTTGCCGAAGGTCAGGTTGTTCATGGTCCCTTGCGCCGCCGCCAGCACGCCGAGCGCCCCGTAAAGCGCGTTGGTCACCGCCTGCGAGGTCTCGACATTGCCGGCGACGACGGCAGCCGGGGGGCGCGGGTTGAGCATCGAGCCCTCGGGAACACGGATTTCGAGTGGCGCCAGGCAGCCATCGTTCAACGGGATGTCCTCGTCGACCAGGGTGCGGAACACGAACAGCACCGCCGCCGTCACCACCGCTGTCGGCGCGTTGAAGTTGTCGGGCAGCTGGTCCGAGGTGCCAGCGAAGTCGATCACGGCGCGGCGCCTCTCCCGGTCGACGGCGATGTCCACCTCGATGCGCGCGCCGTTGTCGAGCGGCTGCACGAAGTGGCCGGGCGTGAGCGCGTCGAGCACCCGGCGCACCTGCTCCTCGGCGTTGTCGCGGACATGGCTCATATAGGCATGGACCACATCGAGGCCGAACAGCTCGACCATGCGCGAGAGTTCGCGAACCCCCTTCTCGTTGGCGGCGATCTGCGCGCGGATGTCGGCCAGGTTCTGCTCCGGGCTGCGCGCCGGATGCCGGGCGCCGGTCAGGAGGTCGCGGAACGCCTGCTCCCGGAACCGCCCGCCCTCGACCAGGAGGAGGTTGTCGATCAGCACACCCTCGTCCTCGATCGTGCGGCTGTCGGGCGGCATGGAGCCGGGGGTCAGCCCACCAATGTCGGCGTGGTGGCCGCGGCTCGCCACGTGGAACAGAACGTGCTCGCCGGCCTCGTCGAGCACCGGCGTGATCACCGTGACGTCGGGCAGGTGGGTGCCGCCATGATAGGGGTCGTTCAGGACATAGACGTCGCCGCGCTGCATGGTGCCGCGGCGCTCGGCGATGACGTGCCGTACGCTGGCGGCCATGGAGCCGAGATGAACCGGGATATGCGGCGCGTTGGCAACCAGGTTGCCATGCGCATCGAACACGGCGCAGGAGAAGTCGACCCGCTCCTTGATGTTGACCGACTGGGCGGTGTTCTGCAGCACCGCGCCCATCTGCTCGGCGATCGACATGAACAGGTTGTTGAACACCTCGAGCATCACCGGGTCGACCCGGGTACCCACCGCGACCCTCCCGGGCAGAGGCACCACCCGGGCCAGCACCAGGTGGTTCAGCTCCGTCACCTCGGCGCGCCAGCCCGGCTCGACCACGGTGGTGGCGTTGGCCTCCTTGATGATCGCCGGCCCGTCGACGGCGTCGCCCGGATGCAAGGCCTCGCGATCGTGGACCGGCGTGTCGCGCTCCTCCCCCGCCAGCCACGCGCGCACGGTCGCCAGGGGTGTCACCGCGCAGCCGTTACCCTGCCTCGCGCCGCGCCCGGTGGAGGGCCGTGACGAGGACTCTAGCTCCGGTGGCTCGTCCTTTGCCGCCGCCGCCGGCTCGTCCTTCACCGCCGCCGCCGGCTCGCCCCGGGCGCCGGCGCCGCCGACCAGCTCGACCGAGACGGCGTCGATGATGTGCCCGCGCCCCGCCATGACGAAGCCGAACCGCTGCCGGTGCGCGGCATCGAACGCCTCCAGGATCGCGGCCTCGTCGCCGAACGGCACGATGAGGGCGGTGTCGGTGCCCTGGTACTTCACGTGCGCCCGCCGGTGCTCGGCCTCGGGGGTGACCCTCTGCTCGGCCAGCTCCGCCGCGGCATCCCGGGCCAGCGCGTCCAGGGTCGCGCGCGCCGCCTCGAGGCCTTCGTCCCCGAGCGGCTGCTCCACCGACTTCTCGCGCAGCGCCCTCACCTCGGCCAGGCCCATGCCGTAGGCCGACAGCACCCCGGCATAGGGGTGGATCAGCACCCGGGTCATGCCGAGCGCATCGGCCACCCGGCAGGCGTGCTGGCCGCCGGCGCCGCCGAAGGCGACGAGCGCGTACGTCGTGACGTCGTGGCCGCGCTGCACCGAGATCTGCTTGATGGCGTTGGCCATGTTCTCGACGGCAATGCGCAGGAACCCGTCGGCGACCGCGGCGGGCGGCCGGTCGTCGCCGGTGGCCGCGCGGATCTCCCCGGCCAGCTCGGCGAGGCGGCGGCGCGTCGCCTCGATGTCGAGCGGCCGGTCGGCCTCGGGCCCGAACACATGGGGGAAGAAGTCCGCCTGCAGGGTGCCGAGCATGACGTTGCAGTCGGTCACCGTGAGCGGCCCGCCGCGGCGGTAGCAGGCGGGCCCAGGGTCGGCGCCGGCGCTGTCCGGCCCGACCCGATAGCGGGCGCCGTCGAAATGGCAGATCGAGCCGCCGCCGGCGGCCACCGTGTGGATCTGCATCATGGGTGCCCGCATGCGCACGCCCGCCACCACGGTCTCGAAGGCGCGCTCGTAGGTGCCGGCGTAGTGGGTCACGTCGGTGGAGGTGCCGCCCATGTCGAAGCCGATGATCCGGTCGAAGCCGGCCATCCCGGCGACCCGCGCGGCGCCGACCACGCCGCCGGCCGGGCCGGACAGGATGCTGTCCTTGCCCTGGAACAGCCGCGCGTCGGTGAGCCCGCCGTTCGACTGCATGAACATGAGGCGCGCGCCCTCGAGCTCCGCGGCCACCCGGTCGACGTAGCGG
Source organism: uncultured Mycobacteriaceae bacterium (assembly GCA_964613585.1). GTDB lineage: Bacteria > Pseudomonadota > Alphaproteobacteria > DSM-16000 > Inquilinaceae > CAZTHL01. Next base: position 21,939 of record CAZTHL010000028.1, on the reverse strand, counting down.
CGCAGGATGGGCGACAGATAGGCGTCGACCACGGTGGTGTCGCCGCGGCCGATCAGCTTGATGAGCGGGCTGGTGTCGTGGGAGACCGAGACCTGCGGGAAGCCGATGCTGCGCGCGAGGTCGGCGACGGCGTGCTCGTGGCGCGGATAGGCGTAGCCGTGCATGAGCACGATGGCGCAGGCGCGGATGCCGGCGTCGTAGGCGTTCTGCAGGCCGCGGCGGGCGCTGCCGATGTCGAGCGGCTCGATCTCCTCGCCCTCGGCGGTCAGGCGGCCCGGCACCTCGACGACGCGCTCGTGGAGCAGCTCGGGCAGCCGGATGTGCCGGTCGAACAGGCGCGGCCGGGCCTGGGTGCCGATGCGCAGGGCGTCGGCGAAGCCCGCGTTGATGACCAGCACCGTGCGCTCGCCCTTGCGCTCAAGCAGAGCGTTGGTCGCCACCGTGGTGCCCATCTTGACCGCGTCGATGCGCTCGCCGGGGATGGGATCGTCGGGCCCGAGGCCGAGCACCCGGCGGATCCCCTCGAGCGCCGCGTCCCGGTACCGCTCCGGGTTCTCCGACAGCACCTTGGCGGTGACCAGGCGGCCGTCGGAGGCGCGGGCGACCACGTCGGTGAAGGTCCCGCCCCGGTCGATCCAGAACTGCCAGCGGGAGGCGCGGGATGACGGGGTGGCCGGAGGCCGGTCGGCAAGGTCGGACATCGAGCAGCCTGGCTCAAGGGGCGTGAAGGGGCGCCGGTCGCGCATCCCCGAAAGCGAAGCACACCGCCGTCGTCCGGCCAAGCGGCTCGGCGCCTGGGTCGCGATGCGCCGGGCCGGTGCCATCCTCCCAGTTCACCGTATTCCGCGATGTTGATGTCGACGTCGGTCCCAGCGCCGGGCCCATGCGCGGGGGGCTTTCCAAAGTGTCACGCCTCGGTGAAGGAGGTCGCCGAGGCGCCGCGCCGTCCGGGGCCCCGGGAGAGAATCCTCGACCTGATCCCGGACTTGAGAGATCCTTTCAGATATGGACAATTCTTTCAGCACGTATCCTCTCCGCACGGATCCTCTCAACGCCGATGAACCCCTCGACCGGCGCCTCGCCGACCGGCTTCGCGGGCTGAGGAGCGGGCGCGGCTGGTCCCTGGACGCGCTGGCCGGGCACAGCGGGGTGAGCCGGGCGACGCTGTCGCGGCTGGAGAACGCCGAGGTAAGCCCGACGGCTGCCGTGCTCGGCCGGCTGTGCGCCGCCTACGGGCTCACCTTGTCGCGGCTGATGCTGATGGTCGAGGACGGCTTCGCGCCGCTGGTCCGTCGGAACGAGCAGCCGCTCTGGGTCGATCCGGGGACCGGCTTCCGCCGCCGGGCCGTCTCGCCGCCGGCCCGGGCCCTGGCCGCGGAGGCGATCGAGGGGGAGCTGCCGGCCGGCGCCCGCCTCGCCTACCCGCGGCCGCCGTGGCCGGGGCTCGAGCACCATCTGCTGCTGCTCGAGGGCCGGCTCGAGGTCTCGGTCGACGGGCAGGCCTGCCCGCTCGGCCCGGGCGACTGCCTGCGCTATCGGCTCGACGGCGCCAGCGCCTTCCTCGCGGTTGGCGACGCCGCCGCCCGGTATGTGCTGTTCACGGTCGAGGTGCGGTGATGCCATGCAACAAGGGACCAACGAGGCGGGGCGGCGGCCGATGCCGGGATGCGCTTCTCTCCAGACGACCGGCGGAGCGCGTCGGCCGTCAGGGTCCCGGTAGTCCGACCGCTACCGGGTCAGCCGAGCCGACGGTCTCCGCGACCCGGGCGGCATGGCCGTGAGCCCGGCGCGCGCCATCGCCCCGCTGCCGGCCGAGGAGCTGGCCCGTCGGCTGCCCGAGCTGGGGTTCGTGCTGCACGCCTGCGTCCACGCCGGCGCCAGCGTCAACTTCGTGCTGCCGTTCTCTGAGGCCGAGGCGGAGACGTTTTGGCGGGACAAGGTGCTGCCCGCAGCCGAGGCCGGCAGCCAACGCCTCCTCGCCGCGCAAGCGGGCGGCCGCATCGTCGGCACCGTGATGCTCGGCATCGGCACCCCGCCCAACCAGCCGCACCGGGCCGAGGTCCTGAAGCTGCTGGTCGACCCGGCTCATCGCCGCCGCGGCCTCGCGCGCGCGCTCATGGCCGAGCTGGAGCGCCTCGCCGCCGCGCTCGGCCGCAGCCTGCTCACCCTCGACACCCGCACCGGCGATCCGGCCGAGCGGCTCTACGCCGCGCTCGGCTTCACCACCGCCGGCGTCATCCCCGGCTATTGCCTGGACCCGTTCGAGCGCCGGCTCGAGGCGGCAACGCTCATGTACAAGGTGCTGTGATCCGTCGACGGGCCGGCATGGCCGGACCCCGGCGCGCGGATCGCGGGCGAGGCCGCCCCCCCGCGCCGGTTGCGCCGGGCCCCGGACGGATCGGACGCCGCGAGACGCGCATGCCGGGCTCGGACCTGTGCAGGCCGGGGTCCGCTGCGCTCCACCGAGGTCATGCGGGATCCTTTATGGCAAACTCCTCTTCGGGCATGAATCTTCAGGCATGAAGAAACGCTGCGGCGGCGCCATGGCGACCGGCTTCGCCAAGGGTTGGCGGCACGGCCTGGAGCGGCCGGCATGCCGCCTGTCGGCGGCGCCGGGCACCGTCGCCTGACCGGCCGCCCCCGTGGAACGACGGCACGAGGGCAACACGGCATGGGGCGCCATGGACGGCGCGCCGTCCCGACCTTCGAGGAGGAGACAGGATCATGACCTATGTCGACGGCTTCGTCGCCGCGGTGCCGACCGCCAACCGGGAGGCCTATCGCCGGCACGCCGAGGCCTGCGCCGTCGTCTTCCGCGAGCACGGCGCGCTCAAGCTGGTGGAATGCTGGGGCGACGACGTGCCCGACGGCGAGGTGACGTCCTTCCCCATGGCGGTCCGATGCGAGCCCGACGAGACCGTGGTCTTCTCCTGGATCCTGTGGCCGTCGCGCGCGGTCCGCGACGAGGGCATGAGGAGGATCATGGCGGATCCACGCATGCAGCCCGAGGTCAACCCCATGCCCTTCGACGGCAAGCGCCTGATCTTCGGCGGCTTCGAGATGATCGTCGACGCCTGAGGAGGATCGCCGGCGGGAGCGCGCGGGGCCCCGGAAAGGAGGTCGACCCGGCGGGGGTCGACAGAGGGTCTTGCGGCCGCCCACGCCCCGTCCCACGCCCTGCTCGCCCCGGCGATCCGGCACGAGCCCTGCCGAGACCGCGGGCCATGGCGTCCACAGCGGCGGTCCGTGCCGCCGCGGCCGCCTATTCCTCGAACAGCCCGAACTCGCGGTGCCAGCCTTCAAGCGACTGGTCCGGATAGGCCGCGAAGGTGTGATCGTTGTGGCGGATCTCCGGCTGCACCCATGGGGCCCTCGACGCCAGCATCATGTGGACGCGTTGCGGCGGCTCCGGCAACGGCGTGTCGACCGCGCCGGCGAAGGGATGCACCAGCTCCGGCCAGTCGGGATCGTGGATCCAGAGCGCGGTGCCGCAGCGCCGGCAGAAGCGCCGCTCCGCCGGGCTCGTCTCACCGTCGATCACCGCCCGGAAGACGCCGATGTGTTCGGCGCCGTCGACCTGCAGCGTGCCGGCGTGGGCGCCGAGATTGATCGCGAAGCCGCCGCTGCCCGCCGTCTTGCGGCAGATCGAGCAGTAGCAGCGCTGATACGGCACCGGCGCGTATGCCTCGAGCGAGAAGCGCACCGCTCCGCAGCTGCACGAGCCTTCGAGCCTCATTCGACGTCGTCCCTGTCACAGACCATCCCGTTACGAGAAAGGCGTCCGGTGCCGGCCGGTTCCCGATCGCCGACAAGGCCTGGCGGTTCACCCATGGCCCGATCGTGCGTGCGCACGATCCGAGGAAGACCCGGTTTCGTTCGCGTCGGCCTGGGCCACCGTCACCCGGAAGTCACCTTCTCTCCGGCGGCTCAGCGCCGAGTCCGCGTCAGTCGGAAACGCTCGCGTTCCCGTGGAACCGCGCCGGCTGCATGGGGTTGGAGAAGCGGCTCCGCACGCAAGGTAGATCGATGACCGCTCGATGATCGCGAGACCCGCCGTCACCGCCTTCTTCGAGCCGGACACCGGATCGGTGCAGTACGTCGTGGCCGATCCGGCGACCGGCAAGGCCGCCATCCTTGACGCCGTCTGGAACCTGGACCCGCGCTCGGGGCGCACCTCGACCGAGGCCGCCGACGAGATCCTGACCTATGTGCGGCGCGAGGGGCTTGAGGTGGTCTGGATCCTCGACACCCACCCCCATGCCGATCACCTGATGGCCGCCTCCTATCTCAAGGACAGGCTCGGCGCCCCGATCGGCATCGGCGCCCGAACCGGGCTGGTCACCGAGATCTGGCGGCAGACCTACAATGTCGGCGCCGAGGTCCTGCCCGACGCCGATCGGGTCTGGGACCGGCTGTTCGAGGACGGTGACAGCTTCACCATCGGCCGGCTCACCGCCGGCGTCATGCTGTCGGCGGGGCACACGCTGGCCTCGGTCACGTATCTGATCGGCGAGGCGGCCTTCGTGCACGATACCCTGTTCCAGCCCGACCAGGGCACGGCGCGGACCGACTTCCCCGGCAGCGACGCCCGCACGCTGTGGCGCTCGATCCGCGCGATCCTCGAGCTGCCCGAAGCGACGCGCACTTTCACCGGCCACGACTACCAGCCGGGCGGCCGCGATCCGGCCTGGGAGAGCACGGTGGCAGAGCAGCGGCGGACCAACATCCATCTCGGGGCCGGGCAGACCGAGGAGGGCTTCGTCCGGCTGCGCACCGAGCGCGACGCCACGCTCGGCCTGCCAAGGCGCATGCTGATGGCAATGCTCATCAACCTTCGCGGCGGCCGAAAGCCCGAGCCGGCAGCGAACGGCATCAGCTACGTGCCGCTGCCGCTCGACGCCGAGCTGCACGCCCCGGTTGACGCCGTCCTCGCCGCCACGGGCCAACTGGAAACGTGATCCCTCCAAGCCGATGATCTCAGCCACGGGCCCGCGACGGCGCGCCCGCCCCGGTTTGCCGGCGTCGACGAGTCGCTGATCGTTGGCTTTCGGATCGGGGTGGAAGCGCATGGCGACCGGGGCCGGCCTGTAGAGCGCCTGTCGCAAGGTCGCGCGGCCCGCTCGGATGGCGGCTCGTCCGCGCCTGGCTCCGGATTGCCGGCTCATGGCAGCCAGCCCTGCGAGGCTGGCGGCCTGCTCGGGTCCCAAGCTGACCGATCTCGGGCATCTCGACCAGGATGGCCAGCGCGGGGGTCGACGACAGGCCGGGAATGCTTTTCGCCTGCCGCGGCCCGCAGCCCGACGCCTTCGCGATCATCCGGGCGCGATCATCCGGGCGCGATCATCCGGGACGGCGCCGCGCGGATCGTCCGAGTCCCGGAGGACGAGGTGGCCGAAGCCATCCGGCTCCACCATACCGCCACCCGCACCCTGGGCTGGCCGAGGGCGCCGGCGCCGCGCCGCTGGCCGCGGCGATGCAGGAGCGTGAGCGCCAGCGCGGCACGCGCGCCGGCAGCGTCCTGTGCGGCGGCCCCATCGACATGGCCGTGCTGCGGCAGGTGCTGGCCGGCCGAACACCCGCGGCGTGACGTGCCTGCGCCGGCGCCTCCGGGCCCCGGGGCGCGCACGCCGGGGGCCTGAGGGCATGAAGCTCGTCGTCCTGCCGCCGCGCCGTCTACTCCGCGCCGGCTACTCCGCGGCGTCCTTCTGCCGGTCGGCGAGCGGCGTCGGCCGCGCGTCGGCTTCGCGCGGCGCCGTCGAGCCCGCCGGGCGGCGCCGGCGCGGCAGGCGGGCCGGGCTGCCGTGGCCGGCGTCGGCCGGCCGGCTGCGCGGGCGGCGGGTGCGCAGGAGGTCGTCCAGCACCTCGGGCTTCAGCACAACCCAGGCGCCAAGCCGGCGCAGCCGCCAAGCGAACCGTGGGATCTCCGAGCGCAGCGTCCAAAGGTTGGCGAAGGGGCCGAGCTCGACCAGGGTGCTCTCCGTGGTCTCCAGCACGGTGTCCAGATCCGCCTTGCTGAAGCCGGGCGGGAACACGGCGACCACCGTTCCCGTCGTCTTGTCCGCCAGGTCCGCGGCGAAGATGAACGGCGGCAGGCTCCACAGATTGGGAAGGTTGTGCAGCCGAAGGGACCGCTCGTCGCCGGCCGCGTCAGAAGCGTCCGAAGCGGGCTGACGGCGCGGCGGTTCGGAGTGATCGATCATCCTCTTCTCCCAGCAACCCGCGCCGGCCTTCGCTCGCCGGCAGGGCTCCCGCATGGAACACATAGACAGGACCGGCACGCCGCCGACGCCCCTCCAGGCTGGTGGTCGTCAAGCGCGTTGAAAAGACCTTACGGTCGATGACCTGACGCCGGAGCAGCAAGCATTCAAACCGCCATTGACAGACCAGTCTGTCTTATGAACGATATAAGTCTCGGTGCCGGGCTGTCAATCCAAGAAAGCTGAAAGACGTCTCGAGACAGGCACCGATAAAGCGCGATGCGCCACTGACGCATCATTTGACGAGTCCTTAGGTCATGCCGCCTGATCGCCGCATAAGCATGGATACCGGTCGACGAGACACAGTGGCCGCCCGCCTCACCTGCCGGCACAGGGCAGCCAGTGCCCGACAGCAATAAGGCGTTTCTGAGACAAGAGCGCCTTCCTGCCTTGGCTTACTGCAAGATCCCGTCGCGTTAACGCTTTATTAACTTTTCGTTGGCGATCAGCCCCGATATCTACCTCGCCGCGCTTGACGCCCCGGTCCGATCCCACCGATCTTGGTAGTTGACGGCACGGACCCGCTGAGAAAGGAAGGGGCGCGCGGCACATGGCGAGTCACCGCCGCGATCATCTCGTCGACACGGCGCTGAAGCTTTTCCAGCAGGAAGGATTCCGGGCAACCGGAATCGACCGGGTGCTGGCACGGGCAGGTGTCGCGAAGATGACGCTATATAATCATTTCCGCTCGAAGCAGGATCTGATCCTGGCGGTGCTTGCCCTCGAGGACGCCCGCTTCTGGGACTGGCTGCGCAGCGAGGTGGAGGCGCGGGCCCCGGATCCGCGCGGCCGCCTGCTCGCCGTCTTCGACGCGCTCGGCCATTACATGGCCCGGCCCGAAGCGCGCGGCAGCCTCTGGCTGATCGCCGCCGCCGAGTTTCGCGACGCCGATGATCCGGTCCACCGTGCCGCCGTGCACTACCGCGCGGCGCTCAGCGACTATCTCCTGGCGCTGGCCGCCGCGTCCGACATGCCCGATCCGCACACCCTGGTGCGACAGTGGATGCTGCTCATCGACGGCGTGCTGGCGCAGTCACTGGTCGGCACCGAGGCGTCGGCCGTGGCGGAGGCCAAGCTGATCGCCGGCCAGCTCTTCAACGTGCGCCGGCTGCAGCCGTCGGCGCCGCCGTCCCCGCCAGCGTCCATGCCGGAGGCCCAGCGGGCCTGAGCCGCGGCCGCCGGGCCGGCCGTTCCCGACCGAGGAGGCTTGCCATGGAGCGTGTCGCCGCCAATGCCCGGGTCGCCGCCCAGGAGATCCGCGAGCGCGGCGAGCGCGAGGGCAACCTCGCCCTGCTCGACATGGCCGACCGGCTCGAGGCGCTGGCGCGCGACATCGACCGCTTCCACAACGATGTCTGCGCCACCTTCGTTCTGCGCCCGGACCCGGTGACGCCGCGCGGCGTCAGCCTGACGCGGCGGCCGCGACCCGGGCTCCCCGCCGCCCGCCGCGGCGAGCCCGACTAGGGCGCTTCCGCGTCAGGCGGGATCGGCACCGGCCCGCGGCGACCGCTGACGGGTCCGCCGGCCGCTGACGCTCAGGATCCGGCCGACCACTGCCGCTCGATCGCCTCATAGGCCGCGTTGATCGCCGCCATCTTGTCGTTGGCGACCGCGACGAATTCCTCCGGCATGCCTTGAGCGATCAGCGTGTCCGGATGATTCTCCCGGATCAGCCGGCGATAGGCCGCCTTGACCGTCGCCGCGTCGGCCTCGGGCGACACCCCGAGCACGGCATGGGGATCGGCCGCGCCCGGCGCCTCCTCGGCCGCGCGCATGCGCCGCAGGTCCGCCTCGCCGAAGCCGAAGATCGCCGCCACCCGCCGGAGATAGTCGAGCTCCTGCTCATCCACCCGGCCGTCGGCGCGGGCGATGTGGAACAGGCACTGCAGCAGCTCCTCGAGCACCGCCGAGCGCGGCTCGAACAGCGCGGCGATCTGCCGGGCATAGGCCTCGAAGCCGAAGGTGTCCCGGCGCGCCTGGTTGAACAGCCGGGCAACCTGGCGGCGCTGCTCCGGCGGCACCCGGAACACCTGCTCGAAGGCCGACACCTCGTCCTCGGTGACCCGGCCGTCGGCCTTGGCCATCTTGGCGCCGAGCGCGATCACGCCGACCGTGAAGGCGAGCTTGCGCGTGTTGTCGGCCCCGGCGCCGCCCGCCAAGAGGCCGCCCGCCCCGCCGCGCAGCTGGTCGACGGCGTGGCCGACGCCGGTGCCGAGCAGCGCGCCCAGAGGCCCGCCGAGCGCGAATCCGGCCGCCCCGCCCAGTATCTTGCCAAAGATCGTCATCGGCCCGGCCCGACGCCACCTCCACGCTCGAGACCGCCGCGCCCGCGGCCGCCCGGCACGATATCCCCGCCGGTCCGCCGGGCCGGCGCCGCGGCCCCACCGAGGCGCCGGCCGGTTGCCCGAGCGGACGGCGCCACATTAGCCAGCGGACGCACGGGCTGCCAAGCGGCGGGCGTCGCCGGGCGCCATGCTGCGCTGCGGCAGATTCGCCGCACGAGGCGATTCTCTTAATCGCTCCTTCACTTTACACGACGCACATTTGCACCGGGCAATTAAATAAGGGTCAAAAGCCTCAGGGGAGACGTTCCGAGACAAGCGCCCGACTTCGTTGCAGGACGGTGATGAAAGGGCCTCTCGACCATGCTGCTGTACCGCCGGATCTGGCCGTCGGACGCCGACGCGTACCGGCTTCACCTGCTGCGGCTGTCGCCGGTGGATCGGCGCGCCCGCTTCCACGGCGCCATGACGCCGGAGGCCATCGACCGCCATCTGGACCGGCTCGATTGGGCGCGCACCCGCATCCTCGCCGCCGTCGACGAGACCGGCGTGCGCGCGGCGGTCGAGCTGTGCCTCGCCGATGACGGGCGCGGCGCCGAGGTCGCGGTCAGCGTCGAGCCCGGGCTGCAGGGCCAGGGGGTCGGCACCGAGCTGGTGCGCCGGGCGCTTCTGCACGCGCAGAATCGCGGCCTGGCGCGGCTCAGCTTCCTGTGCCTGCCCAACAACCGCCGCATGCAGCGAATCACCCGCCGCTTCGCCGGCGCCCTCGACTTCGACCCGATCGAGGTGCAGTCCGACGTGCCGGTGCCGGCACCGACCCCGCTGTCCTACTGGCAGGAGCTGCTCGACGACATGGCGGTCTGGACCGTGGCCCTGGTCGACACCTGGCACCGCGCCGTGCTGCCGGCCGGCCGCGCCGCCGCCTGAGCCGGTCGCCGGGGCGCGGGCGAGCCGTTGTCAGCCGAACGGATATGGCGCACCCATGTCGGGAACGAAGCGGCGGGCGCCCGACCTCCTAACCGGGGCGGTCGGGCGTGGCCGCCCGACCCTGTCCCGACGCTGAAGGAGGCCGCACGCCATGGCTGAGACGAAGGTGATCGAGCTGGCGCTGCAGGGCGGCGGCGCGCACGGCGCCTTCACCTGGGGCGTCCTCGACCGGATGCTCGAGGACGGCCGCCTCCGGATCGAGGGGGTGAGCGGCACCTCGGCCGGCGCCATGAACGCCGTGGCGCTGGCCGACGGCCTGGCGCGCGGCGGCAACGAGGGGGCGCGCCGGCAGCTCGAGCGCTTCTGGGCCGCCACCAGCGACGCCGCCCGCTTCAGCCCGATCCGCCGCTCGCTGGTCGACAGGTTCATGGGTCGCTGGAGCCTGGACGCCTCGCCGACCTACCTGCTGGCCGACCTGTCCTCGCGCCTGCTCTCGCCCTACGACCTCAACCCGTTCGATATCAACCCGCTGCGCGACATCGTCGCCGAGACCATCGACTTCGCCAACGTCAACGGCGAGGCCGCGCCCAAGCTGTTCCTGACGGCCACCAACGTGCGCACCGGCCGGCCCAAGGTGTTCCGCCGGCCGCACCACAGCGTCGACACGGTCATGGCCTCGGCCTGCCTGCCGACGCTCTACAAGGCCGTGGAGATCGACGGCGAGGCCTACTGGGACGGCGGCTTCATGGGCAACCCGGCCCTGTTCCCGCTGGTCGACGAGTGCGACTCGCGCGACTGCATCCTCATCCAGATCAACCCCCTGTACCGGCCGGAGGTCCCGAGATCGGCCCGGGACATCCAGAACCGGCTCAACGAGATCACCTTCAATGCCAGCCTGATCAAGGAGCTGCGCTCGATCGTCCTGCTGTGGGAGCTGATCACCCACGAGAACCTGGACCGCCAGGAATACCGCGACGCGCGCATCCACGTGATCGGCGACACCGACACCATGGAGGCCCTGGGCGTCTCCAGCAAGATGAACGCCGAGTGGGCGTTCCTCACCTACCTGCGCGACAAGGGGCGCGCCGCGGCGGAGCGCTGGCTCGCGGCGCACTATGACGACATCGGCGTGCGCTCGACCTTCGACGTGTCCTGGGTGCTGGAGGAGAGCCTGCGCCCGGCGCATCTCGGCGAGGAGGCCGACCGCGGCTATCTGCGCCGCGTCCGCGGCGGGGAGGAGTGAGCGCCATGGTCGGCATTGCCGGCATCCTGGTCGCGCTGGCGCTGCTGATGCTGCTCGCCTTCCGCGGCGTCACGGTACTGGTGCTGGGCCCGCTGATGGCGACGCTGGCGGTGCTGATCGCCGGCGGCCTGCCGATCCTGGGATCCTACACCCAGATCTTCATGGTTAGCGCCGGCGACTTCATCGTCGCCTTCTTCCCGTTGTTCCTGCTGGGCGCCATCTTCGGCAAGCTGATGGACGACAGCGGCTCGGCCCAGGCGATCGCCGAGACGGTGATCGGCTGGCTCGGGCCGGCCCGCGCGATCCTCGCCGTGGTCCTGTGCTGCGCGGTGCTGACCTACGGCGGCGTCTCGCTGTTCGTCGTCGCCTTCGCCGTGTTCCCGATCGCCGCCTCGTTGTTCCGCCAGGCCGACATCCCGAAGCGGCTGATCCCGGCAACGCTCGCCCTGGGCGCCTTCACCTTCACCATGTCGGCGCTGCCCGGCACGCCGGCGATCCAGAACGCCATCCCGATGCCGTTCTTCGGCACCACCGCCTTCGCCGCGCCCGGCCTCGGCATCATCGGCGGCCTGGTCATGCTGGCGCTCGGCACCCTGTGGCTGAACCGGCAGCAGGCCCGCGCCCGCGCCCGCGGCGAGGGCTACGGCGACCATGCCGACGCGCTGCCGGAGCCCGACCACGCCCTGCGCGACCGCGCCGCCCCGGCCGAGTCCTTCGACCTGGCCGAGGTCGAGCCCGGGCACCCGCCGGCGCCGTCGCGGCCGCCGTTCTGGCTCGCCATCGCGCCGGTGGTACTGGTGGTGGCGGTCAACTTCGCCTTCGTCGAGCTGGTCCTGCCGCGGCTCGACACCGGCTTCCTGGCCGAGCCCGAGTTCGGCGCCACCACGCTGGAGAGCGTGCGTGGCCTGTGGGCGATCATCGTCGCGCTGGTCTGCTCGATCGTCTTACTGATCGCCACCGGCTGGCGCCGCCTGGCCAGCCTCAAGACCTCGGTCGACCGCGGCGCCGACGCCGCGGTGCTGCCGATCTTCAACACCGCCAGCCTGGTCGGCTTCGGCGCGGTGGTGGCCGCGCTGCCCGCCTTCGACCTGGTGCGCGACGCGGTGCTCGGCATCGGCGGCGGCAACCCGCTGATCTCGCTCGCCGTGGCGGTCAACGTGCTGGCGGCGATGACCGGCTCGGCCTCGGGCGGCATGACCATCGCGCTCGAGTCGCTGGGCCCGACCTACGTGCAGCTCGCCCAGGAGACCGGCACGTCGCTCGAGGCGATGCACCGGGTCACCGCCGTGGCCGCCGGCACCCTCGACTCGCTGCCGCACAACGGCGCCGTGATCACCCTGCTCAGCATCTGCCGGCTCGGCCACAAGGACGCCTACGGCAACATCTTCATGGTCGCCATCGTCATCCCGATCCTGGCGCTGGTGACCATCATCGCCCTGGCCAGCCTGCTCGGCGGGTTCTGATGCCGCCCGGCACGCCGGGGTCGTGCCCCACAGCGGCGCGTCCGGCACCTCGGCCGACCGGGCGCGCCTTGGCGACCGGCCGGAACGTTTCCGCCTGACGCGGAATCGGGGAGCGGCCGGCGATCCCGCTTGAGCCGGAAACGCTTCAACAGCCGTCCTTGGCTCGGCGCCATGAGGGCGGACCACGAGGCCGACGGCCGGGGCGGAGCCGCGCCGGAGCGGATCGGCGGGCCGGGCGGGCGCCCGGCCCAGCGCGATTGTGAACGCCCGGCCCAACCCGGCCCTGTTCCCGCTGGTCGACGAGTGCGACGCGCGCGACTGCATCCTCATCCAGATCAACCCGATGCATCGCCCGGACGTGCCGCGCACGGCCGCGGATATCCTGAATCGCCTGAACGAGATCACCTTCAACGCCAGCCTGGTCAAGGAGCTGCGCTCGATCGTCCTGCTGTGGGAGCTGATCATCCACGAGAACCTGGACCGCCAGGAATACTGGGATGCGCGCATCCACATGATCGGCGACACCGACACCATGACGGCCCTCGACGTCTCCAGCAAGATGAACGCCGAGTGGGCGTTCCTCACCTACCTGCGCGACAAGGGGCGCGCCGCGGCCGAGCGTTGGCTCGAGCGTCACTTTGGCGACGTCGGCGTGACATCGACCTTCGACGTGACCTGGGTGCTGGAGGAGAGCCTGCGCCCGGCGCATCTGGGTGCCGACGCCGACCGCAAGTACATCAGCCGCGGCCGCGGCCGCGAGGACCTGCCGGGATCCTTATCGCCCCCGGTTGACGCCGGGTCGCGGGCCTCGGGATCGCGATCGAGCACAGCGCCGGCGGCGGCTCCGCTCCGACCCGAGCCCGGACCCGCCCCCGGATGCGACGACACGCAGCTCCGGCACGCGGCCGCGCCCACGCCAGAGCGCCGACCATGCAGCCGCACGGCCTTCTGCCGCACGGCCTTCAGCCACTGTCATCCCTTGGCCTCCGCTGATGCTCCGGGGGTGGTCGACCTGACCCCGGATCAGGAGACCTGGCTGAAGGTGGCGGTCGCCGACGGACGGTTTGCCTCGGTCGACGACGCCCTGCGGGCCGGCGTGGAGCTGCTGCGCAAGGCATGGCTCGATTCGCCGCGCTGGACCCTGAAGGATCCGTGCGCCGTGCTTGACCGGCGCCCCGGTGGGGAGCCGGCCGAGCCTTGGCGCGGCGCGCCGGGCTTCACGGCGCGCCGTGGGGAGGAGCGTGGCGGCCTGACGCCGTGATCCGGGGGCCGGCGCGATCGGGCCCGGTGGCACGACCGGCCTCCCGTCGGCCGCGGCACGCGCGGGCGGCCCGCCCCCGTGCCGCCCCTGTCCTACCCCTGCCGCGGCTTGCGCAGGACGACGCTGCCGGCCTTGTCGCACAGCGGCACCGGGTCGAGGCCGAGCGGCGCGAAGTACTCGTCCACGGCCTGGCGGGTGCCGGCGAAGTGGCTGTTGTAGTCGTGCACCAGGAGAATGCCGCCCGGCACCATCCGCGGCCAGAAGCGCTCCAATGCCGCCCGCGTCGGCGCGTACAGGTCGGCGTCCAGATGCACGAGGCGCCAGCGCCGCTGCTCGAGGCCGGCGAAGGTGTCCGGGAAGAAGCCCTGGTGCAGGTGCAGCGCGGCGCCGTCCGCTCCGGCGCCGTCCGCTCCGGCAACGCCCGCTCCGGCAACGTCCGATCCGTGCCCGCTGGGGTCGCGCGGGTCGGCGTGCGCCGCGTCGCGGCCCAGGATGGTGCGGCGGGCCTGCTCGAGCGTGGTGTTGGCGAACTGGCCGGCCCGGGTCCTGACCGTGGTGCGGCCGCGCTCGGTGGCGACGTCGCGCAAGTCGAAGCCCTCGAAGGTGTCGAAGCAGTGCAGCTCGGTGCCCGGCGCCCGCCGCTCGAAGAGGATCCGGGCCGAGGCGCCGCGCCAGGTGCCCAGTTCGGCATAGTCGCCGCCGTCGAGCCGCGCCGCCTCGTCGAGCAGCAGCACGAGCTCGAGGACGCGCACGCCGTCGCGCACCACGAGGTGGGACGCCCCCATGGCCATGCCGTCGTAGCGGCGGATCGCCGGGCGCACGCGCGCCAGCGTCCCGGGCGTGCGCACGCAGTTGGGATGGATCTGCACGAAGTACTGGTCGCCGAGCAGCGCCGCCGCCAGCTCGTGCCGCAGGGCCTGCAGCCGTCGCCGGGCCCAGGCGCGGCCGCGCCCGAGGGGTCGCCGTCTCGGCTCCGCCGGGGCCTGGCCGCCGCGGGCGCCTATCGCCGTCGTGGTGTCGGTCATGCTCATGAGCCTGCCCTCGACATGAGTTCGGTTCGCGTGTGCCGTTCCGTCCGAGAACGCGCGGGCGTGGCCCCACCACCCGGAAAGCGCCCCATTTCGGAAAGGCACAACACCAAGCTCCCGAAAGGGCTGCATCCATAATTTGTTTTTTTGTTGTTACAGTCCGCGTCAAGGCTGAACGGCTGCGTCAGAGCCCGGCGGCCTCCCGATCGCCTGATCCGCCCGCCGGGGAGCCGGGATCCCCACGCCCGGATGCTTTCCGGCGGAACTCGGTCCGCCGGCCGGAGTTCCGGCGGCCCGGTCGGTGCCTCGGCGATGGGCTCGGGACGTCCGCCCACGCCGGCGCCGTGCCTTGGCGGACCGCACGGGGCGCCCTTGACGCGCGGTCGGTGCGACCGGCCGAAGCGCGCTTGACCCGCCGGCCTTTGCGACGGACCTTGAGGCGGCACGGTGACCCGCCCACCCGCGCAGCCGGCCGGCCCGGCCGCCGAGGGTCCCCCGGGGGCGCGATCGCGGCGCGTCCCGCGGGTCGCGGATCCCGGCGTTGCCCGATCGCCCGGCCGGGCGCTCGGCAGCGGCCGGCCGGGCCGAACGAGGCCCGCCCATGGGCTCTGCACGATGCCCTCCGCCCGATGCGCGATGCCCGATGCCCGATGCCCACTGCCCTTTCGTAAGGAGATCTCAGAAGATGTTCGCCGAGCCCCTGACCAGCGTCGCCCACCGTCTGGTCGAGCATTGCCGCAACGACACCACCGAGCTTTGCCTGCAGGAGCTGTACGCGCCCGACGCGGTCTCGGTGGAGGCGGTGGCGACGCCCGGCGGCAGCCGCGAGACGGCTGGCGTCGCGGCGATCCGGCAGAAGCATGACTGGTGGTACTCGACCTTCGAGGTGCACGAGAGCCTGGTTGACGGCCCCTACTTGCACGGTGATGACCGCTTCGCCGTGATCTTCGAGGTGGACACGACGAACCGCGAGACCGGCGAGCGCGGTCGCATGCGCGAGATCGGCGTCTACACCGTGCTCGACGGCAAGATCGTGCGCGAGGAGTTCCTCTACGCCGCCTGACACCGGGAGCCGTCCGGGCACGGGACCCTGCAGGTCCTGGACATCCAGGCCGACGCCTGGCGCGGCGGTGTCGGCGTGGGCGGCGACCTCCTGGCCGGCATGGCGGATGCGCACGCGGCCGTCGCCGATCGTCACCTGCACGCTTTCGCCGATCAGCCGCCGGGGCACGCTGTAGCTGTTGGCGTCGACCGCGACCGAGCAGTCGCTCTGCACCGTGCGCACCTGCTCGCGGATCGGCTGGACCGGCGGCCGGCCCGCCAGCGGCCGCAGCGCCGCCGCTTCGTCGCGCTCGAAGCGCTCGCACGGCGTCAGCCCGGTCGTGCCGTGCCTTCGGACGTCGGCGATCTCGCGCATCCACCGGGCGGGATGCGCCTCCGGTGCAGCCCAGCTGGCAAAGCCATGGCCGGCCGGGGCGTTGTTCTTGACGTAGCCGACGCCGCGCCCGTCCTTGCCCTTGGTGCACGCCCGATACGGGGCGCAGGCGCCGGCGACACGCAGAACTGCCCCACTTTCGAGAGGGAAGGAGGACGGTTCAGGGAAGCGTGGGAAGAGGGGCAAGGACCTCTGCAACCGGTCGATGGGGGCCATCCGCCGTCGCCCAGCGGGCTATGGCGGACTGGGGGACAGTGAAATCTCCCCGGACATTGTTGGGCGACATGGAACACTGACCTCCTTGTTTCGGCACCGGCTTCGAGCAAAGGGCGACTTCGGTTCTCCCTCTGCACACCCTCTCGCCTTGGCGAAGCCTCCAGCATAGCCAGGTCGACCAAGGGGCTCTCGCGCCCCTCGGAACCCGCGACCAGGAAGCGTTCCTGCCCCCCTGGACACCTGACTCTCCCGAGAGTGTTCAGCGACAACCACCATGACCGGTGCCGACGGCCTCGGAGGCCGGTGGCTGCCGGACGCCATCGGCGCTTGCCGCCGGGCTTACACCTCTCCGTCCTTGTCGCGTTCGAACAGCTCGCCGTAGATGCGCTCGATCCGGGCCGCTTCGTCATCGGTCAGCGCCGCGAATTCCTTTGTGTGCGCGCGCGCCGACAGACGGCCGTCGTTCCGGTGCAGGAAGCGGAACAGAAGATCGAGCGTGCGGTCGGGCATATCGACCAGGGTCTCGACCTGCCGGACGAAGGCATCGTAGCGGCGCAGGAACGCCGCCTCGTCGGGCAGGTCCCGCTCGACCGTCCGGCGCACGCACGCATACAGAAACTCGGCCTGCGGCGTGGCGTCGAAGAAGCGGTAGAAATCCCCGGTGTCGTCCAGGACCCGCACATTGCCTTGCGCGGTCGGCTCCCATTCGATCGCCGGCAGCAGGCGGCGTGAGTAGTCCTCCAGCACCTCCCGGTAACGGTCGATCTCATCCAGCATCACCGCCGAGACCGGAAAGACCAGGCCGGGCGGGTTGAAGCCGCGCTCGGCCAGGACGTGGTGGATCAGGTAGCGGTGGATGCGCCCGTTGCCGTCCTCGAACGGATGGGCGTAGACGAAGCCGAAGGCCAGCGCCGCGGCGGCGATCACCGGGTCGAGATGTCCGCTCGGGCCGTGCGCGAACGCGATCATCCCGTTCATCAGCCCCGGCAGGTCCTCGGGCCGCGCGCTGATATGATCGGGCAGCGGCGCGCGGCTGGCATGGTCGTGCTCGCCCACGAAACCGCCTTCGCCGCGCAGGCCGAGGCGCACGAAGCGGGCATCGCCGATCACCAGCCGTTGCAGGCGCAGCAGCTCGTCGAGGTCGAGCGGCTGGCGGCCCGCTTCGCCGATCGCCCGGCCCCAGCGTTGCAACCGGTCCTGCGGCGGGCGCTCGCCTTCGATGGCGTAGCTGGAGCGCGAATCCTTGAGCAGCAGGAAGGCCGCCGTGCGCGAGAGAATATCCTTCGGCACGCCGGCGATGAGCCGTCGGGCGCGGTCCGGCAGGTCAAGCGCTATCAGCGCCTCCAGCGTTTCGGTCCGGAAGACGAGCGGGCAGAAATCCGGCGTGCCGGGCAGGTTGTTCTTCACCCGGTGGCGGGGCGAGAGGCTTTCGGTTCCCGGCCATTGCTGCGCCTCATCAAGGGCCGGGACATAGCTGCCGCGGGTGACATCGGGAAGGGGAAGCGTCTCGCCGGTCAGCCATTCATAGAGAAACCAGATGCGCCGCGCGTAGCGGCCCGTCGGCGTCCGCCACACCATGGCCGTGACGGCTTCCGGTCCGGCCGCGCCGAACAGCCGCTTCAGGACGGCGAGGTCGAGCCCTTCGTACTTCAGGGCGAAGGTCAGGTGCCCGTCCAGGCTCGGCGCCGGCGCGTGCCGGGGGGTCAGGATACGCCAGCCGCTCTCACGGTAGACCTTGTGGCGCGCCCCGATCGCCGCCAGCGTGCGCGGGATCGGCACCCTCAAGCCGTAGCCGTCGATCAGCGCCGCATAGCCCGCCGGCGTCGCCCGCTCCGGCAGCCGCCGCTCGTGAAAAACCGTCACCGGCCCTGAAAAGCGTTTCTCGTCGTTCTCCGTCATGAAAAGCCGTTATGGGGCATGAAAAACAGTCACAGATGAACGATAGCATGAAATCTCATGATAATGCGCGGCATGAAGGGACCGGAGGTCATTATGATCGACGGCCGGGCCTATAGCTGGCGGCGGGCGCTGGACATCCGCCGCCGGCAGCTTGCGGCATACGGCTTCGCAGCCCGGCCGGACCGGATAGAAGACGCGCCAGAGGAGGGAGGGCAGCGCCCTCCCTGAGCCCTGATCGCGCACCGCCAACACGGCCAGGGTCACTTCGCATGCTCTCAAAAGCATCTTAAGAGGAATAATCTGCGCTCCAGGGCAGGCGGTTTGACACATGCCCGAGCTTCGTGTATGCTCTCAAAAGCATATTATATTGAATAAGAGGCCCTTTAGAGCAGATGACGGCCAGGAACCTTCTCATGGATGTCCCGCCCTTCGCGGTCGAACAGGCGATCAAACGCCTGGGCCGGAACCTGCGGACGGCGCGGCTCCGGCGCAACATGACGATCGAGCAGGTTGCCGAGAAGATCGGCACCGGACCGCGCGCCGTCATGGATGCCGAGAAGGGCAAGCCGGGCACGGGCATGGCCGTCTACGCCGCCCTGCTCTGGGCTTACGACTTGCTCGGCCCCGTCGAGGAGCTGGCCGACCCGGCCACAGATAGCGAGGGTCTTGCGCTCGACCGCCTTGGCGGACGTGCGCGCGCCCGCACGGGCAAGGGGCTCGACAATGAGTTCTAGGGCCCATGCCAGGGGAAGGGGTGCGAGCGAATGTTTCGTCTATATCATGCTGCCCGGCACAACGGCATTCGTGACGGCGGGGCGGTTCGTGCTGGAGCCGGGCCGCGCCGGCGTGCCGGTCGGGCGCTTCGTTTACGGCAAGAGCTACCTCGCGCGCCCGGACGCGGTGCCGATCGACCCGCTGGAGCTCAAGCTGGACGATACCACCTACCGGACCACGGCCCTCAACGGTGTGTTCGGTGCCCTGCGCGATGCCGGACCCGACTATTGGGGGCGGCGTGTCATCGAAAAACATGCCGGCCTGCCGCAGCTCGGCGAGATCGACTACCTACTCCATGCACCGGACGACAGAGCGGGCGCGCTCGGTTTCGGCCTCGGCCCGAAGCCCCCGGCCCCGCAGCGCACGTTCAACAGGACGCTCGATCTGGAAAAGCTGATCGGGCTTGCCGATGCGATCATGGCCCATGAGGACGTCCCGGACGGTCCGGAAGCCGGACAGGTCGAGGACTTGATGCTGATCGGCACCTCGATGGGCGGCGCGCGTCCCAAGGCCGTGGTCGAAGACAAAGACGGGCTGTGGATTGCAAAACTGGGCCGCCCGGATGACAGGTGGAACCATGCCTACGTCGAGCATGCGATGCTCGCACTCGCGCGGGCCTGCGGCATTCAGAGCGCGCAAAGCCGGGTTGTCAGCGTGGCGGGCCGCGGCGTGCTGCTGGTCAGGCGCTTTGACCGCGAACGGACCGAAGGCGGCTATGTCCGAGCGCGTATGATCAGCGGGCTGACGATGCTGCGCGCCGAGGACACGCACCGGCACCGTGAACGCTGGTCCTATGTGCTGCTCGCCGAAGAGTTGCGCCGCCTGAGCGCGCAGCCCAGGGACGACGCCGCCGAACTGTTCCGGCGCATGGTCTTCAACGCGCTGATCTCGAACACGGACGATCACCCGCGCAACCATGCCGCCCTTGCCGGGGACAGGGACTGGAAGCTCTCCCCCGCCTACGATCTGACGCCATCGGTGTCGGTCAGTCTGGAGCGGCGCGATCTCGCCATGGCCTGCGGGGACCTGGGGCGCTACGCCCATGCCGGCAACCTGCTCTCGCAGTGCGCCCGCTTTCATCTCAGCCGCGAGCAGGCCGGAGCCGTCATCGATGCCATGGAACAGCAAATCAAGGCCACCTGGTACGAAACCGCCCGCCGTTCCGGCGTCTCCGAGCAGGACTGCGCGACGATCAGCCCGGCCTTCGTTTATCCCGGCTTCCGCCTTGCCCTCCCGCACGAAGCGCAGGCTTTAAATGTTCGATGAGGACAAAATCCCGGCGACCTTCATTAGCTACGCCGCCGATATCCTCGGCGACACGAATGCCGGGCTCAGCGGCGGCGAGATTGTCAAGGCAAGGGCAGCCTACGCGGTCGAGTACGACGTCACGCTGCCGCACCCGGCTTATCCATTCGACGCGCCGAACAAGCGCACCGCCCTCTATGCCAACCTGATGGGGTTCAGCGGCCCGCTGCAGTATCGCATCATCATGGATCTGTGCGCGCACCGTACGTTTTCGCAGGTCGAGAACAAGGATCGCCACGAACTCAAGTTACGGCTGGCGATGCGCTACCCGCAATTTGCCGGCGCGGCCCCGGCAGCGGATATCAACGAGACGCTCATCGAGGAAACCCGGCACTGGCTTGACGGGCACAAAGCGGCGCTCGCTTGATACAACAGCGCCTTGCAGAAATACGAAGCCGGCATTTTTCACCGCAACCTGCTCGACGATCTGCGGCTCGCTCTGGAACTGCTGCTTAAAGAGCTGTTCGGCAACACTAAATCTCTGGAAAACCAGATCAAATCGCTTGGCGACTATATCCAGGACCATGGCGGCTCAAAGAAGCTGGCCAACATCTTCGTCAAGCTGGTCGATTACTACGCCAAATACCAGAACAGCTATGCCGGATATCTCACAAAGGAAGGCGCATCGGGGTCTGAAATCGGCGAAGGTGTGAGTGCCAACAAACACTTGACCCGATCTCAGCGGAGCCCCCGATGCGGACACAGTGTAACCCGGAGTCCATGCTTTTCGCACGCCTCGATCGCCGCGATCTGGTGGCGGATTTTGGCGGCGGCGCGATCACTTCGGACGCCGGGGCGCTGCTGCTGGGCGCGACCGACAGGGCGATCAACCTAGTCGACTGGTTCGCCGCCTGCTTCACGGATGGCCGGACGGCGGGGCGTATCGTACACGACGTCCGCACCCTGGTCGGCCAGCGGGTGTTCGGCATCGCGCTGGGCTACGAGGACCTGAACGACCACGACGACCTGCGCCGCGATCCGGTGCTCGGACCGGTGCTGGGCCGATTGGAGGCGCGCCGGTCACGCTGCGCACCGCTCGCCGGTAAAAGCACGCTGAACCGGCTGGAGCATGCGCCGGTCGATGGTCATCGCTACCACAAGATTGCCCACGATCCGGAGGCGATCGAGCATCTGTTCGTCGACCTGTTCCTGGACGCCCACGCCAAGGCGCCGGCGCGCATCACACTCGACCTCGACGCCACCGACGACCCGATCCACGGCCGCCAGGAAGGCCGGTTTTTCCACGGCTACTACGACTGTTACTGCTACCTGCCGCTCTACGTGTTCTGCGGCGAGCACCTGCTGGCGGCCAAGCTGCGCCGGTCGAACATCGACGCCAGCGCGGGCTCGGTCGAGGAAATGGCGCGGATCATCAGCCGCATCCGCGAGCGCTGGCCCAAGGTCAAGATCCTGCTGCGCGGCGACAGCGGGTTTGCCCGCGAGGCGCTGATGGCCTGGTGCGAGACGAACAAGGTCGACTACCTGTTCGGCCTCGCCCGCAACGCCAGGCTGGTCGACCAGATCCACATCGACCTCGCCTGGGCCGAGGATGAGGCCGAGCGCACCGGCAAGCCGGCCCGTCGCTTTGCCGACTTCCGCTGGACCACGCTGGACAGCTGGAGCCGGCGCAGGCGCGTCGTGGCCAAGGCCGAGTGGATGCCGCACCGGGGCGAGACCGGCGCCAACCCCCGGTTCGTCGTGACCTCACTCTCGGCGAGAGAGGTCGAGGCCCGGACGCTCTACGAACGCCTCTACTGCGCCCGCGGCGACATGGAGAACAGGATCAAGGAGTGCCAGCTCGACCTGTTCGCCGACCGCACCAGCGCGGCCACGATGAAGGCCAACCAGC
>CAZTHL010000027.1:0-43485 GCA_964613585.1 uncultured Mycobacteriaceae bacterium | reverse complement strand
TTTGGTGGAGAATGGTTTACCTACACATCAAAGCGCATCCTTCGATAGGATATTAGATATCAAATATTGATCAAGAGGACGCAGGCTGTTCCTCGAAAGACCTTGCCGATGATCGCCAAAGGAAGTAGGGTCCGCGTTAACCATGAACCGATCCTTTATTGCGATGGACTCATGCAATGGGGAGGGTTTTGGGCGGGTTCTCTTTGGCTTCCGTCGAGATGAGGCTCGATTCATGACGGTAGGGAGTCTGCCGGCAGGCGGCTCGGAACCGGCGGAACCGACGCGTGATCGTCTGCTGCCGCGGATTGCCCGCGATCATGGGGCCACGGCCGCGCTGATCGCCTTCGGAACCCCCGGGTTGGACGATGCCGTTGTCATTGATGCGCACGGAGTCCCTCCGGCGTTCCGGCGCCGGTACCGGCTGCCGCAGCCCGTCCGGCCGCTCGAGGCCGACGACGGAGCCGCCATGGCGGCGTGGCGGGAGGACCGTGATCCCCCGGACAGCGGGGTCGGCGCCTCGGCCTTCGATCGCGACTGGCTGGCGCCGCAGGGTCTGCGCTTCCTGCTTCGGGCCGAGTTGCACCGGCACGGTCTGCGACGTCTCGAGATCATGCTGGCCCGGTCCGGCGACCGGCCGGGCTTCTCCGCCGATGACCTCCAGCGGCTCCGGTCCAGGCGCGCGACCATCCGGGAGCAGCTCTTGACCGAGACCCTGACCGAGCGCGGCGGTCTCGCCGGGCTGCTGGAGATCCTGCCCTGCGGCATCCTGATCCTCGATCCGGCCGGCCACCTCATCCTGATGAATCGTGAGGCCGAGCGGGCCCTCGCCGGCCATCCCGGTCTCGGCGCCGAGATCCAGGCCCGGGCGCGACGGCGGCCCGCGCCTTCGGCGAAGGACCCCCGCGCCGGCAGGGGCGGCGAGGCGCCGGCGTGCCCCGGAAACCCGTTCGTTCGGGAGGGCCTGCCCGGGGACGAGCCCGTGCTGATGCCGCTCGGCGGCGCGGGCGCGGCCGCCGGCTTCACTGCGGTGGTGCTGCGGCGAGACGAGCACGAGGCGCCGGGCCCGGCCTCGCTGCAGACGACCTATGGGCTGACCCGGGCCGAGGCCCAGCTGGCCATGGCCCTCACCGGCGGGCTTGCCCTCAAGGTGGCCGCCTACCGCCAGGGGATCACCGAGCATACCGCGCGCACCTACCTCAAGCGCATCTTCGAGAAGACCGGGGTGCACCGCCAGTCGGCGCTGGTCAGGCTCGTGCTCTCCTCCTGACCCGCTCCGCCCGCAGGTCGGCCGGTGACTCCGTCGGATCGCTTCAAGTCCGAACGGAGAAGTGCTGCCTTGTCCGCTCTTGACAAGGGACTGGGCATCACACGATCAATCGAGATCTTTATTCTCCCAGCAAGACAAGAATGAGCCATCTTTACGATGTTCAAAGATTTGCAATCCAACGGATCTTTGCTCTCATGTCCTCAAATGTGGACTTTCTGGCAGTAGACCTATCAGCGTAGATACCGCCTTGGCGCACGCGATTGGTTTCATTGTTTAGCCGGGTTCCAGAAAGGAGTCCGGCCGCATCGTGGTGTGCCTTCCTGCTTCCGTTTTCAAAGCAACAGGGGATCTCCGCATCATGTCAGCTTTCAATTTCGGTACCGTTCTGGCAGACTTCATACCGAGCCTGGACGCAACCTTTCCAGGGGCGCCATTCCTCGACAACAAGTTCTTTGCCAAGGATGGCGACGACGTCGTCGGCGGCGGGCTGGGCGCCGACATCATCCTCGGCGGCACCGGCAATGACACCCTGAACGGCGACCTGGGCAACGACACGCTGGCCGGCAACGAGGACAACGACACCTTGTCGGGCGGCCTTGGCGACGACCTGCTCAGCGGCGACGAGGGCGACGACTCCCTGTTCGGCAACGAGGGGCTCGACAGCCTGTTCGGCGGGCTCGGCAACGATTTCCTGAGCGGCGGCCTCGATGCCGACATGCTGTTCGGCAACGAAGGTGACGATGTCCTCGAAGGCAACGAGGGCAACGACATGCTGCAGGGCAATCTCGGCAACGACGTGCTCTTCGGCATGGTCGGTGTCGACGATCTGCGCGGTGGCGACGGGGACGACACGCTCGACGGCGGCGTCGGCGACGACTTCCTGGCCGGCAACGGCGGCAACGACACCGCGTTCGGCGGCCTGGGCGAGGACTGGATCGACGGCGCCCATGGCGACGACACGCTCTCCGGCGGCGCCGCCAAGGACCGGATCTTCGGCCGTGACGGGCATGACATCGTCCTCGGCGACGAGGGCGCCGACGAGCTGTCCGGCGGGGACGGCGAGGACATCCTCAGCGGCGGGGTCGACGCCGACCTGATCCTCGGCGACAACGACGCGGATCTCATCTCGGGCGGCGAGGGCAACGACAGCATCTTCGGCGGCGACGGCGACGACATCATCGCCGGCGTGGTGACCCCGGAGCTTGAGGCGGCCGTCAAGGCCGGAGCGAGCCCGGACGACGTTCCCTTCGGCCTCGAGCTGGGCGGCAATGCCGGCGACGATGTGATCTTCGGCGAGGCCGGAAACGACATCATCGAGGGCGACGAAGGCCTTGACACCATCTCCGGCGGCCTGGGCGACGACATTCTGGCCGGCGGCCTCGACGCCGACACGATCACCGGTGACGAGGGCAACGACACCATCAACGGTAACGAGGGCAACGACATGCTCTCGGGAAACGATGGTGATGACGCCGTCTTCGGTGATGAAGGCGACGACGCGCTGTTCGGCAATGCCGGCCGCGATACCCTCTCTGGCGGCGCCGGTGTCGATCTGCTGACCGGCGGCAAGGACCAGGACACCTTCGTCTTCAGCGTGGTGGTCGCCGAGGACGGGACGACCAGCAGCCCCGACGGCACCAACACTGCCCTCGACTTCCAGGCCGCGGACGATCGGGACATCCTGGAGCTGTGGCTGCTGGAGGGCGAGATCGACACCTCTGTCACCGATCAGATCGCCGTGGTCGACAACGGCATCGACACCCTGAGCGTCACCCTGGACGACGGCAGCAGTATCGCTTTGGTCGGCACCTCCACCCTGGTCGCAGCCACCTATACGATTGATCAGATCAACGCTTTCTCGAACGGTCTTTTCAACGGTGGCGATATCGACGACGTCAACACCTACGACCTGATCCAGCTGACCCCGTCCGAGCCACGGCCTGACCTGCCCATCATTGAGATGCCGGATCCGGGTCTTGACGCCCTGGCCGGCCTTGCCACGCCGCCGGACATCCCGGCGCCGGTCGACATCTCCATCCCGCCGGAGATCCCCGCGCCCGCGGACGTGCTTGTGGACGACATGGCCCTGATCGCCTGAGCCTGCCTGGCAGGCACGGCCAAGCTTCAAGGACCATCCAATCACGGCTTCAATCTCGCCGGCCGGCTCGAACCCGAGCCGGCCGGTCCCTTCTTGACCTTGAACGACGGCGCCGGAGCGATGGTGCTCCCGAGGCGTGCCGTTCTGCCCCTCCGGAGCATGTCTCTCCGTGCCGGCCGAGGGGACCGCTCGCGCGTGGCGAGCCATTCCAGCCAGCCTGTGTGACAATTTTTGTATGCCTGGTCCTGTCCGTTGAAATTGCAGCACGGCCGGTCCCAAGTTTCGAACAATACTAAAGCGAAGCAATGCGAGCTCCGGCTTCCCCGCGCCGACGCCTCGCGGAAGCCTGACCGATCCGGGCGAGGGCTCGGCGTTGGCGGACGGCGCGAGACCGTCGGTGTGGCCGCGATCACCACCACGACCAGCCGCCTGTTGCCTTGACCGTCCAGGAATGCCACGCCGACCATGTCTTCTCGCCCGCGTGCCGATGTGCCGCCTCTGCCGCCCCTCGCCCGGCTGGGAATTGAGGCCGGACCGCTGCTCGTCTTCTTCGTCGCCAACCAGGTCTGGGAGATCCTCACCGCGACGGCGCTGTTCATGGCGGCCACCGCCATCTCGGTGAGCCTGTCCTACCGGCTCGAGCGGCGCCTGGCCGTGATCCCGCTGATCGGCGCCTTCTTCGTGCTGGTCATGGGCGGGCTCACTTTGGCGCTCGAGGACGCGCTCTTCATCAAGATCAAGCCGACCATCGTCAATCTTCTGTTCGCCTCCATCCTGGTCACCGGCCTCGTCCTGCGCCGGCCGTTCCTCAAGATGCTCATGGGCAGCATGCTGGAGCTCACCGATGCCGGCTGGCGCAAGCTGAGCTGGCGCTGGGCCTTCTTCTTTGTGTTCCTGGCCGTCCTCAACGAGGTCATCTGGCGCAACTTCTCCACGGACTTCTGGGCGGGCTTCAAGCTGTTCGGCATGCTGCCCATCAGCATGGTCTTCGCCCTGGCGCAGGTGCCGCTGATCCTGAAGCACCAGGTTGGCCGCGACACGGTTTCCTCCGAGGCGCGCGGATGACATCCGCAAGCCGATGGCTTCGGCCATTGGCTCGCGACGGAGCGCCCGGTCGGCGGCAGGGGTGGCGGGCGCCGGCGGCCGAGCCGACGAAACGTCTCGTCGGTTCGGCGGCACTACGCCCCTCATCGCGTCGCTGCCGCAGGTCGGGCAGGGTCCATCCGAGACGGACCGGCCGGTGCCAGGACGATCGCTCTGCGTGTCCCGGTCATTCGGTCGGCGACGCTCAGCCGGACCCGGTGCCGAACACCTCGTCCCAGGCGGCGCGCAGGGCCCGGTCGGCATCGGCAAGGCCGGCGGAGCGGCCGAGCGCGGCCAGCGAGGTCACGCCGTGCTCGCGGATGCCGCAGGGCACGATGCCGGCGAAATGGCTCAGATCCGGGTCGACATTGAGCGCCACGCCATGGAAGGTCACCCAGTGGCGCACCCGCACCCCGATCGCGGCGATCTTGCACTCCGTCCCCGGCGGGGCGCCGTGCCGCGTCATGTCGATCCAGATGCCGACCCGTCCGGCCCGCCGCTCGCCGATCAGGTCGAGGCGGGCCAGGGCGCGGATCAGCCAGCTCTCCAGGTCGTGGACAAAGGCGCGAAGATCGGGCTTGCGCCGCCTGAGATCCAGCATCACGTACGCTACCCGCTGTCCGGGACCGTGATAGGTCAGCTCACCGCCACGGCCGCTGCGGTAGACCGGCAGGCCGCCGGTGTCGAGCAGATGCTCGGGTCGGGCCCGCGTGCCGGCGGTGTAGAGCGGCGGGTGCTCGAGCAGCCAGATCTGCTCAACTGCCGCGCCGCGGTGGATGGCCGCGACTCTCGCCTCCATGGCGGCCACTGCAGCCGGGTAGGCCACCGGCCGGTCGGCGACGCACCATTCGACGCCGGCGTCGGCGTCGGCGTCGGCGTCGGCGTCGGGCCGGGGCGCGTCGGCGAGCGCGATGGCGGGGTCCTTGATCATGGCCATGCGATTTGCTATTCGGCGAGGCCCGCCGAGACAAGGCCCATCGTGGCCGCAGGCGTGGGCGGTCGTGGCGGAACTGGTAGACGCGCAGCGTTGAGGTCGCTGTGGGCGATGAGCCCGTGGAAGTTCGAGTCTTCTCGACCGCACCAAGCCCGATAGGCTGCCCCTAGCCGCGGCGGCGGTGGCGCAGCCCGCTGGTCGGGCTGCTTCCCTCAGATCGCATGTCTGGCAAGCGCCTTCACCGGGCGTCCGGGCGGAGGCCTTTGTCGCCGGGGCGGCTCCTCTGCTAAGCCATTGGTTGGAGGCGTGGCCCCGGCATTCCCAGGAGTCCCGTCCGCTGATCTGGAGAGCGCCCCCGTGACCGACCCCCGCATCGCTCCCGACGAGCAGGTCGGCCCGGCCGTGCCGCCGCCGGAGCCATCCGCCGAGGGTCCGCCGGCGGACGGCATGAACGGCGAGGGAGACGCCCGGTACGGCTTGTCCGACGAGCTTCTTGCCGAGGTCGAAACAGCGCTGCACGACCAAAGGCTTGAGCACGTCGAGGCGCTGGTCGGCCCGCTTCACTCGGCCGACGTGGCCGATCTGCTGGAGCACCTGCACCCGGACGACCGACGCACCGTCATCGGCATCATCCGTCCGCATCTCGAGCTCGACGCCGAGATGCTCACCTATCTCGACGAGGAGGTGCGGGACGAGATCCTCGCCCTGCTTGATCCGAGCGAGATCGCCGATGCGCTCACCGAGCTCGACAGCGACGACGCCCTCGGCCTGATCGAGGGGCTGGACGAGGACAAGCGCGAGCAGGTGCTCGATCTTCTGCCGCTGCGCGCCCGCATGCTGGTCGAAGAAGGCCTGACCTTCCCGGAATACTCCGCCGGCCGCCTTATGCAGCGCGAGGTCGTCGCGGTGCCGATGTTCTGGACCGTGGGAAAGCTGGTCGACTACCTGCGCACCGCCGAGACGGTGCCGGAGGACTTCTACCTCGTCTACATTGTCGACCCGATGCACCGGCCGAAGGGGGCGCTGCTGCTGTCGCGCATGATGCGCTGCAAGCGCTCGGCCCGGCTGCTCGACCTGATCGACCCTGAGGACGAGCTGCGCCTGATCCCGGCGACCCAGGATCAGGAGGAGGTGGCGTTCCTGTTCCGCCAGTACGGCCTAGTCGCCGCCCCGGTGGTCGACGAGGCCGGCCGGCTGATCGGCAACGTCACCGTCGACGACGTTGTCAACGTGATCGACGAGGAGGCCGAGGACGACCTGCTCAAGCTTGGCGGCGTGCAGACCGACGACCTGTACCGCGCGGTGCTCGGCACCATCCGCTCCCGCTTCTCCTGGCTCGGCGTCAACCTGGTGACCGCGGTCCTGGCCTCCGGCGTGATCGCCATCTTCGAGGGCACGATCGATCAGGTCGTGGCGCTTGCCGTGCTCATGCCGATCGTCGCCAGCATGGGCGGCAACGCCGGCACCCAGACTCTGACCGTGGCCGTGCGCGGCATCGCCATGAAGCAGCTGACCGGGCGCACCGCCCGGCGGGTGGTATGGAAGGAAAGCATCGTCGGCCTGATCAATGGTTTGCTGTTCGCGCTGATCGTCGGGGTCGTCGCCTCGCTCTGGTTCGGCCAATGGATGCTGGGTGTGGTCATCGGCCTTGCCATGGTCATCACGCTGCTGGCCGCGGGCCTGTCCGGCACGGTGATCCCTTTGGCGCTGGAGCGGATGAAAGTCGACCCGGCGGTCGCGTCCGCGGTGTTCCTGACCACCGTCACCGATGTGATCGGCTTCTTCGCCTTTCTCGGCCTCGCCGCCTGGATCCTGCTGTGAGGCTCGCCGCCGCCGGGAGATGCCGGCCGGAACAAGCCCGGCCACCCGGTGTTACCCCACGTGTTTCAAGGGGCGTGTGATGAACGGCGACACCTGGAGAGGCTTGGCGTGGGGATTCGGGCTTGGCGTGGTGGTCACCTTGCTGGCACGCTTGCTGTTCCCGAGCCTCGGTGTCAACACCCGGCCGCTCGCCAAGCGCATGATCAAGTCGGCCATCGAGGCGTACAACCGGGGTCGCACGATGGCCGCGGAGATGCGTGAGGACACCGAGGATCTGGTGGCCGAGGCGGCCCTCGAGGTGGCTCAGGAGCGCTTGCACGAGAAGCATGCCGGCGCCTCCGGCAACGGCACCGGGAGCGCCGGCCGCGCCGCCGACTCGTGAGCGCTCCCGCGACCGCCCACATTGTCCACTCGAGTCCCGGCCGAGTTCGGTTGCGCATCCCGGACAAGCGTGGTGACCACGCCTACTTTCGGCGTGTCGAGGCCGCGCTCGGCCGGCTTTCCGGCATTGAGAGGCTCGCCGTCAACCCCTCCACGGGCAGCGTGCTTCTCGAATACGCCTGCCCCATCGAACTCATCGACGAGGCTGCGACCAACGCCGGCCTGTACCGGACAGCCCCGGCCGATCCGGGTGCCAGCGCCCGTCAACGAGCGGCCCGGGCCAGGCCCCCGACGCGGCGCCGAAGAGGAGCCGGCCGATCGCCACCCGAATCGATGCCGTCCATCACGACCGGCCTGTTCGCGGTCCTGACCGCGCTGGGCTTGCTCCAGCTGCTCCGTGGACAACTGCTGGCGCCGGCGATCACGCTGCTCTGGTATGCCTACACGCTGCGCGGCGGCGTCGACCGGCGATAATGCGAGCGAGCGCGTTTCCGGGTTAGGCGGCATCCCGGGCCCGCTCCCCCATCCGGCCACCCAACGACAGCATGCTCAGGCTGGCCGGGCGGGGAAGCGGGCCGGAACCGCTCGGGACTGTGTTGGCGTGGCGCTCGTGATGATCGGCATTGCCATCCGTCGACCGGCGCCTGTGCAGCGGACCATCGGGTCGAGCGGCGGCTCATGACCCGGTCACGCCGGTCCGGGCAGGGCCGGAAAAGCGTTGCTGCCCCGGCGCTGCGGAACGGCAGCGCGCCCTGTCTGTCGCCTCGGTCATTCGGCCAGCGCCTCGGCAGCCTCAGCGACATCCTCCCATGGCGGCTCCAGATCCGTGCGGCCCATCTGGCCGTAGGCGGCCAGCCGCTCGTAAAGGCGGCCGCCTCGGGCGTCGGGCAGGTGGCGCAGGCCGAAGCGGGCGACGATGCCGGCGGGCCGGAAGTCCAGGCTCCGCCGCAGCGCGCGTCCCAGCTCTTCGTCGGGCCGTGTGCCGGTGCCATCGGTGTCGACGCGAAGGCTGACCGGCTGTGACAGCCCAAGCGAGTAGCTAAGCTGCACCTCGCATTGCTCGGCGAGGCCGGCGGCGACCACCGCCTTGGCGGCATGACGAGCGGCATAGGCGCCGACCCGGTCGATGCGCGACGGGTCCTTGCCGCTCAGCGCCGCGCTGCTGTTGCGCGAGAACTCGCCATAGGTGTCAATCGCGGTCTTGCGGCCGGTCAGCCCGGCGTGCAGTTCCGGTCCGCCGATCGGCACCAGCCCCTCGGGGTTGATGTTGACGCGGGTGTCGCGGTCGAGGCCGACCGGCTCGTCCTCGAGCGCCGGACCGATCACCGCCTGCATGAGGTCGTCGCGCAATCCGCCCAGGCTCGGCTCGCGATCGGGCAGCGTCGAGGCGACCAGGGTCACGGCGTCGAGCCGCCGGGGGCGCCCATCCTCGAAGACCACCGCCACCTGCGCCTGACCGTCCGGCGCCAGGTGGTCGAGCTCGCCGCGACCGGCCTCGGCCAAGCGGCGGGCCAGCTTGTGCGCCAGCCACACCGGCAGCGGCATCAGCGCCGGACTCTGCCGGCAGGCGTAGCCGAACAGCGTGCACTGGTGCTTGGCGGTGACCGCGTCGAGTCCGGCCTCGTCCAAGGCGCGCTCGTCAATCGGTTCGTACGGCTCCGGCGCCTCATTGATGCTGGTCAGGATGCTGCATGAGCGCGCGTCGAAACCGCCATGGGTATAGCCGACCCGGCGAATTACCTCACGCGCCACACTGGGGACGTCGACCGCCGCGGTCGACGTGAAGCGCACGGCGACGAACAGGATGCCCTTGGCGACGGCGCACTCGGCGATCACGCGCGAGGCCGGCTCGGCGGCCAGGAAGGCGTCCACCACCGCATCGCTGATCTGGTCGCACAGCTTGTCGGGATGGCCCTCGGTCACCGACTCCGATGTGAAGACAAAACGATCGGTCATGCCGCGGCGCTCCCGCTGTCGGCCGTGCCGGCGGCCGTTGCGCCGGGCTCATCCTGGGGATCCTCGGGCCGGGGCGGCGGCGGAAACAGCGTCTTCATCCGCTCGTTCACCGCGTACGGCCCAAGCGCCAAAGCGCCGGCGACGGCCAGATCGAGCAGCCGGACGGTGTCGAGGCCAAGCAGGCGGCGCGACGGCGGCAGCACACTGACCAGCGCCTGCAGGCCGAGCAGCGCCGCCTCGGCCCGGCGCAGTGACGGGTTTCTCGGCAGCTTCTCACGGTCGAACACGGAGATCTCGTTCGACCGACTGGTCTCGGCGTGCAGCAGTTGGGCGGAGATCAGCGTGGTGAAGGCGAGGCCGGCCGACCCCGGCCCCGGGCCGTAGCGGGCGGCGCCATAGAGGAAGGAGGCGAGCGCGCCCAGGCTGATGAAGCTCGCCTCCCGGCCCATGCGAGCGAAGTCGCGCCGGTGCAGGATCGGCTCGTCGAGCTTCAGCGGCTTCTGCTTCAGCACGTCGCGGTCCGGCGGCTCGAGCGCCAGGCCGAGCGCCGGGAACACGTCGGTGACCAGGTTGATCCAGAGAAGCTGCAGCGGCGTCAGCGACCAGCCGGTGCCGATCCCCGTCGCCGCGAAGGTCACCATGATCTCGCTGAAGTTCGTCGCCAGCAGGAAGTGGATCGACTTCCGGATGTTTCGGTAGACGGTGCGGCCCTGGCGCAGCGCCGTCGCCACCGTCTCGATCCGGTCGTCCTGCAGGATGATGTCGGCCACCTCGTGCGCGGCCTCGCTGCCGCTGCCCATGGCCACGCCGATGTCGGCGGCGCGCAGGGCCGGGCTGTCGTTGATGCCGTCGCCGGTCATCGCCACGACCTGGCCGGTGCGCTGCAGCGCCTGCACAATCTCCAGCTTGTTGGCCGGCGACACGCGCGCGTACACGTGGGTCGCCTTTGCCAGCGCCGCCAGCGTCTCGGGATCCGTCTGCTCGAGCTCCGGCCCCTCGAGGATCTCCACAGAGCCCCCGGCAGACAGGTCGAGCTGGCTGGCGATGGCATAGGCGGTGTTGGCCTGGTCGCCGGTGATCATGGCGGTGCGCACGCCGGCCCCGTGCATCGTGCGCATCAGCTCGGTCATGCCGGGACGCAGCGGGTCGGCGAGCCCGACCACCCCCAGCCAGGTCAAGCCGATCTTCGCCTCTTCGGCCTCGCCGCGGCCGATGGCGAAGCCGAGCACGCGCAGGCCCCGGCCGGACAGCCGGTCATTCGCCGCCACGAGCCGGCCGCGCTCATCGACGGTGAGTTCCCGGGTCTCGCCGTGCTCCCAGTAGCGGCGGCACAGCCCCAGCACCTGGACGGGATTGCCCTTCACGGCCACCAGCCGCCCGCCCTCGGGCATCTCATGATGGGTGATCATGTACTGCCGCTCGGCGGTGCGTTGCTCGGTGTCCGAGAGCGGGAACCGATCCCTCTCCCCGCGTGCCCGCAGCCCGGCGCGGATCGCCAGCGCAACCAGCGCCGTCTCGGTCGCCGAGCCGGTCAGCCCTTCAATGTCCTCGTGCCCGTCGCCGGCGCGCGCGGGCAGCTCGGTCTCGTTGCACAGCACGCAGACCCGGAGCAGGTCGAGCAGCGCCGGATGCTCGTCAGGCTCAACCGGCCTCCCGTGCAGCAGGAGCTCGTCATCCTGCCATTCGAAGCTGTCGCCCGCGGCCTCGGCGGCCACGGCGGTCATCCGATTCTGGGTCAGGGTGCCGGTCTTGTCGAAGCAGATGACGCGCAGCGAGCCCAGGGTCTCCACCGCGTCGAGCCGGCGCACCACGACGTTGCGCTTGCGCATGTCGCGGATGCCAAGCGCAAGGGTCAGCGTCGCCACCGTCGGCAGGCCTTCCGGGATCGCGGCCACCGCCAGCGACACCGCGGTCTTCAGCATGACCATCGGCGGCGCGCCGCGGGCGAGGCCGAGCGCGAACTGCAGGCCGCAGATGCCGAAGCTGACCCAGAAAAGCTCGCGGCCGAGCCGGTCGAGCTGGCTCTGGATCGGCGTCTCCGGTGGCCGCGCCGTGCCGGCGAGCGCCTGGATGCGGCCGATCTCGGTGTGCGGACCGGTGCCGACGACCACCGCGCGGGCGCTGCCGGCGGTCACCGCGGTGCCGCGGAACAGCATGTTGCGGCGCTCGCCCAAGGGCGCATCGACCCGGTCGAGCCGCCCCGTCGCCTTGTCCACCGGGATAGACTCGCCGGTTAGCGCCGACTCGTCGACGCTCAGGTCGCGCACCTCGATAAGGCGGGCGTCGGCCGGCACCAGCATGCCCGGGTTCGCCATCAGGATGTCGCCGGGTACGATGTCTCGGGCCGCCACCGGGACGGTGCCGCTGTCGCGCCAGACCGGCACGTCCGGATGCGGCACGTCGAGCAGGCTGCTGACCGTGCGCTCGGCCCGGTTCTCGGTGACGAAGCCGATGGCGGCGTTGAGGCCGACCACGCAGATGATCGCCACGGCGTCGACAATGCCGCCGGTCACCACCGAGAGGACGGCCGAGCCGATCAGCAGCCCGACCGGCAGCGACCTCACCTGGTCGACGGCGATGGACAGGGGCGAGCGGCCGGCGGCCCGGGTCAGCTCGTTGGCGCCGTACCGCTCGAGCCGGCGCCGCGCCTCCTCGGCGGTGAGCCCCTGCTCCAGCGAGCTTTGCAGGCGCTCGACGACATGGTCGGCCGGATGCACGTGCCAGGGCGGGCCGCCCGAGCTTGAGCCGGACGGGCCGCGGCCGGCCGCGGCGCTGTCGGCGGGCGGGTCGTCCGCCGCCCCGGCATGCCCAGGGTTGTCGGCGTGAGGATTGCCGGAATGGGGATTGCCGGAATGGGGATTGCCGATACCGGGCACGGCCGCGCCGGCCTGGGCAACCGCCTCGACCACGGCGCGGCGCACCGTCTCAAGCCCGTGCGCAGGATCGAACTGCACCAGGAGCCGGCCGGTGCGCGGGCCGGCCCGCACGTGGCGGATGCCGGGCTGGTCGGTGAGCCAGCGCTCGACCCGCCTGGCCAGATCCGGATCATGGCGCAGCCGGCGCACGGCGACGCGTGCCCGGCCCGGCACCACCGTGTGGACAAGCTCGACGAGCCCGAGGCCGTCGGCGGCGCCCGTGCCGCCGGCGGCGGGGCTGCCCGCGGCCGTGGCGGCCATGGTCGCTCCCGTTCGCTGGATCCTGGCGTGCGAGGTGTGGCCGGCGGACGACCGGTCACACGGGAGCAACGAGCGCGGTAGGCCGCGGTTCCGCGCCGTTCGCCGGAACCGCGGGCGGCGGGACCGGGCCGCGCGGCTCCGGCGGGGTCCCGTTTCGCTTGCACACAGGGCGCCGGCCTGCTCCCCCGCCGGCCATCCCGGGCGTCGTCCGCTGGGTCGCCGGGCGGGGAGCGGGCCGGCGAAGGCCGCTCCGGCGGAGAGGCTCTAGGCCGCGCTGGTGCGGGCCGTGCTGATCTTGCAGGTGCGGATGCCCAGCATCGAGTAGGCCGGGCAGGTGCCGACCAGCCCGCTGATCAGCGGGATGGCGCCGATCAGGCCCCAGGGCGTCTGCGGGCCGACGAAGACGATTGCCAGCAGGCCGAGGCCGATGACGATTCGCAGGGCGCGGTCGATCGAGCCGACATTCCTTTTCAACATTCTGGTTCTCCCCACAGGGTTGCCGGGTGGCGTGGATAGAAGTCGGACCCTACGCCTCAACCCGGCCCGCTGTCGGTGACCAAGTCACGCGGTTGCCCTCCGCGAGGGTCCTGAGTCGCTCGGGCTCGAGCAGCTCCGTTGAGCCACGCGATACACGCACCAGCCCGCGCGCCGCCCAGCGTTGCAATTGCCGGCTGACCACCTCGCGAGAGGAGCCGATCTCGTCGGCCATCTCGGCATGGGTGGCGGCAACCCGGTTGGTGCGCGCCGCGGTGAGCAGGCTGCGGGCCAGGCGCTGCTCAAGCGGGCGGAACGCGGTGTCCTCCAGCCGGCGCAGCATCACGTCGAAACGGCCGGCGACCTGGCGCAGCACCAGCCGGCGGAAGGCCGCGTTGTCGGCCATCAGCCGGTCGAAGGCCAGTGGCGGGATCAGCACGCCGGCGACCGTCGTCTCCGCCGTGCCTTGGGCCGAATAGGGCTCGCCGTCCACCAGATGCTGAAAGGTCTGCAGGCAGAGCTGGCCCGGCCCGACCCGGTAGAGGGTGACGGCGCGGCCGGTCTCGGTCAGCAGGGTGACGCGGATGGCGCCCTCGGCGACAGCGATGAAGCCGGAGCACGGGTCGCCCGGACGGAACAGCACCGTGCCGGCGTCGGCGGCAAGCCTGCTACCGGTCCGGAAGAGGGCCGCGGCGGCCTCGGTCTCGATGCCGGCCGCGACGAGCCGGTTTAAATCGGTCGACGCCATCGCCTCGGCCTTTCCACAGCCTGTCCTTGTGCTATGCGCCGTCGATGTAGGCCGGCTCGGCCTCGAAATCCAGCGCCCTTGCGGGATCGCGGCCGATGGGCGATACGCGGGCGCGATCCCCTGCCTCCGGGAGCTCCTTGCCCATGGCCGATTTCGAGCCTTTCGACGCCGACTACGAGATTCGGGTGCGTGAGAGCTTCGCGCGACAGGCGGTGATGCGGACCTTCAAATGCGCGCTGACGGTGGTGCGGCCGGGCTATTGCGAGATCGAGATGCCGTTCGACCCGGGACTGACCCAGCAGGACGGCGTGCTGCAGGCGGGCGTTCCGGCGGTGCTGGCCGACAGCGCCGGCGGCTACGCGGCGTTCAGCCTGTACCCGCCGGGCGCGCGTATCCTGGCGGTGGAGTTCAAGATCAACTTTCTGGCGCCCGGCGCCGGCGAGCGCTTCCGCGCGGCGGCCCAGGTGCTGAAGAACGGCCGCACGCTGTGCGTCAACCAGATCGACGTGCACGCCATCACCGGCGATCGCGCGTCCTGGATCGCCCGCATGCAGCAGACCGGCATCCGCATCGACCCGCCGGCCGCCGGCGACCGGTGACCGGGTTGCCTGCTCAACAGTCCCGAATTCCGTGCCGTCGCGTCCCGTGACGGCCCTTGCTCCGGCTCGGGATGCGGCCGCCGGCGTCTCGGACAGGGTAGGGCGTGCCAAAGGATGCCATGCTCTTCGTCATCCGCTGTGCGAGAGGCCACAGCCCTGGCTGGCATCGCCGACTATGGTGACCTTGGCCGGCTCCGAAAAGACCGGATGACGATCAAGGGCTTGGCCCGCCGAGGAGGATGCCGATGTCCCGGAACATGCGTGACGTCACCTTTGCCACGATCAATTTGTACAACTTGCAATTGCCGGACCGGCCGCGTTATCCGAACAGCACGCCCTACACCCGGGAGCAGTACGACGCGAAGGTGACCTGGACCGCCGAGGCGCTTGCCCGGCTCGACGCGGACATTGTCGCCTTCCAGGAGCTGTGGTCGGGGCAGTGTCTGCGCGATGTGCTGGCGAAGGCCAAGGAGCTTGGGCTTGCCGGCGGCTATGCGCCGGCCTTCATCAAGCTCAGCTGGGACGGCATCGCCGTGGCCGTGGCGGTGCGCGAGCCATGGGAGATCCGCGCCACCCGCCGGCACAAGGAGTTCCCGCAGGGCCTCAAGCTGAAGAAGCGCAAGAAGTCCATGGCCGAAATTCGCGAGAGCCCGACCGAGGCGGATCTCGACGACACCGGCGGCCTGCTGCCAAGCCACGAGGATGACGAGATCGACGTGCGCATCGACGAGTTCTCGCGCTCGCCCCTGCAGGTGACGATCGGCCATGGCCGCGACTCCGAGGTGCCGGCCATGGAGGTGTTCTGCACGCACCTGAAGTCGAAGCTCGGCACCCGGCTCGACATCGAGGAGTACCGCGACGACCGGATCCGGCCGCACAAGACGGCGATCGGCGCGGCGCTGTCGACGATCCGGCGGACGGCAGAGGCGGCGGCGCTGCGGGTCATCCTCAACGACACCATGGCGGGCACCGACACGCCGACGGTGGTGCTCGGCGATCTCAATGACGGCCAGTTCTCCAACACGCTGGCGATCCTGTCGGATCAGCCGAGCTTCCGTCTTTACGCCGACAGCCGGGCCGCTCGCCTTAACGACGACGGTTTGTTCACCGTGGCGGCCCTGCAGCAGCTGCGCAACCTCCGGGATCTGTACTACACGCACGAGTACAAAGGCGTTCAGGAGATCCTGGACCACGTCATGGTGTCCGAGCAGTTCTACGATTATTCGGACAAGCGCTTCTGGTCGTTCCGCGAGATGCGGGTTCTGAACGACCATGTCGAGGATGGCCGCCTGTCCAGCTCGGACCACGGCGTCGTCGCGGCCTCGTTCGATTGGAACCCGGCGTAGACCGGGCAACAGCGGACACAGAGGAAGGGCCTGGTTTGCCTCGATTTCCGCTGGTGGTCGCGACGGCGGCCTGCCGCCAGGGCATTACCGGGTGGACCCGGCCAGCGGATACCGGGGCGTGGCGGGGAACCCGACGCCGCTCGGCCACGTCCATGGTGGCGCCGGCATCCCTCGTGGGCGACGCACGGCGGCAGCGGTCAGGTCTATCCGGACGCCACCGCTGACGCTGGCCGGACCCATGTCATCGAGCAGGCGGCGGCCTTGCGGCGCCCCGCCTGTGCTTACCGGTGCCGGGTCGCTCGGACCCTGGTGCCCCTGGCCGGACTCGAACCAGCACGGTGTTGCCACCAACAGATTTTGAGTCTGCCGCGTCTACCATTCCGCCACAGGGGCAGGGCGGGAAAAGCTCCGACAATTCCGCCATATAGCCACGCCGGCCATGCCGCGACAAGCATCGCCGCGGGTCCGGCCGGGCGCGGCGAGCCCGTGACGGTGGCGGAACAAGCACGCTCGGGAACCCGCCCCGCGGTGGTCCACGTCGGGCGTTTGACGGCACCGGTGCGGCGGGGTATGCCGCTGCTCGACCCTAATAGTCGCGGGGTCCCGGTCATCGTTCCTTAATCGCAACGACGGCATGGTGGGCCCGGCCCTGCCCCGCAGGCGCCGTCCCTCTGTCCTGATCCGCGACCGTCCCGCCGGCTGCCGGATCCGGCCGAACATCCGAGACAACGCCCATGCTGCGCCGGCTCTACGACTGGACCCTCGAGCAAGCCGCCCGGCGCGACGCCATGAAGGTGCTCGCTTGCGTCTCCTTCATTGAAAGCTCGGTGTTTCCGATCCCGCCCGACGTGCTGCTCATGCCCATGGTCCTGGCGCAGCGTGCGAAGGCGTGGCTGATCGCCTTCGTCTGCTCGGTCGCCTCGGTGCTGGGCGGCGCCGCCGGCTATGCCATCGGCTTCTTCCTGTTCGAGGCGGTCGGCGCGCCGGTGCTCGACTTCTACGGCTATCTGGAGCGGTTTGACGACTTCAGCGCCGCCTACAACGACTGGGGCTGGTGGATCGTCGCCGGCGCCGGCTTCACGCCGTTCCCGTTCAAGCTGGTCACCATCGCCAGCGGTGTCACCCAGCTCGACTTCCTGGTCTTCATCGCCGCCTCCGCCGTCAGCCGGTCGAGCCGCTTCTTTCTGGTCGCGGCGCTGCTCTACTACTTCGGGCCGCCGATCCGCCGCTTCGTCGAGCGCTACTTCGGCCTCGTCACGGCCCTGTTCTTCGCGCTCCTCATCGGCGGCTTCGTCGCCGTGCGATACGTCCTGTGAGGTCGTCGGTACGGCCTGGACACGGCTGTCCCCATCCCGCCCTTCGCCGGACTCGGCCCGCGCCGCACGGCTGTCCGCGGCGATGCCGCGGTCGCGGCGGCGACCGGCGGCTTTCCTGGAGCGGTTCCGGCCCAGAGCGGTTCCGGCCCAAAGCGGTTCCCGGTTGGGCGGCCGGTGCCCGATTCCGCGTCCGGCGGAATCGCTCTAGATTAAGGGCGTCATGCTCGACCGCCTCGACCGCCTCGCCCGCCACGCCCCGCTCGTCCTGCTGCTGGCCAGCGTCGCCGCCCTCGCCGGCGCCTACGGCTCGCAGCATATCGGCGGGCTTAAGCCCTGCATCCTGTGCCTGTACCAGCGCTGGCCGTTCATGGCCGTGATCGTCCTCGCCCTGCTGGCGCTCGCCGTGCCGCTGCCTCGGCTCCGCGGCGCGCTGGTGGCCGCAAGCGGCCTCGCGCTGCTCGCCGGCGCGGGCCTCGCCTTCTTCCATGTCGGCGTCGAGCAGCACTGGTGGGCCGGCACCGCCGGCTGCGGCGCTCCAGGGATCAAGGCGACCGATGTCGAGGCGCTGCGCCGGCAGCTGCTGGAGGCGCCGGTCGTGCGCTGCGACGAGGTGCCGTGGTCGCTGTTCGGCATCTCCTTGGCCGGCTACAATTTCCTGATGTCCACCGCGCTGGGCGCCGCCGCGCTGCTGGCGGGCGTGCGCCTTCTCCGGCATTCCGAACCCGAGGTCCGCCACCCATGAGCCCGAACGACGCTGCCGCTCCGATCTCCGCCGAGACCGCCGAGGCCAGCACGACCACCCTCACCGACACGGACAGCGCCAACCGCCCGCGCCGCCGGCCGCTGCCGGGCGAGCTCACCGGACACGCGCTGCTCGACCGGGTGATCCGCGTCGACCATGCCGGCGAGTACGGCGCCAAGCGCATTTATGAGGGCCAGCTCGCCGTGCTCGGCCGCGGCCGCAAGGGCGAGGTGCTGCGCCACATGGCCGAGCAGGAGGCCGAGCACCTCGCCGCTTTCGAGCAGCTCGTGGCCGACCGACGGGTGCGGCCGAGCCTGCTTCAGCCGGTCTGGCACGTCGCCGGCTTCGCCCTCGGCGCCGGCACCGCCATGCTCGGCGAGCGCGCCGCGATGGCCTGCACGGTCGCGGTCGAGGAGGTCATCGACCAGCACTATGCCGATCAATACGAGCGCCTGGGCCCTGAGGAGGCGGACCTGAAGACGCGGATCGAGCAGTTCCGCCAGGAGGAGCTCGAGCATCGCGACATCGGGCTCGAGCACGAGGCGGAACTGGCGCCGGCCTACAAGGCGCTGTCCGCGGTCATCAAGACCGGCTCGCGCGCGGCCATCTGGCTTGCCGAGCGCTTCTGATCCCGGCCGGCAGCCGGTCTCCGACGCGGCCGTGCCCGGCCATGGCCTCGGCGGCTCAGGCCGGGTCGAGCTCGGTGTCCCAGTACAAAAAATCCCGCCAACTTTCGTGGAGGAAGTTTGGCGGGAAGCTGCGGCCGTTGTCCTGGAGCTCGAAGGTCGACGGCTGTGTCGGCCTGCTGAGCGGGGTCATCCCGCTTTGCTTGGGGAGCTTGTTGCCCTTGCGCAGATTGCAGGCCGAGCAGGCGGTGACGACATTCTCCCAGGTGGTGCGGCCGCCGCGCGAGCGCGGGGTCACGTGGTCGAAGGTCAAGTCCTGGGTCGGGAAGCGGCCGCCGCAATACTGGCAGACAAACCGGTCGCGCAGGAACACGTTGAAGCGGGTGAAGGCCGGCTTGCGCGCGGTCGCCACATAATCCTTGAGCGAGATGACGCTGGGCAGCCGCATCTCAAAGCTCGGCGAATGGATGACCCGGTCGTAATGGGCGACGATGTTGACCCGGTCGAGGAACACGGCCTTGATCGCGTCCTGCCACGGCCAGAGCGACAAGGGAAAGTAGCTGAGCGGCCGGAAGTCCGCATTCAGCACCAGGGAAGGGCAACTGTCCAGCGAAACCGCCAAAGGCTTGGCCTCCGCTCCTGCCACGCCCGCGCAACCCCCTTGTCCTGCGC
The DNA here is from genome assembly GCA_964613585.1 of uncultured Mycobacteriaceae bacterium. Lineage (GTDB taxonomy): Bacteria > Pseudomonadota > Alphaproteobacteria > DSM-16000 > Inquilinaceae > CAZTHL01. The sequence goes on along the minus strand of CAZTHL010000027.1, from coordinate 24,246 downwards.
CGTCGCGCCGTTCCTGCCGCGATCTGCACCCCACGGGCCTGTCTGCTGATAGCCGCCCCTGGCGGCAAACGCAACATGCTGGGCCGTCCAAGGACGAAATGTCATGCGGTTGTAATGGTCGTGCGGCGCAACCGAGCGGCGCGCGCCGGCCACGGTCAGCGTGGCCGGGAAGCAGGATCGCCGGAGCGTCACATCCACTCGGCGATCAGCCGGTGCTGGACGACCGTCTGCGCCGTCACCCGGTAATGCGAGATCAGGTCGCGGATCGGCTCGGCCAGCCGCTCGAAGCCGGTCATGAAGGCGACGACCACGCCGACCGTCGTTTGTCCCTGGATGACGAAGTAGCCGCCGACCAGCAGCGCCGACAGCGGCCCGAGCGAGCTCAGCGCGTTGGTTGCCGATTTCTGCGCCTGCTTCCACAAGGCCAGCTGCACGTTGACGCCGTAGACCCGGTCGATGGGCTGCCGCGATGCCGCCTCGCCGCCGCCCGCGCGCGTCAGCTCGTCGCCGATGCGCCGGGTCGCCTCGACCCGCTGGGCGATCAACCGGTTCAGCACGCGCTGGATCACGGGCACGATCGCCAGCTGCGCCAACAGGAAGGGCAGGCAGAACAGGGCGACCAGCGGCTCCACCGCCAGCATGTAGCCGGAGAGGGCCAGCACCATGCCGGCGTTCGCGACCGGCTCCGACAGCCCCTCGCCGACAAAGCCGCCCAGCTTCTCCACCTCGGCGGTGATGATCGGCACCGCCTCGCCGTCGATGCCGGCGGTGGCGCTGCCGGCCTGCCGGGCCTTCAGGCCGATCAGGTGCAGCCGCGTGTACCGGATGGCGCTTTGCGAGATCCAGCTCTGGTACAGGCGAAAGCCGTATTTCAGGCCGAGCTGGGCCGTCAGGACGCCGACATAGAGCCCGCCCAGCGTCAGCAGGAGGCCGATGTCCCGGCCTTCGATGGCCTCGTTGACGATGGTCTTCTGCAGCTCGAGCGGCGCCATGCTCAGCGCCGCGATGACCAGCGCCCCCAGGCACAGGGCGATCTGGTGCCGGCCGCTCAGGCGCCAGATGTAGCCGAGCAGGGAGCGCGCCGGGGTGTCGTCGCCGGTCCGGCGAATCCGGCGGGGCGTCAACGTGTCCACGAGGCAAGGCGACCGGGGCGGCTTGGCGGGGCCGGCGCCCGGACCTCCCGGCAAGGGGGCAGGGTGGCCATGAGCCGTCGACGCGCGAGACGGACTCGAGGTTCCCCGATGTCGCCTGACCCGGAACCGCTCTAGCCCAGGTGCTGCCGCAGGAAGCCGGCGGCGAGCTTCAGGCCTTCGGGATCGATGCCGTGGGGCAGGTTGGGGCGGGTCGCCGCCTCGACCGCCAGGCCGGCCTGCTTCAGGCCCTCGACCGCGGCCGGGAGCGCCTGCACCGGGACCACCTCGTCGAGCTCGCCGTGCACCAGCAGCACGGGAGGCCGCGAGCGCACCTCCGCCGGCAGCCGGTCGGCGCCGAGCAGGGCGCCGGAGAAGCCGATCAGGCAGGCGCACGGGTCGGCGCGCCGGGGCATGACCTCGAGCGCGGTCATGGTGCCCTGGCTGAAGCCGATGACGGCGAGCTTGTCGTCGGTCAGGCCGCGCTCGGCCAGCGCCTCGTCGATGAAGCCGTCGACAATCGGCGCCACCGCCCGGACCCCGGCCACCAGCCGCTCCGGGCTGCGCTCGAGCAGGCTGAACCACTGGTAGCCGAATGGCGCCATGTCGCAGGGAAACGGCGCGTTCGGCGACACGAACTCCGCGTCCGGCAGGATCGGCGCCAGGGCGGGGGCGAGGCCGATCAGGTCGTTGCCGTCGGCGCCCACGCCGTGCATCAGAATCACGAGCTGTCGGGGCGGGCGACCGGACGCGGGGGCCTGCGACGGGCCGGTGAGGGTCGTCATGCTCATGGACCCGGATCAGAAAGGTGTCGCAACACCTTGTCAACGAAGAAGGTCAACGACGAAGCTCGACGCGGGGCGCCGAGGTGAACGATGCAGGTCGACGCGAAGCGCCGAGCGCCTTGGTCTGAGGCCCATGTGGTCACCCGCTTCGCCCCGAGCCCGACCGGCCGGCTGCACCTTGGCCATGCCTGGTCGGCGTTCGTGGCCTGGCGCGCGGCGCGGGAGGCCGGTGGCCGCTTCCGGCTGCGCCTCGAGGATATCGACGGCGGCCGCTGCCGGCCGGAGCACGCGGACGGGATCCTGGACGACCTGTCCTGGCTCGGCCTCGACTGGGACGGCCCGGTGCAGCGCCAGTCGGCCCGGGCGCCGGCCTACCGCTGCGCGCTCGACCGGCTGCGGGCGCTCGGCGTGCTCTATCCGTGCTTCTGCACGCGCGCGGAGATCCGTGCCGAGATCGACCGGCTGGCCCAGGCGCCCCATGGGCCGGAGGGTCCGCTCTATCCCGGGACCTGCCGCCACCGGTCTGCGCGGGAACAGCGCGCTCTGATCGCGGCCGGCCGGCCCCATGCCCTGCGGCTCGATGTCGGCCGCGCCCTCGCCAGGACCGGGCCGCTCGTCTGGCACGATCGCGCGTCCGGTCCCCGGCAGGCGCGGCCCGAGCGGCTGGGTGACGTGGTGCTGGCCCGCAAGGATGCGCCCACCGCCTATCACCTGGCCGTCGTGGTGGACGATGCCTGGCAGGACATCACCCTGGTGACCCGGGGCCGCGACCTGCTCGAGTCGACCCATGTCCACCGTCTGCTGCAGGCTCTGCTGGGGCTGCCGGTCCCGGACTATGACCATCACCGTCTGGTCGTCGACGCGGCCGGCCGCCGCCTGGCCAAGCGGGCCGACAGCCAAGCCATCCGGACCCTGCGCGACCGAGGCTGGGCGCCGCACCAGGTGCTGGAGGCCGCCGAGGCGGCGCTGGAGCCGGCCTCGGTCCCGGACGGCGCGGCGGCCGACGGCGCCTAGGTTCCCAAGCTGCAGCGGCCCATGCCATAGGATGCCGCAGGTCGGGTGGCGCCTTACCCTGCCTCGGCGGCGCGGCGGCTTTCCACTGCGGGCCCAGTGGGACCGGACCCGGCGCCTACAACGGCTGTTCCGGGGCGCGGAGGCCGTTGACGATGTCCACATAGTCCGGGGTGTCCGGCGTCAGCACGCCGTGGCGCACCAGGAAGTCGAGGATCACCAGGGGAACGTTGAACTTGAAGTCGTCGGCGTCGGCGAGCCGCTCCACCACCGTCGCCATGGGCCAAAGCTCGAACCCTGTGATCTCGCCGTCGGCGTTCTCCGGCCGGAACGTCGCCGGCAGCTCGAGGTCGAAGCAGAACAGCACGTCGTCCTTGAGCCCCTCCGGCACCTCCATGCGGTAGCTGACGAGGCCCACCGGCCGCGCGGCCTCCGCCAGTGCCCGCGGCACCGAGGCCTCCTCCTCGGCCTCCTTCAGCAGGTTCTCCCACACCGTCAGGCCGTGCGGCTGGCCGCCGGCGACCATGTTGTCGAGCTTGCCCGGCGCCACCTGCCGGTCCTCGGCGCGCCGGCCGATCCACATGCTTGGGCCGTCCGGCCCGGGGACATACCCGTTCACGTGCACCCCGAAGGCGCGCACCCCCAGGGCCGGGGCGAAGGCGCGGTCGATCAGCGCCAGCGGCGAAGCTCCCCAGCGGTCGAGCACCGGGTAGATCTCGCCGCGCTCCGGCGGCAGCGCGCCGTCGGCCGCGAGCCGCTGGCACACCTGGGTCAGCGCGGCGGTGCGCGCGGTTGGCGTGCCGAGACGGTCGGCGAGCACGAGCTGGCCCGGCGGGTCGTTGAACACCGTCGGGTAATGAGCCAGCCGCTCGGCCAGGGGCTTGCGCACCCAGCCGACCGGCCGGCCGGCGATGACGAGGCGCCGGAAGCCCGACAGGTCATGGGCGTTGCAGGCGCGGAGGGGGTCGATCAGGGCCATGGCTCCTCTCTAAAGCATTCTTCCCGCGGATGGCACGGGTCCTGCGGCGCTGGGTCTGCCGAGCGGCGGCCGCCCCGGCCGCCGGATGGCCAAGGCGAACGCATCCGGCATCGCCGGGCCTGCGGTCAGCCAGGGCCGCTGCCGCGCCGTCCATCGAGAAAGATCAAGGTCAGGTCGCGCACGCCGTAGCCGAGCAGGACGAGGAGGACGAGCAGCGCGGTGCCGCCGAGCAGCCCGAGCGGCACATTGGCGAGAAAGCCCGGCCAGAACAGCAGCAGCCAGCCGAGCAGCGACGGGGCCACTGTGAGGCCGCCGAGGAAGCTGCCGTAACGGCCGCGGCCGATCAGCGCCGGCGCCAGCCAGGCGGGCGCCTGCGACGCCAGGGCCGTGTAGGTGAGCACCAGAAGGGCGGCGCCCAGCGACATGGCCAGGACGGCGAGCCAGCGCGGCGGCCGGCGGCGGCGCTCGCAAGGCGCCTCGGTCATCGGCGGCGGCTCCGTCCGGGCGTCGGTCCTGCGGATCCCATTCCCGAGGCAACTCTGGCAGAGACAGTGTCGATTCCATCACATGCCTGGGCGGCGGCGGCGCAACGCGCTATGTGTCACATTCATGAGCACGATCTTCCTGATCCTGGCCGCCGTGACCATGCTCGCGGTCCTGTCGACCCTGGCGACCGGCCTGATCGCCATGGCCCGGGGCGACCAGTTCAACGCCCGGCACGGCAACCGGCTGATGCGCTGGAGGATTGCATTGCAGGGCCTGGCGCTGTTGTTCTTCGCCCTGGCCATGCTGACCCGCTAGCCTGCGGGCCGGCGCACGAGCGAGGGAGGCAGGCATGGTGCAATTGACGCGCATCTACACGCGCGGCGGCGACAAGGGCAAGACGTCGCTGGGCGACGGCACCCGGGTCGCGAAGCACCATGCCCGGGTCGAGGCCTACGGCACGGTCGACGAGGCCAACGCCGTGATCGGGCTGGCGCGCCTGCACACCGAGGGCGAGCCCGACGCAATGCTGAGCCGTATCCAGAACGACCTGTTCGACCTCGGCGCCGATCTGTGCACGCCGGAGAAGGACAATCCCGAGTATCCGCCGCTGCGCATCGTGGACGCCCAGGTCGAGCGGCTCGAGCGGGAGATCGACGCCATGAACGCCGACCTCGAGCCGCTCAAGAGCTTTGTTCTGCCCGGCGGCCGGGCGGCGCCCGCGCATCTGCACCATGCGCGCACGGTGATTCGCCGGGCCGAGCGGCTGATCGTCTCCCTCGGCGAGATCGAGCCGGTCACCCCCGCCGCCATTCGCTACATCAACCGGCTGTCCGATCACAGCTTCGTCATGGCCCGGTGGCTGAACGACAGCGGCCGCGCCGACGTCCTCTGGGTGCCCGGCGCCAACCGCTGACGCGTCGGGGCCGGCCGTTCTTCTCCGATCTCCCGCAAGGGTGACCTCATGCAGCCGAGCCGACGGGATGACGGTCGGCTCGGCTGTCGGCGCCCCGCCAACCCCGCCGCCACCCGGGCGCGCCATCGCGAGCCAATGGTGAAGCCATCGGCTCGCTGGCATGACACCAGAACGCCCTATCGCCGGGTCTGCACCACGCCAGCCGGCCTGATGCGGTAGCGCCGCCTCAGGGCGCCGGTCGCAATGCGGCCACGCCGACCGGACGCGGCCGAACCGCGCCCTGATCGGAACCGGCGTCCACACCGCCGGCAGGCCCTTGGCCGCGCGCCCATCCCGCGAGGGCCTCATGCCGCCGAGCCGACGCGTCGGCTCGGCCGGGGGCGCGCCCGCCCACCCTACGCCGCCCGGGCTCGCGGGCCTCAACGGTCGGCCGGCAGGCCGGTGCCGCCCGGCACCGTGGCAGGGCCAATTGTTCCATCTTTGAGCGATTTTCAGCGAAAACAAATTCGTTGATTCCAGGTTTCTGCTTTCCCAATATCCGCAAGCTCCAAATCATGGCCTAAAGCGGGGCGGCAGTCTCCTGGATCTATACTGCCAAACTCAAATCACGGAGCGTTGCTCAATTGTTCTTTAGTTGCAGGTCGCGGGTGGGGAAAACAGGAGTTGGGGACAAATGAGTTACGACCTTGCAGTGATTGTACCAACATTGAATGAGGCTCCCAATATCGGCCCCCTCTACGAAAGGCTTAAGGCAACTCTCGTCGGGATACGCTGGGAGCTAATCTTCGTCGACGACGACTCGACCGACGGCACCGCGGCGCTGGTCTGGCGGCTGGCCGAGACGGCGCCCAATGTCCGCTGCATCCATCGCATCGGCCGTCGAGGCCTGGCCTCGGCCTGCATTGAGGGCATGCTGGCCTCCGGAGCGCCGTACCTGGCAGTGATGGATGCCGATCTGCAGCACGACGAGACGCTGCTGCCGCGCATGCTCGCGGCCGTCCGCGACGAGCGCCTGGACATCGTCGTGGCCAGCCGTTTCCTGGGCGGCAGCAGCATGGAGCAGTTCTCCTCGACGCGCGAGCGGCTCAGCCGGATCGGCAACAAGCTGGCCGGCATGATCATGCGCTCGGAGCTGACCGATCCGCTGAGCGGCTTCTTCATGCTGCGGCGGGAGCTGCTGATGGAGGTCGCCGACAGGCTGACCGGCCAGGGCTTCAAGATCCTGGTCGACATCTTCGCCTCGGCGGGGCGGCCGCTTGCCTTCCGCGAGTTGCCCTTCACATTCCGGCCCAGGCACGCGGGTACCAGCAAGCTCGACACCCTGGTGTCCATCGAGTTCCTGATGCTGCTGGCCGACAAGCTGCTCGGCCGCTACCTGCCCATCCGCTTCGTCCTGTTCGTCATCGTCGGCCTGTCCGGCGTGGTGGTGCACTTGGCCGCCCTTGGTCTTCTGTTCCGCGGCGTCGGTCTCGACTTCCTGGCCGCCCAGGCGCTGGCGACCCTGATCGCGATGACCTCCAACTTCTACTTCAACAACATGTTCACCTACCGCGACCGGCGCCTGCGCGGCCGCGAGTTTGCCCGCGGCCTGCTGACCTTCTATCTGGCCTGCTCGATCGGCGCGGTGATCAACGTCGAGATCGCCCAGCTCCTCTTCCAGAGCGGGGCCTTGTGGCCGGTTGCCGGCGTGCTCGGCGCGGTGGTCGGCTCGGTGTGGAACTACAGCATCACCACCACCTTCACCTGGTCCAAGAAGAAGCGCGCGGCCCGCCTCGAGGCGTCCGAGGCCACGCCGCAGTCCCAGGTCGCGCGGACCGAGGCGTGAGCCATGACCTCGACCCCTCGCGCCGCCCTGCTGTCCGCCTCGCCGGTGGGCGGCGCGGCCGCCCGCCTTGCCGGATCGACCACGCTCGCGCTGTCGCTCGCCATTCTGGCGGGCGCCTGGCTGCGCATCCACGGGATCGGCGCCGATCCGCTGTGGGTCGACGAGGCCTCGAGCGTCGCCTTCGCCCGTCAGCCGCTCCCGGAGCTGTGGGGCGCGGCGGCCCGGCTGGAGACCAACCCACCCCTCTACTACTCCTTCCTGCACGCCTGGATCCGCCTGTTCGGCGACAGCGAGGCGGCGGTGCGGTCGCTGTCCGCGGTCTGCAGCATCCTCATGATTCCGGCCATCTATTGGCTCGGCCGCACCCTTGGCGGCGTCGCTGTCGGGCTCGTGGCCGCCTGGATCCTCGCAACCGCGCCGATCCAGGTCGAGTACGCCCAGGAGGCGCGCGGCTACGCGCTGCTCGGCCTCGCCGCGGTCGTCGCGCTGGCCGGGCTGGCCCGTCTCCTGACCGACCCGCCGGCGGCGCGCCTAGGCCTGGGCTCGTCGCTGCGGCGCCGGCGCGGCCTGGCGGCGAAGACCGCGGCCGCCGCCGACGTCGCCTGGCTGGCCTACGCGGCCGGCACCGCGACATGCCTGTACGTGCACAACACGGCGGCCTTCCTGCCGCTGATCGCCAATCTCGTCGTCCTGGCTTGGTGGCTGACCGTCGGCGGGCGCGACCGCGTCTTCCTGGTCAGCTGGCTGGCCGCCAACGCCGTCCCCTTCCTGCTCTGGTGCTGGTGGCTGCCGATCGCCATCGAGCAGACGCTCGGCGCCCTCGGAGCCTTCTGGATTCCGGAGCTGACCCTTCGGCGTGGGCTCGAGACCTTCTACGTCATCTACGGCCAGCGCTTCGCCGTCGATCTGGTGCCGGCTCTCCTGCCGGCTGCGCATCTGCTGAACCTGCTGCTGCCGCTGCTTGGCGCCTACGGCGCCTGGCGCTGGCGTCGAGACCCGCTGCGGCTCGGCCTGGTTCTGGCGTTCCTGGCCGGACCCCCGCTGCTGATCGCCCTGGTCAGCCTGTGGACGCCGATCTGGATCACCCGCCTGCATCTCTGGCCGGCGGTGCTGGCCTATGTGCTGGCGGCCGTCGGGCTGCTCGCGGTTCGCGGCCCGGCGCTGCGCGCGGCGCTCCTGACCGTGCTCCTGCTCGTGCAGATGGCCGGCGTCGCGGTGTCGCACAGCCGCCCGGCCAAGGAGCCCTGGGACATCGTCGCCGGCCATCTCGGCGAGCAGGCGATGCCGGGGGATGCCCTGCTGTTCCTGCGCTACGGCAATGTGCTGGCCGCGTTCGACTATTACCGAACGGATGAAATCGACGGGCTGCCGCGATATGCCTTCATGGAGCGGCCGGTGCCGCCGCGGGTCGACCGCCCCGGTCGGCCGGTGACCTTCGAGCGGCTGACGGATCTGGTCGCGGCGGAGGGGCGGCTCTGGGTGGTTGGCCGCCATTGCGACCGCAAGGAGCCGTGCCAGGCCGCGCTGGAGCGGCTCGGCACCGTCGCCACGGTCGAGCGCACCCTCTCGGCCGGGCCGCTGACGGTGCTCCGCGTCGAGGCGCGGGGAGCCGGCATCGGGGCCGGTGCTCCCTGACGCCGGCGCGCCGATGGCGTCAGCCCCGGGCTCGCGACGGCGCGCCCCCTGCCGAGCCGGTACATCCTCCCGGCGGCTCGGCTCGGCGAAATCAGGCCGGGCGGGCGGCGCGCAGCAGAAAGACGGCCTGCTCGGCCAGCAGATTGGCGGCCCGGCCGGGCGCCATGCGCACGACCCGGTCGCGCGGCCTGAGCATCAGGCTGTCCTCGACCTCCACGGCGATATCGCGGCACAGCTCGATGAAGTCGGTGATGGTGCAAAGGTGGATGTTCTGCGTCTCATACCAGGGAGCCGGCAGCACCGGCGTCATCGGCATGCGGCCTTGCAGCAGCAGCGCCAGGCGAAGGCGCCAGTAGCCGAAGTTGGGCAGACTGACAATCGCATGCCGGCCGATGCGCACCAGGTGCCCGAGCACCCATTTCGGCTCGTGCACCGCCTGCAGCGTCTGGCTGAGCACCACATAGTCGAAGGAGGCCGACGGGTAGTCGACGAGGTCGGTGTTGGCGTCGCCCTGGATGACCGAGAGGCCTCGGCTCACCGAGCTGCGCACCTTGTCCTGGCGGATCTCGATGCCGCGGCCGTCGACGTCCTTGGTCCGCCACAGATGGTCGAGCAGGTCGCCCTCGCCGCAGCCGACGTCGAGCAGCCGGCTGCCGGGCGCCACCATGTCGGCGATGAGCTGGAGGTCACGGCGGATCGGCCCGGCCGAGCGCGGTTCCAGGTTGTCACGGGGCACCGCCACCTCCGCCGCTCCGGCGCGGCAGCCCGCGATGCTCGGCCAGGCCGTCGAAGATGCCGCGCAGCACCCGATCGAACTCCGGCTCGTCCAGCAGGAAGGCATCGTGGCCGGCGTCGCTCTCGATCTCGACGAAGCTGACATTGGCGGCCACGGCGTTCAGCGCCTGCACCACGGCGCGGCTCTCCGACGTGGGAAACAGCCAGTCGCTGGAGAAGGAGATGAGGCAGAAGCGCACCGCTGTGTCCCGGAAGGCGTCGGCCAGCACGCCGCCATGCTCCATGGCAAGGTCGAAATAGTCCATCGCCCGGGTGATGTAGAGATACGAGTTGGCGTCGAACCGGTCTACAAAGGTGCTGCCCTGGTGCCGCAGGTAGCTCTCCACCTGGAAATCGGCGTCGAAGCCGAAGCTGAGCGCCCGCCGCTCCTGCAGGTTCCGGCCGAACTTCCGGTGCAGAGAGGCTTCCGAGAGATAGGTGATGTGCGCCGCCATGCGCGCCACGGCAAGGCCCCGCGTCGGCCGCTGGCCGGTGCCGTAGTAGCTGCCCGCCTGCCAGCTCGGGTCGGCCATGATCGCCTGCCGGCCGACCTCGTGGAAGGCGATGTTCTGCGCCGAATGCCGGGCCGCCGTGGCGATCGGCACGGCGGCGAACACCTGGTCCGGGAAGCGGGCCGCCCAGTCCAGGACCTGCATGCCGCCCATGGAGCCGCCGATGATGCAGAACAGCTGCTTGATGCCGAGCGAATCGATCAACAGCTTCTGGGCTCGCACCATGTCGCCGATGGTGATCACCGGATAGGTCAGGCCGAACGGCCGCCCGGTCGCCGGATCCAGCTCGGCCGGGCCGCTGCTCCCCATGCAGCCGCCCAGGACATTGATGCAAATGACAAAGAAGCGCTCGGTGTCGATCGCCTTGCCGGGGCCGACGATCACCGACCACCAGCCCGGCTTGCCGGTGATCGGATGCCGTTCCGCCAGATACTGGTCCCCGGTCAGCGCGTGGCAGACCAGCACGGCGTTGCTGCGGTCGGGGTTCAGGCGGCCGTAGCTTCGGTAGGCCAGGGTCAGCGGGCCGATCGCCGCGCCGCAGTCGAGCGGCAGCGGGTCGTCCACGGCGACGCGGGCATAGTCGCTCGGCGGGCGCGACTGGTCGCCCACCGATGCAATCCGCATTCTGGAGATCTCCGCCATGTCGGCCGAAATGGGATCCACGGCTCCCGGCAGCGTCTGCATAGGAGCGCCGCCGCCTCTGTGTCAACGCGCCGGCGCCCGGCCATGCCGGCCACGCTTACGCTTGGCTTCCACCGGGCAAGCGGACTAAACCTAACCGGATGACGTGGGGCTTCGCGGGGGCCATGACAACGACCGACAGCGCGCTGGTCGAGCTGCGCCACGAGATCGACACGATCGACGATCAGCTGCACGACCTGCTGCTGCGCCGCGCGGAGGTGGTGACGCGGGTGGCGCGCGTCAAGGCCGGGCGCCACGGCACCTTCCAGCCGGGACGGGAGGCGGTGATCCTGCGCCGTCTGGCGGCGCGCCACCAGGGGCCGCTGCCGCTGGCGCCGCTGGTGCGGATGTGGCGCGAGCTGCTGTCGGCCACGGCGCGTCTGCAGGGCGACCTGACGGTCGCGGTGTACGCGCCACCGGAGGATCGGGGCCTGTGGGACGTGGCCCGCGACCATTTCGGCAGCACCACGCCGTTCCACCCGGTGCGCGAGCCGGTCCAGGCGGTGCGCGCCGTCGTCGACGACACGGCGACCCTGGCCGTTGTGCCCTGGCCGGACAGCGAGGATCGGCAGCCCTGGTGGCGGACCCTGCTCACCGAGGACGCCAAGACGCCGCGTGTGGTCGCCCGCCTGCCGTTCCTGGAGCGCGGCGGCGGCCGGGACGGGCCGCCCGCCCTGGCGATCGCCCGGACCGAGCCCGAGCCGACAGGCGACGACCACACCCTCGTCAGCATCGCGCTGGTCGAGCCGATCAGCCGGGGCCGGATCAAGGACGCGCTCGCGACGAGCGGCCTGCCGCCTTTCGCCTTCTGGTCGGCTTACGAGCCCGAGGGCGCCGACCGGGTCCTGCAACTGGTCGAGATCGTCGGCTTCGTGCCGGCCGACGATCCGCGGCTGCGACAGCTTCTGGCCCTGCTCGGCGGGGCCGGGCGCATGGTCCGGCCCATCGGCGGCTTCGCCCTGCCCCTGGTGGATCGCGGTTGACCGCCTCTTCGCGGCCCCTCGAAGGCCGTCCGCAACCTCTGCGCGGAGACCCACAGGAAGCATGACCGGCTCTCCCGTTCCTCGTCCGGGCATCCTCGACATCGCCCCCTATGTCGGCGGCGACGCCACGGCCGATGCGCCGCGGCTGATTCGGCTCGCCTCGAACGAGAGCGCGCTTGGCGCCAGCCCGCGCGCCGCCGACGCCTATCGGGCCGCCGGCGCCGGGCTCGAGCGCTACCCCGACGGCCATTGCCGGGTGCTGCGCGAGGCGCTCGCCCAGCGTTACGGCGTCGATCCGGCGCGCGTGGTGTGCGGCGCCGGCTCGGACGAACTGATCGCCCTGCTGGCGCGCAGCTACGCCGGCGAGGGCGACGAGGTGCTGCACAGCGCCCATGGCTTCCTGATGTACGCGATCGCCGCCCGGTCGGCCGGGGCCACCCCGGTGGCGGCGCCGGAGCGCGGGCTCAGGACCGATGTCGAGGCGCTGCTGGCCCGGGTCACGCCGCGCACGCGCCTGGTGTTCCTGGCCAATCCGAACAACCCGACCGGCAGCTTCCTCGCCGTGGACGAGCTCGAGCGGCTGCACTCGGCGCTGCCCGACGACGTGCTGCTGGTGATCGACGCGGCCTATGCCGACTACATCGTCCGCAACGACTACACGGCCGGGATCGACCTGGTGGAGCGGCACGGCAATGTCGCCATGCTGCGCACCTTCTCCAAGATTTACGGTCTGGCGGCGCTCAGGCTCGGCTGGGGCTACTTCCCCACTGCGGTGGCCGAGGTGCTGAACCGCGTGCGCGGGCCGTTCAACGTCTCCGTCCCGGCGCAGGCCGCCGGGGTGGCGGCGCTGGAGGACGTGGCCTTCGTCGACGCCGGCCGCGCCTACAACGAGGTCTGGCGCCCGTGGACCGCCGAGCAGCTGGCGGCGCTCGGCCTGACCGTGCATCCCTCGGTCGCCAACTTCCTGCTCGTCGAGTTTCCGGCGCGGGCCGCCGCGGCGACCCCCGAGACCGACGCCGCGGCGGCGCGCGGCTTCCTCAAGCAGCGCGGCATCCTGGTCCGGCAGATGGAGGCCTATGGCCTGCCGCAGTGCCTGCGCATCGCCATCGGGACCGGCGAGGAGATGCGCGCCACCGTCTCGGCGATCGCCGACTATCTCGGGTGACGGCCGATGCAGGACGGCCCCATCTTCCGGCGGCTGGCGATCATCGGGCTCGGCCTGATCGGCTCGTCCGTGGCCCGGTCGGTGCGCCGGCACGGCCTGGCGGACCGGGTCGTGGGCTACGACCAGAGCGAGGCCGTGCGCCGTGAGGCGGCGCCGCTGGCCATCGTCAACGCGGTGGCCGAGACCCTCCCGGCGGCCGTGGATGGCGCCGACGCGGTCATGCTGTGCACGCCGCTCAGCGCGTATGCCTCCATCGCCACGGTCATCGGCCCGCGGCTGGCCCGGGGCACGGTGGTCACCGACGTGGGCTCGGTGAAGGGCTGCGCGCTGCGCGACGTGGTGCCGCGCCTGCCCGCGGGCGTGCCCTTCGTCGCCGGCCATCCGATCGCCGGGACCGAGAAGCAGGGGCCTTCGGCCGGCTTCGCCGGGCTGTTCGAGGGACGCTGGTGCATCCTGACGCCGGAGCCCGATACCGACCGGGACGCGCTCGAGTTGGTCGCGCGGCTCTGGCGCGGCATGGGCTCCATGGTCCAGGAGATGCCGGTCGAGCACCACGACATGGTGCTGGCGATCACCTCGCACCTGCCGCACCTGATCGCCTATTGCATCGTCGACACGGCGACCGATCTGGCCGATGACATCAAGGCCGAGGTGATCAAGTTCTCCGCCAGCGGATTTCGCGACTTCACACGGATCGCTGCCTCCGACCCGGTGATGTGGCGCGACATCTTCCTCAACAATCGCGAGGCGGTGCTGCAGATCATGCAGCGCTTCAACGAGGACCTGACCGCGCTGCAGCGGGCGATCCGCCGCGGCGAGGCGGACACCCTGGAGCGCGTCTTCACGCGCACCCGCGACATCCGGCGAGGGGTCGTCGAGGCGCGGCAGGCCTGACCGCGAGGTTGCCGGCCTTGCTTTTCCTTGAGCGTCTCGTCCGGCCGAGCCCGCCGCCGCTTGTTCCGCTACTGGCGCAGACGTGGTTCACAAAAGACTGCCAGCCGGCTCACATCTTCACGAGCGCTTAATCAGGACCATCGGCAAAAGTCTTTCAATCTACCGTGAATTACCAGGTGAGGTTCTTGCGGAGTCGGCGCGATTAAAGGTTCTTTAGGCCCGATCACTTAGCTTGGCCATATCGGCGGCAAGCAGGGTCGGGGGACGGATCATGGTGATGCGATCGCTTCTCTGGGTGTATGCGGTCCTTTGGGGGATTCACCTTCTCCACGTCACCTCCGGGGCGGTGGTCCCGCTGGCGTGAGGATCGCGCCGGCGGCACGGCCGGCACGGTGGGCGGCGGCCGCGGGCATCGACGCGGGCTCGGCACGGCACCGGGCCGCGTTCATGCCCCGGTCGGCGGCGGCCGGGAGGCCGGCCGGCGGGCCGTGCGCCGACGCCGCCTGCCCGGCTGAGCGGGTCTTCCGGGGGCGCCGGCGCCCGGGGTCACGACGGTCGGCACTGGCTTTTGCCGTCGACACGGCCAAATATGCACCGGCGTGACCGGACCCGCTCGGAGGCGGGCTCCCGTCTTCTCCTGGCGTCGGGCTCGACCATGCAGCGGCTCTCCGTGCGGCACACCACCGAGTACCGGTACGCCCGGCCGGTCACCTTCGGGCCGCACCGGCTGATGTTCCGGCCGCGCGACAGTCATGACCTGCGTCTCGTCGACACCTCGCTGACGCTCGAGCCGCCGGCGAAGATCCGCTGGATCCACGACGTCTTCAGCAACTCCATCGCCATCGCCACCTTCGAGGACGCGGCCGACCGCCTGTTCTTCGAGAGCTCGATCACGGTCGACCATTTCGGGGTGGAAGAGACCGAGTTTCCGGTCGAGGAATATGCGCGCTCCTACCCGTTCAGCTATCCGCTCGATGAGGTGCCCGATCTTGTCCGCACCAAGGAGCGCCACTACGACGACCCTGAGCACCGTGTCTCCGCCTGGGCCAAAAGCTTTCTGCGCGAGCGTGGTCTCACCGACACCAACGACCTGCTGATCGCCATCACGCGCGCCATAAAGGCGGAGTTCGACTACTCTCGGCGCTACGCCGTCGGCACCCAGCCGCCGCACGAGACCCTGGAGACGCGCAGCGGCAGCTGCCGGGACTTCGCGCTCCTGATGATGGAGGCGGTGCGGGAGCTCGGCCTGGCGGCGCGCTTCGTCTCCGGCTACCTGTACGATCCCTCGCTCGACGGCGCCGATGCCGGCATCGTCGGCGCCGGCGACACCCATGCCTGGGTGCAGGTGTACCTGCCGGGGGCCGGCTGGGTGGAGTTCGACCCGACCAACGGCCGCTCGGGGGGCAGCAACCTGATCCGGGTGGCGGTGGCCCGCGACCCGCGCCAGGCCTCGCCCCTGAGCGGCAGCTTCACCGGCGCCGCCGCGGATTTCCTGGGTATGGAGGTCAACGTCACCGTCCGGGCGCTGTAGGTCCAGAGCGTTTCCGCCTGACGCGGACTCGTCACAGTCCCGCTCCCCCGCCCGGCCACCTGGAGCATGCGGTCGCTGGGGGGCCGGGCGGGGGTGCGGGCCGGCGCGATGCCACTTGAGCCGGAAGCGCTGCCGGACCGTCTCATGCCACCGAGCCGACGAGATGCCTCGTCGGCTCGGCCTTCGGGCGGCGCCCGCCAACCCGCCGCCGCCGAGGCACGCCTTGGCTCCCAATGTCTGACGACCTTGGCCAGCCGGCATCACTCCCCCTGCTGCAGCAGCGCGCCGCGGCGGCGGGCGTCGCGGAAGCTGAGCAGGAAGGCGCCCGAGGCGACGCCCAGGTACAGGAGGTTGAGCAGTACCGAGGCGGCGAGATGGCCCCAGGCGACCCGGTTGTCGAACAGCACGGCGCGCATGCCCTCGAACACGTGCGCCGGGGGCAGCGCCAGCGCGATCCCCTGGGCCCAGCCCGGCAGGACGGCGACCGGATAGTAGACCGCGCTCAGCGGCAGGATGAGAAAGACGAGCGCCCAGGCCAGGCTCTCCGCGCCCATGCCGAAGCGCAGGATCAGGCAGATCACGATGAGCGCGATCCACCAGCCGCAGATGAGCAGGTTGGCGAAGAAGGCGACGAGCGGCAGCCCGAGCTCGAGCACGTTGACGCCGAAGAACGGCACCGCCAGCGCCGCCGCCGGCACGATGCCGATCAGCGTGCGGATCAGGCTCATCACGGTAAGCGCGGCGACCCACTCCACCGGCCGGAGCGGGCTGATGAACAGATGGCCGAAGTTGCGGCTCCACATCTCCTCGAGGAACGAGATCGACACGCCGAGCTGGCCGCGGAACAGCACGTCCCACAGCAGCACGCCCGCGACCAGGACGCCGGCCGCCTGGGCCAGCCAGCCGCTGTCGTCCTGCAGGTGCAGGGTGATCAGGCCCCAGACGATCATCTGAACGGTGGGCCAGTAGGCAAGCTCGAGCAGGCGCGGCCAGGACCCGCGCAGCAGGTACCAGTAGCGCAGGATCATCGCGCCGATGCGCCGGGCGGCCGAGCCCGGGACGGCGGCGGGCAGGGTGGTGTCGGCCATGGCGTGCAGGTGCCGGATCGGGGAGGCGGGCGGACCGCCGCATGGCTGACATGGGACGGCCGTGGCGGCGCGGCAACGGCGGCGCGCGCCGTCCGGGCCGCCGCGCCCGCCGCCGGGCCGGGCCCGGTCGGCGCTCCCGCACCCCGCGAACAAGGGGCTGGCGGCGGCCGTCCGGCCCCGCTATCCCTCACCGACGTTGCGGGACACCGCCCAGCGGCCCCCCTTTTCCGGACGGAGCCCGATGACCCACACCGAGACCCAGCCGGACC
This sequence comes from uncultured Mycobacteriaceae bacterium, assembly GCA_964613585.1. Classification (GTDB taxonomy): domain Bacteria; phylum Pseudomonadota; class Alphaproteobacteria; order DSM-16000; family Inquilinaceae; genus CAZTHL01. Next base: position 7,585 of record CAZTHL010000027.1, on the reverse strand, counting down.
AGAGCTACATCCTGACGCTGTCCTGCCCCGACACCACGGGCATCGTGCTCGCGGTGGCCAGCTACCTCACCGGCACCAGCAGCAACATCGCCGACAGCGCACAGTTCGGCGATCGCGAGACCGGCCTGTTCTTCATGCGGGTCTTTTTCGCCGGGGGCCACGGCACCACGGTGGAGAGCCTGCGCGAGGGCTTCGTCGAGGTGGCCGAGCGCTTCGACATGACCTGGAGCATCACCGACGCCAGCCACCGGCCGCGCGTCCTGATCATGGTCTCGCGGCTGGGCCACTGCCTGAACGATCTCCTGTACCGGTACCGGATCGGCGCCCTGCCGATGGAGATCAAGGCGGTGGTCTCGAACCATCGTGACTTCTACCAGCTCTGCGCGTCCTACAATATCCCGTTCCACTATCTGCCGGTGACCCGGGACACCAAGGAAAGCCAGGAGCGCAAGGTGCTGGAGATCGTCGAGGAGGAGCGCGTCGAGCTCGTCGTCCTGGCCCGCTACATGCAGATCCTGTCGCCGGTGCTCTGCGGCGCCATGTCCGGGCGGATCATCAACATCCACCACTCGTTCCTGCCCAGCTTCAAGGGCGCCAAGCCGTATCACCAGGCCTATGCCCGCGGCGTCAAGCTGATCGGCGCCACCGCCCATTACGTGACGGTCGAGCTCGACGAAGGTCCGATCATCGAGCAGGAGACCCTGCGCGTCGACCATGCCGACACGGTGGACGACTTCGTCGCCGCCGGTCGCGATGTGGAGAGCGTGGTGCTGGCCCGCGCCGTGCGATTCCATGTCGAGCGTCGGGTGCTGCTCAACGGTCACAAGACCGTGGTGTTCCGGTAGCGCCTCCCACGGAGATTTTGTCCGGCCCGGGGATGCCGCTTCCGCAGACGGGCGCTTCCTCAGGCAAGGGGACACAGGTCAGGGCACGCGCGGCGACGCCATCCGTGGCCCTTGGCGTGACCCGGCCCGAAGCCTGCCGGGATGGCGTGATCAGGCTCACCCCGACGAACGACATGCGTCGCAAAAAGCTGTTCTCGCGAGCGGAGCGTGGCGATCCGGGTTTTGGTCTGCCGCGGCGGGAAACCGGCCTGGCTTGTTTCGCTGTGCTCGCGGTGACGACCTTCTGTTGCTTCAGGAAAGTCGCCAAGGTGGGGCGGGTTCGTGCCCGAGCCTCGGGGGTGGCGGGCGGGCGTCCACCGCCCCGAGACGGCGTCAGGAGCCGCTGTCGCCGGTGACGGCGTGCTCGATCGGCGGCACGGTCCTCAGGTAGCGGCCGATCGCCTCCCGGTCGGCGGCGGTCAGGCGGCGCGTGTTGTCCACCACCTCGCCCATCAGCCCGCCGACGAAGTCGCCGGTCGGGGTCATGCCGACCTCCAGAAGGAAGGCGGTGTCCTCCACCGACCAGGTGCCGATGCCGGTCTCCTCGTCGGGCGTGATGTTCGGCATGACCTTGCCCTCGGGCCCGTCCTTGGTGCCGGCCAGGTACAGATCGTCGTCCCGGGTGGCGCCGGCCCAGTTGCGCGGCGTGTGGCATTGCCCGCAATGGCCGAGGGCGTTGACCAGATAGGCGCCGCGCTGTTCGGCTTCCGACAGACCCGGATCCGCCTCGAACGGTCCCTCCTCGAGGAACAGCAGGTTCCACCCCCTCATCAGGAAGCGCCAGCCGTAGGGCCAGTCGAGGGCATGCGGCGGCGGCTGGTGATCGACGGGCGGCTGGGCGTCCAGAAAGGCCTTGAGGTCGAGCAGGTCGGCCTCGGTCATGCCGGTGTAGGCCGGATACGGGAACGACGGGTAGTAAGGCAGTCCCTCCGGGGACACGCCCTCGCGGAAGGCGCGGACGAACTGCTCCCCGGTCCAGCCGCCGATGCCGTGGGTCTCGTTCGGCGAGATGTTCGGGGCGTGGAAGGTGCCGTATTCGGTTTCCAGCGCCACGCCGCCGCCGAGCGGCGGGCCGTCCTCGGCGGTGTGGCAGCTGCCGCAGCCGCCGGCGTGGTACAGGTACTCGCCCCGCTCGACCGGGTCGTCGGAAGCCGGATCGGCCGCCTCGGCCGCCCGGACGGCGATCAGCAGCAGCGCGGCGGCCAGCGCCGGCGCGGACCGCATGCTCAAGACCTCGGGGCGGCCGGGGGCGGCGTCATTCCGCCCGGAAGTCGTCGTGGCAGGCACCGCATGCCTGCCCGGTCTGGCGGAACGCCTGGGCGATGGCGGCGCGATCGCCCCCGTCGGCCGCCTCGATCAACGGGCCGGTGGTGTCCTGCAGGGCCCGGATGCTCTCCGCGAAGCGGTCCCACTCCTCCCAGATGACCGGCAGGGCATCGCTGTCGGACACGCCGACCGCGGTCTCCGGCGGGAACAGCGCGACCATGCCGGTGGAGATCTCGTCGATCGTCCCGGCCTCCGCCCGGACATCCTCGAGGGTCGGGCCCTCGCCGCGCACCCAGCCGCCGATCGCCTTGGCGGCGTCGCCGAGGTCGCTCATCCGCGACTGCCGCTCGTCCACCGCGGCGACCGGATCCTCGGCCGGCGGCGGCACCTCGAGCGCTCCGGCACCGCCCGCGGCAACGAGCAGGACCGGCGCCAGCAGGGCCGGGAGAAGGAGCGTTCGTGGGTGCGTCATGGCCGCCTGCCTTGAAGGAAGATGCCGGGGAGATGCCGGAGCGGGCCGCGCGGGACCCGGCGAGGACCCGGGGCCGGGCGACCGCCCGGCCGGGGTGATGGGCTCTTGTCCTAGCGGATTTGGCGGCGGTCCGCGACCCTTTTGCGCCCGCCGCGTCCTTCGCCGGTCCGCGGCATCGCCCCTCGGGGCAAGGCTGGCCTCATGCGCGCGGCCAGTCGCCTGAGCGCTGATGAACACTTGCACGCCGTTCTCGTCAATCGGCCGCTGCCTGTGATGCCATGAATGGCCAAGGCCACGATCCGCGTGTTTCCGACATTGTCTTCCTTCTCGAGGCGCGGGCTTCCTTCTCGAGGCGCGGGCTTCCTTCTCGAGGCGCAGGGCCTTCCGGGGTTCCGACGGACGCCGGTCCGATTGAAGGTTGCCGGAAACCGCTCACGGGGCTGGATCGTCGGTGCGATTCCCGGCTCCGCCGCTCAAGGCCTCCGCCCAAAGCGCAACCCTTCGCCGCGAAGTCTTGCCGCCATCACCCCTGGTCGAAGGGACGGCCGGCCTCAATGCAAGGGCGGGCGCGGCGGATCCTCCTCGGGCACGTCCTCGTCGTCCTCGTCCGGCAGGTCGGGCATCCCGGGCGGGCCGACCGGCGGCTCCTCGACCGGCACGTCGGGCGGGGCCTCCCGAGGCGGCTCGACGGGCGGCTCCGGCGGCGGCAGAGGCGGCTCCTCGGGCGGCGGGCGGGGGATCTGCAGCTCGCGCGACAGCGGCATGGCGGTCTCCTTCGCGAGGCTTCGGGACCATGGCGCGACGGGGATGGCGACGGCGCGGTGCCCGCCGGGCCTCGGCTTGATGGCCCGGACGAGGGTGCCGGGCGCCGGCCGGGAGCCGGCAAGGCGGCACGGGCGTATCACCTTCCACCTTGAGCCGGCTCCGGCAAACCGTGCACAACGGGTACTGTCCACGGTGGCTCAGCCGGCGCGTCCACGCCGCGGGCGCCCGCCGCCGCCTTCCTCGAGCACCCTTCCGGGAGACACGCCCATGAGACTGACCCTTCCCGTCCTCCTGCTGGCACTGGTCCTGGCCGCCGGCAGCGCGGCCGCCCAGGACGCCGGCAGCGCCTACAGCGAGAACGATTGCGAGTTCCTGGAGCAAAGCTTCCAGGAGGTCTATGACGGCCTGCGCCAGCGCGGCGCCAACCTGCACGAGGCCGACCCTGGCCTCGCCACCATGTTCGTGGCCATCCAGAACAACATCATCCTGCTGCACCAGGCCCGCGGCTGCAACATCGGCGTCCTGATCGACCTGGCGCGCCAGGAGGCCGAGCGCTACGCCGAGCGGCGCCGGTAGCCGTCGCGGCCTGCCATCGCGCCAAACACGCCTTCTCCAACCGGCGGGCCCACTCCTGAAGGGCGGGTTCGCCCGGTTTGGACCCAATCTGGTCACGGCAGGTCGGGTGAGCCGGCGACCGACCTTGAGCCGAGGCGCGTGATGGCCGGTCACCGCGCCCGATGCCGCATCGCTCCCGTGTGTCGCAGCGGGGCGGGCGGGCCCGCGGCGAGCGCAGCCTACTTCAGGGGCCTCATGTCGATACCGCAAGGAGGCTCCATGCCGCTCGACATCGGCACCTTCAATCTGATCGCGAACGCCTTCTCATTCACCATCGCGACGTTCGCGGCATCCACCATCTTCTTCTTTTTCATGCGCCAGCACGTGGCGCCGGCCTACCGGATGGCCCTGCTGCTGTCCGGTTTGGTCACCTTCATCGCGCTCTACCACTACGTCCGGATCTACGAGAGCTGGCAAGACGCCTATCAGATCACCGAGGCGGGGCTGGTGGCCACGGCGGTGCCGTTCAACGACGCCTACCGCTATGTCGACTGGCTGCTGACGGTGCCGCTGCTGCTGATCGAGCTGATCCTGGTCATGCGGCTGGCACAGGCTGAGAGCCGCTCGCTGATGATCCGGCTCGGCGCCGCCGCGGCGCTCATGATCGTGCTCGGCTATCCGGGTGAGATCTCGACCAACGACGCCACCCGCTGGACCTTCTGGGTGCTGTCGATGATCCCGTTCCTCTACATCGTCTACACCCTGGTGGCCGGTCTGACCGACGCCATCGGCCGGCAGCCCGAGGCGGCGCGCGGCCTGGTCAGCGCGGCACGCTGGCTCACCGTCGGCGCCTGGCTGTTCTACCCGATCGTCTTCCTGTTCCCGATGCTGGGCCTGACCGGCGCGACCGCCGAGGCGGCCACGCAGGTCGGCTACTCTCTCGCCGACGTCGTCGCCAAGGCGGTGTTCGGGCTGCTCATCGCCGCCATCGCCTACGCCAAGTCGCGGGAGGAGAGCGGCTACACCACGAGCGATACCGAGGGGACCTGGGCCCAGCGGCGCGAGGCCGCGCAGTAGATCTGCGCCGGCCTTGCCCCGGCGCGTACCCTCCGCCGGCGGACGGACCCCTGTCCGTCGGCGATCGGGCGTGCTCGCCGACCCCGCGCCCCCCGGGCGCGCCGCCGCTCCCCAAGGACGGACATGATCGGGTGGCCGGCATCATTCAGGATACGAGCCGGCGGCGCGTCACCCCAGGCCACCTGGTCGGCGAGAGCATCCCGTCGGTGGCGTCGGTCGATTGGGCCCGGGTCCGGCGGCCGAGCCGAGCCAGCGCCGTTTGACGGAACCGGGCAAGGCGCGCGCCGGTTCTCCACGCCGTTTGCGGATGGCCAGACGTGTGGCTGCGCCACAGCCGTCGCGTCCACACCAAGCCTTACCCTTCGAGCCGAGATGTCCCGCCATCGTCTGCACAAGCTGCGCAATGTTGTGCACTCGGCCGTGCTGATCGCCGGCATGGGCCTGATCGCCGGCGTCATCGCCTGGATCCTGTGGGGCGGGCAGGGCGTGCTGTGGACCCTCGGCGGGGTGGCTCTGCTGATCGCCTTCTCGCCGTCCATGCCACCCGCGGCGGTGCTGTCGCTCTACCGTGCCCGGCCGCTCCGCCGTGCCGAGCTGCCCGAGGTCCACGAGGTGCTCGACGAGGTTGCCCGCCGTGCGGGCCTGGCTACGGTGCCCCGGCTCTACTATCTGCCCAGCGCGATGCTGAACGCCTTCACGCTCGGCCGCCGCGACCACGCGGCGATCGCGCTCAGCGACGGGCTGCTGCGGCACATGAGCCTGCTCGAGCTGGGCGGCGTGCTGGCGCACGAGACCGCCCACATCGTCAACAACGATCTGTGGATCATGAACCTGGCCGACACCATGAGCCGGGTGACCACGCTGCTCACCTATCTCGGCCTGTTCCTGCTGCTGCTGAACCTGCCTGCCGTGGCCATGGGTGCGGTGGTCGTGCCGTGGCCGGTGGTCCTGCTCCTGCTGCTGGCGCCGACCTTGATGAGCCTGCTGCAGCTCGCCTTGTCGCGGGCCCGGGAATACGACGCCGATCTCGAGGGGGCCCGGCTTCTGGGCGATCCCGATGGCTTGGCCGCGGCGCTGATGACGATGGAGCGGGTGCAAGGCCGCATCCTCGAGACCCTGATCATGCCGGGGCGCCGGGTTCCGGCCCCATCGGTCCTGCGCAGCCACCCGCCGACCCGGCGCCGGATCCAGCGGCTGCGTGATCTCGGTGCCACCGCCTGGCCGCCTGCGCTGCCGCCTCGCGCCGGCGAGCGCGAGCCGGTACCGGCCGGCACCTGGCCGGTGAGGGCGGCGCCGCGCTGGCGCTGGTCAGGCGTTTGGTACTGAGCGCCGGGCCCCGGAGAATGCCTGCCGGGGGGTCGCAGCGCGCAGAACCGTAGCCGATGGGCACGGGCCGGACGCTTGTCGTCGCCGCGATCGTGATGGTGCTGATCGGCCTGCCGTGGCTCCGGCTCGCCACGCTCGGCCTCGAAGCGCTACCCGCCGCCGATATGCTCGAGCGCAGGATCATCCACGTCCGCATTCCCATCACCGCCTCGCGCTTGGCCAGCGCCGCGATCAGCCTGCGGCTCCGGCTCCTCGGCCGCTGGCATTCCTGACGGCTGGCGTCGGTGATTGCACAAAATGTGCGCAAAATGTTGCGCCAGCGCATCGGTTCCCTTGAAACGGAATGTTATCGCGTCGCCTTCGTCGATGGGGTGATTGTGCTCGGATGACGCCAATGACATGTCGGCTCGACATAATATGCGATGCATCGGCGGTAGGGCGACCGATCGCTCGTTCGGTTGGACCCGTCTTGCGGAGGGGCCGGTGCGGCCGAGCTGGAGCGTTGCCGCCCCATGCCGAGCCCATTGTTCTCGGGCCTGCCGCGAAGGTCCCTGGCGGGGGTGCTGAGCCGGAGCCGGCGGAAGACGCTGGTGGCGGGCGAGATCCTCTTCCTGCAAGGGGAGCGGGCGAGCAGCTTCGCGCTTGTTAGCTCGGGCCTGCTTGATCTGTCCTTGTCCGATCGTCATGGCAAGGAGATCGTGTTCGACTCGGTCGGTCCGGGGCAGTCCGTCGGCGAGATCGCGCTGCTCGACCGCACCTCGCATGTTGCGACCTGCACGGCTCAGCAATCCTCCGAGGTCCTGCTGTTCAGCCTCCACGAGCTTCTGGAGCTCATGAAGCACGTGCGCTTCCGTGACAATCTGCATATTAAGAACCGAGGCCGGCTGCGCCATCTTATTCAAAAGCTGTATTATTTTTCCTTGTGCAATCTTGAGTCCCGTCTGGCGCATTACATGGCGACGGTCGAGAACGCCGAGCGACGGCTGCACGAGGAGCCGTACCTTTACCTTGGCGAGACGCAGGAGCGCATCGCCGTGAAGGTCAACGCGACGCGCACGCGGGTGAACATCACGCTTCAGGAGTGGAAGCGGAAGGGTTTGATCAGCGTCTCCGGCCGCAGGATCATCATTCGCAATGTGCGCGTCTTCGAGGAGATGATCGAGTCCAGCCGGATTCTTGCCCGGCACGAGCCATGACCGGCTGTCTCCGGCGCGGCGGCGCCCTTCACGGTGTTACCTAG